>NZ_DATLKJ010000096.1:0-58704 GCF_035538455.1 Chitinophaga sp.
AACTATTAACCCTCAGCTATTCAGTAGCATACATTGCCCTGAATAGCTGAGGGTTAATCATATATACTGCAGCTATTATTTACAGTACTTCATCAGCCATTCATCCATTTCCCACAGCATATGCAGAATGCTTTCTTTAGCTGCATAGCCATGGCTTTCCTGAGGCAGAAATACCAGCCTTGCCGTACCGCCATTACCTTTGATGGCATTATACAAGCGCTCACTCTGAATGGGAAAAGTGCCGGAGTTATTGTCTGCCTCTCCGTGGATCATCAGCAGCGGTGTCTTAAGTTTATCAGCATAAGAGAATGGCGACATCTTGTAATATACGTCAGGCACCTGCCAATATGTACGCTGTTCATTCTGGAACCCGAATGGTGTAAGCGTACGGTTATAAGCGCCGCTGCGGGCGATACCGGCCTTGAACAGATTCGTGTGCGCGAGCAGGTTAGATGTCATAAAAGCGCCATAGGAATGGCCACCAACAGCGATGCGATCCTTATCACCGATACCCATGCCGGCGATCTTGTCTACGGCAGCTTCCGCATTCATAACCAGTTGCTCTAAGTAGGTATCGTTTGGCTCTTTGTCTCCCTCGCCGATGATCGGCATTTCAGTAGCATCCATCACCGCAAACCCACGGGTAACCCAGAAGATAGGCGAACCGTAAGTTACACGGGTAAATTTATAAGCAGAGCCGCGCACCTGTGCAGCATCGCTTGCAGACTTATACTCACGGGGATATGCCCACATCAGTACAGGCAGGCGCCCATCTTTCGCTGGGTCATAACCTTTGGGCAAATACAGCATTGCAGTGAGGTCTACTCCGTCTTTGCGTTTGTACTTCAGCTGTTGCTTCTGTACACCCAGCAGCAATGGCTGTGGATGCGGGAAAGCAGTGAGGGCTACGGCTGTTTTCTTACGAAGGTTCTGCAGGTAATAGTTGGCCGGAGCAGTTACTGATTCACGTGTGGTTACCACCATCAGCTTTGCCGGATCTATCACATTGGACACCTCTTCATAATAAGGCGCCTGTGAACGCCAGAGAATGTGTTGCTTACCATCTTTCAGGCTGAAGCTGGCCAGGAAAGGGCGGTCGCCTTCCGGAGATGCACCCGGCGCCTTCATCAGCAATTCATTCGCAGTGGAGATATATAATACGGGACGATTGTATTCATTCTTCGTCATCACCGGCTCTCCGGGATCATTGTAGCGGTCATTTTCAGAGCGGTCTATTACAGTTAGCGGCGCTTGTCCCGGATGGGAAGGATCAATACGCTGTACAACCACTTTCTGTTTAGTATCGTTAGAATACATTACCAATGCCGTCTGGCTGTTGCCCCAAGCGATGCCGGAGAAGCGGTCTACTGTTTTTGCCAGTTCAACAGGCGCTCCATTGAAAGGCGCTTCCTGCACATTGATTACATCGCGGAAAGGGACTTCTTTCTTTGGGTCACCGCCATCCAGCGCCTGTACCCAGTATATAGTTGCGGGAGCATCGTTACGCCACGCAAAAGCACGGGGATAATTGCTGGTAGCATCAAAGCCTTTGGGCCGCGCCTCATCCAGTGGTCTGCTGGAGAGGGTTTTCACCTTTTCTCCGTTAATCTTCCAAACTTCTGTTTCCGCGGGAAAACGGCTGCTACCTACCAGGTAAGAGTATGGACGATGCAGTGTTTCCACCAGCAGGTATTGTTTATCGGGAGACGGACTGGCAGTTGTGTAAATGCCCGGCTTACCAATTACCTGTTCGGTGCCGTTGCCTATAATCACCGGCTCAGACCGGAAATAATAATCAAACAGCTGTTCATCATACGGGTTTTTCAACATATCCTGAAAAGTGGCTGCAGGAGCAGCCATCCCGCTTGTCTGCTGAACGGTGGGACCTTCCGGCGCCAATGGTTTCTCCGGCGCCTTACCAACAGATGAAGGCACAGCCAATACAAAGATACGTTCTTCATCCAGCCATACCAGGTCGTCGTGTAAGGTAGTGTTCAGCCTGCGGTTGCTCACTTGCTTCGCGACACCGCTCACGACATCAGCTCTCCAGAGTGTGATAGAATTGTCGTCACTAACGGTGAAGGCTATACTCTTTTGTAGCGGAGACCAGGTTACATTGCTGATGCGTGCATTGGCAGGCAATCCGGTAACCATGTATTCCTTTTTGCCGTTCACTTCCTTAATACGAATGGAAGTCAGGTAGTTACCTCGGCTGTGACCAAAGTTTGCCGGGTTAATGCGCTCTCCTGCCAGACGGTATTCCGGCAGCGACAATTCTTCAATGGTTGGATAGGCACTGCGCTCCATGATCAGCATCTGATCACCTTTACCACTGAAACTTACGGCCGGTAATGGTTGGGCCATCGCCAGCTCCATAATGCTCTGCGGAGGTGTCTGATATTTTAACGCATCCTGGGCATAGGCACGGAAGGAAATAAATAACGATAATGTTAGAACCAGTTTTCTCATATAGCAAATAAACATTAAACACGCACGTATGAATCTGGCCAAAATAGAAAATTATTCCGGAGGAAGTGCCATTAATGTGATCAGCGGGATTGATAAGTACGAAAAAGACGATCCCATATGCTGGTATAAAAACCGAAGTTCTCTTTTTCCTGCTGATGATGATGGTGATGAAAAGAAGATGTACCGAGGTATTTAAAACCCGGCCATTGACAAACCCTTTCGGGCAACGGCTCCATACCCAGGTGTCCCATCATGCCGAAGAAGACATTTATGGCCAGGTAAATCATGATACCATAGATATTCATGCGGAAAAACAGGAGCAGCATCAGCCATAGTGCGCCAAAGCAAAGGGTTTCTACGGGATGAAGAATAAACAGGTCTATAGGCTGCGGATCAACGGCTTCATGGTGCAGCTGGTGCAGCCAGCGGTAGAGAAATGTTTTATGAATGATGTAATGAAAGATATACATCAGCAGATCCATGGCGAGAAACAGAAATACCGCATCTGTGATGATCCTGAATGACAGTGATGTAGTAATGATAATGTACCCCTGTTTCCAGAGCCAGTACCCTGCGTAGGTGACAACAGTATTCAGTGCACACGTGAGCAGGCAGATACCCCATTGCCGTTGGGTATACACAAACATCAGCTGACCAGGCTTCCCTTGCAGCGCATTACCCCAGGCCAGTACTCCCAGCATAATAAGGAGGTTCTCAGTCAGGAAGATAGACCAGAGTTGCCAGGCGGGCATTTGCAGTAAGGTATCCAGGATGGGTTGCATATCAGTTAAAATATCTGTTGTGTCAAAATTCCCAAATAATATCTACCTTTGCAAACATCTGATGATATGATGAATAGTTTAAGCAATCCGATAAAGCGTTTAAGTCTTGCCGAAGAAGTGGCAGGACGTATCCGGGAAATGATCATGTCCGGCAAATTTGCTGTTGGCGACAAGTTGCCCACAGAACCGGAGCTAATGCAGCAGTTTAGCGTTGGGCGTTCCAGTATCCGGGAGGCCGTAAAGGCTTTGTCGAATCAGGGACTGGTACGTGTGCAGCAGGGCCTGGGCACCTTTGTACTGACGCAGACCTGCTGTAACGAGCCGCTGACAGCCCGATTGCAGCGTGCTGCATTTGAAGAGCTCAATGAGGTGCGTTTCCTGCTGGAGGTGAAAATTGCCGAAAAAGCGGCGGTCAACCGCACCAGCAGAGATATTGAAAAGATGAAGGGCTTCCTGAAGAAACGCTATGAGTATGCTATTGCCAATGACCTTGAGCCATGTATACAGGCCGATATTAATTTTCATACCGCCATTGCGGAGGCATGCAAAAACGAAATGATGCTGGATCTTTATAGAACGGTAGCTAGCCACCTGAAACAGTCTTTCGTGCTCCGTTACGGGGATACGTCCTCATTTACCGACTCTCAGCATCTGCACGATGCGCTGCTGCAGAGCATTGTAGACAAAGACCCTAAGAAGGCATTTCACTGGGCTACCAAAATAAGTAGCCACTCCAAGTAATTTTTTTATTCTAAAACATCTGATGATCTGATCTCAATCAAAATGGAAACGACATTAACAGAGGAAACCAAAGCTATGGCCAGCAAAGCGGCGCAGCAAACTGCTTTCTCGATATTAATTGCACTGAGCTTTACACATCTGCTGAATGATACCTTGCAATCGTTGATACCAGCCATTTATCCACTTGTGAGGGAATCACTGCATCTTAATTATTCGCAGATAGGATTAATTACACTTACTTTCCAGATGTCTGCTTCGTTGCTGCAGCCATTGGTAGGGCTATACACTGACCGTAAACCACAGCCATATTCATTAGCAATAGGCATGAGCTTTACATTACTGGGATTAATCAGCCTGGCGTTTGCCCATTCATTTGTCATGGTGCTGGTATCTGTATGTCTTACTGGTATTGGCTCTGCAGTGTTTCATCCGGAAGCTTCGCGACTGGCTTACATGGCTTCAGGCGGTAGACATGGTATGGCGCAGTCATTATTCCAGGTGGGCGGTAATGCAGGCAGCTCCCTGGGGCCGTTGCTGGCAGCCTTGATCATTGCGCCGCTGGGGCAGTTCCATGTAATATGGTTTTCGGTAGCCGCATTGCTGGCCATCGTAGTGATGCTCAATATCAGTAAATGGTACAAGGCCAACACACACCGGCTGAAGCCGAAGAAAGTTGTACAACAACTCGACCAGTCGTTGCTCCCGAAGCGCACTGTTATCCTGTCGCTGGGTATTTTGCTGATACTGGTGTTCTCAAAATACTTCTATATGGCCAGCATGACCAGCTACTATACCTTCTACCTGATAGACCGTTTCCATGTGTCTGTACAAAGTGCGCAGGTGTACCTGTTCATCTTCCTTTTTGCAGTAGCAGCAGGTACTTTCATCGGCGGGCCTGTGGGTGATAAAATAGGCCGCAAGTATGTGATATGGATTTCCATACTGGGTGTAGCCCCGTTCTCTTTGCTACTGCCACATGCTAACCTGATGTGGACAGCCATACTCAGCGTATTCATTGGAGTTATATTGTCATCTGCTTTCTCAGCGATACTCGTATATGCACAGGAACTGGTGCCGGGCAAGGTTGGCATGATTGCAGGGCTGTTCTTCGGGCTGGCCTTTGGTATGGGTGGCGTTGGTTCTGCACTGCTGGGCAAGCTGGCAGATGCAACCAGTATCACCTATGTATACCAGGTATGCGCTTACCTGCCGTTGATAGGATTACTGACGGGATTTCTACCTGACCTGGAGAAATGGAAAAAGAAGTAATTCACTTACATTCGCAGGCTAAAATGGAAATGCTATGTGGAAAGGAATAGTACTTGTCCTGCTGGGTGCATGCAGTTTTGGTATATTATCCACAATTGTTAAGCTGGGCTATCAGCAAGGATTTACACTGGGAGAGCTTTGCAGTGTGCAGGCGGGCTTCGGAATGATAGCCCTGTGGACTATTCACCTGCTTTCACGCGCCAGGACATATGGCCTGAAAAATAAAGATGTGCGGACTTCCTTTATACTGGGAAGCTCCACCGGCCTGGTAAGTATCACTTATTACCAGAGCGTGCAATATATTCCGGCGAGTATCGGTATTATACTGCTTATGCAGTTCACCTGGATGAGTATGCTGGCAGAGTGGGCATTTTATAAAAAGAAACCTACCCCTATCCAGTGGATTGCCGTATTATTCATCCTCGCTGGCACACTGCTGGCTGGCGGCGTGTTTAGCGGCCAGAGCGTACATCTCGACTGGCGGGGCATCGGATTTGGCCTGCTGGCAGCCTTGTTCTATACCATGTTCATTGTAGTGAGTGGCCGCGTAGGGCACACACTTACACCGGTGCTTAAAAGCGCCTGGATCGTAACCGGCGCCTTTCTGTTGATTACGTTGATATTTCCACCAGTATACCTGGCAAACGGTCGTTTCACTGGTTCATCATTATGGTTGTGGGGCCTGCCCCTGGCTGCTTTTGGTACAGTATTGCCGCCGTTCCTGTTTTCTAAGGGGATGCCCCAGACAGGAGTGGCGCTGGGCGCCATTCTCAGTGCAGCGGAATTACCCGTGGCCACCATAGCTGCCACCTTGCTGCTCCATGAATCTGTGACGCCTTTGCAGGTTGCCGGTGTGCTGATCATACTGGGGGCTATCGTGGCAGCCAACGTGAGACGCACACTTAAGCCAGCAGCGACGGTTCAGGGGGTTAAAAGCTAAAACAATAAAAGCTCTTTTTTTATTTATCTTTGCCCCCGCTATTAGAACCAAGTGATTTACGAACAGTTTATTCATGAAAGCATTTAACTTCTTTATTTTATACCGTTTCCCTATCGGGATCGTGTTATTGTTGGGCGGAATTGCGCTGGGCTTCACTGTAGGCTGGTGGGAAGCCACCGTAGTGCTGGTGCTGGCCGTAATATGCCTCGTAACACACATCCTGTTCGGGCCTATGAGATTGGTACAGGAAGCGGTGGAAGCCGGAGACATTGAAAAGGCTACCGCCCTCATGAACATGGTAAAGTTCCCCAAACTGCTGTATAAGCCTATCCGTTCCGTATACTACTTTATGCAGAGCAATATGGCGATGTACTCCAACGATCTGGATAAAGCAGAAGCAACTATCCGCCAGAGTATACAGTCAGGCAGCCCGATGAAAGAATATGAAGGTATGCAGTACTTCCAGCTGGGAACAATTGCCTACCAGAAAAATGATCTGAAAACTGCTGACCAGAACCTGAAGAAAGCTGTGCGTATGGGTCTTCCGGATAAGGAAAATACCGCTGCGGCGCTGCTGACACTGGCCTCCATTGCTATGAGCCGTCGCGATTTCAAATCTGCAAAGGACTATTTCCGCAGGGCAAAAGCACAGAAGCCAACCACTGCGCAGATTGTAAGCCAGATCAAAGAAATGGATAAATACATCTCCCGTATGCCGGGCTGATAATAAAAGATGAACCACACCGGAAGCGGGGATAAAAGCAGATGACCTTCATCGTTTTCATCCCCGCTTTTTTTATATTCCTGATAGAAAAACAACTAATGAAGATAAAACTTTACTCCTTCCTTCTTTTACTTGCAGGCATCAGTGCCGAAGCACAGGACAGCAGTCGCGTGAGTCAGCTAAACGGGATTACGGTTACCGCCGTAAAAGGCCCGCAGAAAGCCAGTGAAACAGGCAAAGTGATCACTATTCTCTCACATGAATACCTGCAACAGAATAGCGGCAAATCCATTGCTTCTATCCTGAACGAGCAGGCTGGCCTCGTGATCAACGCAGCAGAAAACACCCGCGGCTCCGCCCAGGATGTATATATGCGTGGCGCTACCAACGGCAATGCACTAATACTTGTTGACGGACTACCCGTTAACGATGCCTCTCAGATTGCCAACACCTTTGACCTCAATTTCATCACCCCCGATATGGTGGAGCGAATCGAAATCCTCCGCGGGAGCCAGTCTACATTATATGGCTCTAATGCCGTTACCGGTGTGATCAATATCATTACGCGGAAAGCCGGCGACAAAAAACTGGGCCTTGGTGTTAATGTAGGTTATGGCAGCTACAAAGACCGTCAGGTTGGTGTGAGTTTGCATGGTCATCTGCAAAACTTCTCTTACCTGCTCGGCTACAGATACGAAAAAACAGCAGGCTTCTCTGATGCTTACGACTCCACACGTCATGCTGATTTTGATAAGGACGGATTCAACCAGCGCAGCGTGTTTGTGAAGCTTGGTCTGCAAGCCGGCGAACGTTGGACCCTTCAGTATCTCTTTAACTGGAGTCAGTACAATCACGATCTTGACGAAGGTTCCTTCCTGGACGACAAGGATTACAGCGGAAAGTTCAGATACCTGCTGAATGGCTTCAGCAGCGAATATAAATTCAGGAAGGGCAGCTGGCATATTCTTTACAGCTACCAGGACACCCGCCGGGAGCTAACAAATGATTCGGCTGATATTGCACCAGGGCCATGGTCCAGGAAATATGATTTCTCCCGCTTTACCTCCAGTACACACAATGTAGAGTCATATGTGAACTGGGACATTAACGACAAACTGCGGCTGATTGGCGGCGGCGCTTTCACTACCTCCCGCAATGACCAGTACAATAATACCTTACCCAAAGGTCTGGTAACTCCTTATACTGTACGGATTTCAGACGATAGCGCCCATACAAATCAAACCAGCGTATACGCGTCACTATTACTGTACAACATGAACGGTTTTAACCTGGAAGCTGGCGGCAGGCTCAATTATCATAGCATTTACGGGAACAATCAGACGTTTTCTATCAATCCATCTTACCTGATCAACAATCGTCACAAACTCTTCATCAACATATCTTCGGCCTACCGCGTACCCTCCCTGTACCAGCTGTACGCAACACCTTACGGTAACAAAGATCTCAAGCCGGAGCTGACGACCAGTTATGAAGCCGGATACCAGGCCACTGTAGCTCACGATGCCGTGGATTTCCGCATCACCGGGTTTGCACGCAACACACATGACCTGATCATCTTTTATTTCAATCCGGTTACTTTCGAAGAAGGATACCGCAATGCTGATAAGCAGAAGGCCTATGGCGTGGAAGTGGAAGGCAACTGGCGTATCACCCGCGACCTGGATCTTACACTCAATTACACCTATGTGGATGGCCGCATTACTCAGCGCCTGGAAAACAAGTCAGATACTTCCTACTACAACCTGTACCGTATACCCAAACATGCATTGAATGCAACACTGGGCTATCATATTACACCAGCACTGTATACAAGTGTGACCTACAAATATACAGGGCAGCGCTACCAGGGCCCCACGCCAATGGGGGATTATTATACCCTGGATCTCTATGGTGAATATAAATTTGGTAACTTGCTTAAAATTTTTGCCGGCTTCAGAAATATTACAGATTATCAATATTTTGATATACTCGGTTATAATTCCCGGCGATTTAACTTTAATACCGGTATTATTTTTAACTTGTAAACATAAAAACCAGCATAGATAATGTCATTAAAGAATCTTAATCCCCGGTTTGGTGTGTTGCTGCTGTTCATACTGGCAGCGGGCGTAATCCGTGTAGTATTGGGAGCAGATACCAATATGTCTCCTATAGCTATGTTCACACCAGTAGGCGCAATGGCCCTGTTTGGCGGCGCTTCCTTTTCTGAAAAATGGAAATCCTACGCGTTCCCTTTATTAACATTATTCATCAGCGATATTATCCTGATGCAGGTCTTCCACAGACAATATGCGGAAGGTCTACTGTATAAAGGCTGGATATGGAACTATGTGAGCTTTGTGTTCATGGTACTGTTGGGGCAGCTGCTCATTAAGAAAGCAAGCGTTGGCAACATTGTGCTCGCGTCCGTAGGTGCAGCCCTGATTCATTTCCTCTTCTCCAACTTCGGTGTATGGCTCAGCGGTTCTACAGATATTACCACCGGCCAGCCGTTCACCCGTGATGCTGCAGGTCTGCTCAAATGCTATGCACTGGCTATACCGTATATGCAGTACACACTGATCGGTAACCTGATCTACAGCACTATCTTCTTCGGTAGCTTTGAACTGGTGCGCCGCAGAATGCACTTCGCGAGATAGTAAAACTGATACCACATTTACTTTAGGGATTTTCTGATTTGCGGACTTCCTCTTTTTCGATGCACTAAACTGTTTTTTCTTTGACGAAACTGGTTATTGCATCCAAAAATGAAGAAATTCGTAACTCAAAAAATCCCTAAATATTTAAACACTAAATATAACCATGCACAAACTTCGACTTTCGTTTCTTCTGGCAATTGCAGCCATCCTGACTTTCACTGCCTGTCAGAAAGATAATAATGTTGCAGAAATAATTGTTCCTGTTATCAGCAATCCCGGCTTGAAAAACGGACTGGACACTATCAATGTGGGTGAAACCCGTGTATTGAGACCACAACTAACCAACTCCAAGAATCCTACTTTTCTATGGCTGGTAAACGGTACTGTCGCGGGGACTGATTCTACCTATACCTTCACTCCTGCTGCTACCGGTGATTATACCATCTCATTTAAGGTTAGCTCCGGTAATAGCCTGTCGTCTTTCTTTTACCGCATCAAAGTTGTTGACAAATACGATAATGGTTTCTTCATTGTAAATGAAGGTTGGTTCGGACATGACGGCGGAGAAGTGAATTTCTATCGTTATGGCGCCGACACGTTGCACCAGCGCATATTTGCGCGTGAGAACCCAGGTAAAACATTGGGTACCACCACAGAATATGGAGCTGTTTTCAACAAACGCCTGTACCTCGTATCTAAACAGGGTCCGCTGGTGGTAGCAGATGCTTACAATATGAAAGAAGTAGGCAGAATTGCGCAGCTGCCAGATGCTGGCAACGCATTCTGTGGTGTTGATAATAACACAGGTCTTATTTCCACGACCAATGGTGTATATCCCGTAAACCTGCAAACGCTCACAGTAGGCGCGAAGATCAATGGTGTGATTGGCCAGGTAGGAGGTATGATCAAGGCTGGTAACTATGTATTGGTAATGTCTCAGCAGAATGGCATCATCGCCCTCAACAGTAATGATTTCAGTGTCGCACAGACGCTGGTAAAAGCAGACGTTGGTTTCTGCCAGACCCCTGACGGCACGGTGTGGGCTGCAGCAGGTAAATCGCTGTATGCTATCAATCCACAGACACTGAGCGTTAGTAACATTGATGTTCCTTTTGATGTGTATGGTTCCTGGGGGGCATGGAATGCAGGTATGCTGAGCGCTTCCACAACAGAGAATGCGGTGTTCATCGGTAAAACCAATTCGTGGGGCGCCGGCGGCAGGGAAATCTACAAGTATGCAGTTGGTAATCCATCATCATTGCAAACTCCTTTTGCAACGCTGCCAGCAGGTCTGGAGCTCTATGGCGCAGGTTTCAGATATAATCCCAATAACAACACACTGATTGCAACTGCCGTGGAATCCGGCTATGGCGACCATTACCAGCAGAACACCCTGTTCATCTATCATGCAGGTACCGGTGCTACCCAGAAGAGCATTGCCTACACTGGTTATTTCTTCCCGGCTATACCAGTATTCAGATAATAGTAAGCAGTTAGCTACTGGTTGCTGGTAGCTAACTGCATGCTTCTCTCATCATATAAAATCTATCTCTACATGATCCATCTGATCACCGGCGGCGTAAGGTCCGGAAAAAGCAGATATGCACAGGACATGGCTTTGTCGCAGAGCGCACACCCTGTATATGTAGCTACAGCCAAAGTTTGGGACAACGACTTTGCGCAACGCATAGAAAAGCATAAAAATGACCGCGGGCCGGCATGGATCAACTACGAGGAAGAAATGTATGTGAGCAACCTCCCGTTGGACGGGCACACCGTGGTGATAGATTGCGTAACGCTCTGGCTTACCAACTTCTACACAGAAAATGAATATGATCCAGAGAAGACACTGGCCGCCATGAAGCAGGAAGTACAACTGCTGCATCAAAAAGCAGGCACCTTTTTTATCGTCTCCAACGAAATAGGAATGGGCATACACGCGGACACCGTGGTAGGACGCAAGTTTGCAGATGTTCAGGGTTGGATCAATCAGCATATTGCGCATATAGCTGATACCGTTACACTAATGGTATCAGGCATCCCGGTTGTAATAAAAAAGTCATGATGAAAGAAATTATAGTGACTCCGCTCTCACAGGAATTAAGAGAATCACTGCAAGACAAGATCAATCAGAAAACCAAGCCTCCCGGCTCACTGGGAAAGTTGGAAAAGTTGGCATTGCAAGCCGGATTGATTCAGGAAACGCTTACACCGGCGCTGAAAAAACCCGCAGTTATTGTATTTGCCGGCGACCACGGCATTGCCGCTGATGGAGTTGTGAACCCATTTCCGCAGGCCGTAACAGCACAGATGGTTTATAATTTTCTGCAGGGAGGCGCCGCTATCAATGTATTCTGCCGGCAGCATCAGTTGCAGCTCATTGTGGTAGATGCAGGTGTTAACCATGTTTTTCCGCGACATCCTATGCTCAAGGACAGGAAAATTGCAATGGGTACACAACATATGCTGCGTGGACCAGCTATGTCACAGGACCAGTGCAGATTAGCAATGGAAGCCGGGGCGGAAGAAGTAAGGATGTTACATGAAGGGGGCTGTAATATTATTGGATTTGGAGAGATGGGTATCGGCAATACATCTGCCGCAGCACTGCTGATGAGCCATTTCACCAGTATTCCTGTGGCCGATTGCACGGGCGCGGGCACTGGCAGTAATACACAGCAGCTGGCACAGAAGAAAGCTGTACTACAACAGGTGATCCAACATCATCCGTCACCACGCACCGCTTTGCAGGCCCTGGCCACTTTCGGAGGCTTCGAGATTGCGATGATAACAGGCGCCATCTTACAAGCAGCCGCACTGAAGATGATAGTGGTGATCGACGGGTTTATTGTAACCTCCGCCTTACTGGCAGCGGTGGCAATGCAGCCTGCAGTAAAAGATTATTGTGTTTATGCACACTGTTCTGAAGAGAAGGGACATAAGGCCATGCTAGGGTTCCTGGGAGTGCAGCCATTGTTACAGCTGGATATGCGTCTGGGCGAAGGCACCGGGGCCGCAATAGCCATTCCCGTTATACAAAGTGCCGTGCTGTTCCTGGAAGAAATGGCCAGCTTCAGCAGCGCGCAGGTATCAAACCGTAACAGCATATGAAAAAACAATGGCAGCTGATACTTACAGCTATCATGTTCTATACACGTTTACCCGTTCACGTTAACATGCCTCACAGCGAGGAGGCCCTCAATAAAGCTACCCGTTACTTGCCGCTGATAGGCTGGCTTACTGCTGCTATTATGACGGCTGTGCTCCTCGGTTTCGGAGAGATCGCTCCCAGAATGGTATGCATCCTGCTGGCACTGATTGCCGGCATATGGGTTACCGGCGCGTTTCATGAAGATGGCTTCGCCGATATGTGTGACGGCTTTGGCGGCGGCTGGACTAAAGAACGTATCCTGGAAATCATGAAAGACAGCCGGATCGGCACTTTCGGCATGCTGGGACTGCTGCTCCTGATGACGCTCAAATTCACCTCACTCCTCTCATTACCCCTGGATCACGTAGCGCTGGCTGTTTTCATTGCGCAGCCGCTCAGCCGCTTTGTGGCCGTTACCGTTATTTATACACATTCTTACGCCCGCGAAAATGAAGACAGTAAAGCCAAACCAGTATCCAAAGGTATTACCTTGCAGGACTTACTGCTGGCAGGTATTTTTGGCATTACCCCGCTCATTATCGCTATGATATACCTGCAGAATTATACCCTCCTTCTTATCATTCCGGCACTCGTGCTGGCCCGCTGGTATATGGTCCGCATGATGAGCAAATGGATAGGCGGTTATACCGGCGACTGCCTCGGCGCCGTTCAGCAGGTATCCGAAACAGTCATATATTTGTGCTTTTGCATACTCACATGGAAATATACCTGATACGCCACACCACTCCCGCTATCGAAAGCGGTATCTGTTACGGGGCTTCTGATATTGATGTAGCCGGTACTTTTGAAGAAGAAGTCGCACAGATCAAAGCCAAACTGCCTGCGGGCGATTTCGACGTATATACTAGTCCATTAATTCGTTGCCGGAAGCTGGCCACCACTCTATTTGGTGACAATATCACTACTGACGACCGCCTCCGTGAAATGCACTTTGGCGAATGGGAAATGCTGCCCTGGGATAATATTGACAAAGCTGCTTTGCAGGCATGGGCAGATGATTTTGTACTGGCAAAAGTACCTGGTGGAGAAAGTTATGAAGAGCTCTATACCCGCAGCATGGATCTGGTGACAGAACTGATAGAGAAAGGCAACAATACAGTGCTCGTTACACATGGAGGAGTGATCAGATCTATCCTGGCGCACGCTACCAATACCCCGCTGGTAGACTCATTCGACCTGAAAGTACAGTATGGACGGATTTCCCACCTGCATGTGGAAAACGAAGATATAAAAGTGATATTTTATAATTCATAACAATTTAAAAATCTGTTTATTATATCAAAATTTCTAAATATCTGGCTAAAAAACGGAAAAACTCGTATTTCGTGCTAACTTTATGTGTGGAATACACAACTCTATAAGTAGAACAACATAAAAACTGTGATAATGACAACTACATTTTTGAATATCCCGCTTTTGTTTCTGCAGGAAATTGGTATCAAAGAATTGCTGCTGATTGCGCTGGTGGTATTGCTTTTATTTGGTGGTAAAAAGATTCCTGAATTAATGCGTGGTTTGGGTAGCGGTATCCGTGAGTTCAAAGATGCAAAAGACGAGCCTAAAAAAGAAAGCAAACCTAATACTGACGCTAAGTCCTGACACTGACTCTTTGTGATTGTTTCGATTTTCACGATGTGTGCAGATCAAAGCGACTGAATAGTTGGAGATAAATAATTTCATAAGAAAGCCTGTTCTGGTTTACACCGGAACAGGCTTTCTTATGTCTGGTCGCTGTTATATCAGGGCAGCAGTAGCTTCTTGCTGACCAGGGGTATTGTTCACTGCATCATATCTTTTTTTAAAGTATAGGGAAGACACAATCATCATCACGATACCGGTAACACATACACCGAAAACCGCGTTCATGAAAAACTGGCTCCACGACAGATTGATCCCGCCACAATTCTTCGCCAGCATCACTCCTACGCTGCCGAGGTAACCAAACGAGTCGGCCACATACATAATAAAGCCAACATTGCTTACGTATTTAAATACTGCAATTAGTCTCTCAAAAAATATACAGTTAAACGGAATGTATCCCATATACAAACCCAATCCGGTGAGTGTCATCCACCATACAGGATCCAGACGATGCTGTCTGAAAAGAAGGGTGCTGATCAACGCAATGAGAAAACCTGTGATCACAATAAAATGATTCAGCATAAATGCATGGAAATTATTTTTTACAAACACCAGCATTCCCAGTATCACTATAATAGCCACAGATATGGGTATTTCTGTTTGGGTGAAGATGCCGGCTGCAGAACCAAATCCCAGGTCTTTCCAGATGTCGGCAGCAAAATTATCGCGCATATCACGCAGAACAGTAAGTAATACATAACTACCTATCAACAGTATTAACCCCGGTAAAAAAGCATGCAGAAACTTCTTCCGCTCCTGCTTATTCATGGGAGCACGTTTTGTGCGGAGAGCCTCATCTGCTGTGCTGGGAGCCGGAATCTGCTCCAGTAATAGAATAAACAACAGTATCGGTCCAATAAAAACCAGGCCTGTAACAAAGGGCATCCAGGTTTCCGATATGCCCCAGTCGACCACCGTCATTTTACCCACAGATTTCACAAACCCAGATGAAAAGATGAAACTGATTGAAAGCACCGCCCCCATGAACTCGGTGCTGCGCCTACCTTCCAGATAGCTGAACACCAATCCCCATATCATCCCTAATGGGAAACCATTGATAAAAAGAAATACAATATTCCAGGGAGCCGGCGCCAGCGCAAAACACAGCAACGCAATCCATGCAATCAATATCAGCACAATTATACTCTGTGCCCTCTTGTTGCCTTTCATTTCTGCAATAAACCTTATCCCATAAAATTTACTGCAGGCATACCCTATTGTCTGTGCTATCACCAGCCATATCTTGTAATCCACCCCCAGGAAAGACATTCCTTCGAAAATAGCCGCTGTAAAGGGCTTCCTGAAGGCATACATACAGGAATACGTTCCGAACGCTACCAGCGCGGCATACAGGGAAAAAGTAACATGATGCGCTCGCTGCAGCCGCCGCTGTATCCAGGGAATATTCAACATGATTTCAAAAACGATTTGGGTCAAAGGTGATATTCCTATGTAAACAGAATGTTAACAAACACTAAACTTATTATTAATTTTTGTTAACAACAAATATAGTAGCGGAGGTAAAAGCGAAAGGCCCTTCCTGCTGTGCGTTTCAGCAGGAAGGACCTTCCAATTTTTATTTCTAAACTATAAACCTTTACAATCTTCGCCCATCACAACAATCAAACTAATCACATAAATCACAGTTCTTATTTAATCAACCACATCTGAGCATTGATATCATCAGTACCAGAGCCAAATTGACTTTGCAGTGCAGATGTCCAGTTAGTGGTATTGGATGCTTTTTCGTTATCAGGATACTTGAAGCGTTTAGGGATCATACCGCTGTTGCCGGTACCGCTGCCAGTGCTGAATACTGGTACACCGGTTCTGCGCTGATTGAAATAAGCCTCCCAACCTGAGTTCTGGAAGAACGCCAGGTACTTCTGGGTAAGTATTTGTGTGAGCCCGTCAGCATTGTTGCCTTTATAGCTTACTGTCGGTTGCTTATAATACACGTTCTCAAAATCAAATGGGATGTCATAACGCACACCGCTATATGTTTTTGCCACATTGCCTGCAACATTCACCGGTATGCTATAAAAACCAAGAGAAGCCTTGATGCCTTTTTTATACCATGCCTCTGCATCTGCGTCTATCCAGCCACGGTTGGCAGCTTCCGCAATGTTGAAGCAAAGCTCCGCATAACCGATGATCACACCCGGTTCGGCGGTATAGCTGCTATAGTAGCGGCTGCGACTGCGTAGGGAATAAACGGCAGTATCCACATTCGACATTTTGGACGACATATTATCGAGGCTTTCACCAGACGGAGCACCTACATAAGCGGTAATGTCTGTAGGCTTTTTATGGAATTTGTTCAATTGCTCCGTAGCTGGTTCAGCTGTAACATAGGCCCTCGGATCGTTGAGCGAAACAAGTGTATTCAGGTAACTAGCCGACATGTTATAACGCGTAGCGTCAAAGCCCAGATTATCTGGGTTTACAGGGTATTTATTGATGTTGTTATAGATGAACTGCAGGTTCTGATCCATACTTTCTATCAGCGGGTATTTTGCCGGGTTGGAGATGATATCCTTGAACTGCTGTGCTATCTTCAGATCAGCATCTCCCGTTTTCTTACTTAATGCGATCAATACCCGTAAACGGAAAGTATTCACTGCACGTTGCCATTTGGCAAGGTCATTACCAAAATAAAAATCACCTTTCAGTATTTGTCCATCTGCACTGGCGCTTTTATCCGGGTTGGCAACCAGCGCGGTCAGCTGAGTGTTGGATTCTTCCAGCCAGCTGAGTATTTGCAGAAACACAGACTTTTGTGAATCGTAAACTGGTTCCAGATCACCCTTACCCTGAACAGCTTCCTTCAGCGGCAAATCGCCAACCAGGCTGGTCATGCGGTAGTAGAAGTATGCACGGAAGAATTTACCGAGTGCAGTATAAGGGTTTACGGCCTGACCACCAAGGCGGGCAGCCTCCTGTTCCATTTGCTGCACATTGGAAAGAGAGAAGTAATTACCGAGGTCTGCCCCGCTCCAGTCGTAGCGCTGATCACCGTAATAGTTATAGTTACAGCAATCGAACTGGTTCCAACGCATAACATTGCTCCACGGCTTGTCACTGTTGACATCACTCAACACACCACCCAAAGCCAGGCTTGGTGGAACTTTGGAAGGCTTGTTGGTATTAATGGAGTACTCGTCAAATTTTTTGTTGCAGCTACTGAAGGCAATACCAGTCAGCGCAGAAAGTGCAACTATTTTAAAGAATTTCATACAAAGCATGTTTAAATGGTCAGTGATCAGAAAGTAACATTTACGTTAAAGCCATAGCGGCGTGTGGTAGGTGTCTGCAGTGTAGAAGAGTTCTGGTCGCCGCCAGGATACTGATCCAGATCTACGTCCTTGTCCTTTGCAAAATAGAGCAGGTTCCTGCCTACGAAAGAAACGTTGGCCGCCTTGATGAATGTGCCTTTCAGCAGGCTTTGCGGTAGTGCATAGCCGATGGTCACCTCACGCAGTTTGGCAAATGTTTTACTGATTAAGTTAGCTTCGTTTGTTTTATAATAGATGCTGATATAATCCTGCAGGTATGTTTTGGTACCATTTGGAGCAAATTGCATTTTATCAGCATTGGTTACATTACCATAGTTGTCATATTGAATCGGTACACCGTTGCTGATCTGCACACCTTCACCCTGCCATGATTTCACACCTTTGTAGTCCTGATAACGGGCATCACCCATCGCGCCCTGTGTTGTGAGGATATTGCGGCCGCCGCGGAATGTCTGCTGCTGGATATAATCGATCATGCTACCGCCAACGCGTCCATCAAACTGGAAGCTGAGAGATACGCCTTTATAGCTGAAGGAGTTGTTGATACCCCATACCCAGTCAGGATTAGCGTAGCCCAGGAACTGGTTGGTAGGATTCACGATAGGACGACCATCTGCACCATTGACGATTTGGCCATCAGGAGTTCTAACGAATTTAGTTCCATAGAATTTATCAGTGCGGTCGCCCACACCCACGAATGCATCCAGTTTATCACGGCCAGAAATAATGCTTACATATTTCTCGTTGAATGTAGACCAGTTCACCAGTACATTCCAGTTAAGTCCATTCGGGTTCCTGAGAGGATTGGCATTCAATGACAGCTCTATACCCTGTTTACGTGTAGATACGCCGTTTAACTTATATGAATCAAAGCCGGTGCTGGCTGGCGTAAATATGGTATAGATACGCGGACCATTCTTGGCATTGAAAAAGGTTGCATCAAGACCGATACGGTTATTCAGGAAGCGGATGTCCATACCAACCTCAGATACCTTACTGGTGAAGGGGTCCAGGTTATCGCTGTAAAGTACTTTTGTAAAGAAGGCCCCAGCCTGGTTGCCATACACCTGTTTTACATCATACACCATAGAGCTGTACAATGGTCCATCGTATGCAGATTCATACTGTGTGCCATAACCAAGTGGGTAACTGGCTTCAGGTGTTGCACCAATGGTAGGAGCTGTTTGTCCACCTTTCACATTAGCATAAGAGCCGCGGAACTTCAGGAAAGAGATGGCTTTCGGGAGTTTTACATAATCAGATACTACTGTACTGAGAGATGCTGAAGGATAAGTATATGACTGGTGGCCAACAGGAAGGTTGGATGCCTTATCCATCCTGTCTGTCAAAGACACCGTTGCATATTTTCCCAAATCAATATCCACATAACCGTAGGCACTCAATACCAGCATATTTGCTTTATAGTTGGTTGCATACAACGGATCACGGGTATTGGCAAAGCTGTACCACCCTGGTGCATTCAGATAGTTGGTGCTTACGTAGCTGGAATTGTATTTATATGAACGTGCGTTACCACCCACTGAAGCATGCAGACGTATTTTGCGGGGGAAAGTGTTAGTATAGGATAACAAAACATCGGTATTGTTATCGAAGAGTGTACGTTTATCTTCCCTGTAATCACCTTTACCTTCCTCACGGCCATAAGGGTGCGCAGAGTAAGGCATCTTCTCATTCCTCATCAGATCGTAAGTGGAGATCTGTGTGCGGGCCTGTATTTCCAGGTTATCAGTAATCTTATAGTTCAGCTTCGCGTAACCGTTGATATCGGTTTTGTAGTGACCGCGCAGCCACTCGTAGCTCATAAACCAGGGGTTGTGATAACGCTGATATTCTGCGTAGATAGACTGAATACCCTCTTTACCAGGCTGCCAGTAGTTGCGCATGTCATCCATACTCCAGTCGGCGCCGGCCCATATCAGTGTATTATATATAATACTGTTGGGACCATAGGCTACATCCGGGAAATTGTCTGAGAACTGGCGGCTGTAGTTCATGTAAGCATCGAGACGGAGACGTGGTGAGAAGTTATATCCTGCAGAGATGTTGAAATTAGTGATATTGAGCTGTGTATTGGGTACAATACCTTTCTGATAGGAATTAGACAGGGAAAAACGCAGATCTGCCTTATCAGTATGAGAGGATACAGCGAGGTTGTTAGTGCTCAGCATACCCGTACGCAGGAAGCGTTGCAGGTTGTTTTTACCACGGGCAGTCCAGGGGGTACCAGTACGCTTGCCTGTGGCGGGATCTACGGGGCTGTCATACTGAGGAATGAGTTGTCCTTCAAATTTAGGTCCCCATACATCGTAGTCGGCATCGTTTACACCGGCACCTTTACCATCCACGAAAGCATATTTACCGTGGTCGCCTGGACCATATTCATCCTGTACCTTAGGGATGGCATTGAAGCCATTCTCGAACATAGTGCTGGAGTTAAAATCAATGGAGAAGCCTCTTGCGTCTTTTGATCCTTTTTTGGTGGTGATCATGATAGCGCCGAATAAACCGCGGGAGCCATAGAGAGCGGAGGCGGTGGCGCCTTTCAGTACAGTATAGCTCTCGATATCATCCGGTGAAATATTCCAGGTATCTGAGTTAATAGGAACACCGTCCACCACATAGAGAGTGGCTTTGTCGCCACGAAGCAATACCAGTGGTGCAGACAGCAGCTCAGCGGAAGCACCTACAGTGAGACCTGCCACCTTACCAACGAGGCCGTTCACCGGGTTGGGCTCACGGGCTTTGATGAGGTCTCCACCTTTTACTTCCTGTACGGCATAGCCCACACGTTTTACTTCTTTTCGTATGCCCAGCGCCGTTACTACGACTTCGCTGAGGGCTTTTTTGTCCGGGTCCAGTGTGATAGTAATGTTGTTGCCGTTGTTGACTGGCTGAAGAGCAGTGAGGTAGCCGATAAAGCTGACCTGGAGGATGTCTGTACCGGCGGCGGCGATACTGAAATTACCCGATGCGTCGGTTACTGCACCGCGGTTGGCGCCTTTAACCTTAACAGTGGCGCCGATGACCGGTTGGTTATTGTCTGCCCCAATAACCTTACCTGTAACAGTTTGCTGGGCGTTGGCAGCGAGCCCAATGAAAAGTAGCAGCAGGAAAGCATACAGCTGCCTGAGAAAGCGATGTAGATTTAAGTGCATGGCAAAATTAGATTTGCTTGATAAAAGTTTACCATGCAAAGGTTAAGCTCGTATATGATGCGAATGTTAAGTTATACTAAAGTTTATGTTAAGTATTTGTATATTATATGTTACAACGTCCAAATATGCTATTTATCGCTTTCCAGGAAGAAGTATACGACAAGAATAAGCGCATCATCATTACCGACATTGGCGGGTTTATGTCCAAGCCGGCCATCAAAGAAGAGTGAGTCCCCTTCTTCGAGGATATATTTTTCATTATCTATCAGGTACTCTACAGTGCCTTTGATAATATATTTATACTCATAGGCATCTGTTTTTACGATCTGGGAACGGCGTGCGCCTTTCTTCAGCTCGAGCATTACGATGTCCACAGGGAAGTTTTTGATACTTTTAGTGAGGACCCGTTTGTAGTGGAACCCTTTTGCGGGTTCCTTTTCGAAGGGCTGATAGGAAGACTGCTGTTTGATGATAACCTTGGCGCCTTTGGGTTGCTGGTCAATTTCGTTGAAGAACTCGTTCATATCGAGGTTCAAAGCCCTGATAATGTTGATCAGTACCAGCAATGAAGGCACTGTACGGTTGTTCTCAATTTGTGAGATCAACCCCTTACTTACTTCCGCCTTATCTGCCAGCTCCTGGATGGTGATCCCTTTGGCTTTCCGTTTTTCCTTGATCTTATTACTGATCTGGATAATTATGTCTTCCGTCATAACAGGTTTCAGTTATAGCAAAGATAGGCAGAAAGGCTTAAGCATAAAACCTTACCGCTTTCTGGTTATATTTACACAAAAGAAACAGCATGTTCAGTATCGACCAAATTCTGGCTATTACTTTTACGTTATTTGCTGTGATTGACATTGTGGGCTCCATACCCGTATTGGTTTCCTTAAAAGAAAAACTGGGACATATAGAGGCCGGCAAGGCCACGCTGGCATCAGGCTTCCTGATGGTATTATTTCTGCTGGTGGGCGAACCCTTCCTGAAACTGCTCAGCGTTGACGTACATTCGTTCGCGGTAGCCGGTTCCATTGTGATATTCGTGATCGGGCTGGAAATGATCCTGGGGATAGAATTCTTCAAGAGCGAAAAGGACACCCAGGCCGGAAGCATCGTACCAATTGCCTTTCCCCTGATAGCTGGTTCCGGTACACTCACCACTATTATGTCGTTAAAGGCGAACTTTGGCGAATACAACATTCTTGCAGGCATTATCCTTAACCTCATCATCATATTTATTGTGCTACGCTCACTGAATTACATAGAACGCCTGCTCGGCAAAGCCGGACTGATGGTAGTACGCAAGTTTTTTGGGGTGATACTGCTGGCCATCGCTGTGAAAATATTCAAAAGCAATATCAATCTTTAGATCAATTTTGGTTTTTTACTTATAAAATGTAGCTTTGCAGCCTTGCTGGCCTCGTAGTACAATGGATAGTATAAGAGTTTCCGAAGCTCCAGATTCAAGTTCGATTCTTGACGAGGCTACCAAAAAGATAATCCGCCCAATTTCAGCTTTACTGAGATCGGGCGTTTTTCATTACTGGACGTGGGTTTTAGAGGAAAGAGCGAAAAAGGGAAGTAAAGAGAAATTAACCGTCCGTGTACCCCGGCGTGTACCCCCATAGCGATAGTATATTCACCTTATTTATCAATTCCAAACATACGCCTACCCCTTCCTGATACCCATTACTACAAACATATCTATGGGATAGATCCGCATCAAGTCCCCCTTAACTTTGGTGTTAATTTACTATACATACGACTACCATATGGTAAAGCTATATCATAAGTAACCCTTTTTCTTCATTTCAATTTCACAAGGAAGAAGTGTTATCAAATTTTCAACCAAATTTTCAATCTGATTCTATCGGAGTAAAATGGCAAATGATCAATATAAATGTATTGCGAAGAGATGATCCGTCATAACATAAAAAGGATAGACCCAAAGTAAATCAATACTTCTGGTCCATCCTTTTTTAGCATTGCTGAGACTAGTTCAGCTTAACATCTGTCACGGATATCCGTCAGACAGTCAATAAAGCGAGTTTGCACAGGGCAGCTCGTGTTCGGTCTGTTGGACGTCGCCCCCGGGCAGTCGCAGATAGTTCTTACCCTGGTTTGACAACCAATAGTCGTCCAGTCGCCACCACCGGTAATAACGTTCTGCTGTAATTCAGCAATAGTTTTCTTGTGCAAGGTTAATTTTGAAATGAGTGTTTTCTTTTTCATACTATAGAATTTAAAAAAATAGAATGCTGGTTAACGAATAAGGCACTATTGCAATTCTTTTGGATTAACGTTCCTGGTATTTCATAGTCAACAATATTATTTTCCCTTTTATCTGAGAAAGCCCGAAACAATAACCTTATATTTCTCAAATTTGCATTAATACCTACTGCCTGACAATACCGGGATACAGGTATTTTAAACCTGTTAAGCCATACGGCATGATAATAACTGCTAATGATTCACTTTAAATATTTATCTATGAAAAAGACTTTCTTTACCCTTTCTTCCATTACCCTCCTATGCTTCATTCAATCAAGAGCACAGGCACAAGATCTGAAATCAGTAACTACCAATGGTAATACAACTGATAAGTTAATCCGTATAGAAGGTTCTGACAAAATTCCTGCAACAGGCTCCGGGCTGGAACTTTACTACATGAGTAACCAGGGGTATCTGCAAAGCCGAAACAGAGACGGGAATGTAAATACGGTACTCAATCTTGCCGGATCCATCATCAATACTACAGACAGAACGCTTATCAAATCTGCCCCCGATGACGGGACCACGGTTCTGCAAGTTAATGGCGGCGTTAAAACCTATGGTACTAACTATCGCGCCTTTTCGGCCAATATCCTCAATGGTTATGGCACAATAGATCTTTCAGAAAACAATCAGAGAAGAGCTTTCATGGGATATAACGCCGGTTATAATGCCTATGCCACCTTTGGCGTAGTAGATGACGGCGGAGCAGAAAGAGGTATTTTTATACAACGTGTATCCGGCAACGTTGGTATTGGTACATCTACTCCACAGGCTAAACTCGCAGTCGATGGGAACGTATTTACAAACGGTCAAATGAAAACCAGCGGATCTAATTATCGTGCGTTTACAGCCGACATCACAGGAGGATTCGGCACAATAGACATTTCAGAAAACAGTAAAAGAAGGGCCTTCATAGGATATATCACCAACGACAGCTATGCCACATTCGGCGTTGTCGATGATAATGGTACTGAAAGAGGGATATACCTGCAACGCGCCACAGGTAATGTTGGCATTGGCACCACTAACCCACAGGCCAGGCTGGCCGTCAACGGAGACATGTTCGCCAAAAGAGTAAAAGTAACGGTCACTGGCTGGCCTGATTATGTTTTCCAGGATAACTATCAACTTCCTTCCTTAAAGTCAACTGAGCTATACATAAAGGAACACAAGCACCTTCCTGAAATACCCTCTGCACAAGAGGTTTCCAAAGATGGAATTGATGTGGGTGAAATGAATAAAAAATTGCTGCAGAAAATTGAAGAGCTGACACTTCATTTGATCAGACAACAGAAGGAGATAGATGAATTAAGCAAGTGGAAAGAAAAAATGGAGAATAAATAGAGCACCACTAAATCATTATTAAGTAAGAGGCAAAACAGTATACTATTCTGCCTCTTACTTTACTAATTTTCTATCTCACTCAATTCCAACCAACGCATCCCTTTTTCATCAAGTAATTGCATGATCTCTCCCATCCGATGCGTCATGGGTTCTATCTTTTCAAATGATAGCTGGCCACTGGACAAATCTGCCTCAATGATTTTCTTTTCCTGCTCCAGTTGTTCGATGTCTTTTTCGAGCAGCTCAAATTCTCTTTTCTCCTTGAAAGACATTTTGCGGGCTTTCTGTCCAGCGGCGGGAGTGGTGTTATTCACAACAGGCTCCACTTTATCTTCTTCTTTTTTGAGCACTGATTGCTTACGTTCTTCTTCCCGCTCCCACTCTCGATACTGTGTATAGTTCCCAGGATAATCTCGCACTTTCCCTTCTCCTTCAAAAACAAACAAATGATCCACGAGCTTATCCATGAAGTAACGATCGTGGCTCACGATGATCACACAACCTTGATATTCCAGTAAAAAGGTTTCCAGGATACTGAGTGTGGGCAGATCGAGATCATTGGTTGGCTCATCGAGCACCAGGAAGTTAGGATTGCGGAAGAGAATGGATAGCAGATGCAACCTTCTTTTCTCTCCTCCGCTAAGCTTGGAAATATAAGTATATTGTTTCTCCGCCGGGAAGAGGAATAGCTCAAGAAACTGAGCGGCGCTTACTTTAGTACCATCTGCGAGCGGAAAGTTTTCGGCAATATTTTTTACAAACTCTATTACGCGCATGTCTTCCTTCACTTCAAGTCCCGTCTGGGAATAATTGCCAAATACAATTGTCTCCCCCACATTGATCTTACCGGAATCAGGTTGCTCGCTTCCCAGGAGCATATTAAGGAAAGTGGATTTACCTACTCCATTTTTACCAACAACGCCTACACGCTCTCCCTTTTTGAAAGTATAGTCAAATCCTTTCAGGATCACATGATTACCGTAGGCTTTATACACTTTTTTCAGCTCCAGTATTTTGCCCCCCAGCCTGGTCATCTTTACGTTCAGTTCCAACTGCTGATCCTGTATACGAGTAGCCGCCCTTTCTTTCACATCATAAAAAGCATCCTGGCGGGATTTGGACTTGGTTGTACGGGCCTTCGGTTGCTTACGCATCCATTCCAACTCTTTACGATAAAGATTCCGGGCCTTTTCCACGCTGGACTTATCACTTTCTTCACGAGCAGCTTTCTTTTCCAGGTAATTTTCGTAATCCCCCTTATAGATGAAAAGCTGCTCTCTGTCAAGCTCCATGATCTCATTGCAAACACTATCCAGGAAATAACGGTCATGGGTAACCAGCAACAAGGTTACACGTTCCTGGTCAAGGTAGTTTTCCAACCATTCGATCATACCAACGTCGAGATGGTTGGTAGGTTCATCCATAATGAGCAGCACATGTTTATGCTCAAACCCTATATCAATCAACACCTTAGCGAGGGCGACCCTTTTTTGTTGCCCTCCGGAGAGAGAGCCTACCGGTTGGTCTAGCTTATGGATATTAAGTTTGCCGAGGATCTGCTTCACCTTGGAGTCAAAATGCCAGGCATTGAGCTCATCCATCTGGCTGATAGCAGCAGTGAGCTTCTCCATATCCGGTTCATGATCAGCTTCGGTAAGCTGTTCATAGTTTTTGATAGCATTAAGAACAGGATTGTCGTGGTCAAAAATGTTTTCCAATACAGTCTTGTTCAGATCAAAACCATGTTGTTGTTCCAACATCACCACTGTCACGTCCTTGTGGATCCATACCTTTCCTTCATCCGGCACTTCCTTACCGCACAAAATGCGCAACAGGGTTGATTTCCCTGTACCATTGAGCGCAACCAGCGCAATTTTGTCTCCTTCTTCTATATGGAAAGAAATATCCCGGAATAACGGTTTGGTGCCAAAGGATTTTGTAAGCCCTTCTACTGTAACATAATGCATTCGGCGAAGTTATAAATATTCGTGAAAAGTCCATTAAATACTGAATTATGTATTTGATATTATGATTTTTTTCGTATATTCAATTAAGGATATAAGCGGACAGGTCGGGTTTTCCTGCACCTAATGAAAAAACTCTTTTTGCTGTCAGTTTTGTTTCGGCCTTTGTCCATTATCCTGCCCCTTTTTGCGTAAAAAATAAAAAGCCCTTACACGTATAGTGTAAGGGCTTGCGTGCTAATATAGCGAGTGCTTTAGAAATCGTAATAGAACTGTCTGAATGAACTTCTCAGCCCAAAGTTAAAGATCAGGTCTGTCTTGCTGCCGGTAATATCATTCTTCAAACGACGGGCAGCCAGGCCAGCTTCCAAACGCAAGTTATATTTAGGATTCAGTACATAAGCTACTGTTCCCTGAGCGTACAACAGGTTGGTTTTAATACCCTGACCTATCCAGTTGCCGTATTCTTTAGGATGCGTGGTATATGGCTTAGAAATGTCATGACCATAGTTTGTTTGCGCATCAGGATCATCCCCATATTTGGCGTACATCAACTCACCACGGCCATACCAACGTTTAATACGGTAGGTAGCAATCCCCAGCACTTCCCAGAAGTTGGCCCCCAACGGATGAGCCAGTGATTGATTGTAATGTTCGTAGTTGATGAGGGTACTTTTGTATGAATAGGTATATGGTCTTACTACATTCAGTTCTCCCTGCAGATCCAGGTTACTTACCCGGAACAGGTCAAACGAGCGGAAACCCAGCTGCATGGACTGTTTATTGGCCCACCAGCCTCTCCCTTTGAGCACTTCCTTCACTCTCATTTCGTCGAGGACTAACTGTCCGTAAATAGTGGTTTTGGGGAATAATTTGAATTTCGCATTCATACCCACCAGCGCATTATCTGAGGAGCCTTGTGAGAACTCAGCTGAGCGGAGGAAGATGATCGGATTCATATAGCTCCAGTCAAATCCGCGTTTGCGGCCAGAAGAATCTGCATCAGGCCAGATAACGGCGTCAAAGAGGCCAATAGTAAGCCGTTTGCTCACATTCCAGTCCAGGAAGTGGAATACCCCCCATTTTTTGTAGAAACCCAGGTCATTGTAAGCAGTAGCAAAATCTTTACTGTGCTTATCCATAAACTGCGCCCACATAGCGGTATATTGAACGCTTCCGAGGTTACCTGTAATCTTCAGGTAAGGATAGCTGAAGGTGATATCTGACAGGATCAATGAGCGATAGCCATCTCCGATAAAATTCTGTCCGTAACCTGCGGTGACATTCAGGTATTTGTTCGGCGTATAAGACAACAGGGCGCTTGCATAGTTGAAATCAAATGCCTTGCCTTCGCTATAGTCTTTAATTCCACCCTGCCCCGGAACAATATCATTTTTACGAATATACTGATCCAGGTAAAGCGGGAATTTACCCTGATTCTCATAAAAAGAAGATTCAAAATAGAATTTTGGACCAATGTTAGCCTGAATGATGGCTCCACGTGTATTCAACCACGTAGTCCTGCTACCATCTCTGCTTTTTCCAATCTGGAAGTCTGGCAGGAAGTCAATGAATACATTATACTCTTTGTTCCTGAACTCCAGCAGATGTTCATCAAATAGCTTTCTATGTCCCAGGCTGCGTTTGGTGGTATCGGGCCGTGTGTACATAGCGCTGGTGTCCACATGCAGGATAGGCTTAAAAGCCGTATGATGGTTATTTGAATCCAAATAGAGTTCCCGGATATTTTGTGAATTGTAAGGTACCACAACCGGGAGTTTTTCCTGTGCACTTACAGCACAGGCGAGCAATAGCATTGCTGTCATCCAAAAAAGATGCTTCATTAATTTTCTTTTGAGTTCAGTTTAAAAAACACACGAAGTCAGGCGTCACAAACACTTTATAATAACCTTGCAAAGTGGATAAGATCCACTATAGCCGAGGTTGCCAAGATGCAAAGATAATATTTTCAATAAATTAGGATGACAGTAAGGGAGAAAACAAAAATATACCCTGCCGCAATAACGGCAGGGCTATAAAAAAATTATAAATAATGAGATTGATTATTAGCTTTAAGAGACTCCGTAATCTTCTTGATTTCCTGTTCTTCTTTCTTAGGGTAGATCAACAATACATCGTTATCATCGACTACAATATAATCCTTCAATCCTCTGATTACAGCGAGTTTCTCTGCAGGTAAATGAATAATACAGTTTTCTGTATCCTGCAACTGCAAGGTGCTGGCTGAGATTGCATTGTTAGTAGCTTTTTTATCGGCCACTTCGTATAGCGAAGCCCATGTTCCCAGGTCACTCCAACCGAAATCAGCGGGAATCGTATATACGTTATCAGCTTTCTCCATGATTGCATAATCCACAGAGATATTGGGAGATAACGGATAATGGGCATCAATGAAACCCTGCTCCTCAGCTGTATTGTATGTACCTTCTCCTTTTTGAAAAAGATTGAACACTTCCGGAGCATGTTGCTTAAAGGCAGCCAATGCTGCTTTCACGTTCCAGATAAATATTCCGCCGTTCCAGACATAGTCTCCACTTGCCAGAAACTCCTTGGCAGTTTCAAGAGGAGGCTTTTCTGTGAAACGCTCCACTTTATGCAGACTGTTGCTTCCTCCCTTCTCATATTTAATATAGCCGTAACCAGTATCGGGTCGGGTCGGCGTAATACCTAGTGTAAGCAAGATATTTTTTTGCGCGACGACTTCCAGACCGGCTTTAATTTTATCAATAAAGATATCCTCATACAGAATAAAATGATCTGACGGTGCCACCACCATATTTGCATCCGGAGCACAGGCTGCAAGCTTGAAGGCAGCATACGCAATGCATGGCGCAGTATTGTTACGGGAAGGTTCACAGAGAACGTTACTTTGTTTTATGGCAGGCAACTGCTGTTGTACAAGTGATTTATATTGTTTATTCGTAACGATATAAATATTTTCTTCCGGTACAAGCTTTCGGAAACGTTCGTACGTAAGTTGCAGCAATGACTTTCCAATACCAAGTATGTCAATAAACTGCTTGGGGAAATTATTGCGGCTTTTTGGCCAGAAGCGGCTGCCAACGCCACCTGCCATGATGAAAACATGGTTATTTACTTTCATGTTATGCAGACCAGTTAGTCTTCGTTACTTCTTCATATACCCTACGAATACCTTCTTCCAAATTAATGGCAGCTTTCCAGCCATAACTGTGTAGTTTGGTTACATCCATCAATTTACGGGGAGTTCCATCAGGCTTACTGGTATCAAATACAAGTTCTCCACCAAATCCTACTATCTTCTGAATTAGCTTTGCCAGGTCTCCAATGCTGATATCCTCTCCTACCCCAATATTTACAAAGCCCTGCTCATTATAATGCTGCATCAGGTAAAAACATGCATCCGCCATATCGTCTGCATGGAGAAATTCGCGTTTAGGCGTTCCCGTTCCCCAGATAGTCACCCGTGGATCGTTATTCTCTTTTGCCTCATGCATTTTCCTGAGCATTGCAGGCAGCACATGTGAATTGACAAGATCATAATTGTCATTAGGGCCATATAGATTAGTGGGCATTACCGAAATGAAATTACATCCATACTGGGCCCGATAGGCATCGCACATTTCAATTCCAGCAATTTTTGCTATTGCATATGGCTCATTGGTAGGTTCAAGTGGACCTGTAAGCAGGTATTCTTCTTTCAGGGGTTGTGGCGCCATCTTTGGATAAATACAGGATGAACCGAGGAACATAAGTTTTTTAGCCCCATTCAGATAGGCCTGATGAATGACGTTGTTCTGAATCATCAGGTTCTCATATATAAATTGTCCCCTATAGGTATTATTCGCCATAATCCCGCCCACTTTAGCAGCAGCCAGAAAAACATATTCCGGTTCTTCCTGTTCAAAGAATTTTGCAACTGCAACCTGGTCACGAAGATCAAGCTCTGCGGAAGCACGCGAAACAATATTTGTAAACCCCTCTTTCTGAAGGCGTCTTACAATAGCAGAACCAACCATCCCACGATGGCCGGCAACATATATTTTATCCTGAAGATTCATACTATTCAAATTGATTCAATACCTTATAACCTGCATCTTTCAGGAGTTTTTCGCGTTTAAAAAGCTCCACGTCAGCAGCTACCATTTCCTTTACCAGTGCGGGTAATTCATATTTAGGTTTCCAACCTAATTTAGTCTTTGACTTGGTAGGATCCCCAATAAGCAAGTCCACTTCAGTAGGTCTGAAATAACGGGGATCGATGGCTACTACTTCCTGCCCTTCTTTAAGCGGAGAATCTGAGCTGGCTACGCTTACTACATATCCTTTTTCATCAACACCGGTACCTTTAAATTCTATCTTTACTCCTACCTCAGCGAACGCCATTGTGATAAAGTCTCTTACAGTGGTAGTTATTCCTGTAGCTATGACAAAATCTTCCGGTGTATCCTGTTGAAGGATAAGCCACATTGCCTCCACATAATCTTTGGCATGCCCCCAGTCACGCTTCGCATCGAGGTTACCCATATAGAGTTTATCCTGCATTCCCAGTGACAATTTTGCTACTGCACGGGTAATCTTCCTGGTAACGAATGTTTCACCACGCAAGGGGCTTTCATGGTTAAACAGGATACCATTACAGGCATACATGTTATACGCCTCCCTGTAATTCACAGTGATCCAGAATGCATACATTTTTGCAACAGCATATGGAGAACGAGGGTAGAACGGGGTTTTCTCAGATTGCGGCACTTCCTGCACCAAACCATAGAGCTCGGATGTAGATGCCTGATATATCTTGGTTTTATTTGTGAGTCCCAGCAGACGTACAGCTTCCAAAATACGAAGGGTGCCAATACCGTCAGCATCAGCTGTATATTCAGGAGCTTCAAAACTTACCTGTACATGGCTCATGGCTCCCAGATTATAAATTTCATCGGGTTGAACTTCCTGAATAATACGGATTATATTGGTTGAATCTGTGAGATCACCATAATGAAGCTTAAATCTCACATTATTCTCATGCGGATCCTGGTACAGATGGTCAATTCTATCAGTGTTGAATAATGAGCTCCTTCTTTTAATACCATGCACTTCATAGTTCTTCTTTAACAACAGCTGGGCAAGATAGGCTCCATCCTGCCCTGTAATGCCAGTTATTAGGGCTACTTTCATTTTGATTATTTAATAAATTTCTACAATATATTGATATTCCATATAAAATTCCAACTTGAAACTATAGCAACTCGAAAATTCGTTCCATATAGCCACTAATAATAATTTGTTCACTGAATTCGTTCATCATCTTTTTTCGGGCTTGTCTTCCCATATTTATGCGAGTCTCCTGATCAAGCAAAATGAATTTCTCCATCTGTCTGGCCAAATCGGCTTTATCTTTGGGCCGACATAGAAATCCGGTTTTCCCATCCTCTACTATCTGTTTACATCCAGGAATATTGCTGGCAATAATAGGACGTTCCAGTGCTGCACTTTCCATTAACACCATGGACATTCCTTCCCTGTAACTGGGTAAAACTACACAATGATGACTAATTAGGGTAGTTCTGACATCATCTTTGCTGCCAAGATAATTTACAACACCCTCATCAACCCATTCTTGCATAGTGGCCGCAGAAACAGCTGAGGGATTATTCACATTCAGAAACCCAAGCAAGTTAAATTCGACATCTGGATAACGCATCTTTATTTCCCTTGCAGCCTCCACATATTCCAATACCCCTTTATCATATAACAACCTTGCTGGCAACACAAATCTGAGTGGTTGTCCTGCTGGTATTGATGAGAGAAACAATCCAGGATCAAATTCAGCACAATTTACGCCTTCCCCGTTTATAACATGGGTTTTTGCAGGGTTAACCAGTCTATAACGGTAAAACACCTCCCGGTCTTCCTCATTCAGAAACCATACCTCTCCAACCAACCGAAATGCCATCCTGTATAAACGCCGTGATATCGCAGATACAATATTTTTGTTGATAAACGTATAACCCAACCCAGTTACAACACCAATTGTTGGTATTTTAAGCCTATTCGCTACATATGAACTGTAAATATTCGGCTTAATTGTATATTGTATAATTAAATGGGGGGTTACACTACGATATATTTCAAATAGCTCTCTTACAAATGCAATATCCTTGAATGCGTTTTTACTTTTCCCTTCCAGGGTTTTCAGAGGTATGAATTTTGTGCCAAGTGCCTCTAGGAGTTGTTGAAATTCATCCGATGGAGCAACAAGTATAACTTTCAGCCCCTGATTTACCAAGGCTGTGATCAAACCTTTCCTGAATTTATAAAAACTCCAAGCTGTATTGGAGATCAGTAATACTGTTTTCATATCAATTGCAAAAGTTATACTTCTATTAGACCTATACCACTCTTTTCTTGGTGAGCATGAACTTGCCCAATGAAACCAAAAAGGCTTTCAGGTACCTAAATTTTCCAGTGTAAAGGAATTCCCTCATAAAATAACCAGGAATTTCAGCGTACGCCAGCCTGGAACCTTGTGATGAATTTCCATGTACCCTGTATTTGAGTAAAGGAGTTTCCAAATTGGCAAACCGGAATTTTTCATCTCTGAGCGCTCTTATCCAGAGGTCATAATCCTCCGAGTTAAACCCTCCCAAATATCCTTTTAACTGTAGAATTGCAGTCTTTCTAAACACCACTGAAGGGTGCACAATAGGATTTTTGATCAATAGCTGCTTGCGTATTGTTGCATTCTCTAATGGCAAATTACGTTGACCCGTTATATTACCATTTTCATCGATTAACTCTACCCCAGATCCACATACAGAGACATCCGGATGAACATTCATATAATCGTACAGCAACTTCAATCTGTCAGGATGCGCAATATCATCTGCATCCATTCTGACAATTAGATCTGTTTTGGAACAGTCAATTGCATAATTAAGATTGAAGGTAAGTTGCGGTATAGAAGTCCTGAATAATCGTACTCTGCTGTCAGCTAATTTATTCAACCAAGCCCACAGTTCATCTGTACATGCATTTGCAACAATTATTAACTCAAATTGTTTAAAATTTTGCCGCAAAATGCTGTTTATTGCGTCATCCACATGACTGTTATATTGGTTCAAGCCCATTATTACGCTGATGAGTGGATTTTCACAAATACCTTTATTCATTATAACCGTATCCATCCTTCCGGAATTATATTTTTAGAAACAATAGAAGTATCAGCGAACCATTTCTCTGGTGCTACGATTATTTTTTCCGGATGATTATTCAACCAAGCGCCCCACCAGCTAAAAGAACTGTTGGCAATAATTTGATGGTTACATTGTGATATCATGTACATATCCATAAATGAATCCGATCCTTTATTTACATCCACCAGGTATACTTGCGCCCCTTTGAAATCCAGGTTGGCGTTGGCCCATTCGGTATCATCAGAAAAAATAAAAAAGCAAGGCGAATCCAGCTTTTCCTCCATCAACCCAATTGCGTTATTGTAATATTCCAGGGAACACACCCCATGATATTGTTGGTTTGATTTAATGCTGACATAATCACCACGGCGAACATGTATAGCAATGGAATTATTACGCTTCATTTTCTCCAGAATTGGCTGATTCTTTTCTAGATTCTGTAACTTGAATACAAACTTTTCCCTGAGTTCTTCTGCACATTCATTAAAGAAACTGGCAGATTGCCAATATCCCATCAGATACATCAAATTCCCAGACATTGGCAGCTCATTATACATACCAAATTTCTTTTCTACAAAAACAGATCTGCCATTTGGTAATAACTTCCTGATAAGTAACAGCTTTAATGGGAAAAACCTACCAAACAACCCCAACACCTCATCTTCAGATAATACCTCTTCACTGAATCCTTCGAAGCGTGGTATTTCGAATCCTTGATGCGTTTTCACCTTATAGGCTGATATATCCAGGCACAATTGAGCATTGTATCTCCTCGCAAGGGCATAACCACATGCATACTGAAACATTTGATTTCCCAAGCCTCCGAAAATCTTTACAACAATTTTACTGTTCATATTTATTATCTTTGGAACTATTCTCTAATTGCTGTACCAGATTGACATATCGCTGCGCATATACAGTCCAGTTATACTTACTAAGGCTGGCAGCCAAACCTTCTACAGCCAACTTTTCCAGCTCCAGTTTATGGTTAATCAATCTATTAATAACTGTAGGCATCTCTCCATAATTGTCACAGGTTTCTCCTCCAGGTATCTTACTAATACTACCACGGTTAATGCTGACAAAAGGTACTCCATTGGCAATTGCATCCAGAATAACCAAAGGCTGTGCCTCTGTTCGTGAAACGTTCAGCAGAAGAGATGCATTCAGATAGGCATCCCCAATTTCCTCTTTGGTCAATGAATCCAGGAGATAAATTTTCTTCTGTAAACCAAGAGGATAGTTTTCACATAGTTTCAACAGCTCATCCTTATAATCATTCCGCTTCGCTCCTATTACTACTAAGCTTACATCTTCTCTGTTTAATTTCCGAAGAATTTCCAATGCAGCCTGTTCATTTTTTAACCGAGAGTAGTTTCCCACTACAAGCAACATGAAATCGTCCTTCGGGATTTCATGTTGTTGTCGAAATGAATTGACGTTACCATTCTGATAAATATGCCCACCATTGGGTATTATAGAAGCTGCTAATCCTGGGAAATATTTATCTTTCAGCTCTCGGTCTAAAAAACGATCACCATCTGTATAGTCTTCCAGAAAGACAATGTGGTCAAGATGTTTAAATATTACTGGTACTAATGCTTTTTGATAATATTGCCAACGTATTTTGGCTATAAATGAACGAAAGTCAAAGGCGGTATTAGTAGATATTCCATGGCTCACCAGCACTTTTTTGGCGGGTAATCTATGTAATACTTCAATAGCCCCATCTACTGGCCATGCCTGCCAGCAATGGAAAAAAATCACATCAAAGCTGTTGTTCAACAGAAACTGTTCATAGTTCTCCTTACCAGCCACCGAATCCAGCAGACGTCTGTTTCCTGATAATGGTAATCGGACAATATGAATACCTTCATGGAAATCTTCCCTATTTTCACCGGATGTCACCACAGTTACATCATGACCAGATTTAACAAAAGCAAGCGCCTGCATATAAGCACAATTGGCAACACCATTTGATTGAGGCCAAAATGTAAATGTGGAAATCAATATTTTCATGTAACGGCCTTTGTTATATTTTTTCGATTATATGCAATAGGTGCCAGCAAATACAACCAGTAAACCATGTAGATAGTGCAACTTAAAAATGTTCCTGCTATCAGCACTGTAATAAAAACCGCCAATATAAGCCCATTACCGCTGGCATATAACAAAGATTTACCTATAATAAGAAGGAATATGGCCAATCCTAAAATGCCACTGAACAACAGAATCTCAACAAACGTATTGTGAGCAGTCATTTTTATATCATTATCCTTGGATTCAAGTACAAGTTCTCCGATACCATAGCCAAGAGGGTTCATAACTGTTTTCTTGAATGCGTCCTGGATCAAGGCAGACCGTTCTTCAGAAGAAGAGGAGGTATTTTCCCCTCTGTTCATGTTAGCGACCACACCGATTCCTAACAAAATGAACACTAAGAATGTAACAACCTTCTTATATATTGAAATATTTGACCTATAAAAAAAAATGGCAAAACAAACAAAAAATGACAGTAGTGCTCCTCTGGAAAATGTAAGTAGAATACCCGTGAAAATGAATATGAATAATATTAACCGTCCTGTTGTAAATTTATTAATGATCTTATAAGTCATAACGCCAACTCCTGGCAAAATATACAGTGCAAAATAATTGGGATCTCCTACCAGAAAATGCGCCCTAACAAATGAAAATCCGAACAAAGAAGCCATAATATCTTCGGTCACTTTTATAGAGCTATAATCGAGTCCTAACGCGGCGTCTCCATATGTCAGAAAGAAAAATTCCTGCAGGTAGGCCAGAATAGTAAATTGAACAGCTAACCAGACAGCAGATCTGATGTAAATATTTTCTCCATCAAAAAGAAATAGGGTTCGCAGGCTGTAAAAAATAGCAATTACACGATAAAGCGCAAATATTTCACCGAGGTGAACTTGTGCCTTACCATTGAAAATTAATACAAAAACGGAATAAATGAACCAAACATACAACACCAAACCAGTGATGGCAATCTTTGTGTTGGTTCCCCATACCAGATTCTCGAATATTGATAAGCCCAAAAGAACAAAAACCAGCAGGTTGGGCCAACTCATTGGATTTCCAGATTCCTTAACTGATAACGTCAGTGAGAATGGGGATAAAAAAAGTGTTAGTATAAAACAAACGAACGTTGCCAGGAAAATTTTCCTGAATATAATCAAACCCAAACTCTGACTATAATGCAACATACTCTACTTGTATTTATATCTCACCACAAAAAAGCCAAACACTACCACTACTAAGTAACCTGCCAGATATCCGGCAACAGCTCCCATTTCATTATACTTTGGTATTAAAATCAAATCTGTAATTACAGCTGCAGCCAATGCCAACATCCATTTTATGGTTAGAAACCTGGCTGCACGCATTTTCAGAATCAGCAAATTCAATCCGGCATCAATATATACCAATACCGAAATGAAAATGGAGTAACTAAGAATTCTGGAGGTTTCATTAAATCCTTTTCCAAAAATAATCTTCACGATGAATGGGGAAAGACTGGAGACTCCAATACTACCAGCAAGACTAATTCCCAACATAATCAGGAGTACCTTAAAGAGATTCTTTCGTACATTTTCTGCAGCTTTTATACTGAAGATATACATGGGAGCTACAGAAGATGCAATAATTGGAGCAATCAGCGAAAAGTTCTCAGTAATCTGCATAGCTGCACCATAGGTTGCAATTTTGTCAAATGACAAAAAATGCTTGAGCAACAACTGATCCACCCTTCTAAACAGCGCCTGCAATATAAGACCAACCCAGAAAACCCCTCCTAGCATTGCAATTTTCTTAATTAATCTGAGCCTGAACCGAAATACCAGTTTTTCCTTTCTGGCATTGAGGATATAATAAATCAGCAAACCTATACTTAGTATAAAGGTTTCCAGGAATAATGCTAAAGCAAAAAACAGAATCCCCAGTTTCAAATAGTATCCCACAATAATCAGTACCAATTTAGTGCACGTTGCAGCAATACTAATAATAACAGCAGGCCTGTTATAAGTTCTGGCTTGTAGCCATGCTGAAATAACACCAAATGGTTCTCTGAAAAAAAATGTGAGCCCCAAAATACTGGACACTCTTAATACATTCAGATCATGAATAACAAAAAAAACGAAAGATAACAGCAGAATATAGGCAAGTGAGGAAGCTAGAATCCTTAAAATAAAAACATTTATAAGTGTCATATGCTGCATCTCCCTTTTTTGGTTAACCAACATAGGTACAACTATTTCGGAACCGCATATAATTACTATGGAGCCAAAAATCGTAATCAACGACTGCACATATTGAAACATACCAAACCCCGTCTTGCTTAACCCCCTCGCCAGCAATGCGGAAATTAAAATACCAGATACAAGTTGAGTTCCCCTTTCCAACAGCATCCAGAAAATATTCTTAATAACTATTCCTCTGATATTCACAATATTACAAAGTTATTTAAGCAAAATTAACAGTATCAGCTCATTGCCTTTTTCAGGGCTCGTCTGATTGTCAGGTAAGATATGATGAATAGTCCGGCAACTAATGCTCCTATAATAATGCCTTTAAGTCTTCCAGTTTTTTCTTTCTCCAATGGGAGCACAGGTGTATCCACAATTTGTATAATAGGTGTTTCCTGTTCCAAAGTCATTTTGCTGATTTCCAAATTTTTGACCAGCTCGCCATATATTCCCTGAAGCATGACTTTATCTCGTGTAATCAACTCTGTACCAACCAAAGCAGTACGTTTTGCCGGATTCAGATTCAAATCCTGTGCTACAGCAGCTGAATATGTTTTCTTATTCAGTAATGCTTCTATAGAGTCAACCTTTCTTTGTAATCTATCAACATTGGATTGGCTACGTTTTGTCTTAGTGGCAAGGTAAAAACTGATAGCTTCTTTTACCACACGTTCCACAAACATTTTAGAAAATATTTCATTACCAGAAGTACATTTTACGTTGATAAACCCTAATTTCTTGTCTGGCTTACCAACTGACAATTTATCTTTCAGGATATCCGCATAAATAACCTGGAGCACACTATCTTGCAATCTGGAATAATTACGTGTTAACGGGTCTATTGCAGCACTCGCAGGTAACGTAATATTTCCTGCCGGCTGGTTTTTCCATTTCTCCTTAAATCCATTTATATCCAGATAAAAATCTGCAAGACTCATATTCTTCCCATCCACGCTGATAGGTAAAATAAGAGCCCTATTAACAATAAGCCTTGTTTTGAGAAACTCAATAATGTTTTCCCCCGTAAATACTCCTGCAGAGGAACTACCATTCAAATCTACTCCAAACTGGGAGGCAAGTCCGGCATAAGCCCCCAACGGGCTGCTTTTACTATCTTCTAATACAAAAGTCAGATTAGCTACATACAATGGCTTTTTGTACAAGGCATATATCAATCCTAATCCTCCACCAAGAATTCCCGCTAAAAAGACAATATACCATTTACTCAACAGATAGCGCCACCACTGCTGTAACTGTAGGACAAGATCTTTTAAAGAAATTTCATCGTCCTGATTAACAACTTCGGTGGAATGTTTTTGTAACTCCATTGTGATTTCTTCTCTTATTATGATTCAAATTTACTTCACGGTATTGAGTATCGTTACAATCACAAGAGCTATAGATGCCAGACCACTCGCCATTGCAATACCTTCTTGTCCGGTTAATCCCTTCTTCTCCTTCCTCGTAGGCACATAAATCTCCGCACCAGGCTTCACTTTTGGATAAGAGTTAAAGAAAAACACCTTTTTTGTGTTCTTGACTTCGCCATTTGCATACACGATATAACTTCTCCTCCTCAAAGCCTGAGATGTAAATCCACCAGCGCCATGTATATAATCTTTAAAGCTATACCTGTTATCAAATCTCACTTTCTTTGGGAAATACACCTCTCCGAACATCTGCACAGTCTGCAACTTCTTCGGTACCCGAATCACATCACCTTCTTCCAGCAGCAAGTCATACTTGGAACCGGGATGCTTCATGATATGATCGAGATTGATGCCCAACAATTGTTCTTTCCTTGCAACTGCTTCTTGCAGACGCTTAATGTCAGAGCTGTCCTGCAGTTTATTATAAAACACCTGCAGTTTGTTTGCCAGCAGCGCACTGTCACTTTCATTGATAAATGTCTTGCGCATCATTACCGCACCTTCTGCATAGGCTTCAGGACGAAGGCCGCCTGTTCGTTTAATTAGGTCAGATATACGTTCCGAGCGTGTATTAATAGCATACTCCCCCGGATATATCACTTCACCACCTATCTGCACATTCGCCTGAGTCGAATACACAGGTGAACGGCGTATTACAATTTCATCAAACGGTTGTAAGGCAAAAGCCTTTGCATCAGGGTTGTTGCTCAGATCTGCATTGATATCGAACCGCTGAATCACAGCTTTAATACTGTCTTTAGGATCGTATGAACCACTGCGTATCCTGCGGGAGATTTCCACACGCTGCGTAGAAGCCGCATCGCGCAACCCACCGGCCATTAAGATGAGGTCTTCCAGCCGCATGCTGTCTGCGTAGGTAAAGAAGCCAGGTTTATTCACCTCGCCATCTATTCTTACCTCATATTCTTCACGCAACTCAAATTTGGAATAGATCATTACGCTGTCTTCCTTCTGCAGGCGAATATTCTCTTTGCCTGTCAGTGCATGCTGTACATTGAAGTTCAGGAAGGCTGGTGTAAAGTCCGGTTGCAAACGGCGGATCAAACCTCTTGATAAAGCCGCCACCTCTTTTATACCATCTGCCCTTTTGATAAGATCAGCAACAGTCATGTTATCCTCCAACGCATAATTGCCCGGATGAAACACAGCACCGGAAATAGTAACACGATTGCTGAAACGGTTCAGGATAGAATCAACGAAGAACTGATCCCCCGATTTCAACCTGAATGCCCCTACATTGCCAGCAGGAATATTCACCACCTCCCTTTCTTTGTTATTCACACGGTAGGCACGGATAACATCTTTGAAAGCAACATCCGTATAACCGCCCGCATAATCAATAATCTGCTGCAACGTTTCATTCTCCTTCGCTTCAAAGATTGCCTGACGTTTCACCTCACCGGAAAGCTCCACCCTCGTTTTATAAGGATTCACTTTCACAATGTCCTGGTCCTGCAATACAATGTTATTGGTAAGATCTCCGTGGGCCAGAAAGTCGTACAAATCGAAAGTGGCAACAGGCGAACCATTGCGGATCACCTGTATGCTGCGGAATGAGCCATTCTCGTTAGGACCTCCCGAAACATATAATGCATTAGCCACCGTCGCCAGTGAAGGTATAGTATAAGAACCTGGGTTTACCACCTCACCAATCAGCAATACCCTGATACTGCGGATATTGCCCAAAGCAATCTGGACAAAAGTGTTTCCCGACTTAATACCACTATAAATTGACGATAATTGCTTGGTAATACGTACCCTGGCCTCTTCCATCGTCAACCCGCTTACATACACCGGGCCAAGGTTAGGAATACGGATATAGCCATCTGGCGATACCTTTAGGCGATGCTGCACCTCTGAATACCCATATACATCGATCAGCACCTCATCCTCTGCCGCCAGCCTATAATTGGGGGGAGTTGGCATTTTCAGGTTGGGCTCAAAAGTCAGGTTCTTATTATTAAATAGCTCTGATCCGAAAATGCGTTTCCTTCTTTTTGCAAGTTCCCTGTCCTCCCTGGTTTCATTTTTCTTATCAATACTCGGCTCATCAGTGGCATCCGCCACTTTACGCGAACCATATTGATCTTTTTTGGCGTCATCCTTCACACTCTTATCCAGTTCCTTGTCCAATCCCATCTGCTGGATACGGGCCTTCAACTTACTGATCTCAATATCCGGAATGCCCTTCTGCTGAGCATACGCGTCTATATCATTAAAAGCCACATTGCTCTTTTTCATTTCCGCCACCAGCTGCCGCACCTGGTCGTCAGACAAATTATCCACCTTCATCTGCCGAATCTGCTCTTTGGATAATATGGGATTCTGAGCGGTTACACAATAGCCAATAAACAGGAACAGCTGGATCAGCAATATTTTTTTGAACATGTATTAACTAGGATAAAAACTTCTCGAATATCTTTTTTGGAAACATACTTATTATGGCCAATCTGGTTACGATATTGCCAAATAAGGTGCAAATCTATTAAAAATAGTATATAAATGATAACAGAATCGGAATCCCTAACCGTTTTGTTTTTAAACTTTTAGCGGCATTCCGATAAACAATTATGCCAGAAAACCAATATTAGTAAAAAAACAGGTATATAAAAGGCGTTATAATTAATTTTAAGTAAATTATAATAACAATTAATTAATAATATATAATTATTATCAGATAAGATGAAAAATTGAAATCTTTTTTCCAGTTTCTCTCGTTAATACTCTCTGGTTGTCAATTCGCAAATTCAGTTTTCAGATTCAAAGACCACAGGTATTTTAACCACCAAAATTATCAAGCAAACTGTTCCGGTAAGCCCGGGAAAACTGTTGGTGTTCATAAGGCTCATTAAGCAAAATGTATTAGTAATTAAGTAGTTCTAACTGTCGTGTACGCTTGTGCTCATAGTTATCTTGTTTAATTTAGTTAAGGTAAAACTTAAACAATATGTCATCTGTTGAATTTAACACCTTACTGATAGGAAATGCTGATTTCCTCAAACCCTTTGCATTTACCCTCACCAAAGATGCTGAACAAGCTAAAGACCTCTACCAGGAAACCCTCTTCCGGGCACTATCCAACCAGGAGAAATACCTGGAAGGCACCAACATTAGGGCATGGCTCTTTACCATCATGCGGAATATATTCATCAATCATTACCGCAAAAAAGTCAAAACCCGCATGCTGGCCACCCCTACAGTAAGCGACTTTTTCCTAAACTACCATCTCACCCCCACCTCCAACAAAGCCGATGCAAACCTCAGTACAAAAGATATACAAATAGCCGTCTATCATCTGCCTAAAATCTTCAAACAACCATTCATACTTTACTACGAAGGATACAAATATTTTGAAATAGCCGATATGCTGCAGGAACCACTCGGTACCATCAAAAGCAGGATACACTTTGCCAGAAAACTGTTGAAAGCACAGGTACCCCGCTTCTGATAAATGGAAATCACTTGGAAAAGTATTTTGATATTTTTTTATTTTAGTATTTGGATGTTTAAAACCTTAGCAGAAGTGACGATGTGACAAAGGATATTAATCGCTGTATTTTTAAATACCAAAATAAAAAAATATCAAAATCACCACCGTGACAAATCCTCAACGCTTTCTGTCCCTGGACGTATTCCGTGGCCTCACCGTAGCTGCCATGATACTCGTTAACAATCCCGGCAGCTGGGAATATGTGTACAGCCCACTGGAACATGCCAAATGGCATGGCTGTACACCCACTGATCTGGTATTCCCCTTCTTCCTCTTCGCTGTAGGCAATGCCATGAGCTTCGCCCTCAAAAAATATGAGACCGCTGGTAACGCCGCCGTAATCCGCAAAATCCTTACCCGCACCCTGCTCATCTTCATCATCGGTCTGCTGCTGAATTGGTTCCCTTTTGTAAAATGGTCCGACACCGGCGAATTGATCATGAAACCACTCGACCGTCTGCGCATATTGGGAGTATTCCCGCGGATTGCGCTATGCTATGGCCTCGCAGCCTTCATCATTCATTACCTGAAGGATAAAGGCGCATTCCTCTCCGCCTGTATCATACTTTTCGTATACTGGTTCCTGTTACTCGCCTTCGGTACCGGTGACCCATACAGTCTTGAAGGATACGCCGGGCTCCCGTTGGATAAATGGTTCCTTGGAGAAAACCATATGTACCATGGCGAAGGTGTAGCCTTTGACCCGGAAGGTATACTGAGTACACTTCCCGCCACCTGTAATGTACTGTTCGGATACCTTGCCGGAAGATTCATTCAGGAAAAAGGTAAAACATATGAAATGCTGGCCAGACTCATGATTATGGGGTGTATCATGATCTTCGCCGCACTCTGCTGGAACCTCGTTCTCCCGATCAATAAAAAAATATGGACCAGCTCTTACGTCCTCTATACAGTAGGCATCGCACTCATGTTGCTGTCAATACTCATGTACATAGTAGAATTCCAGGGCAAAACGAAATGGACCCCGTTCTTCACCGTATTCGGTAAAAATCCGTTGTTCATCTACGTATTGTCAGGGATAGTAGTAAAACTGTATTTACTTATCAGGCCTGCACCAGGCCAGAACACCTACAGCTGGCTCTATGAAAATATATTCCGCCCCATAGGTGGCAATATGAACGGCTCACTGCTTTTTGCCCTGTTTCATGTATGCCTCTTCGCCGCTGTAGGCTGGTGGATGGATAAAAAGAAGATCTATGTGCGGGTATAACCATACACAAGCCTGAAGTATTCTTCCTTCAATCTCGACTGGAAATAGATCGCAGTAGTGATAATCAGGGCCGCCACGAAAGGCACCAATGGATGCGGCCAATAGTAATATATTGCCAGGCACAATACGGTATAACGCGCATACTCCAGATAAAATACCCAACGCTTCTGCTCCATGATAGCGCCACAATTGATAAGCGTAAGCAGGATCAGAAAGGTAGCGCATACCTGTACAAACACCGGTACATAATGCTCCAGCAATAAAAATATAAACAGTAGTGTGAGTGTGGCAGCCATCTGCCACACCACATAATTATTCAGTTTAGGCGTTTCTGTTATACTGCTGTTGCGCAGCAGAAATGTTTCTTCCAGTACCACACGTGCAGCAGGATCTACATGATCAGGTTTCCCAAAAACCACACGGAGTTTATTTCTCCATCCTTTTGTCTTGCGTACCGAATAGATCATCTCCAGTATAAAGTGAAAGTGTTGCCACAAGAAACTATTACTCTCCAACGATTTGGTAAGTCCATATACAGGCTCCTCTTCCTCTTTCTGAAACGTACCAAACAACTTATCCCAGATAATAAATACATCTCCGTAATTTTTATCCAGGTACTTCGGATTACTCGCATGATGTACCCTGTGATGAGAAGGCGTTACCAGTATATATTCCAATATACCGAGCTTACCGATGGTACGCGTATGAATAAAGAAGGGATACAACCCATGTACCAGCAATACACTGGTAATCATCGCCGGAGGGAAGCCAATTACCGGCAATATCGCCCAGAAACCAGTACGCACAAATGCCTGGAACACGGTAATCCTGGCAGATACTGTATAGTTAAACTCCTCGCTCTGGTGATGCACCACATGCGCACACCAGAACAGTGTAACCTCATGTGCAAGCCGGTGATACCAGTACCAGATAAAATCAGTACATATCAGCAGCGCTACCCATAGTAATACCGATGCCTTTATGTCAAAAACTGCAAAGTGACGATACAGGTAATCATACACGAAATAAAAAACCCCTACCGTGAATGTGTCCAGCAGCCGCTCCGCAATGCCCACACTGAGGTTGGCAATTGAATCATTAAACCTGAAATAGCGTTTCCCGTTTTTCTTAGCCACCAGGTATTCAAGACCAATAAAAGTCAGAAAGAATGGAACCGCCAATGCCAGAAAGTTCAGATGCATTAATAATAATTTTAGTCCGGAAAAATAATGATGCACAGGTTTCCCTACATGGCGCCAGCACATGCAAAGGGCATTTTTCTATATCATTGGTGGCTGATAAGTCGTACAATATTAAGTAATAAATTTCAATTATCCCACTAATTTTGTAGACTAATAAGAGCAAGAAAAGGAAGACGAAATGTCTTCCTTTTCTTGCTCTTATTAGTCTACAAAATATCAATCTTCTCTTGGGCCATCGCCATCAGCCATCCTCACCAGCTTTGGCTGGAATTGTCCTACCACCTCAACAAGATCAGCCTGCGCAGCCATCACCTCATGTATATCCTTATATGCTGCAGGTGCTTCATCCAATCCACCGCCAATCAGTGTTACACCATTATCACGCAGCATCTTTCTCAGTTCCTCAGCAGTAATCGACTGAATAGCCTTGGTTCTTGACATCTGTCTTCCGGCGCCATGTGATGCGGATGATAAGCTCTCTTCCTGCCCTTTACCGCGCACAATAAACCCAGGCGCTGTCATAGATCCGGGAATAATACCCAACACACCCTTACCCGCCGGAGTAGCCCCTTTACGATGCACAATCAGCTCTTTACCCTGATGCTCTTCTTTCCAGGCAAAGTTATGATGGTTCTCAATCCTCGCCAACATAGTAGCCCCCATGGCCTTTATCAGACGTTTATGAATCAGGTGATGACATGCAGAAGCGTAATCACCGGCCAGATTCATCGCCAGCCAGTACTCCTGCCCTGCTTCCGTATTCATATCCAGATAAGCCAGGTGCTGCGCTTCCTTTGGAAGCGGACACACGTCCTTTGCCACACGGGTGTAATGCCCCGCAATCTGCGCCCCAAGACCTCTTGACCCGGAATGAGACAATAACGCTACATATTTGCCCGGAGCCAGCTGCCATTCATTCTGTGCATCCAGTATCTCCACCACGCCCCATTCTACAAAGTGATTACCGGAACCTGAAGTACCCAGCTGTCCGGCTGCCTTACCAGTCAACGAACGCAGGAACGGAATTTCATTAAACTCCTTTCGTTCCAATACAGGATCTGCGTCATTATTCTTCCATTCCGCCCCGGCGCCAAATTTTGTAAAGCTGATCAGCTCTCTTTTATAATTACTTTCCTTCGTCGCTAGTGTATCCACCGGCAGATCCAGTATGCTCAGACACATCCGGCAACCGATATCCACCCCTACGGCATAAGGTATCACTGCATTATCAGCAGCCAGCACCCCGCCTATAGGCAACCCATAACCCTGATGGGCATCCGGCATCAGAGCGCCTGCAACGGCTACCGGCAAACGAACCGCCATCTTCATCTGCTTCAAAGCGCCTTCTTCAATAAAAGAAGCGCCATACACACTATAATCAACAGCCTTCTCATTCAACGGAATTGTCTTATTTTCCACCGGAATCAGCGGCGCCGCAATCTTTAACAATACTTCATCCTCCGCATACTTCGTCGGATCAGCCAATATCTGCTTCAGCAAATCTTCAGCCTCCTCCTGTGAAAAATCAGGATAATGCTCTTCTATAACGGAAATGGCTACACTGATTACCGGCCCTTCCGGATAACCAAGGTTTCTCAATACTTTCCCACTCAGTTTAATCTTTGACATAATTGGATGTTTGGGTTATACAATAACAATATAAGTAAATGCATTATGCATTAATCATTTTCTCCGTACCATTCTGCCTCTAATGTCTGCAATAAAGTACGGAATCTGAAATACTCTTTCGGCTTTGGAAAAGTCAGCCAGCTTCTGCGTGAAGATCTCTTACCCCGCGTCAGCTTCCAGATCCTGTGCTGAAGGTTCCGGCCGTCGATATAGCTTCTCAGCTTATCTATTTCCGATTGTAAATCAGGAAGCGCCACTCTTCTCTCCGTGATCATATATGGTCTTACACTCAGCACAAAACGCCACGGCTCTTTAAACACCAATCGTATGGTGGATTTACTACAGTCCTTGCTATCGGGCATCTCTCTTTCTTCAAAGCAAAGTGCCTCCGCTTCGCTAAACTTCAACTTTGCAAAATGTTCGTATGTAGGTTGAAGTAACTGCTGAGGCTTCACTACGTAAATCTTTTTACCACGCGATCTTCTTCTTATTCTAAAATCCCTGCGATGGCTGTGATCATAAGTATTGATCTTATTAAGAACCTCCTGGTAAAAATCAGCTTGTTTACCTCTTGCTACATCTTCCCGCAACACGAAAGATCTTATGTAGCCATTCATTATAGGCGGTATCAACGGTTCAAATCCCCGGTTGTGCCATGTATGCCATTGTTTGGTTCGTAACCTGCTCAGCTGCAGCAGGTCTTTATCAGCTTGTTCCTTAACAGCTCTTTTGCGCCGTCTCTCTGTCCTGATGCGTGAGACGGCAATATAATCTTCGATTTCCTGAATTAATAACTTGTCCATAATGTTGGGTTAAATCACTCGAGACTGTCTCCTGTAAAAGCAGGAAACCCTTTGCATAATTGGTGTATATGGACAAGTAATTCTTTTTCATAATTGTAGTTTTTTTAATTAAAATATCAATTCGTCACTTCTATCAGGCCTCTTCTGAAACCTATTGCATGATTTCTGCTTTCTTCGAAAGAAGGTTCATGCTGATTGGCTATTTCTGCAATGCTCATGGGTCTTGTGATTACTGAATCAAAACCCATATGCTGCGAAAGCTTCTGCGCTTTGGCCACCGGCAGGCGTTTGAACTCATACCTCGCAATCAGACGGCCTTTCCGGAGAAGCGCACTGTCTATCGCCGAAAGCTCACTATTGAAAGAACATACCAGCTGGATATTGAGACAATCCGCCAGCAGACCGTCTGAGAGATTAAGCAGGTTGGATACAGATGAATTGCCGGAAAACTTCCTATCCATTATCACATTCTCCGCATCTTCAATTATTACCACACAATTCGGATTATCTACCAATAGCTCCATGAACTCCGGGTTCATGATATTATTCGCCAGATCAGGAGATACAAAAAGTATACGCTTCTTTATTCTCCCGATGAGATAGCGCAGGTACGTTGTTTTTCCGGTACCAGGCAATCCATGCAACAATACGATGCCTTTGTCTTTATCTTTTCTCAGGCGTTGTTGTATAATCTTGTCTACCTCTTTAAACTCGTCTGCATAAAACAGGCCTACATCCAGTTTTGTGCGCTTTACCTCCAGGCTTTTCAGCTCCAACCCTTTGCGGCCACTGGTGATCAGATTTATTTCGTGCGGCTCACGGCGTTGCTTTTCCTTATAGCGTGTAACCGTTTCTGTTATCTTCTTTACCAATGTCTCATCGGCGCCATCGTGAAGTATCTCACACCAAGACTGCCAGAAAGCCACAAGGCAGTTATTGTTCAGTACTACTATCGTCTGATTATGCCGGTATTTTTTCTTTTTGCTATCATAATCAGTATACCGGTAAGTATTTACAATCTTATCTTCAAATCCCTTAATAAAAGCTACTGAAGCTTTATCGCCGTCTATGTCGAATATATTGTTAATGTTAGGAATACTGTTAAAGTGGATGGTATAAACTCCTTTCGGATCAAAATGCTCACCATCGCGTATGTCAATATTCTTATTCACTGCTGCGTTCATTTACCTTCGTTTTAAATGTTAATCTTTCCTGATAAGGATTTACCGGGGCCTCGCAGGCCCGCGGCAAACCGTATTATCATCGCAGCCGGAACGGGTCACGACTGTTTTGGGGAAAGTTACAAGTTATCCTGTTGATAACCTGAAAATGGGGATTAATTGCAAACAGAGACGAAAAAAATATTTTTAAAGGAGTAAGCGGAGCAGGATTACTCCGCTACCTGTTTATTGTACCTCCTCAAATAATCTCTTAATACAGGCACAAAAAAACCCGGCCTGTTACACACGGACCGGGTACTAACGTTAACGAATATACTACGTTAAGACATACCTCGTCCGTTTGGCTCCGGATATTCCGTTACCATCTCTAACTCCCTTACTACGGCCGCTTTCAGACCACGTCATCAGGATAATTAATGTGCCAGCTGCTAATTTCTTCATCGTTTGTCGGCAAAAAAAAAGCCCGGACCAATTGATCCGGGCTTTTTGCTATATAGACAAATACTATAATCTACCTGTATATACAAAACGCCCGGAATACGCCATAGTCCTGCTCTATGCGGGAAATGGGTGCACCCATATGTAGATTAAAGCGTTTCATTTTTATTCGTTTGTTTGTTATAATTTTTAACGACGCAAAGATAATACGATATATTCTGATTCTGCAAATTTTGAAGAGACTTTTTTCTGTTTTTTTTCTATGTGATAAAAATAAAAAAACCGGAAGTAGGTGTACTTCCGGTACTTCTAATCAAACAGAGGATTAACAAGAATAGACATCATGGTCGACCATAAAATCAGATCAGCACAGCGCTTTCTTCATACTCCTTTTCCAGACGTTTCATCTGTCGGATATGGCGCTCAATATGTTTTGTAAGGAAATAGATGTATTGATAAATATCCAGTTTGCCCAGATGATTTACAGACATGTTGGTGAATACCAACACTCCTTCACCGTTTTTGAGCAATGATAAATTATACATGCACTGAGCATACTGCTGTTTTAGCAACGCTTTTACTTCCTGCATATTTTTAAGGCCAGTAGGCTCCATGTGCTCAGGTCTTACCCAGCCAAAAGATTTACTGCCTATGATATCGATCTGTTCAAACTTCTCACCGTAATTCGCTGGAAGAATAACGGTATGACCACTTTTCTTCCGCTCCAATGCACGGCGTGTACTTTTGTTAATGATCAGCAGAAGAAAGTAATTGGTGAGCGCGATGTGCTCCAATACCTCCCTGATACTCCACTGATCGCTGTCTGGTTTGAAATGCAGCAAAGCCTGGTCTTTTTCAAACCAATGGTCTAACTCCCTGAAATTGGTGAGTAAAGCCTCTCTTACAACTTGAATTACGTTCCTCATGTTACAAACATTTTGGGGTTATGCACCGTACCTCTTCTTTTCATCAAATGGGTTAGCACATAACATTCTTAAAAAATTATTATCCGTCAGCGACAGGGTTCATGTGCACAAAAAAACCCGGCCGTATTTACGGACCGGGCTAATAATGTGAAGCTGAGCTTACACTAATAACATACCTGGTCCGCATGGCTTTTTTAAGGCAAAGCCATCCCGTTTACACCATGAGGTGTATTGTTTTATATGTCCAGTTATCGTTTGGATCTCTTTCAATGTCGTCATTTCATTACTGCTTCAAAAGCAAAAGGTCCCGCAACCTTTTAGTGCGGGACCTTTTTGTATCGTTTGATAACTTACTATCGTTAACAATCGGTGCAACATGCCCGCAATCCGTCCTTGACCTGCTTCTGCTTGCAGGCCATCGCGATAATCTTATATGTTGACAGAAGTTGTTGCACTTAAAATTTTTATTGTTGTAACAAAGATAAATTTTATTTTTTTTATTACACAATAATACAGCCTACTTTTTTTATAGAGTTAACAATTAATTTAAATCACCGATGTGGAGCAATGTCAGACCCGGTCATCCCGTTCACCCAAAAGCTTACCTGTATTGACTTTTCGGTTCCAAAACGGTACCCCCCTTTTATTTCTAAAATAGGCTTAACTGATTTGTTGGTCTCCTGAAGGAAGTAGTATTAAACTCAAAGCGCTCCATGTTCATGCCATTCTTCTTGATATGTATACGGAACTGTTGTTTGATCAGGTCCGCGATATTGCCTGTACCCCGCATCCGGCGGCCAAATTCGCTATCGTTCACCTGGCCCCCATGCATGCTTTCGATCTGGTGCCATACTTTTTCAGCACGGTCCGGGAAGTTTTTATAAAGCCAGTCTTTGAAGATGACCTTCACAGCATCATTGAGCCTCACTACTGTATAGCCTGCATACTTAGCACCGTTGGCTGCTGCTGTTTCCAACAATCGCGGCATCTCAAAGTCATTGAGTCCGGGAATCATGGGAGCAGTCATAACGCCAACGGGTATACCCAGATCACTGAGATCCTTAACGATCCTGAAACGCTGCGCCGCAGTCGTGGTGCGCGGTTCCATCTTCTGCCTCAGGTCCTCCTGCATAGTAGTGACAGACACATATACACATACCAGGTTTTCCTGCGCCAGCTGCTGCAGTAGGTAACGGTCGCGCAGTACCAGTGAGTTCTTGGTAATGATGCCAACCGGCTGCTTGTACTCCAGTGCAATCTCCAAAAGCTGGCGGGTAAGCCACATCTTCCTTTCTACCGGCTGATAACAGTCTGTATTCCCCGACAGAGAAATAGGTTTGGGCGCCCAGTTCTTGTTATCCAGGAACTTCCGGAACAATTCTGGCGCATTATGCTTAACAATGATCTTTCGTTCGAAATCGAGGCCGGCACTCAGCCCCCAATACTGATGCGCATTGCGGGCATAACAATAGATACAGCCGTGCTCACAGCCCTGGTAAGGGTTCATGGAGTACCACATGCCCACATCCGGGCTATCTACTTTATTTACAAGGTTCTTGGCATGCTCTTCAAATACCTGTGTAGGCACGTCAGACTGCCACCATTCATCAATACCTTCCACATGCTCCTGTACATACTCCCCCTTCAGGTATTTATTCCTGGGATTGATCTGCGCTCCGCGTCCTTTATAGTAGGGATTCTCTGCTGCACTTTCCTGGAACGGCAATGTCATAGGCTAATATTTTTAGTAAAATTACTAAAAATATTAGTTAATAAATATTATTATTTCAGTAAAAATTATTAAATGATCTCCATCTGCTTCATCAGGAAGGTAGCGTTCTTGTTGCGGGCAATGCCCGCCCTGATAGTATAGTCGAAGAAAAGATGATCTTCCCGGATCGTACTTTCAAAGCAATAGTTCCTGATCCGGTTGGGGTAGGCTTCCTCCAGACGGCCCAGCTCAAGGTCGTGCGTAGCGATCATCCCCAGACAGTTATATTGCAGAAAATGCTCAACCAGACTGCGTGAGCCGGAGAGCTTGTCTTCTGAGTTAGTACCCTTCAGGATCTCATCCAGGATAATAAATACCCGGTCTCCTGTTTTCAGCTGCCTGATAATATGTTGCAGACGCAGCAACTCGGCCTGGAAGTAAGAAGTGTGGCTGGCGATGGAATCTTTGATACGCATCGAGGTCATGATGCGCATAGGCGTGAACATCATCCGCTCTGCGCATACCGGTGCTCCACACATAGCCAGTAGCAGGTTGGCCCCTACGCTGCGCAGGAAGGTACTTTTGCCGGACATATTGGAACCGGTGATAATGAGGAAGCTGGCGTCTTTTCCAATACTTCCGTTGTTCTTCACTGATTCGGCGGCCGGAATCAACGGATGTCCAAGTGCTGTGGCTTCCAACACCATGGTATCTTCTTTGGGCTCCGGATAAACATATTGAGGATGATTGAATGCAAAAGTGGCCAGGCTGTTCCATACTTCCAGCTGTTCTATCACGCCAAACCAGCCAGCTATATCAGACCGGTGGCGCAACTTCCAGCGTTCCAGCCTCAAAATGCAATGCAGGTCATACAGTATGATGGAATTGAGCACAAACCCTACAAGCAGATTAAGACGCTGATCAAACGCACTGCCGATGCGCGACAGGCTGTGCAACGCTACATCAGCCTCCATGGCCGTTTCCCTTTGTTGCTGGAGCAGCACTGATGTGTTGAAAGGTCTGTTTTTGATGAGATGAAGCAGTATAGAAAACTTCTCCAGGATGCGTTCCTTGCGCGACATCAGGTTGTACTGGGCCATCAGTTTTTTCTGAATACTGGCAAGGAAACCCCAGTTGAACATCAATATAATCAAAAGCGGCAGATATGTTCCGCTGATAATATAATAAAGCAGTGTAGCCGTCACCAACAAAGGGCTGAGCCATGAAAGCACCAGCGCTTTTTTGCTATACAGGAAGTCAAAAGGCATTTCCAGCCAGCGCGCTATCTCTTTCCTATCAGTGTCTTCTTCTCTGGCCAGCATAGCATTAGCTGTGAGCAGCTGCCTGAATTCCACATCCGGCGCTAAGGCTTTCAGGGCCTCCTGCGTATTGAGAATAATGCCACTTTGTGACAATGGCTGCCGCATCAACGCAGCCAGCCTGACTTTACCGGAGAGAGTACCGGTCCGGTTAATAAATTGAAACAGCGAGGCCGGTCCGAAAACATCAAGATCACTACTGAAATCGTGTCCGTCTTCAACAAACTCCCGGCCGTCTTCAAAAGACGGCTGCCAGGTGGAGATCTGCTGCAGCTCTTTCTGGTTGAGATCCAGTAAAGCCTTCAGCAACTCCAGCCTGTCTTGGGATTTACTGTAACGTACCAGGAAATACAGAAAAGAAACAACACCCGCCCCAACTACCAGTAACCACCAGGCCTGCTTTCCATTTCTGAAAAAAAGAACGCTCCCCAGGACAACCAGGAGAAAACTGATCAGCCGTGCCCACGACAATGCAGCTGTCAGCTTCTTTTCCTTGCTGATAGCCTGTTGAAATTCATTTATTCTTTGCTCATAGATGCCCGCAGGTGTCATGTGATCTTTTTGGTTCGTTTGATACAAAAAAAATGGTTTTTGCATTATGTCTCACAATTTAGAACATAATGCAAAAACCTTTGCATCCGGAAATCCGAAAAATACTAAGCGTATTGTCTCTTCAGCAGGTCAGGATATTCCTGGCTTACTTTGAGAATCAGCTCGCCAAAGAGGGTGTTAGCCCAGGCAAACCATTTACGGGTAAATTTGGTAGGGTCATCCTTCTGATAGGATTCATGAATAAATCCGGTGTTACCGTCGGTATTACGCAGCGTTTTTATGCACGCTGCAATCTCCTCCTTATCATGACTGGTAAGCGCTTTCATAATGACGCTCATCGGCCAGATATAATTTTCACCGGTATGAGGGCTTCCTATACCGTCTCCATATTTTCCTTTGTAAAACCAGGGATGAAAGCTGCTCCATACAAAATGCCTGGATGCCTGGTACAGCGGATCTTCTGCAGTAGTATATCCCAGGTATGGGATAGACAGCAGGCTGGGTACATTCGTATCGTCAATGAACAAACGGTTTCCATAACCATCCACTTCAAAGCCGTACATATTACCCAGCTTGGGGTGCTCTACTATAGCATATGCCTTGATAGCGCGATCCACTTCATCTGCCAGGTCAATACACTCCTTCGCAAAGGCGGCATCTTTATATATGCTCTCCGTAATCTCAGCGAGTTGTCTCAGTGAAACCACTGCAAACATGTTGGACGGGATCAGGAAAGGGAACACCGTAGCATCATCCGAAGGGCGGAAGATCGATACAATCAGTCCTACCGGCAGCATGGGCGCACCATAACCAGAGTTAGGCACGGTATCAGATTGCCAGGCAGTAACACGCTGGAACTTGTAAGGTCCTTTCCCGTTCTTACGTTGCTGCTCTTTAAATGTTTTCACAATGGCATGCGCCGCCTGTTTGTATTTATCATCAAACACCTTAGTATCACCGCTTATCTTCCAATAGTGGTAAGCCAGGCGAACAGGATAACACAGTGAATCTATTTCCCATTTACGTTCATGCAGCTCCGGCTTCATATCAGTAAGGTCTTTCTCCCACTCGCTGCCTGTAGGACCGTCATTGAAAGCATTGGCATAAGGATCTATGAGAATGCATTTAGTCTGACGGTTGATAACACCGGCAACCATCTGCTGCAGTTTCGCATCCTCTTTCACCAGCGGCAGATAAGGCCATACCTGGGCAGATGAATCACGCAACCACATAGCATTGATATCACCGGTAATGACGAAGGTATCCGGGCGACCATCAATCATTTTATGATTCACAGTGGTATCAAGGGTATTGGGGAAACAGTTTTCAAACATCCACGCCAGTTTCGTGTCGGCAATCTGTTTCTTTACAGAAGCTATCGTTTTCTCAACAACTTCGCTAGTGAATTTGCGCTGTGCCAGCGGCGGACGTTGTGATGCATATCCATCCCAGCCTAAAACCGTTTTGGGCACGCCCAACCCAACAGCACCTGCCAGCAGCGCGCTGTTCCTGATAAAATCTCTCCTTGCTACCATACTGTTTTTACGTTTAATAAAGGCTAAAATAGAAAAGTTTCCCGGATTTGCTTAATCGTTTTATCAATCGTCATCGTCCTCTTCTGCCTGAAGCTTCACAAAAGCGCTGCGGCGAGGCGCAGGCATTACCGCATGCTCACCATGGATGGCCTTCCACACCACTTCATTCAGCTCCAGATCCGGTACCCGGTCTTCATACGCAAGGTCAAAAGCAGCAGAACGGCGGGCGCTTTCATTCCAAACAGTATTTCTTTCCTTTATATCCACATTGGCATCAAGCGCTTTAAACGGCGTGAGATCAGGCCGGGAGGTAAACAGCTCCCACATAGGCGTGGCAGCTGCATCATACTGGCTCATAGGAGGCAGGCCAAGTATCAGCTCCATCGTGCGCAGCATACCAGAGGTAGAATACATGTTATGGTTAACAGTTGAACGCTTGATATATGGACTGATCACATAAGCAGTAGAGCGGTGCGCATCTACATGGTCCGGCCCATTCTGGGCATCATCCTCCAGAATAAAGATGGCACTCTCATTCCAGATTTTGCTATTCGAAATATGCTCAATCAGCCGGCCCACCGCCAGATCATTGTCTGCCACGGCCGCATAAGGAGAATAAGCCCCCTTGCGCATGCCGCTGGTATGATCATTTCCAAGACGAATAGTATTGAAATGAGGTACAGCACCGATCGCCAGCAAGGAATCAAAGTCGCGCTGCCAGATCTGCTGACGATCTATATCCAGTACACTCAGGTCAAATGATGGGTAATCGATGCAGAAGTTATTCTCCAGGGTTTTCAGCGTCGCCTTCCTGTTGCCTGTAAACTCGCCGTAGGAACGAAACGACACACCACCACGTTTACAATAGTCCCAGATAAAGCCCTTCTTCGGATAAGCCACCTTCCTGCTGCCCTCATAGTCATAAGTGCCGCCACGACCGCCGTAGCTGGTTGGCCAGGTCTTTTCAACATAATCCGTTGCATAAGCGGCCGTACTCCAGTTATGTCCGTCAGCGCTCACTTCCGCATCTACATAAAAATTATCCAGCAATACATAATCTCTCACCAACTTATGCTGATTGGGCGTGATCCGGTCAGGGAATATACAAAGGCTACTGTCGCCATTACCTTCATTTATATCACCCAGCACCTGGTCGTAGGTCCGGTTTTCTTTAATCACATAGAACACGTATTTGATAGGAGATGGCTGGCCAGCCACACGCGGGATAGGGTTACCCTCCTCTCCTGCTGCCATCTTCTCCTTCTCTTTGGTATAAGGCGTGTTCTCATATACCAGCCTGGACCACTTACCCAGCAAAGCTTCCCCGGGTTCGTTAAATACAGACAGCGTTCCTTTAAACAACCCTGCAATGTACTGTACCGGTTTATCTTTCCTTGTATTGGCTTCGTGCGACCCGCTCGCGTCCTTACGGCTTATGGGATTGGGGCCTTCAGGGTTAGCCATTGATGTAAATCCTTTTCCGTTAGCTACCAGCATTTTCTTACCAGTAACCCTCACACAGGTAGGATACCAGCCTACAGGAATAAATCCTTTAGATCTGCTCTTCCCGGGTGTTTCTACATCAAACACTGCCAGACAATTATTATCGGCATTAGCGATATACAATTTCTCATTGTTTGCCGATAGCGCAAGTCCATTGGTAGTGGAACCTGCGGGCGCATCAGGGTATAGTGCGGTCTGCAGGGTCTCAATCACTTTTTTATCAGCAGTAGTAATCACAGACACAGAGTTATCATTCGCATTGGCAACGTACAGGTGCTTACCATTCTTCGATAATATAATTTCATTAGGATGACTACCTGTTTTTATTTCTCCGGTAACCTGCTGGGAAGCAGCATCAAATACAGCCACCGCATCACCTCCCCATAGGGTTATGTAAAGCGTATTGTTATCTTTCGACAGCACACAAGTGTATGCCTCTGCTGATAAAGGGATACGTTTATCTATCTTTTTCGTAGCAAGATCAATAATATACAGACTGTTATTTTCTTTGGTAACTACGTATAGTCGGTTACGTGAATGATCTATCACCATCCCGGTAGGGCATATTTTGTCTTTAGGCCAACCCAATCCCAACCGGATACTGTCTGCTACCTGCAGCTTATTCTGATTGATACGGTACTGCCAGACTACATTATCATTGGCGCCGGAGGCATACAGGAATTGCTCATCCTTGCTGAACGCCAGTCCCAGCCATGACTTTGGTATAGTCACCTCATCCAGCAATACTTCTTTTTGTACATCAATCAGCTGTATGGTATGCTTACTCTGCCCATTGTTGTTGACCGCCAGGTACTTCCCGGAACCGGATACCGTCATATTCAGGGGCAGGTCGCCAAGTGGCAGCGAATGCCCCACAGGAGTCAGCGACCAGCCATTAGGCAATACTATACGCCGGGCTACGGTGTCTTTTGTTTGCGCACCTGCATACAGGCAAGCCAGCAACGCTACACTGCAAAAAAGTTTTTTCATATGTATACGTGATAATGAGGCAGTAAAAATAGAGACATGCTGTTTTAACGGAAGCCATTTATAAATTGATAATTACAATTTAATATGCTCTATTAAAATACAACGGGATTTGAAATATATTATGAAAATATATTAAAAGAAAAGGGGTTAATAGCCTGTTTAAGATACAGGAAGCTCACTCAGGCAGTTCTCATAGTCTTTATCGGGCATGTTATCTGCAATCTCATATTTGAACCGCCACCTATTCCAGTAAAACAATTTCCACAGGAACTATTAGCGTATTTTCCAGGCGCCCTTCCTGGTTTACACTTAAGATGCCGGGCATATCAAGGTATACTTTATGTTGTATGTATGAGGAATTGTTTTGTTCCGCTAAAACAACGGTTTTCTTTTCAGGCTTCCGGCATGCGGATTGTAAAGCAGCCACAATAACGGTCTGGGAGGCGCCTTCTTTCAGCATTCGTATGGCCATCCCGGTAAGCTTCCGATATAAGATATGCTCTTTCTGTTCCTTGGGCAAAGCGCGGTAGACGGTAGCTGCCATTCGGGAAGCCTCTGCCAGGATAGCGGCATGCCGCATCGTATTGCGGAAAGCCGGATCTTTCTTCACCCTTTTGCCAGTAAGGGAACTCTTCAGGCGTATATAGTACCTCCCATACATCTCGTAGATGCAAAGATTCTGAATAGTCCCTATAAATGGTGGCTTAATGCCTTCACCTAAATCTATCTTTGCCATGGGATAAGGGCTTAAACAACAACGTCTTACCTAAATTTACCGATATTGTATAAAAGCGCCAAGTATTTTAACAGCAGGCTTTCTCCATTCTCCAGCT
>NZ_DATLKJ010000097.1:0-99871 GCF_035538455.1 Chitinophaga sp.
TAGACGCTTTCTGACCTACAGCTACATATATGCAATACACATGCTTACCTGCGTCAAAGAATTCTTTCTGGTTGATGATAGTGTCAATACAGATGGCAGTTTTACCAGTCTGACGGTCACCAATCACCAGCTCACGCTGACCACGGCCGATAGGAATCATCGCGTCAATCGCTTTCACACCTGTCTGCAGCGGTTCTTTTACCGGCTCACGGAACAATACACCCGGCGCTTTACGCTCCAGCGGCATTTCATACAGTTCGCCAGTGATAGGGCCTTTACCGTCGATAGGCTCGCCCAGGGTATTAATTACACGCCCTACCAGACCTTCACCTACGTTAATAGAAGCGATCTTATTGGTACGGCGAACTTTATCGCCTTCTTTAATGCCTGCTGATTCACCCATCAATACCACACCCACGTTATCTTCCTCCAGGTTCAATGCAATAGCCTTGGTTCCATTGCTGAATTCAACCAGTTCACCGTAACGCACATTGCCCAAACCGTAAATGCGGGCGATACCATCACCCACCGACAATACTGTGCCCACCTCTTCGAGATCGGCAGAAGCATTGAAGTTGCTTAACTGCTGGCGTAATATCGCCGAAATTTCATCAGGTTTAATATCAACCATAATTATGATTTTAAAAAAAGTCGTTAGATAAATTTAGTATAACGACAACAGCTTTGCGTGTACGCAGCGGCTGCTGTATAATTAACGTATGTTAGATACGTAAATATTCTTTGTAAACTGCTGTTTGATATCTTTCAGATCACGCAGCACTGACGCATCAAACAAACGGTCATTAGCCTCCAGCAGGAAACCACCGATCAGATCTGCATTTACAGCTGTTTCCAGCTTAACCTGCTGCGGCATCTCAGAAGCCACCTTCTGCTTGATAACATCCAGGGTGGCAGGATCCAGTTCTACCGCAGTAGTGATCTTCACCAGAGCAATGTTGTTCAAAATGTTATACTGGCGTGAAAAATCAACAGCTATTTCAGGCAGAAAGCTTTCACGTCCTTTATTTACCAGCAGATTGATGAATGCCATAGTGGCTGCGCTAATACGACCATCCAGCACTGCAGCCAGGATCTTTCCCTTCTTGTCTGCCTTGATGATCGGGCTTCTCAGCAAACTCACCACATCTTTGTTACTCTTCATGATCTGCTGTAATAACAGCATGTCGTTATGCACCGCTTCAACCTGGTCTTTTTCTTTCGCCAGGTCTATCAATGATTTTGCATATCGGGATGCTAAACGGGGATTCTGCATATAGTTTATATCTTTTAGCACCAGTGCCAGGCATCACTACCTGATACAGCGCCAGTACCTTAATTCAGTTTTATTTCTCCTGCCAGTTGTTTCACGTAGCTTTCCTGAGCTGTTTTATCAGACAGTTCTTTTCTCAACACTTTCTCAGCTACTTCAATTACCAGTGTCCCCACCTGGTTTTTCACGTCAGTCAAAGCTGCCATTTTCTGGTTTTCAATAGCTGTATAAGCTTCGCTGATGATCTTCTTCGCTTCAGCCTGAGCCTGAGCTTTAGCTTCGCTGATGATCTGATCTTTAGCGTCTTTAGCCTCTTTCAGGATCTTGCTTCTTTCTGCTTTGGCCTCAGCCAGTACATGCTCATGCTCTGCTTTCATCTGCGCCATCTCTTCTTTCACTCTTTCAGCAGAAGCAATAGAATCAGCAATGGAACCTTCCCTCTCCTTCAATACCGCCAGAATAGGCTTCCAGGCAAATTTCTTCAGAATAAGGAATACAATAATGAAAATCAGTAATGAGATAAAAAACAAGCCTGACGCTGGTAGCAACAGATCCATATAGTTAGAATTTTATTATTTTTTTATGTTGATATTTATCGGTTTCAGAAAACTCCTTTTCTGAATAATAAAATGCCGGATAGAAAGATTTACTGCATCCATTGCCCTGTGCGCCGGATGCAGTAAAAAGTTTGGCTTACAGAACTACCGCCAGCAGACCAGCGATTACACCGAAGAGGGCAACACCCTCTACCAGCGCAGCAGCCAGGATCATGTTCGCACGGATGTCGTTAGCAGCTTCTGGTTGACGAGCGATAGACTCCAGAGCGCTCTTACCGATGTTACCTACACCGATACCAGCTGCGATAGCAGCGATACCAGCACCAACAGCACCACCAGCTTTAGCTAAACCAGATGCAGCAGCAGCCTGCAATAAAACAGTCAAAAGTGCCATAATGAATATGTATTTGTAATTAAAAAAATTTCAACTTAAAATCAGAACCCCCTTTTAGCTTTTCAGGAGTTAGCTTTTAGTCCATGCTAAATGCTAACTCCTGAAACCTAATGTCTTCTAGTGGTGCGCTTCGTCATGACCGCCTTCCATCGCCTGTCCGATAAACACCGCTGTCAGGTTGGCAAAAATGAATGCCTGGATAAATGCCACCAGCAACTCCAGCATCATCATTACAATGTTGAAGGCAACCGTAATCGGCAGAAATCCATAACCGGCAACCTTGTTCAGTGAACCGAATATAAATACCAGGGATATAATACTGAGAATAATAATGTGACCCGCCATGATGTTGGCAAACAGACGGACAGTGAGAGATACCGGTTTGGTAATGATACCAATCAGCTCCACCGGAGCCAGAATCACTTTTACAAATCCAGGAACCGGAGGATTGAAAATGTGTCCCCAGAAATGCTTGTTGGTGCTGAACATAGTAACAGCAAAGCTTACCACCGCCAGCGCGAGAGTCACCGCAATGTTACCCGTTACGTTGGCAGAACCAGGTAACAGACCCAACAGGTTATTGATCAGAATAAAGAAGAATATTGTCAGAATCAGCGGAGTATATTTTTCAGCCTTACCAGGAATGTTAGGCTTCACCACTTCGTCGCGGATAAAGATGATCACCGGCTCCATCAGACTCTGGAAACCTTTAGGCGCCTTCTTGGAACCACGTGTTTTATATGCTTTCGCCACATTCAACATCAACACTACCAGCAGGATAGCGGCAATGAACATAGAGGTGATATTCTTGGTCATCGACAGATCATAGATCTCTTCGCCAGTCGGATTGTCGTTGGCATCCACCGCAATGATCTTACCTGCAGGATATTTCGCTTCTTCCAGTCCCTTTTCATGCAGATAATGCTCATTCACCAGGCGATAACCATCATGAGACGCATGACCATGATGAAATGCTGAAGAAGAAAATACAGAAGTACCACGGTTAGGGTTATATATGATAACCGGAAGCGGTATGGTTACGTGAGTTTCGCCAATGCTGAAAAGATGCCAGTCGTGTGCATCTTTTACGTGGCCCAGAATAACTTCCTTGGCATCAAATTTCTTTGGCTCGGCTGCTTCCGCTTCATGTGCTTCATGCGCGCCGGCAGCAGCTTCTGTAGCGTGCTCCGGGTGCGCTTCCTGCGCAAAAGAAAAATTACCAAAACTGTGAAGTCCAAGGACCATCACAAGTGCTACCATTCTATGTTTGAACTGACTGAAAGAAATCACCGTTTTCTGAAATTTTGCGCAAAGATAAACGATTTTAAGTCAAAAATTAAGCGACGATGAAAAAAAAGGGTAGTATTATCTAATTATATTGATAATCAGGATATTAGTTTTGCTGAAGAGATATTTTTCTACATAAAAAAAGCGGCTGAAAACCAGCCGCTCTGTCTTAATACAATATATATTTTTTTTCACTATACCTTGCTCCCTCAAACCGCCCTCTTCACACCGAACTGCATACTGTGCAGCTTGTAATAAAACCCCTCCAGCTTCAACAACTCCTCATGCGTTCCCATCTCCTTGATCTCCCCCTTATCCAGCACAATAATCTTATCCGCCTTACTGATAGTAGACAACCGATGCGCAATAATAATCGCCGTCCTGTCTGCAATCAGCTTGTCAATAGCCTGCTGGATCATCATCTCAGATTCCGTGTCCACGGAAGAGGTAGCCTCATCCAGGACCAGGATAGCCGGATTATACAACAACGCCCGCACAAAGGAAATAAGCTGACGCTGCCCCAGCGACAACGTACTCCCCCGCTCCATCACCTGGTAATCATACCCCCCAGGCAATTGCATAATAAAGTCATGAATACCAATCAGTCTCGACGCCTCCTCCACCTGCTGCCTCGTAATGGCGCTGTTATGCAGCGTGATGTTGTCATAAATAGATCCGGAAAACAGAAACACATCCTGCAACACCACCCCGATCCTACTCCGCAACGCCTCCAGCGAATAATCCGGCAGGTCAACGCCATCAATCCGGATATGCCCCCTCTGAATCTCATACAGGCGGTTCAAAATACTGATAATCGTGGTCTTACCCGAACCAGTATGCCCCACAATCGCCACCGTGTCACCAGGAGAAGCATGAAAGCTAATGTCCTTCAGTATATAACGGTCATCTATATATGCAAAATGCACATGGTCAAACACAATGTCTCCCTTCATATTATCGGCCTGCTGTGTGCCCCGGTCAGGTATATAGTCTTCGTTGTCCAGTATCTTGAACACCCGCTCGCTGGCCACCATACCCATCTGCAGGGTATTGAACTTATCCGCCAGCATACGCAGCGGCCTGAACAGCATGTTGAGGTACATAATAAAAGCAATCATCACTCCCTGGGTCACCTCATAGTTCAACACCTTATTGGAACCCCACCATACCATCAAACCCAATGATATAGCCAGGATGATTTCCACCACAGGAAAAAATACAGAATAAGCGAAAATGGCATCTATATTGGCCCTGCGATGCTCCTTGTTGATATGCTTAAAACGCGCATGCTCCCGTTTCTCCGCTGTAAAGGCCTGCACCACCACCATACCAGTCAGATGCTCCTGTACAAAGGCATTCAACGCAGCCACCGCATTACGCACCCGGTAAAAAGACTTATTCACACTCTCCTTAAACACATACGTGGCAAAAATCAGCACCGGGAATGGCGACAAGCTCACCAGCGTCAGCCGCCAGTCTTCAATAAACATTACCACCAGTATGGCAATAATCATCAACAGATCCGAAATAATGGAAATGATCCCCTCCGAAAACACATCATTGATAGCCTCAATATCATTGATGCTCCGGGTAGTCAGCGTACCAATAGGGGTTTTGTCAAAAAAGGCCAGGTTCAGATGCACAATCTTCTTAAATACCGTCACCCTCAGATCTTTGATCACTGATTGCCCCAGCCAGTTAGTCAGATAAGAGAACCAGAAACGAACCACCGTTTCCAGCAACAACAACAGGATCTGTATGACCGTCACAATAACCAGCATCCGCATAAGCTGATTAGAGATGTATTTATCAACTGTTATCTGAATTAGATAAGGCCGTAACGGAGATATTACCGCAAAGATCACGGTCATTACCATCGAGAGATACAAAGCCCTTTTATATGGTGCCGCAAAAGTGAAGATGCGACGAAGCAAACTAAAATCAAATACTTTCTTTACCGCCAGATTTTCCAATGTGCCAGGTTTAAACGATATAACAAACCTACGTTGTTTCTCGCAAAGCAGCAAAGGGAGCAAAGCAACAAAGAACGTTTTTAAGTTTTGTAAGATTAAATTTGAGATCATATTATATTCTGATACTCGAAATCAGTCTTAATCAAACTTAAAAATATTCTTTGCTGCTTTGCTCCCTTTGCTGCTTTGCGAGAAACTATTTCTTCTTATCGTCTTTCATAATCTGCCTGTAAGCCTTGATGAATATGGCGCCCAGGTTTTTATGCGGAGGCACATAATCGCTGAACAGCTCACGGTTTCTTGCATCCGGCGCAAATTTTTTCGCAAGTTGCGCCCACATCACCACCCAGTCAACATTCTTACCCGCTCTCACTACATCTTCCAGACTATGGATGATAGGCTCGTTTACAAAACGGGTACCCACCTGTTTGGATGAAATGATATGCGCTTCCGGCGATTTCTCCAGCACAGTAGCCAGGTTATGATAACCACCGCAAGAGCCAAGTACAACTATTTTGGCAGAACTCTGCAGATTATCCAGCGTAGTATTGATATGGTAACTATGACCACGATGTATAAACACTGTAGGGTGAATATCGTTTTCGTCCAGGTATTCTGAAAGCCTTTGTATTGCATCCTTATCTCCCGGTTCATCAATCGGAAGATTGGCGTAAATAGTTACCGGCTTACCTTTCAGCGATGTAATAGTAGTCCAGTACTTATTCTTGTTGACCCGCCATTCTGAAGACGGGAAGTTGGTCATGAAGCTGGAATAAGATTCCTGTCCATCCTTGTCTCCATAAAAGAACACCTGCTGGTATACCATACCGCTGTCACTCTGTAACGTATTGAAAGAAACATAATTGATCGGCGGCAGTTGAAGTTGCGTAGCCATGTCAGAGGCTTTGGAAGAGTCGTTCTCTTTGTTGGTCTCTGTATCAAAAAGGCTGCTGAGCAACTGATATATTACTATTCCACGCCGGTCGCTGTGACGTTTTACATAAGACAGGTTCTTCTTCACTTCCTCACGCAGGAAGTCCAGCAGTTTGGGATCACGGATACTGCCAAATGAATTGGCTACATCCACCGCATCTTCCAGATCTTCGGTCTTTTCCAGGTTCTGCATGTATTTCTGCATGAGGTAGTTGGCATTCTCCGGCGCCATGGATTTCAGGAAGTTGTCCAGCGTATTGAAGCCGGCTGCCATCGCAATAAACTTCCTGAAGCGGTCAAAGTTCACCTTCAGCAAAAGACTGTCACCACGCGGAGGCTTCATACGCAGCATCATCTGATCATATAAACCAGCGTTGTTATGGTTCGTATAGCTGGATGTATACAACTCTTCCTGACCGTTGATAATCAGGTAATAAAGCTCTTCCGGTGTGAAATCTTTTACAATACGGAAGCGCACTGCAGCGCCTTCTTCATGCAGGTCATTCACGTTGCGGATATATAGCAGCGATTTGGCCTGCATATTTTCATTCATGGCTTTCAAACCGAATGGATTCTGGCCCTCGTTCTTCAGCTTCTGCAATGCGATGGTGGATTTCACCATCTGCTTATAGTATTGGTAGTCGTTATCTACAATTTTCTCCAGTTTATCAATCGTAGTAGTTCCAGCCAGCAGTTCATCAATGAACGGCAGTATCCTCGTACTCTCAGTTGATTGTCCTATCCTCACAATCTGTTGTACAATGGGATCCTGGTTTCTTTTGATCACATTCGCCATCGCTGTGTAGGACGTAGCATAAGTGAGTATCTGGTTGGGATACTTGCGCGCCACTGCCGCAACAATAGAGTCTGTACCGGAATAATCCAGGTAACCCGCCAGTTTAGGCATAATGTTTTCCAGGTTATTGAAGGCATATTTACCAAATACCTCCCCCCTCGCATCCTTATAGCCGGGGTTATCGTGGAATATTTCTATAATCCTTTCTGAAGCGTCAAAGGACAGGCTTTTAACGTAAGGAGCAATACTCTTTCCTTTTATATCGGCATGCATCATATTGCGGTAAGCCTGTATGATGGCCGGAGCTTCCTCAGGTTCTATCTTGCGGTGAGCACGTTTCTGATTATAATCCTTAAGCGTTACATACAGCCCCGAAAGATATTTCACCTTCAACCGGTGATCCAACGCCGAATCACGCTCTATTTCCAGCTGCATGTTATCTACATCTTTCAGAAGTGCATTTGTTACCTGCAGATTGATAGTCTGGTCATCTGATACCTTTACAAAATCATCAGCCTTGCCGTCAAACTTTGCTGCAGCAGCCTGCTCTTTGTCGATGTTGTCATGAAATCCCTGACGGGAAATGGGGATCTGAATATGATTACCTTGTGCGTGTGTCCAGTTACCTTGAAAGGCGGCAAGTAACAAAATGATTAGAAATTTTCTCATGTAGATGTTCTTTTTCACATGGTCGAGATAGCAAATTTACAACCAATTTATCTTAGGTAAAACCCCTTCTACCTTTCATGCTATTTATCAACATAAAACAAATTACAATATTACATATTATATCACTAGCACAAAAAATGAAGTATAATTAAAACAGAAAAACAAACCCTTAGTTTATGCAAACCTTCATCAGCGATATTTCAGGCAAATCATTCCCGGAATCAGAGAAAGTAAATGCCAAAATGATCCGGCCCTCCATACTGGCTATGATCCGGAACGAACACCCTCATTTTACCAACAAATGCAACATCGCCATCTCCGAAATGGACCAGTACCGCCACAACTATTACAACACCTTGTTTTCGAAAGAACTGAGCGAACTGACGGAGATGGAAAAAGTTGTACTGAAGCAACTGAAAAATGATGAAACACTTACCAATAAACTGGAAGAAGAAAGCCCCCATCAGAAACTTACTTATGGAGAAGAAATGGCCGACCGGATCGCTTCCTTTGGAGGCAGCTGGACCTTTATCTTCATTTTCTTTCTCTTTATCACCATTTGGATGGCGATAAATGTACTCTGGCTCTTTAATAAACCCTTTGATCCATATCCGTTCATATTACTGAACCTGATACTATCCTGCCTGGCTGCTTTGCAGGCGCCTGTGATCATGATGAGCCAGAACAGGCAGGAAGCGAAAGACAGGCAACGCGCCAAAAAGGATTACATGATCAATCTCAAGGCCGAGTTGGAAGTGCGTATCCTGCACGAAAAAATCGACCACCTGCTGATCCGGCAACAACAGGATGTACTGGAATTACAGCAAACACAGCTGGAGATGCTCAACCAGCTGATCAACACCATCAAAGCCGGTAATCATAATCACAAGAATACAGATGGGAAATAATACACATGTCAGACTGAAGCATTTTTGATGTAACTTACTGCATATCAAAGAGAAAAAGAGGGGTAGTGAATTAACAATTTCATAATGTTAATTTTCCATTAATCACCGACACAGGGTCATAATTTTGTGCCGTCTTTAAAAAGCAAATAATCATGATAGACCAAGCGGTTGTAGGAAAAATACTGGTTGTAGATGATGAGTTGGATATTCTGGAAATTATCAGCTATAATCTGAAAACAGCAGGTTATGACACGGTAACAGCGAAAGACGGCAGCGAGGCTATCCAGAAAGCTAAGATTTTCAGACCGGATCTGATCATGCTGGATATTATGATGCCTAATAAAAACGGCATTGATACTTGTCGCGAACTCAGGAAACTACCCGAATTCAAAGACACAATGGTACTGTTCTTAACTGCACTGAACGACGAGAAATCAGAAATAGACGGGCTGAATATGGGTGCAGACGATTACATAGCCAAACCTATCAAACCCAAATTACTGGTAAGCCGTATCAATGCACTGTTCCGCCGCCTGCACAAGCCAGAGGAAATGCAGGTACACCTTGGCGATCTCATCATCGACAGAGAGAAATTCACCGTTACTTATAAAGGCCAGGAAATCATCCTTGCGAAGAAAGAGTTCGAATTGCTGCAATTGCTGGCATCCAAACCCGGCCGTGTGTTCCTGCGCAATGAAATCCTTAACCAGGTATGGGGCACCGAAGTAATAGTAGGCGACCGTACCATTGATGTACACATCCGGAAAATCCGCCAGAAAATTGGTATCGACCTCATCACAACCGTGAAAGGCGTGGGCTACAAGTTCGAAATGTAATATTTCGTTTACCCGTTCCAGTTTATTCCACCCAAACCTGTTGGCTGATAGCTTATGCTAGTAGTCAACAACTTTTTTTATGGCCAGAAAGAAATTTAAAGTAATTTCCCATTATTACACTAATTACTCACTTTGGAGTATGTTTAAAGCTAAAAATCTCTCCCCGCAGAAACTCGCGGGGTTCACTGCCCTTATATTATCGGCCATCATAGCGTTGGGCAGCCTGTTAGTGGATGGTAACTGGAAAGTGGTCACCGGGGCCTTTTTACTCACCTTCCTCGTTTCCTACTACCTGTATCTGTATACCCTTCAGAATTTTATTTACAGGAAAATAAAGCTCATCTACAAATTCATCTACCAGACAAAAGCGTCCAAAAGAGAAGAATTTTTCCAAAAAAACATCCTTCCGCTGAAAACGATCGAAGAAGTAAGTGAAGATGTGGAGAAATGGGCAAGCCAGAAAAGAGAAGAACTGGAAAACCTCCGCCGCAACGAAGAATTCAGGAAAGAATTCCTCCTGAACCTGTCGCACGAACTGAAAACACCCATCTTCGCAGTACAGGGTTATATCCACACGCTGCTCGATGGCGCCCTGGAAGATCCCACTGTAAATAAAATGTTCCTGAAAAACGCCACCAAGAACATTGACCGTCTTTGCCGCCTGATAGACGACCTCGATGAGATCTCCAAACTGGAAAGTGGCGAAATGACCATCAATAAGGAAATATTCGTCATCCAGGACCTCGTGAAAGACGTATTCGACACCCTCTCACTCAAAGCAAACACCAAAGGCATTAAATTCAATATCAAAAAAGGTTGCGAAGCGCCCATCCCGGTACTCGCAGATAAAGAAAAGATCCGCCAGGTGCTTATCAACCTGGTAGATAACTCCATCAAATACGGCAAGCCTGATGGCCACACCATTGCCAGCTTCTATAATATGGATGGAAAAAGAGTACTGGTAGAAATTTCCGATGACGGTATCGGTATGTCCGAAGACCACCTGCCGCGCGTCTTTGAACGCTTCTATCGTACAGACAGGGCCCGCAGCCGCGATATCGGAGGCACAGGTCTGGGTCTTGCCATCGTAAAACATATTGTGGAAGCGCACGATCAGTCCATCACCGTGCGTAGTAAACCGGAAATAGGCAGCACCTTCGGCTTCACACTGGAATCAGGCAGGGAATAGTTAAAATCGGTACTGCACCCTGCAAGTCAGCACATTATCCTTCAGATCATCTTCATAGCCCGGCAACGCCGTGCTTTCATTCTGCACCCAGTCGTAATAGAACATAAACTTGAGGTGTTCATTGGCGTAATACAGATAGCCAAAGCCCAGTGTATTGTAGCGTATATCCGCCGGAGTTAACCCCGTTCCAGGCGCAATATCTTTACCCTTCACTTGCCTGTTGGGGTCATACCAGTCGTACTTCACAACAACCTGGTGATGCGGATTGCCAAGATCCTGTATAAAATACAGGTAGGCGCCGTCAAAACTCCTGATATACAACGGGAGTGGTTTCCCTGTTGCATCTACCGGTATGATACCCGGTGTTTCTGTGGTCGCAGCAGTAGCCGTTTGTGTCCCCCTGATATATTCCGCCCTGAATTGCGTATATCCTTTGCCGGAGCCATTCGGTATCTTCAGCTGAATATCTCCCCCATAATAGTGGCGCGGCGCTATTTTCCCCAGGTTGTCGGCAGACGAATCCACCACAAAGCCCTGACGCCCTCCTGTAGTCCCCATGGTGTATATAGCCGGTGTAAACTGCGCCATACCGCCATAAAGAACAGACACGCCACCCGAGATCATCCATTTATCAGCATTGAGCTTCACCGGCTTGATACCAATGCGGCCAATAAAATCCTTATGGCTGTCAAAATCACCGGCGCCGGAAGCCGAAAGCCCTTGCCCGTTGAAAAGCCCCGCGTCAATCTTCAGGAAACGCAACCGGTTCTTCTTGTCCCTTGGCTCAAAAGAAATCATCGCGCCAAGGTCACGCTCCGTCTTCATCAGCAACTGCGACATACGCCCGCGCTCCGGTGTCTCACGGTCTGCCGAAGACAGATTCACCTCATAGCCAAACGGGCGCGCAAACATCCCCATCGCCAGGGAAAACATATTAAACTTCGGCTCAAAAAAACGTCCGTAAAAATCGCGGATAAACACGCCCCTCTCCGTCCCGTCAAACTGGAAGGCAAACTGCACAACAGGCATGTCATGCTTGTTATACCGCTCATAATCCAGCCGCAAACGTCCCCGGCGCAGTGTAAACCTGTTGTCCACCTCCTTGGAGAAATCACCGCCGGCAAAACTGGCAGCCCCCTTCTTCTGAATCATCTGGAACTGCGGCTGTATATAGCCGCTGAACCGCAGGGCATCATACTTGTGATACATAGCTACCATGCCCTTCCCCAGCTCCGTAGTGGTATCAATCATATCCATCAGGAACTGCGCGCGTGCTGCCACAGAAGTAAAAATCAATACGATAACAATCAGGATTCTTTTTGCCGTCCGCATTAAGCCGGGAAATTTTTGCGCAAAAGTATGTTTTTAGGGGTTAGCACACTCCTGTTTTTTTCGTTACCCGCTTGTTAATCCACTGTTAATCCCTGGATACAATATGATTTGCTACTTATCATTTCGGTAAATTAATAGGCATTTTCCTTCATATGAAGTCAACCACTATTCAGCTCTGGAACCGCAAAATACAAGAAGCCGTCGCCATCGCCCATGATGCCCCCTTCAATGATATAGACCTGAAAAAGGTAGCAGACCAATTATGTGTTTCCGTAGATATCTTCTCCCATAAGTTCACAGAACTACATGGCGAATCATATAAACAGTTTGTAAAACGCAGCAGGCTTGAAGCTGGCGCCGGCTATCTCCGTCACAGCGATTACAGCATCAGCCAGATCAGCGAACTTTGCGGATACACCAATTCCAGTTTCAGTAAGGCTTTCAGGGCCATGTTTCATAACAGCCCCGTGGCGTTCCGCGATATTCCCATTCTCCACAACGAAGTACATACGCTTGAAAGAACAAACATCATCACTGCCGCCCACCAGAAAAATATGGAGAACATTTTCACGGTCGACAGAACAGAAAATGTAAGACTCCCCAATTACGCACTGTATTACAATATCCTTCCCAGCAGCAATGATCCGGTACATAGCCTGGTGGCCTACATGACCACCTACACATACCAACTACAAGCCATCAAAGCTTCTGTCCCCATGAGCGGAGCCATGATCATCACCGGCACGCTCGACGTGGTACCCGTTACCAACTATAGCCGCATGATGATGTATGTAGGTCTGCTATTACCCAATACTACTGATAATGATATCGCCCACCTCCATATAAAACTGGCCTTCCAGGAACCCTTCGGGTTACTGACCCGCAGGATCCCCGGAGGCGACTATAAGAAATTACCGGTACCCATGAGCTTCGCCGCCGCAGGCCTCCCCATGTACCAGTTCATTAATAACAACTGCCGGGCTGGCCATTTCAAAATGAGCAGCAACCACTTCTTCATCTCCCTCACAGGTATGAACGACTGCGAAATCTATATCCCCTGGATGAAGCGAACACTGTGATGATGCTGATATAGAAAGATAAAACGAGAAGCCCCTTCCTGTAACGGTTTCAGCAGGAAGGGGCTTCTCGTTTTATCTTTCTATTATAATTCTCTACAATCTTCGCTCATCACCCGAATCATACCAATCAAAAAAATCCCAGTTAGAATTGGAAATAAATAGGAATCATTGGCTGCGTGCTTTTCACCTGTACCAGTAACCATATAAATACAACCATGAGGGCAATACTACCCACAACCGGTACACGGCCAAGGAACCTCTCCAATGAAAATTCTGCTTTCGAAGGCATAAAGTGCAGCACAAATCCCAGCGCCATCACCCAGAACACTGCTGTGTAACCTTTATACAGCTCTGCTAAGATCTCTGGCTGGAAATCGTATACTACCTGGTGAATCAAAGACCAGGCGTCGTGGAAGGTGGCCGCCTTGAAGAAAACCCAGCAGAAACATACAAAGTGGAATGTAAGCAGTACTCCCAACACCTTCAACACGCCCGCTTTCCAGCCGGTGAATGTTTTCTTGGTACGCTTCAGCCAATCGATGCGCACTTTATCAACACCAAGAGCAACACCATGCATACCACCCCAGAAGATAAAGTTCCAGCTGGCGCCATGCCAAAAGCCACCAATCAGCATAGTAAGCGCCAGGTTAACGTACTGACGCACCCTGCCCTTGCGGTTACCTCCAAGTGGAATATAAAGATAATCACGCAACCAGCTCGACAATGAAATATGCCAGCGGCGCCAGAACTCAGTGATAGAAGAACTCTGGTAAGGCGAATCAAAGTTAGGCGGAATCTTGAAGCCGGTCCACCGGGCAATCCCCAGCGCCATATCCGAATAACCGGAGAAATCACAGTAGATCACTAACGCGTAACCATATACGCCCAACAGGCACTCCAGACCGGTGTGTTTGCTGGGATCATCAAAAATGTATTGTACAAAGTTCTGGTAGATAAAATCAGAGATAACGATCTTCTTAAACAACCCTCCCATAATCAGGTACATCCCCTTCCCCATATCTTCCGAATTGAGACGATAGGGCATCGAGATCTGCGGAATAAAGTCGGCCGCACGCACAATAGGCCCCATCATTAGTTTCGGGAAGAAGGACAGGAAAAAGAGATAATCCATGAAATGCTGTACCGGCTTAATCTCTCCACGATATACATCAATAGTGTAACTGAGGTTTTCAAAAGTATAGAATGAGATCCCTATCGGCAGCAGCAGATGCAAAGGAGTTATATGACCAGCTGTAACATCGTTGATAATACCAATGAAGAAGTCGGTATACTTGAAGTAAAACAGCAACCCGATATTGAGCACGATACTCAATATCAGTAATGATCTCTTCTTCACTACGTTCTCCGTGTTGTAAATCCACCTGGACAGGTTAAAGTCCACTATGGCGGAAAGTATCACCAGCCCCACATAGAAGCCGCACGCTTTATAGAAGAAATAAAGAGAAAAGATGGTGTATACCCATACGCGTCCCTGCTTGCTGCGGCTCACCGCAAGGTAGCACATCAGGAATAACGCGAAGAAATAAAAAAAGAAGGCGCTGTTAAATAGCACAGGATCTTTCGGATCATACAAAAGTTCTGATAACAGCTTATTAACGTTGATCATCGGAGGTTACTGGATTTTTCTTTATTTCCTGTAAATACTTAGTATAGGATTGTTGTAATGCTTCATATAAGAGTTGTCCCTGCAACTGGTAGCCTCTTGTACTGAAATGAATATGATCTCCGGCCCATCCTCCTGCAAATCTGCCACTCTCTGCCTTGTTGACTGCATTGAAATTCCAGCAGGCAATACCATGCTGTCTTGCATATCCCATAATCTGCTGCGTAACCATAGCGATGTATGGATTAGGATAATATGCGGTTGTGTAAATAGTTTTATACTTCCTCTTGCCAATCTTCTTCCTGGTCGCATGACGCACTGCTCTCATACAATCCGGTGGCGTGGTAAGCAGAATGCTGGCCCCCGGCTGTTGACGGCGGATCAGCTCCACCATTTTATCAATCTCATCACGGAACTGCAAAGGATCAAAACGGCTGTATGCCTCATTGGTTCCCAGCGAAATGATAACCAGTTGCGGCTGCAGCACTGTCATCTGCGCCAGCAGTATATTACTCAGGTCATTGTAATGTTGATACATCGCGCCGTTGATGCCCACGCTATGATACAGCACTCCATTACGGCCGTTTCTCATGATGGCCCCATAGAACCGGAAAGGACCGGAACCTTTACCTTCCCAGCGAACCTGGAAGGATTGATTGGTTTGCTGGAAATCCAGTGTAGCCATGCTCAGCGTGGGTGAACCGGAAAACGGTGTAGGCGTCACCGTTATAGCAGCATCGCTACATATAACAGAACTATTTTCAATACCGGCGTCATAGAAGAGCTGTACTTTACGGAAATTGTTATCCATCTCAGTACCATCTTTACCGTTGAAAGCAAGCGTAGGTGCACTGGCCATAGTATTGATGGCGATCGCGCCGGGCCCCAGTACAGGCGGTTTGTAGCGGTCTACCAGCCTTTCAGAACGCCAGGGAACAGTACTGCTCCAGCGATAATCTTCCGGTCCGTTAGTGCCTGCTACATTATAGGGAAATACAAACCCTCTTCCGGCACTGCCAAACCGCTGTTGCAGCAGCGCGCCGGTAGCAAACGGAAAGTATCCTGCCTGTACATGTGAATCTCCCAGGTGAAGAATAGACACTACATTACTGTCAGCCTCCGATAAACGATTAAAAACACGATATAAAGCGGTATCCTGCTGTATAGTGTTAACCGCGTTCTGTTGGGCATAAGTTGCAATGGTGGTGAGTAACAGTAAAAGCCCTGCTACCAATCTCCTCCTAAGGTTGTAAAGCCCTGTAATCATTCATAATAGCTTTATACAGCAGCGCTCCCACCCTGGCCGCTCCCTGTCTGTTAAAGTGTGTATAGTCCTTGTTGGCCAGTACGGTATCCCCTTCAACCCAATGAGTCATAGAACCTTCCCCACCCATGGCGGCAAACAGGTTCCAGTAAGCCGTACCATTTTCAGCCGCCAGGTCATGTTGCACTTTCAGTAACGCTCCCACACCTGGCGCTGTTATATAACGATCACTTTTTTTGTAAGATTTATCAGCAGTACCCACAATCAGGAAAGAAGTACCGGGAAGATCATTGCGCAAGGAGTCTACCACTTTTCTCATTGGACGCTCATACCAGCTATAGTCTGTCAGCTCCGGACGAAACAGCACATTGGCGCCGTAATGCAGCACCACCAGATCATACGGGCGTTCCTGCTGCATGCGGCGAACCATGTCCGCAGAAAGATGCCCCAATTCCACTCCGCTGATACCCCTGAAAGAATAGTTATCCACATAAATACCCTGCTCCTCTTCAAAGCAAACACCAAAAAGAGGCGCAGCAGGGCCACCAGCATATTTCAATACGATAGACGGGAACCCGGTATCCTGGCGGAGATCCAGCTTGTTCACAGGCGCACCGCCAGAAAGCGTATATGCTTTATCGTTAATACTTACAGTGGTTGCTTCAGCAGGACCATACAGCAAAGAAACCTCATCAAATTTATCCAGGTGAGGCTTACGCACCGGTGAATACTTCACCCAGCTATCAGAGCCAGGATAAAAAGTATGACCAGAAAAGCCAAGGGTAATATCAGATGGAGGCGAATTCTTGTAGTGATAATCTTTCCAGTTGCCGGAAAAAGTATGATTGATAGTCGTTCTGAAAGAAGCCACCACAGAGGTTACCGGCACAAAGCCAACACCCGCACCGCCAAAATAGGTCTGCAGGCTGTCACGCAGATCAGAGGTGATCAGATCCCCTTCAATCATGGAGTCCCCAAAATAAGCAATGCGCACTTTCTTACGCTTTCCCTCCTTCAGCTCCCGCAACGCGGTCAGGAAACGCTGGATACCAGCAGTATTATCACCTGTCTGCGGAGAAGCATAATTAAGTATTCCACCGTACGACATGAAATCGTGAACAGCATCCGGATTCGGAGCACCAGCTTGATTAGTTGCTGTAGCCGAATCCAAATGAGAAGGCTTACCACCGGTTTTATCAGTGGTAAGCCCTTTATGATCAGTACCCGGATTTGCCGTTCTCAATTCCGACAACATATCCAGTTTCCTGAATTGAAAGTCTTTGTATGAAAAAGTGTAGTTGAGCTGTGACAGTGCCAACAGACACACAAGTGATCCTACGATAATGAAAAACGGGTAGGCAGACTTATTTTCGCCAGACATAATCTTCTAATGAATCTTTTGCGCTCAGCGTTCTGCAGTAGCTGGCGGCATGCCTACGGTTAACCACGATGCTCCCCGGGCTACGCTGTCCATTCCTGCGTCCAGCTTATACAATTTATAACGGTTAATAATAGCAGTTACTCGCCTGATCCATTCATTTCCAGCAGAAGAATAACCACTATGGTTCATATTAGTCAGCCAGACCTTATGATCGGGGTTACCCTTTACACGGCTGAACCATTTCTTCTTCGCCAACAAAGCTACAAAATGTTCGTAGGATGCCAGGTCACTCAGATATTGTTTATACCTGGAACGATGACCCGTTTTTGTCTTTGCCAGATCATTCTTACCTACAATACCAAAATGGTTATGCAGGACTTTAGCATTCTTACTTGTACCTGTACCAGATTCCAGCATGGCCACACCCAGTATCACACTGGCCGGCACACCTGTTTCCTGCATCAATTGTACGGAAATCGGTTTGTACTTTTTCAGATAATTGTTCGTGGACTGTTGAGCATACCCAACATTGCTGAGCATCAGCAATAAAAACACCGCACATAACCATACTTTCCGCCTGAGGAATTTTGTTGTTCTCATGGGAGTATTTTTTGTATCAGGTGATAGATTGTTGTTTGTTTTCAGCATCATTTTCTTACCTCACATATCAACGATGATCCTAAAAGTCACACCGCAATATTACTTTAAAAAATTAAATAATACGTCTTCTCTCTCTTAATTTCTTCCCTACCCGTTAATTTATTGTTAAAAAAAATTGTCCCTCATATTTGCACCAATCCCCTTTGATGCGTCTTTTTCACACACCAAAGGGGACTTTTCGCATAAACCTCCGCTATAGGCAAATACTATGCCGGGCTATTATCTTACCAGACTAATCCGTAATTCATCAAGCTGTTTCTGATCTATCTCAGCCGGTGCATCCAGCATTACATCGCGTCCCGAGTTGTTTTTAGGGAAGGCGATAAAATCACGGATGCTTTCACTACCACCTAACAGAGAGCATAAACGATCAAATCCTAAGGCAATACCACCATGCGGCGGCGCACCATATTCAAAGGCTCCCAGCAGGAAGCCAAATTTGTGTTCTGCTTCTTCTTTAGACATACCCAGCGCTGCAAACATCTTCTGTTGTAAATCACGCTGGAAAATGCGGATGGAACCTCCTCCTATCTCTGTACCATTTAATACAATATCATAGGCATTGGCCTTAATACCAGCATACTGGGACTGATCGTCCATCAAAGCAATATGCTCCGGCTTAGGGGATGTGAACGGATGGTGACGGGCCACCCAGCGGTTTTCTTCCTCTGCATACTCAAACAGTGGAAAATCTATAACCCACAACGGCTTAAACACATTTTTATTGCGGTATCCCAGGCGTTCACCCATCTCAAGACGAAGCTCGCTCATCGCCTTACGGGTACGCTCTTCTCTGCCAGCAAGCACCAGGATCAGATCCCCAGGCTTCGCCTGACATTTTTGCGCCCACAGCTTCAGCTGCTCCTCATCAAAGAACTTATCCACAGAGCTTTTCAGGGTGCCGTCAGCATTATACCTTACATAGATGAGGCCGCTCATACCAATCTGCGGACGTTTTACCCACTCAGTCAGATCATCCAGCTGCTTACGGGTGTACTCCGCACAACCTTCCGCAGCAATGGCCACCACCAGCTCAGCTTCATCAAACACTTTAAAGCCTTTATTCTTCGCCGTATCGTTCAGGTTCACCAGCTTCATCTCAAAGCGGATATCCGGCTTGTCGTTACCATAATACTCCATGGCATCATCCCATGTCATACGTGGAAACGCACCTTCAAACTCAATACCCTTTATCTCTTGAAAGATATGCTTCACCATATCTTCAAATGTGGTCAAAATGTCCTCCTGCTCCACAAAGCTCATCTCACAGTCAATCTGTGTAAACTCCGGCTGACGGTCTGCACGCAGATCCTCATCTCGGAAACATTTCACAATCTGGTAGTAACGGTCGTAACCGCTTACCATCAGCAACTGCTTGAATGTCTGGGGCGACTGTGGCAGGCCATAGAACTGGTTAGGGTTCATGCGGCTGGGTACCACAAAGTCACGGGCGCCTTCCGGAGTAGAACTGATCAGGAAAGGCGTCTCTATATCCATAAAACCCCTGGCGTGCAGATAATTGCGGGCAACGCGGCCTACATTATAACGCAGCTCCAGGTTTTGTTTTACCACATTGCGGCGCAGATCCAGGAAACGGTATTTCATGCGCAGCTCATCACCGCCGTCCGTATCATCCTGAATAGTAAAAGGCGGAGTTTTAGCTCCGTTCAGAATGGTAAAATCATCAATAGTGATTTCTACATCGCCGGTCGGGATATTTTTATTCTTACTGGAACGCTCAGTCACTTTACCGGTTACTTGTATAACAAATTCGCGGCCCAGAGGTTGAGCATCCAGCTTAACATTCAGATTTTCTCCAAACAGCAGCTGTGTAATGCCATAACGATCGCGAAGGTCAATGAAAGTGATGCTTCCGAATTTCCTGATGGTCTGTACCCATCCGGCCAGTGTTACTTCCTGCCCCACCTGTTCTATCCTTAATTCCCCGCAAGTGTGCGTCCTATACATGCGTAAAAAGTTGATTTTAAAAGTTTTATGGTTGAAATTGGGGATAGGCTGCCAACTGCTGTGACCACTTCCCAGTTATTCAGCCATACCTGTAAGGGGGGCAAAGATACGGTTTGCTGCGGGCATTTCAGCCCCGGGAGATGTTAAAATATCGTTCAAGACTGATTTCCCGCATCAGCAGGGCATTACCAGAGAGCACCTCCGCGAAATGCGCTGCCATAAAGGGCGCCAGCGAACACCCTTTAGTACCTAACCCATTAAACAAGCCGATGGCAGGGTACTGTGGATGTAACCCCACTATGGGCCTGCGATCATTACCGGAAGGACGTACAGAAGCCAGCTGCCCCTGTATTTCATATGGCGCCTTCAACAGCTGCCCCAGGTTTCTTTCCAGTATTTCCCGCTGTTGCAACGTTGGGGCTTCGTTCTCATAATCCCATACAAATGAAGAACCCGCCCAGAAAAGACCATCTTCCTGCGGTACCAGCGTAATACCTTTCTTAATAATATCGGCCGTATCCAGGCCAGGAATACGCACCAGCAAAACTTCTCCTTTATTAGGCAGAAACTTTACCTCTTTGAAAAAAGGACTGGCAGCCGTGGCCATCCCGTCACAAAAAATAATTTTATCTGCCTGTATATCTTCATAAACAACACCCGTACCTTTTACTTCCAGCCGGTCTTGTTGAAAATGACTGCTAACGAGCGCTTCACGCGCCTCCAGGTAACTCCGCCAAGCCGGCAGCAAAGCCCGCAGGTTAACCGTAGCCCCTCTTACAATAGCAGCCCCAAAAGGCTGGTCCAGCAGCCCCTCATATCTCAGCTGTGCCGGCATTTCCGTATAGGCGTTACCATTTGTTTTACTGATAAACGCATCCCGCATCTGCTGCGTCGGAAAAACAGACCACAACTCCCTTTCCCTGAAAACATCCACCTGCAGCAGCTTTCCCATCTCCTCATAGGTCGCCCTGGCAAACGGATAAATAGTATCATACATCCAGGCCGGCTCAAAGCGGCGGCCAGACACAGGATTAATAATCCCTGCTGCCACCCGTGATGCACTGTTCGCTTTTCCATCGTCCATCATTATCACACGCTTGCCCGCACGCAGCAGAAACCAGCTCAGCATAGTACCGGCGATACCTTGTCCTACAATCAGATAATCCACTCTTTTCATTTCTTTATTGGGATATTTTTTTATTTAGTTATTTAAAATGCAGCGGAGACCGGAATTGTATGGTATAGACACCAAACTCCGATCTCCGCTGCATTTTAAATAACTAAATATCAAAATCAAAAAATAACTACATATTTCACTGCTCCGCTACCTTCACATTCAGCCCTTCGCTATGAGCACTGAACTCTGGCGCATACATACACTGTGCAGTACTGATGCCATTGGAGAACTTGCCCTGATGGGTAACAAAAAGCGTGTATTCAAACACGTAAGTACCTTTAGGCAGATAACTGAAGAAAAAGTCTGTAGAAGCATCACGGGTGCTCTCATAATAGCTGACCCCATTCTGCCATTTGCTGCTGCTGATTACATTGGTAGGCTCAAAACAAGCCGCTCGCATGTCTTTCAGATGAACGTACTCCATCGTTCTGTCAGCACGCAGTATAATCCTTACTTTCACCTTGTCTCCTATTTTCAGCTGGTTGCCGTCAGTTATTTTTGTGAGCACCGGACCACTGTTACCATTCACTTCTTTGAACAATTCTTTTTCCAGAACCAGCGGAGTTTTGGCAGCTGTTATTTTATCCAGCTGTTCAAAATACTGCCAGTATACAGCTCCCCAGGAAGGTTGCCCCTTGCTGTCCTGCACGGTTACAGTGATATTACCCATATCCGCTTTTACTGATTTAGCTTCAATACGTTCTTTGAAGTAACCAGTGCCGGCTTCTGTTTTACGGTCGCTGCTTGTGATGGTGGTTTTGCCCAGCTGAATACTCACTTGTGGTGCTGCGCTCAACCAGTTATCGCCTCTGAGCAACATAGCGTAGCAGGCATCAGCAGTAGCTTTGGTGGTATTCCAGTTATTAGTCTGTTTGTTTTTCAGCAGCCATGTTTTCATATCTGCTACGGCAGCTTTATCATCACCGGTGATTTCGAATGCCTCGATCAACAGCGACTGGGTTTCAATCGGCGCCTGGTACCAGCCATAACCGGCCGCTATGTCTTTCCAATACATCCCCAGCTCCTTGTTATTCATAGCATTCTCTTTCAGCGACTTTAATATAGCCGTTGGCGTTACCTTGTCATTCTTTCTGTACAGCGCCAGCGCAATCATACCCTGTGAATAACGGCTTTGTTTGGTCCAGAACTGTTTTGCCTGCGCAGTATAGTAATCAAAAGATGTGCGCATGGCAGCAGGCACCGGACGATCAAAGAAGCTACGCGCATACAGGTAGTGTATCTGAATGTCATTGATCTGCTGTTTTTTCAGATCTGCCTTGGCATGCACCAGCTGATAATAATCCTTATCCAGTAATTTATCGAGATAATCTATTGCTTTGTTGGCAATGGTTTCCGTCTGTGGATCTTTGGCTGAAGACAGCTGTTGCAGACGGCCAATACCAGCCAGGATATATTGTGTGATGAACCTGTCTTCCCACATGCCGCTGAACCAGGGGAAAGCGCCATTAGGTAACTGTTTGCCAGCCAGCTGGTCCAGTGCTTTTTTACGCTGGCGCTGCATGTTTTGCAGATCAAACAACAAAGCGATATTTTTCTTCTGCTGTGCTTCGTTCTTTGCGTCCAGCACCCACGGTGTCTGCTGGAGCAACAGAGATTTCAGTTCTTCATTCTTCTGAAGATTACTCATCAGCGCAGCGGTATCTGTAGTCTTCCATTTGTTGAACACCTCCTTGATACCAGGCGTAACATTTACAATATGCGTAGCCAGTGCATTGGCGTAGTAACGATTAAATACCTGCTCTGCACATTCATATGGGAACTCCATCAGGTAAGGCAGCGCCTGTACCGCATACCACGCAGGATTACTGGTGTATTCCACTGTCAGCGCGTGCTGTTGGAGCGTTTGAGAAGAATCTGCATGCAACAGCTTTTCAAATTTGAATTCATGCTTTCCATCACCACGAACCGGCAGCGGCAGTGATTCTGTAACCAGCATGGAATTGGTAAGCACGGGTATCGCATTTTCCTCACCATCGCTGAAGTTGCTTGCCTGGGCAGTGATGCGGTAAAGCAGCGCACTGTTAAATCCATGAGGAATCTGAACAGGGAATGCCACCACAGTGCTTTGTCCTGCTTTGGCAGTGAAGTGCTGCACCGGGAAAACGTTCTGGAACCAGCCATCTACAGGTTGCATGGTAGTGGCATCCAGCAGCTCAAGGTGTGCCTGGCCTATCTGTAATGTATCAGAGAGGTTACTCACTTTGGCAGTGAATTCAATCTTATCGCCTTCCCTTACAAAGCGCGGTGCGTTAGGCTGCACCATCAGCTCTTTCTGGGTAACGATACTTGCGCCCGCATATCCGAATGCAAGATCCTTCGAATGGGAAAGTCCCTGGAAGTTCCATTTGGTAAGTGCTTCAGGCACGGTGAACTCAAAAGAGATGTTACCGTCTTTGTCCGTACGGAGATCGGGCAGGAAGAAGGCCGTTTCCTGGAAGTTCTTACGGATGTTAATACCACCGGCATCTCCCGTTTGTGCAGGAGCTTTCTCCGCTTCAGCATTAGCTATAGGAGCCGCGGCGGGCGGAGGTGCAGAAACCGTTGCATCCATGGCTGCCTGGGCCGCAACAGGAGCACCTTTTGCCAATGCCATATGTTGAACTCTGCCCCTTACACCTGCTGCCATTTCATACATCACCGGAGGTCTTCCACCACCATAATCAGACATCGCCCAATCGAAGAAATTCAGCTCATCATATGTTTTACCAACGGCAGTTGGATGTTCTTCACTTGTTGGAGAATACCAATACCCGGAGGTAATCATCCTGAAGTTGTCGTAAGCATTGATCTGACGGTTAGGATAGAGTACAGGATATATATCCGGTATAGCCCAGTGATGCGCTCTGAATGCATCCAGCGATGCATCATACATAGACGCCACCATTTCTGCTGCCACTTTCTCTCCTTTATAACCGGAGATCTGTACGCTCCATTTCTCTTTCTCACCAGGCAGCAGCTTGTTACGATGTGCACCCAGTTTTATGCTCAGTTCTTTATTATCCCACGGTACAAGTACATTCTTTGTTATGTTGTAAAAGCGGTTGTCTTTCACAAATACATATTCGATATATACGCCGCCGCGATCTTTCTCCGTAATTCCGTAAGTAGCTTTTTTAATACCGGAGAAATCAAGCGTGGTCGTTTCTTCCGGCTGGTCCACTCGTTTCAATGTCTGTATCACATGCAGATCCTTGGCGGATGTACCTAGTGTAATTGCGGCATTTTGTCCCGGCGTAGCTTTTTCCTCCTGCTGATAATCCCAGATGTAGGCAGGCGCCGTCAGCGCAGTAGCATTGGGATCAACCAGCTCAAACACCTGTTTCTGGGTAACCGGCTGACCGTCTTCGTCTTTCGCACTTACTACGAGTTCATAATAACCAGGAGCCAGTGTTTTGTTGTCCAGTGCTATTCTGCCGGAATCATTGCTGTTGGCGCTCTTTTGCAGTATGGCTGCTTTGCGTGGCCAGCTTTCCTTTTCATCCTCATCTTTATAAATATCTACAGGAAAGTCCTTCACATAGGCGTCTTTACTGATCACAAACTGATCAGGCTTCTCCCAGTAACGCTGGCGCAGCAGGCGCTTCGGCGTTTCCAGTTGTTGCAGCTGTATGTTCAGGGCTGTCTGCTCAAAGGTACCGTTGAGATTACGGGTATGCACACGGATCTCATCCAGCTGATCAGGGCGCAGGCGTGCTTCTGCATTGATGGCAATTTCCAGCGACTGATAACCGGCATTGATCCATTTATCACCGCTGCGCGTTTCGCCATTAATGTCTGTAACGTCAGCGTAGATAACGTAGGAGAAGATAGGTTTGGAAGATGGATCTATTGACCTGTCCGGCACCGCAGGAAACTTCACCGTGAAGGCGCCGTTGGCATCTGTAGTGGTGGTGCCGTGCGCTATTTCACGGGTAGATCCAACCGGGCCAATCTTGTAATACAGCCATGCATAAGGGAAACGTACCCTTCTCTCTACACGGTATTTCACAGTAGCGCCGTCAATATTATTACCGGAGTAAGCCAACGCTTTGGCAGTGGCTGTAATGTTATCGCCTAAACGATAACGCTGTTTCACATTGTCAAACTCTACATAGAATTTAGGTCTTTTGTATTCTTCCACCTGGAAAGAAATCGAACCGTTGGTTTTGCTGTCATGTATCCGGAAGCTGCCATTCATGCGGCCTTCAGGTATCACGAATTTACCGGAGTAAGAACCAAATTCATTGGTTTGCACTGCAATGGTATCGAGCTTTTCACCATTGGCATCGTGCAGCCTCACCGTAGTTTTATAACTGGTGAGTATATCGCTGCCGGAGCCTTCTGCTTTGTGTTGTATTACAATACCTTTGAAATATACCGTCTGCCCCGGCCTGTAAATGCTTCTGTCAGTAAAGAAGAAGGTGGTAGGCTTCATGGGTGCGGCTTTTCCGGGCCGCGCGTTGTATATGTATTTAAAGTCATCCAGGAACAGTTCATCATTCTTACCGATCCACTGGAAACGTACATTGCGGTTTTCACTGAAGGTAACACCACCGTCGGCAGCTGTAACATACGACTGCACAACTTTCCACTGGTCTTCATCATTCTGGGATACATTCTGTACAATGTTCAGCTTCAGCCCGGCCAGCGGCTTACCCGAAGTACGGTCCAGGGCATAATACCTGTTTTCACTTCCGGCATAGCTGATGGCTGATACCCAGGTCAGCTGCATCGCCACCGGATTGTCTTTCAGCGCAAAAGCAGGATCTACACTGGAAATGATCATATAATGACCGGCAGGCAGTGCATCAATTTTGATCTCAGCTTTATGCTCCACATAATCTTTCACATCCGGCAAGGGCTGCTCCCAGCTCTTCAGGGGCAGACGGGCCAGTATCAGTTTCCAATAACCGGCGCCATTGTCCCTGTAATCCCTTTGTGCTTTACGCAGCTCTTTCAGAAAACCTTCGTCCACCTTTACCACGCGCAGTTGCAGCTTGCTGATATTCCTATACTTCACCAGCGTACGGAAAGGCTGCAATGGCACATTCACCTGTTCTGTAAAAAGCTCTATTGACGGACTATTGATCTGACGCAGAAGCTCAGCGCAATTAACGCCGCCCGCAGATTTCGGTGCAAGGCCTATCGCCTGCTCACAAATAGCCCTGGCCTTTTTCATCGCGTCGGCTCTGCCAGGCTTATGCTCGTCCTGGGCATTGGAGTAATACCAGGTAGCCTGCATATAAAGTGCATCGGTAACACCGGGGAGGCCTGCGTAGGCTTTGGTGATGTTCTCAAGGCTCTGCTGGTACAGTTCATCCTTATTATCCATCACTGCTATCTGGTTTACATATTGCACTCTTTCGAGGTCAATATCCAGGAGGGCAGCTTTGTCATTTTGATGCAGGCGTATCAGTTGTTGCAGCAATTCTACCGCATGGTATTGCAGGGAAGCGGTATCAGTGGCGGCAAAATGGTGGGCTGCAAAGGTGGCAGCGGGTGCAAATGCAGCCGGATCATCCAGCTCAAACTGATCGGCAGGTTTACTGAGATTGCTTTCCCCCGATTTATAATACTCCAGGGCACGGTGGGCCAGCAAATCATAGAGGTTAGGCCGTAATGCACGGCTGTTACCTTTTACCAGGATGGGATCAAAAGTGCTGAGGTCTGTTTTCTCCAGCAGGCTTCTTTGTGAAAGCGACGCCTGATAACCGGCAGTGATCTCGCGGTTGAGGCGTTCCATGCCCCAGGTGGTCATATCCTGACTTTCATCGCCTGCAATGGCAGTGCGGTTGTAAAGACGGTAGCGGTTGTTCTGCATATAGCGCAGCAACATTTCAGCCCTGATGCTTTGCAGAATGGCGCGTGGGGCGCCGCTGGCAGCGGCAATCTGCTGGTCTATCTTCTGCAGGTTCTGAATAACACTGCTGTCGCTCACCGCCGAGTTGTACTTCATCTGGTAGATGAGCGCTTTCAGCTGCTGTGCATCCGATTTCCCTTTGACGGCCTGCTGGTAAATCTTATTTACTTCTTCCAGTGCAGATTGAGGCAACCCTTTTTCTTCCAGTTCTGCTACTTTTTTCCAACTGTTGTCATAATTAATCTGGGCCATCATTTTATTACTGGTAATGATTAAAACAATGAATAATCCAAAGAATAAACGCATATGAGATCGTTATTTACAGTAAGTTACTTCATTTATATACAGGATGCAGGTTACAACCAGGTTTCCATAAACGGGGCAAAAAAAAGGTGAAAAGTGTCAGGTCGTTCCCCTTCACTTTCCACCTTGTGAATATTTTTCAGCTGAGATTATTATACCAGGGCAGCTTTCTTGCTGAGCACTTCGGCCATTGTTTTACCGATGTTAGCAGGGCTTTCCACTACATGAACACCGCATTCAGCCATAATCTTCATTTTAGCAGCAGCAGTATCTTCAGCACCGCCGATGATAGCGCCAGCGTGACCCATACGACGGCCCGGAGGAGCTGTCTGGCCAGCGATGAAACCTACAACTGGTTTAGTACCATGCTGTTTGATCCAACGTGCAGCTTCAGCTTCCATGCTACCGCCAATTTCACCAATCATGATGATACCATCTGTTTCAGGATCGTTCATCAGCAGTTCTACCGCATCTTTAGTAGGTGTACCGATGATGGGGTCGCCTCCGATACCGATAGCAGTGGAAACGCCGAGGCCGGCTTTCACTACCTGGTCAGCAGCTTCGTAAGTTAAAGTACCGGATTTAGATACGATACCGATACGGCCTTTCTTAAAGATGAAGCCTGGCATGATACCCACTTTGGCTTCTTCAGCAGTGATAACGCCGGGGCAGTTAGGCCCGATGAGGCGGGTAGATGTACCCTGCAGGAAGTTCTTGGCTTTAATCATATCCTGAACGGGGATACCTTCAGTGATACATACCACCAGGGCGATACCCGCTTCGGTAGCTTCCATGATTGCATCAGCTGCAAATGCAGGCGGCACAAAGATGATAGAAACATTAGCGCCGGTAGCTTTTACTGCATCGGCAACTGTGTTGAACACAGGGCGCTCCAGGTGGGTAGTACCACCTTTACCCGGCGTAACACCGCCTACTACCTGTGTACCATATTCGATCATCTGCGTAGCATGGAATGTACCTTCAGTACCGGTAAATCCCTGTACAATCACTTTACTATCCTTATTAACTAAAACACTCATCGCGCTTGTTTTATTGGTTTAATGTTATATATGTCTGTTCTAAAGATGCGGCAAAAATAAGCCGAATTCCATAATTCTGCAATTTAGTGCCTTTAAGATAAAGCTACCAAATTGCAGCAGGTCTGGTTTGCTATTTCTCCTTATCGTCTGAATCCTGCTTTTTCAGCTGATCACGCCACGTATTGTCCTTGAACATATCCAGCTGGCGCATCTCCTTGGCCTCGCGGAGGAACTCCGAGGCAAAGATGAAGTCGTTGAGCTTCTGGTCCTTACTGAACACAATGTCTTTGTTGCTGCCTTCCCATTGCTTCTGGCCCTGGTACATGTACACAATATGGTCACCGCTTTCCATTACGGTGTTCATATCATGCGTATTGATCACAGTGGTGATATTGTATTCCTGGGTCAGCTCCTTAATGAGCAGGTCAATGAGCAGGGAAGTCTGTGGGTCAAGGCCGGAGTTGGGTTCATCACAGAAAAGATACTTTGGATTCAGCACGATGGCGCGGGCAATACCCACCCTCTTCTTCATACCACCGCTGATCTCCGCAGGGAATTTTTTTGCAGCATCCTTCAGCTGCACCCGCTCGAGACACTCAGCCACTCTTTTCTTCTTATCTCTCAGCGTACCGGTACCAAACATGTCCAGGGGAAACATCACATTCTGCTCCACCGTCATACTGTCAAACAGCGCCGATCCCTGAAACAGCATACCGATCTGCTGGCGGATTTCCTTCTTTTGATGAAAATCCATGCTAGTGAAATCCTGGTTATCGTACAGCACTTTTCCATTGTCCACATCCATCAGCCCTACAATACATTTCATCATAACGGTTTTGCCGCTGCCGCTGGCGCCGATGATGAGATTTACTTTACCGGACTCCATTACTGCCGATACGCCTTTCAGAATCTCCCTATCTCCAAAGCTCTTGGTTATGTCTTGCAGTTCAATCATGATTATTACAGTAATATAGCCGTTAATGCGTAGTCCATAAACAATACCAGCACGCAGCTTACCACTACGGAAGTGGTACTGGCCTTACCTATTTCCAGTGCGCCGCCCTTTACGTTATAACCGTAGTAGGCTGATACGCTGGCAATGATAAAACCGAAGGTGTAGGATTTGGCCATCGCAAAAAATACGTTGTATGCCTTGAACTCCTGGCGAAGGCCCTGCATAAACTGTTCCGCAGAAATAACGCCGGACAATACGCCGGCTTCTTTACCGCCCCAAACGCCAAGGAAGCCGGAAATGGCTACCAACACAGGTATCATCAGCAATGCCGCCAATATCTTAGGCAGAATAAGGTATCCTTTTGTATTGATGCCCATGATCTCCAGTGCATCTATCTGCTCAGAGATACGCATGTTACCCAGCTCAGAAGCAATCTTGGAACCGATCACACCAGCCAGTACAATACAGGTAAGCGTTGGCGCAAACTCCAGTATGATGGTATCACGCACCACCTGCGCAATGGTACTTTTGGGAATGATAGGGCTCACCAGCTGATAAGCTGTCTGCAGGGTGGTAACACCTCCCATAAACAGAGAAATAATGAATACTATCCCGAACGAGCCTACGCCGATATCTACACATTCTTGCATGAATTGCTTCCAGTACATCTTCATGTTTTCCGGGCGGGAAAACATTCCCTTCAGCATGAGCAGGTAATTTCCTAAGTGATAGAAGAATCTAAATTCCATAACTGGCCAAAGATATGAATGATTTTGCCAATCATATCCGAATTTAATATTTAAAAGTACGGTTATTTCAAACTGCCTACCAGCACGAGCTTCAAGCTGCGCTCGATAATTTCTCCCATCGTTTTACAACGGGCAAAAACGGCATCATGATAATACTCTGCCAGCTCATTGCCCAGCTGCTGGATCTTTTCAGGGAAAGAGACACGGTCTGTCATGATCACATCCCGCAGGTCTTTGATGCGATGCCGCTGCACCTTCATACGTCGTGCAATCAGAGCACGCTCTTCCTGCTGGTATTGCTTCACTACCTCCGCATTAAGATGCTTCATGGCCAGCTCCACAAATATGCGGTTCTCCTTGAAAAACTGCGGCATGTACAAGGTGCGCTTGCCCTCATAAAACTGCTGATCAAAATCTATAGCACGGATACGGAACTGCACATCATCAAAATCAGGCGTAATGTCGAAAATAAAATTATAAGACCGCATATCTCCCAGCAGGCGGACAAAACAACGCTCATTGAATTTCACAAATTCCTTGGCGATACGTTTCGGGTTAAAGTCCATCCTGTCGAGGTAATGCAATATGAACTGATCGCCAGGCACACCGGCAATATGCTCTTCCACCAGTGTGTTACCATCAATGAGGAAGTTCATCCAGTAAGGCGAGAGGATATGTTCCAGCTCCAGGCCATAGATACGGGAAGCATCCGCCACTTTGATATAGAAGTAATCGTATACCTCGTTGTAGTTATTCACGATCTTGATCCTGAACGGATGTGAATTGCCGAAGGTACAGTAATCAATACGCTCTATATGCAGGTGCTCCTCCGCCGACTGGTCGCCGCCGGCTTTGAGGATAGAGTAAATTCTTTTCAGACCCGCATGTATACTATCCATCATGCTTGGCGGATAGAAGACAGTTTCCCAGAGCGTATCTTTCCCCTCCTTATCGTATACCGAAATAGCATGGTCGTAATATCGCAACTCCTGGTAAGTCAGTGGCAGCTTCACTTCCCGCTCATACAACTTCAGATAGTTGCGGAAAGCCTGATTGATCGGAAAGAATACTTTTTTCCTGGAGATTGTTTGCATAGCATAAAAATAACGCATTGTACGCTTATTAAGGATCAAAGGCCACCCAACGCCCTGTTAAAAGCGCACTACTGACTTTGCCGGGGTGAAAAGAAAAACCCGCTCAGTAATTGTACAGAGCGGGTTTGTTATCGTATGATAAATACAGACGACTTATTTCTTCTTCCCTTTCCTCGGCGCAGCGGCTTCCTTGTCGCGGCAACATTTCTCCTGTGCATCTACCACGGCGATATTCACCATGTTCACAATCTGCCTTACAGTACTTCCAAGCTGCAGAATGTGTACGGGTTTCTTCATACCCAGCAATACCGGACCAATAGCATCAAAGCCCGCCACTTCCTGCAGGAGATTATAGGCTACGTTACCGGCAGTCAGGTTCGGGAAGATGAGCGTATTCACTTCTTCCTGCATCAGCTCCGTAAACGGATAGTTGTCTTTCAGGATCTCTTTGTTGAAAGCCATCGCTGCCTGGATCTCACCATCTACAATGAGACTGGGGTCACGCTGTTTCACCAGCTCCCGGGCTTTGCTTACTAACTGGGCTTCAGGCGTCTGGCTGGAACCGAAGTTAGAGTAAGATACCATAGCGATACGCGGCGTGATATTGAAGTGGCGCACCTCTTTGGCAACCAGCAGCGTAATGTCTGCCAGTTCTTCCGCGGTAGGATTGAAGTTTACAGTGGTATCTGCAAGGAACAACGGTCCACGCTTGGTCTGGATGATGTACATACCAGCCACACGTTTAACGCCTTCTTCCATACCTATCACCTGTAAAGCAGGGCGGATGGTATCAGGATACTTACGGGTCAGACCGGAGATGAGCGCATCTGCTTCACCGGTTTCCACCATCATGCAGCCAAAGTAGTTACGCTCACGCATGATCTTCCTGGCTTCATAAAGGTTAAATCCTTTACGGTGACGCTTTTCGAAGAACAGGTCGCCAAACAGGTGGCGTTTCTCCTGCATTTCATCGCTTTTAGGATCGATGATCACCACGTCATCTATTTCGATGGCATTTTCTGCCATGAGAGTACGGATACGGTTCTCACTACCCAGAAGAATCGGGTAGGCAATACCCTCATCATTCACTACCTGTGCAGCTTTCAGTACCTTGATGTTATCTGCTTCCGCGAATACAACCTTGCGGGGATCGCGGCGGGCTTTGGTACCAATTACGCGGAACAGCTGGTTGTCGAGCCCCAGACGGCCATTGAGCTCCACTTTATATGCCTCCCAATCCTGAATCGGATGGTGAGCTACCCCGCTTTCAATAGCCGCTTTTGCCACTGCCGGCGCTACAGTGCTCAACAGGCGTGGGTCCAGTGGTTTCGGGATAATATATTTAGGTCCGAAGACGATGTTCCTTTCGTTATAAGCCAGGTTTACGATGTCCGGCACCGGCGACTTGGCCAGTTCTGCCAGCGCTCTTACAGCAGCCAGCTTCATGGCTTCGTTAATCTGTGTGGCTCTTACATCGAGCGCTCCCCTGAATATATAAGGGAATCCGAGTACGTTATTCACCTGGTTGGGATAATCAGAACGGCCGGTAGCCATGATAATATCCGGACGGGCGGCAATAGCCGTATCGTAGGCAATCTCCGGATCAGGGTTAGCCATAGCAAACACGATGGGGTTTTTGGCCATGCTCTTCACCATTTCCTGCGTCACCACATTTCCAACGGAAAGCCCCAGGAATACATCAGCACCCTTCATGGCCTCTGCCAGCGTCTTAATCTTAGAGCTGGTAGCAAATTGCATATGCATGGCGGGAAGATCTGTACGGGATGTATTCAGCACACCGTCTTTATCAAAGAGGATAAAGTTTTCCGGTTTGGCGCCCAAAGCTACATAGAGCTTTACACAGGCCATGGCAGCAGCGCCCGCACCATTTACCACCAGTTTCACCTTATCAATTTTCTTCTTCACCAGTTCCAGTGCATTCAGCAGTGCGGCGCCAGAAATAATAGCTGTACCATGCTGATCGTCATGCATTACCGGTATTTTCAGCTCTTTGCGCAGGCGCTCCTCTATCTCAAAGCACTCCGGGCTTTTGATATCTTCCAGGTTAATACCGCCGAAGGTAGGCTCCAAGGCCTTTACCGCAGCTACAAAGCTGTCGGGGTCCTTGGCATTCAGCTCAATATCAAATACATCTATGTCCGCAAAGATTTTGAACAACACGGCCTTCCCTTCCATTACAGGCTTGCCGGCTTCGGGTCCTATGTCGCCCAGGCCCAGTACCGCGGTACCATTACTGATAACGCCCACCAGGTTGCCTTTGGCAGTATATTTATAAACGTTTTCTACATCGTTGAAAATCTCTTTACAGGGCTCTGCCACACCAGGAGAGTATGCAAGAGAGAGATCCCATTGTGTTTTAGTGTTCTTTGTAGGTATTACTTCTATTTTGCCCGGCCTTCCCATTGCATGATAGTCCAACGCATCCTGCTTGTTCTGTTTTCTTGCCATATAAAATATAAAAGATTGTTATTGGGCGTGCAATATACGAAGTATTGCCGTAAGCGCTGAGGCAAATTAGCAGAATCCCTATCAGATATTAATCTTTTCAACCGTTAAAATTCCTTACTTTTACGGCGTTAAACATTCGCAAATATCATGATACAACGCATCCAGAGTCTTTACCTCCTGTTAGCTGCCGGCGCCGGTACAGCCGCCTTGTTTTATAATATGTGGAAGGCCAAACTCAGCAATGGCACTGAATCGTACGTGAATGCCTCCAGTAATTATCTGCTGTTTGTACTGTATACGATTATCATCCTGATAGCACTGATCTGTATCTTTCTTTATAAAAAACGTAAAGTGCAATTCCGCTTTACAATATTTAACATTCTGTTCACGGTGGCGGCCCTCGCCTACCAGTACTACATCGTACAGGAAACGGCCAACAGACTTGCGGGTGGCGGTGTGTCTATCACCTCTGCCTCCTACCTTCCTGCGGCCTTTTTACCAATATTGATTATTATCTTTCTGTTTCTTGCTGCGAGAGGAATTTACAAAGACGAGAAATTGATCAAATCACTGGACAGGCTTCGTTAACAAACAATAAGTACAATACATGCCAAACCCGCTGGATTGCTTGCCCCAGCGGGTTTGCTTTTTTAATTACTTCTGCTGAACGTTCATTTTACACCACTCGTGATCCTGGTTGTCCATTGGAAATAGAGCTTCTCTCTTACAATGTGCGTGGTGATCTTTTCCTTTACAATTTCCCGTATCTGTTCCCGTTGCTCTTCTGACAAGCCTGCCAGTGCATTCACGACGGCTGCGCTTACACTGGTTACGTAGTTCCAGTGCTCGTCCGCAGAATTAAATTCAATAATGCCTGTCAGTTCATCTTCCCGGATCTCGTGCATGCCTATTGCTTCGTACCAGTCTGTCATAAATCCCGGCTCCATACAGTAAAACATGCCGGGCACGTGATTATTATGCATCTTCCGGCCGGTTACCTCTCTGGCAGCATCCAATACCATGGCTACCCAGAGGTTTTTGTCCAGCAGCCCCCATGTGGAAATCGTCATCAGGCATCCTTTTTTCAACACCCGTCTCATTTCCCGGAGGCCTACCCCAATATCATTGAAAAACATAACACCGTTTCTGCACAATACTGCATCGAAGTGATCGTCTTCAAACGGCATCGATACTACATCGCTAAGACAGGTGAGAAAATTTGTGACTCTGCGGTCATGCCCGTTTTTAGCCGCTAGTTGGAGCATTTTTTCAGAGATGTCTAGGCCGGTTACCAGAGATGCAGGAAACATCTCTGCCACGGTAAGCCCAGGTTCGCCCGTTCCCGTGGCCACATCCAGCACTACCGAAGCCGGCGTCAGCTGGAGTGATTTAATCATGCGCATACCAATAGGCCTGAGAAGCGCATTTACAATTTTGTCCCAGTGGTCACGGCTTTCGGAAAGCTCATTCCATTGCCCCTGGATACTGGATAGAGTGTCCATTACAGTTATCGGTTTTTGAGGGTTAAGAATTACAGGTCGTACACTTAGAAATAGGGGAAAGCGCCAGCGTTTAATTCAAAAAATTCAGGTATTACGAACAAAGTCAGGACTCAATTAAAGTTACTATTTCTTCCGTATATGAAACAGCACCCGGGGTTTTTCGGGGTATTTTTTTATAAAAAAAAGCGTCCATTCCAGCTTTCAGCAGACACTGCTAAAAGCTAAAATGGACGTCTGAGTACAATTTTTCTCCTACAGGAACCTTGCAGTATAACTTTCTTTCACTTTTTGCAGTCCATCCGGCACACCGGCATACAGCAGGTTTCCGCCACCAGCACCACCTTCAGGGCCAAGATCTATTACCCAGTCAGCACTCCTTATTACATCCAGGTTATGCTCAATCACCAGCACAGAATGTCCCTGATCTATAAGAGCATTGAAAGAGTTAAGCAGTTTCTTAATGTCATGAAAATGAAGCCCGGTCGTAGGTTCATCGAATATAAACAGAATGCGCCCCTGCGCCTTACCCTTGCCGAGGAAGGAAGCCAGTTTTACACGCTGCGCTTCCCCACCACTCAGTGTGTCGCTGCTCTGGCCCAGTTTCACATAACCTAAGCCCACATCGCTCAGTGGTTTTATTTTGTTGCAGACATCCTTTTCATCTTTAAAAAACTCCAAAGCCTCGTCTACACTCAGTTCCAGCACTTCGTAAATATTCTTTCCCTTATAGGTCACCTCCAGCACCTCTTCTTTAAATCTTTTACCACTACAGCTTTCGCAGAGCAAATGCACATCTGCAAGGAACTGCATTTCAACGACCACCTCTCCTTCTCCCTTACAGGCGTCACAGCGGCCTCCATCTACGTTGAATGAGAAGTGTTTGGGCTGGAAGCCGCGCATCTTGCTGAGTTGCTGCTTCGCATAGAGATCCCTTATTTCATCATAAGCCTTGATGTATGTAACAGGATTGGAACGGGATGATTTACCAATAGGGTTCTGGTCCACCATTTCAATCTGGGTAATGTCATCCACAGCGCCTTTCATTGCTTTATGGAAGCCTACTTTGTCGGCAAACTCTCCTTTCAGCTTCATGAGCGCAGGATAGAGGATTTGCTTTACCAGCGTGGTTTTGCCAGATCCGCTCACACCACTCACCACGGTGAGCACTTCCAGCGGAAAGTCGACGGTAATATCTTTCAGATTGTGCTGACGGCAGCCTTCAAGCGTAATGGCTTTCTTCCATTTGCGCACCTTCGCCGGCGGATCGATACGCAGGTGACCGCTCAGATATTTACCTGTAAGGCTTTGCGGGTCTTTCAATATCTGTGGGTAAGTGCCTGCGAAGATCACTTCTCCACCGAGATGACTAGCGAGAGGTCCCATGTCTATGATATAATCTGCCTCCTCCATCATCTGCTCATCATGTTCTACAACAACCACCGTGTTTCCCAGATCGCGCAGCTCTTTGAGCACGCTGATAAGGCGATGCGTATCACGTGCATGCAGCCCGATACTTGGCTCGTCAAGGATATACAATGAATTGGTAAGATTGCTGCCCAGGGTACGTGTAAGCTGAATACGCTGGCTTTCACCACCACTGAGGGTATTGGCCACCCTGTTGAGTGTCAGGTACCCTAAACCTACATCCAGTAAAGTTTTGATACGATGATTAATTTCGAAGAGAATACGTTTTGCTACCTGCTGATCATACTCGTTCAACTGAAGGTTATCAAACCATACTTTAAGATCCGATACCGGCATATCCACCAGTTCTGCGATGTTGCGGCCACTGATCCTGATGTACAGCGCCTCTTTGCGAAGGCGTCCGCCGCCACAGTCGTGACACACGGTACGTCCGCGGTAACGGGCCTGCAATACGCGGTACTGTACTTTGTAGAGGTTCTGCTCTACCATTTTGAAGAACTCATTCAGGCCGTAGAAATGTTCGTTTCCGGTCCACAGCAGCTTTATCTGTTCATCAGTAAGATCCGCTATGGGCTTATGTACGGGGAATCCGAACTTGCGGGCAGCTTTAATAAGCGCTTCTTTATATTCACCCATTTTCTCTCCTCTCCAGGGCGCAATGGCGCCTTCAAATACACTGAGACGCTTGTCCGGGATCACGAGATCAGCATCGATGCCCAACACCTGGCCGAAACCCTCACAGGTAGGGCAGGCGCCATAAGGGTTATTGAAAGAGAAGAGGTTAGGAACCGGCTCTTCAAACTGAATACCATCCAGCTCAAAGCGGTTAGCAAAATGCTGAATGTCCTTACCGTCCGTTTCAATATAGCAGTCGCCCTCACTTTCATAAAAAGCTGTCTGCACGCTATCGGCTATACGGTGTTTATCATCTTCCTCAAAATCCTTTACTACCAGCCTGTCTACCAGTACCCATGCATCTTCGGGCACTGCCGGTTTTTTTTGTTCCAGCAGCTCTTCAATGCGCAACAAGCCGTTACCTTTGCCTGAAGTAATAGTATAGAGGCGGGAGAACCCTTTCTGCATGAGGATATTCAGCTCTTCCTTCACTTCTCTCTTCGCATGACGGCGGAAAGGCGCCAGCAACAATACTTTGGTACCGTGCTTCAGCTTCACGATGTAGTCCACTACATCACTGACCTCATGTTTTTTCACTTCCTGTCCTGATACGGGAGAATAAGTTTTACCCACGCGCCCGAACAGCAGGCGGAGATAGTCGTATATTTCCGTCATAGACCCAACAGTAGATCGGGGCGTACGGGTAATTACCTTTTGCTCTATGGCGATAGCCGGGCAGATACCTTTGATGTAATCCACATCAGGCTTGTTCATTCTCATGAGGAACTGCCTGGCATAGGCACTGAGGCTCTCGGCATAACGGCGCTGGCCTTCTGCGTAAAGGGTGTCCATAGTCAGGGAGGATTTACCCGACCCGGAAACACCTGTCACCACTACCAGTTTATTCCGGGGGATGGTAACACTGACATTCTTGAGATTATGTACCCTAGCGCCTTTTATGAAGATATGATCCTGAAGACTAACCGGTTGAGGATCAATTGCGGTTTCCTGTTTTTTGACTTTTGTACCCATGACAGAACAAATTTAAGGGAAAAGATGTTAGAATAGCAGTTACTAACCGATCGTTTACCCCAAGGAAAATTATCAAAAAATAACATTGGATTAAGTGCCTGAGCCCTAATAAATAAAGGCTGAAAGCTATTATTTTCTTGTTTGTTTTATTCAACTATTCTTTTATATTTGCATAGAACCTTTTCTATACCTTGAAATAAACACATTCTTTAACACTTAAAACTGCCCACTATAGCATAAACTCTACTTAACATTAAAACAACCAACTGGCTGTAAAGTCCGTATTTATTTACTAACCCGTCTAGTTGTAGAAGTTTATGCAAATAATGTACAAGTTGTGCGACGAGCAGTTGATCACCCTTTTTAAGAAAGGTCATACTTCAGCATTGGAAGAACTGGTTCACCGTCATAAAGACAAGGTGTATACATCTATCCTGTTGCTCGTTAAAGACTCTTTTCTGGCGGAGGATATATTCCAGGATACATTCATCAAAATCATTGACACCATCAGGGCGGAGCGCTATACAGAGAAAGGTAAATTTTTGCCCTGGGCTATGCGTATTGCACACAACCTGTGTGTAGATCACTTCAGAAAGATCAAACGTACGCCGATGATCAAAACCGGCGACGATAAGGATATATTCGATGTACTCGGATTCAGTGACAGCTGCGTGGAAGACAAGATCATCACACGCCAGAGTCATGACCGTGTGCGCAGGATGCTGGACATGCTCCCCGAAGAGCAGCGCGAGGTAATCATCCTGCGTCACTACGCAGAACTGAGCTTCAAAGAAATTGCGGATCTGACACAAGTAAGTATTAATACCGCTCTGGGTCGTATGCGGTATGGTCTGATCAATCTCCGGAAAATGATGACGGAGAAACAAATCTGTCTATGAATGACCCTTTTTTTGCTTGCCAGCAGCGGGCGGCCGGATGTAATGTCCGACCGCTCGTTATTTTTAGGCCTTCTCCACAATAATGGCTGCACCCTGCCCCACCCCCACACACATCGTCGTTAAGCCATATTTTGCCCCCGGACGTCTTTTCATTTCATGCAGCAATGTTGCCATAATACGTGAACCGCTACATCCCAGCGGATGCCCGATCGCAGTGGAACCACCGTTGACATTCACAATGTCAGGATTCACCTGCAGATCACGCATACAAGCAAGCGCCTGCGAAGCAAATGCCTCGTTCAGTTCAGCCAGGTGAAGCTGATCAATGGTCAGTCCTGCGCGTTGCAACGCCTTACGGGTAGCAGGCACGGGGCCTACTCCCATGATGGAAGGGTCCACACCGGCAACAGCCATCGAGCGGATCATAGCCAATGGCTTGAGATTAAACTGCTTAAGCGCCTTTTCGGAAACTACCAGCACCGCCGCAGCGCCGTCATTGATACCAGAGGAGTTACCTGCGGTAACCGTGCCATCCTTGATGAAAGCGGGTTTCAGACCAGCCAGCTTTTCCAGCGAAGTGTCACGCGGGGCCTCATCTTTTGCAAAAAGTACCTGCTCTTCCTTGTTGGGCGTAATGGCAACCGGAATGATCTCATCCTCCCACTTGCCGGCCGCAAAGGCTTGTTTATAAAGCGTTTGGCTACGCAGTGCGAATATGTCCTGTTCCGTTCTTCCGATATTCCATTGCTTCGCCACATTCTCCGCTGTTTCGCCCATGGAATACGGGTAGTGTACGTCTGTCAGTTTTTTATTCACAAAACGCCAACCTATGGTAGAATCATAGATCTCAGATTTACGGCTGAAAGCCCCTTCCGCTTTGCCCATCACAAAAGGCGCGCGGGTCATGCTCTCCACACCACCGGCGATGTATACATCGCCTTCCCCACACATTACTGCCCGGGCGGCATCCATAATTGCCTGCATACCGGATGCACAGAGGCGGTTCACGGTGTTGCCGGCAACCGTTACCGGCAAGCCAGCCAGCAGTGCAGCCATACGGGCCACATCCCGGTTATCTTCCCCCGCCTGGTTGGCAGCCCCGGCAATTACATCCTCAATAACTGCCGGATCAAGTGACGGATTTCTGATGAGTAAGGCCCTGATCACCAGCGCCAGCATATCATCCGGGCGAACTGTACTTAATGCTCCGCCATACCGGCCTATTGGTGTACGTACCGCATCGACTATATAAGCAACTTGCATGTTTGATGTTGGTTTATCTGCAAATAAAGCACTTTTTAGGTTCGGGATTTTTTACCCATTATTCTTTTATTTAATAAGCAGGCTGTAAGCTGACAATTGCATTACAACGTCATTCTGGCACTAACTTAATATTTTGTATCTTTGCAGATGCTTGCCGACTGCCGTAAGGCAGCCAATTTTTTATTTAACAGTCAATAATGAAGTCTGACAAGAAGAATATCCGGCATTTAACGTTGCCGGGATTACAGGAATATTTCGGGTCTATCAATGAGAAGGCCTTTCGCGCAAAACAGGTGTATGAGTGGCTCTGGCTGCGCCATGCAACCAGTTTTGATGCAATGACTAACCTTTCCAGGGAACTACGCCAGAAACTGGAAGAACACTTCACCCTCCCTGCCGTAAAAGTAGACACCTTACAGCAAAGCACCGACGGAACCATTAAAAGCAGGTTCCGTCTGCACGACAATCATCTCGTCGAAGGCGTGCTGATCCCAACAGATACCCGTCAGACAGCCTGCGTATCATCGCAGGTGGGTTGTAGCCTGAGCTGTAAGTTCTGCGCTACCGGTTATATGGACCGCAAGCGTAACCTGGATTTCGACGAGATCTATGATGAAGTGGCGCTGATCAATCAGCAGGCCCTTGAGCATAATGGAAAAAAACTTACCAACATTGTATTTATGGGCATGGGTGAACCCCTGCTCAACTATAAGAATGTGCTGCAATCTATTGAGCGCATCACTTCACCTGACGGGCTGGGTATGTCACCCAAGCGTATTACCGTTTCCACAGCAGGCGTGGCCAAAATGATCCGTCAGCTAGGCGACGATAAAGTACGCTTCAACCTGGCGCTATCCCTCCACGCCGCCAATGACAAGAAACGCAGCGAGATCATGCCCATCAACGATTCCAACAATCTGAAGGAGCTGATGGCCGCACTGAACCACTTCTATAAAGCTACCGGTAATGAAATATCCTTCGAATATATACTGTTCAAGGATTTCAATGATTCCAGGCAGGATGCTGATGAACTCATCAAAATCTTCCGCCAGGTTCCTGCCGATCTCGTTAATATTATCGAATACAACCCTATCGATAATGCACGCTTTCAAAAACCTGATTCACAGACCGCAGAAGAGTTTATGGAGTATCTCTCCAAAAACCGCGTGAATGCAAGATTACGCCGCAGCCGTGGTAAAGATATTGATGCCGCATGCGGACAGCTGGCTAACAAAGGCTGATACTAAAACTAAATTTCTATGGGCCTTCGACAAACGAAGGCCATCAATTAATATTACTTTATGAAGAAGAAACAACCTGCTAAAAAGGGCGCTGCTCCTTTTAACGAAAAGAACACTGGCAAATTCAAGAAGCCGGCAGCAGGCAACCGCAACCGCTTCTCCACTGACGGCGAAAGGCCAGGAGCAGCATCAGCAAAAGACAATACCAGCGGCGATTTTCGCAAACGTCCAAGCAACGGAGAAGGTAGCCCGGTACGCAAACGCAGCTTCGGCAAGAAACCTGCCGATAACTACAACAACAAAGAAGAAAGCTCCTTCCACGGAGACTTCAATAAAAAAAGTACCGATAAATCCGCCAACAGAGAGACTCCTAGCGGATTTAACCGGAAGAAATTCTTCGATCGTACCAATGATCGCTTCGCAGATAAAAAAGATCGCTTTACAGATAAGAAGAATGATCGATCTGCTGACAAGAGGAGTTTTACTGACAAGAAGCATGATCGATCTGCTGACAAGAGAGATGATCGCTCTGCTGGCAGAAAGAGTTTTACTGATAAGCGAGACGACCGCTCTACCGATAGAAAAAGTTTTACTGACAAGAGAGACGACCGTTCTACCAATAGAAAAAGTTTTGCTAACAAGAGGGAGGACCGTTCTACTGACAAGCAGGAAAAACGCCGTCGTCATAAGATAGAAAAACCAGGTAACGGTAAAACCGCTACGAAAAATCCGAAAGAGCAAAAGGAAAGTGTATATGGTCCTGGTGAAATGCCGCTCAACAAGTATATCGCCCATTCCGGCCTCTGCTCACGCAGGAAAGCCGTAGATTATATCAAGGAAGGTAAAGTGGCTGTAAATGGTCAAACGGTTACCGAACCAGCCACCAAAGTTACTGCCAAAGACAATGTTACCCTGCAGGACAAGAAACTGCAGATAACCAAAAATCTTGTATACATCCTGCTTAACAAACCCAAAGGTTTCATCACCACTACTGATGATCCCGAAGGCCGTAAAACAGTAATGGACCTGATCAAAGGCGCCACAGAAAGCGAAAGAGTATACCCTGTAGGCCGCCTTGACCGCAATACCTCTGGCCTGCTCCTACTCACCAACGATGGTGAGCTGGCACAAGCACTGGCACACCCTAAACATAACATCAAGAAAATATACCAGGTAGAACTCGACAAACCCCTCACCAAAGCGGATTTCGAGAAAATAATCGGGGGCGTCACCTTAGAAGACGGCGTAGCTATTGTAGACGCGCTGGGCTATGTAGACCCCAAGGATAAAAAGCAGATTGGTATTGAGATTCACAGCGGCAAAAACCGTATCGTGCGCCGCATCTTCGAGCACCTGGAATATACAGTGGAAAAGCTGGACCGCGTGATGTATGCCGGCCTTACCAAGAAAAATATCGGCCGTGGCCAATGGCGCCATCTCACTGACAAAGAAGTGATCCTGCTTAAACATTTTAAAAAATAACCACTACGAACCTGATGCGTTTAGAAGATCATATTTTACTGGAGACGCCCGAATTTGTTATTGTAAGCAAACCAGCCGGTATGCTTACCCTGCCTGACCGGCATGATAATGAGCTGTCTTCCCTGATAGCCATCATGAAGAAGGCGTATGGCCAGATATTCACCGTGCACAGACTTGACAGGGACACCAGTGGCATCATCCTCTTTGCCCGGACAGAAGCGGCACATAAATATTTCTCACAGCTGTTCGAAAGCAGGGATGTACAGAAATATTACCTGGGCCTTGTGCATGGAGAACTGCCCGAAAAGAAAGGAAGCGTGAATGAGCCCATCATGGAGCATCCTGTACAAAAGGGCAAAATGGTTACCAACCGCAGAGGTAAAGCGTCTCTTACTGACTATGAAGTAGTGGAAGAGTTTGGCCTGTACAGCTTTGTAAAAATGCAGATACACACGGGCCGTACTCACCAGATCAGGGTGCACATGAAACACCTGGGTCATCCTATCGCGGTTGATGAACTTTATGGCAACGGGCAACCAGTGTTATTATCTACGATAAAAAAGAAGTTCAAGCTGGGTAAACACACCGAGGAAGAACGCCCATTACTCAGCAGGCTGGCGCTTCACGCCGCCATGTTGGTATTCAAAGATCCATCAGGTAAGGAATATTGCATTGAAGCACCACTGCCTAAAGATATAAGCGCAGTACTGAATCAGCTGAGAAAAAGCAAACTGTGATTTTTCTAATTTGATTTTCCTGAAAGGAGTATAAAATTGAAATGCCCGTCCTGCAGAAACTATTGCAAGACGGGCATTTCAATTTTATGCTCGCGGTCATAATTCTTACTGAACTTCGCTCATCATCGCCGTCACTTCAACCACACAAATCATTGTCAAAAAAAAACGGGGAAAAATCCCCGTTTCGTAAAAATCAAAAACCAACCATTAAAAAATCTTTATGTAGGAAAGCTGGTCGTTGGTTGTATGTTGAACAGCTTTCAGGTGTTTCGTTATTTGTTAGGCTGCGGTGTTGTTCTCAGATAAGGCTTAATGATTTTATGGCCTTTCGGGAAACGCTCCGGAATGTCTGCGGTAGCTACTGCTGCCGTAACGATTACATCTTCTCCGTCTTTCCAGTCAGCTGGTGTAGCCACGCTGTATTTGGCTGTCAGCTGCAGGGAGTCTATTACACGCAGTACTTCATTGAAGTTTCTGCCAGTAGACGCCGGATAGGTAATTGTGAGTTTTACCTTTTTATCTGGTCCTATGATAAACAAGGATCTTACAGTAAAAGTTTCAGACGCGTTAGGGTGGATCATACCATAAAGGTTGGCCACTGTTTTATCTTCGTCTGCAATAATAGGGAAAGTTACGTCACAATGCTGAGTTTCATTGATATCTCCGATCCAGCTCTGATGTTTGTCCAGCGGATCTACGCTGAGAGCCAGTACTTTTACATTGCGTTTAGCGAATTCTTCCTTCAGCAGTGCGGTTTTGCCGAGTTCGGTGGTACACACAGGCGTAAAGTCTGCCGGGTGGGAGAATAACACTCCCCAGCTGTCGCCGAGGTAATCGTAAAAATCTATTTCTCCTAAAGTTGTTTTGGCTTTAAAGTTAGGGGCCGTATCGCCCAGTCTTAAACTCATAGTTTCACGATTTACTTGTTCAAAAATAGCATTTTCCTACAAAAATTATAGACTTTAAAGGAATTTTTTCTCTTTTCGGTCAATTTTTTCTCAAATTAATGCTATTTTCTAAAAGCCAGAAGGGATGGGGGTTAACAAACAGGTTAACAAACGGATTCAATCAACATGATAACATTATGGCTTGCAAATCGTTAGGGGTTAATCAGGCTTGGGAAGCATGTAGCTGCCAGGCATAGTAGGCCATGGTAAAGCTCAGGTCGTCTGTAAGGCCGGCCTTCATGCGGGCAGCTTCATCTTCCAGGTCTATTTCAATAAATCCTAAGTATAAATCGTAGTTATTACGGAGTGTTTCGAGACACATCCCGAGTTTTCCGTTAAGCTCAGCACGTATCGGTGGCGGAGTTACCGGCGGTACTGGTATCGCTATCACTTTCTGAATAAAGTAACAGCCGTCATCTGCACAGATTTCCCACTCATGGTTTTCTGGCTTAGACAGAAAGAATGTCATGTTATCAAAAATAACCGCCGCTCCCAGCTCCACCTCAAGATCAATGATCTCAGGGATACGCCGCATATCTTCCAGCTTCTGCACAATGGTCATCTGTACGGCATCATGCTTATCATGGCTGTACCTTAACATTGTATTCATTACTTCGTAAGTAGTTACAAAATCACAAGGATACCACACGCCATCCTGCTGCACCTGCCCCCAGAGCGTGAGATAGTTGGAATCATCCATGATGATCTGGCTGATAGCAATAGCCTTTACTTCCCAAATAGCTGTTGTTGTACGTGCTTTATTCATAACTGTCAGCTTTTATTGACAGTACGAAATTATTTTCACTGCACGCAAGGGATTTGCGCAGTGAAATCTTCTTTAAAAAAATTTTATTCCTCCTGCTAACTGCGGGAATTGTTTATTTTTATTTTCTAAAATCGTACTAGTGTGCCAAAGAATAAGGATGCAGTATCCCGCTATCGCTGGATCGACGAAAGATTACGCAATAAGCGGCTACCGAAACCAACACTCGAAAACCTGATTGAATACGTATCGGACAAAATGGATACTGCGGTATCCACACGCACCATACAAAAAGATATACAGGATATGCGCCAGGACCCCGAACTGAATTACATGGCGCCTATTGTTTATGAACGCAGCAGCCGCACCTACCGCTATTCTGATGAAAGCTTCTCCATAAGCAATATTCCTATTGATGAAGCTGATCTGCAAGGCCTCGAAATTGCCATCGGTATTCTCGAACAGTTTCGTAGTCTCCCCGTTATACAACAGTTTGAAGATGCTATCCTGAAAATAGCCGCCAGCCTGAAAATGAACAGGGAAGCCCTGCAACATAAAGGATTGATCAAATTCAGCCGCGCCTCGCAATACAAAGGCGCTGAACATATTCCTGAAATTGTGGACGCCATCAAAAACCTGGAAGTGATCCGCATCGCCTACCAGAGCTTTGACCGCAACGAGCCCAAAGAACACTGGGTAGAACCGTATCACCTGCGCGAGTACCAGCACCGCTTCTACCTTATCGGAAAAAGCCAGCAGACCAGGGACGGCGAGGTGCGAACCTTTGCGCTGGATAGAGTTGTGAAGCTATGGCCAACCCGCAAACATTTCGATGAAAAGAATTTTGATGACGCCAGCTATTTCAAACACGCCATAGGTATCACCGTTAATGACGGAGAGCCGGAAAACGTTGTGCTGTCATTTACCCCACGGCAAGGCAAATACGTGAAGTCGCAACCGATACATGCATCTCAACAGGTGATAGAAGACAATAGCAAAGAATGTCGGATATCCCTTAACGTTGTCATCAATCCGGAACTGACCATGACGCTTCTCAGCTATGGTGCACAGGTAAAAGTACTGCAGCCTAAACACCTCGCTGAAAAACTGGCTGCTGAAGCGAAAGAAATGACCGCGCTTTACAAGTAATTCTTTTGCAAAACATAAAATACAAAGGGAGCAAAGACTGATCTTTGCTCCCTTTGTATTTTATGTTTTGAAGATCGCGCTTACTGTACCACAGGTTTGGTAAACAGAGAGTCGGCTATCGGCTGGTTCACTTCCACTTTGGTGATATTCATTTTCATACCAATTGGCGACTGCTCCGTAGTTCCCGGATATGCATATCCATCAGGTGTTTTCTTATAGTCAGACAGCAATGTTACTATCTGTGCCTTCTGTCCCTGTACTTCCACCTCATTGGTAGCTTTCACCAGATAAAAAGAAGCGGCGTCCACATATGCAATGCCAGTAATGTTCTCCGTATTGGTTACTTTCAGCTTAAATGCCGGTGCACCATTTACAGTGTCTTTGCCCACCAGCTCCACTTTCTTTCCTTTGGCTGCATAGTCGAAGAGCTCTCCGGTTACATCCAGCTGAGATCTGATCAGCTTCAGCATATTGCCATCTATATCTTCTACATCGTTCTTCATCGCTGCGGGCATCAGCTGCCAGCCGTTATTTTTGGTAACCACCTGGATATTTTTAGTACCCATTATATCAAACTCCAGTCGCATCGCTTCTCCCTGCTTTACCCATCTCCTCACGGGTACCTGCATACCCTGGATTTCCATATTGCCCTCTGTATACTGCGTTTTGATTGCTTTCAGTTTGTCAGCGCCCCCCATGACAGCGGTATTCTTATTGACGATTTCATCCAGCGACTGCGCCTGCAGGCTTAAGCCGCCTATTATCAGTCCGGCACACAGTGATAACGCTTTTAAGTATTTCATATAGTCTGATTTAATAGTAATTTATCCGAATAAAGATAATTAAAAAACATTACGGCCCTTCATCTTCATAAAAATTTGATACAAGCTGAAAATGCCGTCTATTCCTTAGTTTTACGCCATGAACACATATCAGATCTCCGGTAATCTTGTAGATATACTGAAAGAAGAAATATACCCCGCCACCCTGCAAATACAGGACGGTCGTATTACCAGCATAGAGAGGAACAATGGCAGTTATTCCCATTACCTTATCCCCGGCTTCACCGATGCGCATGTGCATGTTGAAAGCTCTATGCTTATTCCTTCTGAATTTGCGCGGCTGGCTGTTGTTCACGGTACTGTTGCCACTGTCAGCGACCCGCATGAAATAGCTAATGTGATGGGAGTGCAGGGCGTGGAATTTATGCTTGAAAACGGCAGTCAGGTACCTTTTCGTTTTTACTTCGGTGCGCCCTCATGCGTACCGGCTACCGCGTTTGAAACAGCAGGCGCCACAGTGGATGTAAATGGCATCGAACAACTGATGCAGCGCGATGATGTGAAATACCTGGCGGAAATGATGAACTTTCCCGGTGTACTGAACAAAGATGCTGAAGTGATGGCCAAAATAGCGGTGGCTCAAAAGTATAATAAACCTGTAGACGGTCATGCACCGGGTCTGCGTGGTAAAGCCGCCCGTGATTATATAGCGGCAGGTATCAGCACGGATCATGAATGCTTTACACTTGAGGAAGCGCTCGAAAAGCTGCAATATGGCATGCATCTGCTGATACGCGAAGGCAGCGCTGCCAAAAACTTTGAAGCACTCATTCCGTTACTGCACGACTGGCCCGACAAAGTGATGTTCTGCAGCGATGACAAACATCCCGACAATCTTGTGGAAGGACATATCAACCAACTTGTGAAACGCTCATTGGCACATGGTATCAGCCTTTTCAATACCCTGCGCGCAGCCTGTATCAATCCCGTATTACACTACAAGCTCGGCAATGGACTGCTGCGTGTGAATGATGCAGCAGACTTTATTGTTGTTGACAATCTGCAGGATTTCAATGTCCTTGCTACCTACATTAATGGCGTTAAAGTAGCTGAAAATGGCCGTACACTTATACCTTCTGTGCCATCTGTTCCTGTCAACAACTTCGTGTGTACACCAAAAACAGCAGCTGATTTTCGCGTACCCGCAGACGATAATTCTGCTTCAACGATTGGGGTAAGAGTCATTGACGCGATGGACGGACAACTGATCACCAATACGATCAACGATGTGTTGCCCGTTACTGCCGGCGCGATCAGCAGCGATACCGGTAAAGACATCCTGAAACTGGCGGTAGTGAATCGTTACAAAGAAGCCCCCGCAGCGGTTGCCTTCATACGTGGCTTCGGAATGCAGCATGGCGCTATTGCGTCTTCCGTAGCACACGACAGCCATAACATCATTGCCGTAGGCACTGACGACGAAAGCCTTGCAGCAGCTATCAATGCAGTAATAGCCGAACAAGGCGGAATAAGCGTCAGCAGTAAGAATGGTACCGAAGTATTACCGTTACCCGTTGCAGGGCTGATGAGTAACCTCGACGGCTATGTGGTAGCAGAACGTTACAGTGCTTTTGACAAGGCGGCTAAAGTATTGGGATCAACATTAGCATCTCCTTACATGACCTTGTCATTTATGGCTTTACTGGTGATACCACAGCTGAAACTCAGTGACAAAGGCTTGTTTGATGGAGACACTTTCAGTTTTACCACTGTGAAAATGTAGGATTATGAATCAGTTATAAAAAACGGATCGTATGCTATCATACGATCCGTTTTTTATAACTGATTCATAAATCCTATTGGCTGGTCCACAACGCGCCGTTAATGGAATCCCGTGAAGCGCCTGTAACAGATGAAAGGACGTTACTTTCCTGTCTCCATCTCAAAGCGCCAATCAGTGCCATTACCAGGGCCTCTTTAAAGCCAACGGTCTGCTCATCAGGAACTTCCGCTTCTATTCCCATCGGCGCCAGTAATTCGCGGATGCGGCTCACCATGAAAGTATTGAAAGCACCGCCTCCGGTAATAAGCATCTTTGCAGGGCCTTCCGGTTGCTGCTGCCTCAACGCTGCTACAGCATTGGCAATCTGGGCTGCAATGTGCTCGGTGTACGTACGGAGCTTTCCCTGTACTGACAACCGTAAAGCAGCTATCATAGGCAGTACGGTACCTGTTCCAAAATCATTGGCAAGCGACTTGGGCCAGGACTGACTATAGTAAGGCAATGCATTCAACTGCTCCAGCAATGCAGTATCAGCAACCCCGCCAGCAGCAAGTGCTCCGCCATCATCATAAGGTTTGTTCAGGGCAGCTGCCAGTTCGTTCAGCACCCTGTTGCAGGCGCAGATGTCGAATGCTGTGAAGCCTCCCGGCAATTGTGCTGATATATTGGCAATCCCTCCGAGATTGAGCCAGTACTGGTATCCGGAGAAAAGATACTTTTCGCCTATAGGCACAATAGGTGCGCCTTGTCCGCCCAGCGCCACATCTACTGCACGCAGGTCTGTGATAACCGGCAGGCCCGTTTCTGTTGCTATGGCAGCGCCATCGCCCAGCTGGGCTGTAGTACGGCTGGCTGGCAGATGAAATGTAGTATGGCCGTGCGATGCAATGAAATGCACTTTATGATCCAACTGGTTCTTTTCTATGAATGCAGCAATACGCCGTCCTGAATAATGGCCATAAGCCGTATGCAGTAACAGGTAATCCTGTGCAGACAACGAAGTTGCTGATGCCAGGCTTTCCACCCACTCCTGTTCGTAGGGCAGGCTTTCAGACGCTTTGATCACATAGCTCCATTGTCCCCGGATCTCCGTCAGTTCTGCAAAAACAATGTCCAGTCCATCCAGCGAACTTCCAGACATTGTGCCTATCACGTTATATACCATCGACTAAAATTTTGGCAAAGGTAGTTTTTAAAAAAATTTCCTGCTATTTATGGAAATCTGATTCTTAACAGCATCATGCAGTCAGAAAAATCATACCGCTATGCAAAAATATCTTTCTTTATTACTTCTTTCATTGCTGATGGCGTTTGGCGTTGCTGGCCAGACACGTGTGATTACCGGTACCGTAACAGACGTACACAATAACAGTATATACAACGCTGTGGTAAAAGTAAAGGGTACCAAGATCAGCACCCGTACCAATCTTCAGGGAGCATTCAGTCTTAAAGTGCCGGTTGGTGACGTTATCATAGAAGTGATAGCTGTTAACTTCCAGCAGGCCGAACAAACAGTGGGTGCTAAACAGAGCAAGGTTCAGTTCAAATTACAGGTGCTGGCGCCGGTACTTGCTCCCAATGAAAAGAACAGGGTCATTTCCAGGCGGCCAACTTTGATACTGGAGCGTAAAACCTATGCTGCAGCGGATCTTGCAGTATCCGAACCTGCCATGATGATATCACCTGCTCCTAAAATGAATACGGAAGATTACAGCCCTATCAATGAAAATACATTTCATAAGGCTACAGATCAGCCACTCAGTACTTTCAGCGCAGATGTAGACAGGGCTTCATACAGCAATGTGCGCCGCTTTCTCAACAATGGAGAGTTACCACCTGCAGATGCAGTAAGGGTAGAAGAGATGATCAACTACTTTGATTACAATTACGCCAGCCCCAAAGGCAAAGACCCCGTGGCTATTTACACAGATATTGCTGTATGCCCGTGGAACACAGCTCACCACGTAGTGCGCATAGCACTGAAAGGCAAGCAGGTAGACGCCCGCGAACTGCCAGCCTCGAACCTGGTTTTCCTGATAGACGTTTCTGGCTCTATGGCAGACGAAAATAAATTACCGCTGGTACAGAAAGCTTTCAAAGCGCTCACCGACCAATTGAGGCCACAAGACAAAGTAGCTATTGTTGTATATGCCGGTGCAGCCGGTATGGTGCTGCCTTCCACCAATGGCAGCGAGAAAGGCAAAATACTGGATGCACTGGATAAACTGGAAGCAGGTGGCTCTACAGCAGGTGGTGAAGGTATAAAGCTGGCCTATAAAATTGCGGAAGAGAATTTTGTAAAGAGAGGCAATAACCGGGTAATACTGGCTACAGACGGAGATTTCAACGTTGGCCCCTCCAGCGATGGCGCTCTGCAACGGATCATCGAAACCGAAAGGCAGAAAGGCGTTTTCCTCTCTGTGCTGGGCTTTGGCATGGGCAATTACAAGGATAACAAGCTGGAACTCCTGGCAGACAAAGGCAATGGTAACTACGCCTACATTGACAACTTTGAAGAAGCCCGCAGAACCTTTGTTACAGAGTTTGGCGGTACGCTCTTCACTATTGCAAAAGATGTGAAATTACAGGTAGAATTCAATCCAACATTCGTACAGTCATACAGGTTAGTAGGTTATGAAAACAGGACATTGCAGAATGAAGATTTCAACAATGATAAAAAAGACGCCGGCGACATGGGCGTAGGCCATACTGTAACGGCTCTCTACGAGATCATACCCACCAACAGTAACCTCACAGGCGTAAACTGGGTAGACCCGCTCAAATACCAGCAGTCAAAGATCATTGGCAATAGTACAGAGGTGCTCACCGTGAAGCTCCGTTACAAAGAACCGGATGCAGACAAAAGTAAACTGCTGCAACAGGCATTACCTTACCGCCGTCAGCAAATAGAACAGGTTTCTGAAGATTTCCGGATGGCTTGTGCCGCGGCTGCATTCGGCCAACTATTGCGTAACTCCGCCTTTAAAGGTGACGTTACCTATGACCAGGTGTTGAACTGGGCTGGCAGTGCCCGCGGGGTTGACAAAGAAGGTTATCGCGCCGAGTTTGTACAGCTGGTGAAAAAAGCGAGGCTGCTGGATAAGGAGTAGTTTAAAATTTTCGGTAATTTGCCGCCTCAAAGGGTAAGTTCATGATAATAAATTTAAGTGAGACCAACTCGCTGGTGGGAGAATGGCTAAGCGAGATCAGAAGTGTGGATGTACAGCAGGACCGTATGCGTTTCAGACGTAATATGGAAAGGCTGGGAGAAATAGCCGCTTACGAAATCAGCAAAACGCTGGAATATGTTGAAAAAGAGGTGACCACCCCAATGGGTATTGCCAACTGCCGTGTGTTAAAGCAACAGCCCGTACTGGCCACCATTCTGCGCGCAGGACTGGCTCTGCATCAGGGATTGCTCCATTACTTCGATAAAGCTGACCACGCGTTTATCTCAGCTTATCGCAAACATAACCACGATGGTTCATTCGACATCAGCCTGGAATATGTGAGCAGCCCCTCTATAGAAGGGCAGGTCCTGATCCTTTCCGATCCGATGCTGGCAACAGGCTCTTCTCTCGTGAAGACTATCGAACACCTGGAAGAGATAGGAAAGCCGAGCCACATTCACCTGGTAGTAGCCATTGCATGTACGGTGGGTATTGAATATGTACTCCGCAATACCAAAGCCAACCTGACCATCTGGGCAGGAGATATTGACGATGAGCTTACTGCAAAAGGTTATATCGTTCCGGGGCTTGGCGATGCCGGAGATCTCGCGTTCGGCAACAAACTACAGCAATAATTCTCTGACTACAGATAAAAGAACAGGATGCCAGTCACTAAGGTACTCAGTACCAGCGCCATGCATCCTGTTCTTTTTATATCAGACACTGCCGGGGATATTTTTATACATGAATTTAATTTGGAATATGACATAATTCGATGTACCTTCACCAAGATTGTGCATAAACCCTATGCTATAAGCTTTACTATATGAAAAGAGCTTTACTACTCCTGACCATATTCCTTTATCTGAGTCCGACTACCCGGGCACAGGACCCTCATTTTTCACAGTTCTTTGCTTCTCCCCTGACACTCAACCCCGCATTTACGGGCTTGTTTTCCGGCGATTACCGCCTGTCAGGTAACTACAGATCACAATGGAGAAGTATCTCTTCTCCTTTTGTAACCGGTACTGCGGCTGTAGATTTCGGCATCCTGAAAAATGTTATTTCGTATACCGATATATGGGGCGTTGGATTAATGGCGATGTATGACCGAAGCGGCGGTGGAGCCCTTACATCTACTTACCTCTCCATGAGTACTGCCTACCACAAAGGGCTTGATCCTGAAGGTAATCACACACTGGCCATCGGTCTTCAGGGAACGCTGGTACAGAAAAGAATAGACAACAGCAAGCTCCAGTTTGAGAACCAGTTTGACAACAATGGCTATAATCCTGCCATTCCAAGCAATGAAACGCTGGTGAATCCCAAGATCTCTTACTTCGATCCCAACATTGGTATTCTTTACAACGGACTTATTGGGGAAGCTTCCAATATTTACTTGGGTGCTTCCTATTATCATATTACACAGCCTACTGAATCGTTCATGAACCTGACACAGAACAGACTCAGCTACCGCTGGACATTACATGGCGGCGGCTCTGTACCGGTGAACGGAAAAGACAGATTCCACGGCAGCGTCCTCTACATGAAACAGAGCACTGCTACAGAATTCACTTTTGGCGGTGCTTACGGCTTTAACCTGGATGATATGGATGATAACCCGGCTACCTTCTATATCGGCAGCTGGTACCGCCTGAAAGACGCCATCATCCCTTATGTAGGCATCGAGATCAAAGGCTTCCAGGTTGGCTTGTCTTATGATACCAACGTTTCTAGCCTGAAACCGGCCTCCAACTACCGCGGTGGTCTTGAAATATCACTTATTTACATTCATACGCGGAACGAAAATAACAAATACAAGACACTCTGTCCCCGCTTCTAGATATTAGGGAATTTTGGGGATTTTGAGATTTTGGAATTTATAAATACAGCGAAGCCCGATTTTGGTAAAACCAGCACTAATTGGGCTTCGCTGTATTTATAAATTCCAAAATCTCGAAATCCCCAAATTCATAAATGATTGAAATAATTTTTGCCTTAGTTTCGTTCATTTATTTAACCGTCTTTCAATCAGGCGATTAAAAGCTATTTTCTGTTACACAAAAAAATCAGGCATTGTTTTCATTCAGAGAAGTACTGGCGGCGATACAGTCGTATGGGAAAGCACACCAGTTCATATTAAAGCATAAGTTGTGGAAGTGGATACTGATACCGGGCATCATATACTGCCTGTTATTTTTTCTTGGATTCTACTTTGTATGGGGATTCTCAGGAGATTTTGTAGAATACCTGACGGGGCTTCTGCACGTTACAGAATGGATACAGGACCGGGAAAGCGGCTGGTTGAGCTTCCTGTTCATACTGGTGGGCTTTTCCGTGAAGATTGCATTTGTATTCTGGTATTTCTCCTGCTTCAAATACCTGTTCCTGATAGTGGCTTCCCCCGTATTCTCCTATCTGTCTGAAAAAACAGAAGCTATTCTGGAAAGACGCGAATTCCCTTTCAGCTGGGCACAGCTCTGGCATGACATAGTAAGAGGGGTCAGGATGTCGCTCCGTAACCTGGTATACCAGACCGCCGCCATCCTGGTCTTGCTGGTAGTTTCTTTCATACCAATAGTAGGCTGGATTACCCCGATGGTGGGCTTTTTCATTGAAGCATATTTTTATGGATTCTCCATGATGGACTATAGCTGCGAGCGTCACCGCCTGACGATGAAGCAGAGTATTGCTTTTATACGCCAGCACCGCGGTATGGCCCTGGGCAACGGCATGGTATTCTATATGTTCATGCTGATACCGGTAATCGGCTGGATGCTGGCGCCATCCTACGCTGTAATAGCTGCTACTATTGATTTACAGGATAAAAGACTGATGTAATGAATACTCCGGGCAAAGTGTACCTGATACCTACTGTGCTGAGCCAGGATGCCCTTTTCAGCATCCCCGCGTATGTTACAGACATCGCAAAACAATTGAAGGTATTTTATGTGGAAAATGAACGCACTGCGAGGCGGTATCTGAAGGCACTCGACAGGAATATCAACATAGACGAACTGCAGCTGTTGCTAATGCATGAAAACCATCCACCTGACCTTGCTCTGGCTAAAAAGCTATTACTGGCAGGATCAGACATTGGTATCATGAGTGAAGCAGGATGCCCCGCCATAGCAGATCCCGGCCACCTGGTAGTGGAAGTTGCACACAGCATCGATGCACAGGTGATCCCTATGATAGGGCCCAACTCCATACTGTTGGCCCTTATCGCCTCCGGTATGAACGGACAAAACTTCCAGTTCATCGGCTATTTGCCCATCAAATCACCGGAAAGAAACAAGGTATTGCGCCAGCTGGAAGAAGAATCCATGCGCAAAAAACAGACACAGATATTCATTGAAACGCCTTACAGAAACAACCAGCTATTAAAAGATCTGCTGGATAACTGTAAAGACCACACGAAAATATGCATCGCGGCAGATATTACTGCCCCCACAGAATACATTAAAACCAAAACCGTAAAGGAATGGAAAAAAGCGCTGCCGGAGCTGCATAAGAGGCCCGCTATTTTCCTGATCTATGCAGGGTGACAGGAGAACTTTCAGTTACCATGCTAACAACTAAAAGGTATACCCCAGCCTGAACTTCACAGGATCGGTACGCGGCACATGCTGATTGTAGAGAAAATCAAACAGGAGCATCATGTTTCCTTTCAGTTTACTGTTGATCTTGTATTTTTTGCTGATACCCAGCAGGGCGCTTTGTGTCCAGGCTTTACCAGCGCCATCCTGTACGGAGGCGAAGTCTGGCTGATAGTTCTGTTCAAAGCCGCCATTGGCAAAAAAGGTTCCTTTGAGCTTCCAGTCGATAAATGAACGGATACCCATGCCCTGACTGGTAAAGCGGATATTATCAAAACCGGTACCCATACCAAGTTTATAGGCCAGACCTACTCCCACGCTACCGTTCTTATGGAATTTATATGCTACCTGTCCTGCGAGATCGCTGGTGGTAGGGAAAAAGCGGTTACTACGCTGGAATTGTATGTTGCTGCCAAACTCCAGGCGTTGCAGGAATGTCTTGCTCTTCATTTCATTCGGTTTGAAATTGGGCATATCCGCTGCATTATCAAGATCGGGGAATTTCTTTTTGAGTTCATCGAATTTACCGCGGGCCTCTGCCATCTGCTGGCTCACCGCCGCGGAGGCATTGGGGCCGCTGCCGATACGCTGTTGTATCAACTGCTCCACCTGCGTGCGGGTTTGCAAGCCTTCCAGACTTTGCGCAGTAGCAGCACCACCGCTCTGAAGGTTGAACAAACTGGCCAGCTGTGAATTCTTCTGCATAAAATCATTGAAAGCAGGCACTTTCTGCATCAGTTCCATTGCTTTCTGCTCAGCTTTTTTCTTATCCTTGAATATTTCCTTATACTCTTTTACCTGCTGAGCATAATAGTAGGCCTCTTTATTCATTTTCTGCAGGTCCTTGGTGAAGCCGGTAAATTGCCCGAGCTGTTCCTTCAGCTGTTGTTTGCGTTCACGTATAAACGCTTTGATAGCTTCTGCCTCTTTCAGTTTGTCCTGCAACGCCTGCACACCTTTGGTGGCATTGCCCAATTTGTCGGAAATACCTTTTGTTTGCTGTAACAGGTCTTTGGAACCTTTCAGGAAGGCAAGTGAATTCTGTAAAGTATCAAGATAACCCGTATAGCCTGAATTGCCCGCCAACGGGAGCTTTCCCAGCTTGCCCTTTAACCTGGCCTTCATGTTGGACAAAGAATCAATAGAACGTGTGAAGAGGTTTTTCGCTGCCAGGGAATCGATCTTCGATAACTTCTCCTGCATGCGTTTTTCCTGTTTTAGAAAACGATTCAGCGCTTTCTCAGACCTGCGGGTCAGTTGCTTGTTAAATTGGTTTGTTTTCTGGCTTACCTGTGAAAGGTACTTACCAGGTATCTGCTCCGCTTTCGCAGGCAACTGCTTCGCATGGGCGACTATACTGTCTTTTGACTGCTGACCAAAAGCAAGACAGTTGGCAAATGAAAGTATGATGATCAGGTATAGGTTATACATAACTCCAACAAAATGGATAACAAAAAAGGGTCAAACTTCGGAAAAAATACAATAATTATTCATTGTCCCCTAATTAATAAAAAAAAACAGCCCGGAAATGCTCCGGACTGCTTCAGTTGAATATCATGGCAGATCACGCCTGTTGCCGTCTGAGATAGAAATCACACTATCTACAATAAACGGACTGTATCCCCTCCAGGGAATCGCGCCCAGATATTCTTGATAGTGTACTTCCACCTGCTTGCCGCTGGCATTCATGAGTTGTTGTGCAACTTTTTCACTGGTCACGGAAAACTGGAATTCGTTCGACTGAATCGTGCCGGCTACCTTGCCTTTGTAGCCAGACTGAATCAGCTTTCCTTCGTAGGTTTTAAATATATAGCCCTTCTCGACAAAATAATTCAGCTCTCCTGCTTTCACACCACGCCCGAATACGAAGTAATATTTATAAAAGAATATTCCTCCTAATATCAGCAGGATAACTGTTATCACGATAAATACAAACCGGCCCATGTTTTTATTTTAAGGATTGAAGTTAAAAATACAAATCAGCCATATAGATCAGGCCGGCCATACCAAATGCCCCCAGTTCCAGTTCTCTTTTATTCACCGCTTCGAACACATCGCCAGCAGCGTGGTGAATATCAAAATAACGTTGAGAGTCTGTATAAAGTTCGAGCATCGGCGTACCAATTGCGGCATGCAACTGGCCAACATCGGTACCTCCGCCTTCTTCTCCCATATCATGCATCCCATATGGTTCAAATAATGGCTTCCAGCTGATCATTTTTGCCTTCAGGGCAGGATCCATCGTGGAAGTAAAGCCGCGCGGTGTGAAGCCTCCCCCGTCACTTTCAAGTGCCAGGAGATGTTTTTCTCCTCTGGTCTTTGCCACCTCTGCATATTTCTTTGCACCGCGTGTCCCATTTTCTTCATTAGCAAACAGTACAACTCTGAGCGTCCGTGTGGGGCGCATTCCTATGGCTTTCAGGGCACGCAGTACCTCAATTGACTGCACGCAGCCTGCACCATCATCCTGTGCGCCTTCGCATACATCCCAGGAGTCCAGGTGACCACCTACGGTAATAAACTGACCGGGATTCTTAGTACCTCTCAGTTCACCGATTACGTTATGGCCAATGGTGTCCTGCAGCATACGGCAATTGGTACGGAGAAACACTTTTGCACTTGGATCATTCTTTACACGGTCACTCAGGCGGTCAGCATCCTGAAGTCCGATAGCAACGGCCGGGATTTTCGGGTAGGCGCTGTCATAAGCCATGGCACCGGTGTGCGGATTGTTGTTGGCACCATGAGACATGGAACGCACAATCACAGCCAGTGCGCCATATTTGGCAGCCCTGCTGGCACCAAATGCGCGGTATATGAAGGCATCCCTGTAAGAGTGAAATGTTTTAACGTATGTAGGATTGAAATGATAATTGTAGAAAACGATCTTTCCTTTCACCTGATCTTTCTTTGCTTCCAGATCATCGAAGGAAGCTACTTCCAGCACCGGAGCGGTAACGCCTGCAGAACCGCTTCCTACAGAGTTACCCAGCGCTAATATATTAAGCGGCGGTATAAAATCTCTGCGGTTGGAGATAATACGCGCTTCTTCTTTGGCGCCACGTACCCAGTGGGGTACAAGGCATTCCTGCAGATATACGGTGTCGGCTCCGGCGGCTTTCAGGGCCTTAAAACCCCATTGTTCTGCCTTTACCATCTGGGGAGAGCCTGCCAGGCGGGCCCCCACCTGTTTAGTGAGTGTACGGAGGTTTTCATAAGCAGTGCTGTGCGTCAGCACTTCATCAGCAAGGTGCCTTAAAGCCAGGGAGTCCTGTTGTTGAGCGATAGTGACTGTTGGCAGGGAACAGGCAAGTACAATTGGCAAGAGGAAATTTCTCATATAAGCGGTTAAATTTGGAAATAAAACTAACTAATTGGCAGTGTTAATACAAATAACAAATAAATGATGCTGGTTTTCTGCAATTCCGAAATTCGTAGTTACCTTCGTTGTGGTAAAGTAATTAAGCTGGCAATGGCAATCCGAAAATTGCTTTTTACTTTACACTTTCCGTTTTTGCTAAAAAATAACACATGCGTATTGGAATAGTATGTTATCCTACATACGGTGGTAGTGGTGTACTGGCCACAGAACTGGGCAAAGCCCTCGCAGACAAAGGCCATATGGTGCACTTCATTACTTACCAGCAACCTGTAAGACTCAATGCGTTTCACGCGAACATATATTATCACGAAGTACAGGTGCCGACCTACCCTCTTTTTGATTTTCCGCCTTACGAATCAGCGCTCAGTAGCACGATGGTGGATGTAATCATCAACCAGAAACTTGACCTGCTGCACGTACACTATGCTATACCACACGCTTCTACGGCGTATATGGCCAAGCAGATCGTAAGCAAGCAAGGCAGAGTGGTTCCTTTTATCACCACCCTCCATGGTACAGATATTACCCTGGTAGGTAAGGACAAAACCTATGCACCGGTGGTTACCTTCTCCATCAATGAGTCGGATGCCATCACGGCTGTATCAGAAAACCTGCGCGATGAAACGTACAAGTATTTCCAGATAGAGAAAGACATCTCTGTGATCTACAACTTTGTGGATACACAGCGCTTCCGCCGCCGCGAGATGCCACACTTCAGAAATGCTATCGCCCCCAACGGCGAAAAGATATTACTGCATGTCTCAAACTTCCGTAAGGTGAAAAGAGTTCCTGATGTAGTAAAGGTATTTGCTAAAGTACGGGAAGAAATGCCCGCTAAACTGTTGCTGGTTGGCGATGGACCGGACAGACCTACTATCGAGTGCTTGTGCCGTGAACTGAAGATCTGTGAAGATGTAAGATTTGTAGGTAAACAGGAACAACTGGAAGATGTAATGTCTATCAGCGACCTTTTCCTGCTGCCATCCGACTACGAGAGTTTTGGTCTCGCTGCCCTGGAAGCCATGGCTGCACAGGTTCCGGTGATCTCCTCCAATGCTGGTGGTTTGCCTGAAATCAATATTCCTGGTGAAACCGGTTATATGAGCCCTGTTGGCGATGTAGATGGTATGGCAGCCCATGCCATCAGATTACTGCAGGATGATGCGCTGCTGGCGAAGGTTCGTAAAGGCGCGCTGGCACAGGCGCAACGCTTCCATATTGATAATATTATTCCACAATATGAAGCTTTATATGAGCAGGTGTTGCAGAAACAGGCGCAGTTGCTTTAACGCCCCCTGATCCATCTTTCAGGGTTTTGCTTCGTCATGTTGCGATAGATCTGTAACTCTATTTCGCCATTACTGCTGCCAGGACCTGATGCTGCGTAACCCAATACCTGACCGCGTTTCACAGCAAGGCCCTTTCTCACCTTAATATCCAGCAGGCGTACGTAGTTGGTAAAATATTTTCCGTGGCGCAGGGTAACCATATATCCTGCGCCCGGTACCATAAACGTCATAATCACTTCTCCGTCGAAAATTGCTTTTACCGCCGCACCTTTGGAGGTAGCGATGATAATACCGTTATGTTCCACTTCAATCTTGCCGATGTTACTGGTGCCGAAGCGGCCGGTAATGCGGCCAGCGTCCACCGGCCAGGGCAGCCTGCCACGGTTTGACTCAAAATCTCTTGACAAGGAGAGCGCTTCTGGCGTGGCTACCAGCACATCTTCGTTAGATACGGTTTTTGTTTCCGGCTCATCTTCAGGTTCTTCTTCTTTTTCTTTTACTTTGGGCTGGGGTACTTTTTTACCATGCGCAGCTTTCTTCGCCGCTGCCAGAGCCCTTTTACGGGCAGCCTCCTGCTGCTGGCGCCGTTTGATCTCCGCCTGCTTCTTGCGGGCACGCGCTGCTGCCAGCTCTCTTTGCCGCGCGGCCTCTATCTCACGGCGGATAGCATCCTGTATGGCTCTGTCCACCTGCCTTGCTTCTGCCCTGCTTTTATTGATATTCTGCTGCAGCGCTTTTTCTTTTTCCTGCAGCTGCTCGATCGCCTGATCTGTTTCTTTTTTATCTGCCAGCAATACAACCCGTTGCCGTTGTTCTGAATGCAATGCACCAGCTTTTAGGGCACGCTGTGCTTCCAGGCTTTGCAGCTTCTGTCCCAGCAGCGCTTTTGTCGACAACAGGTTCTCAGCCTGACGCCGCCTGCTCTCCCGGTATTGGCGCAGGTATTGATAACGGCGCAGGGCGTCATTGAAACTGGTAGCGGAAAACAGAAAATTCATTACATCGTAGGAGCCGCTGGTTTTATAGGCATATACAATGAGTTGCGCATATCGTGCGCGGAGCGAATCAACTTCCTTCTCCAGCGTTTGTACGTTACTGTTAGTATTGCTGATATCTCCCTCGATGAGGTTTATTTCTTTGTTGATATTGCCGATAAGCGCAGTGCGGTCTGCAATCTTTTGCTCCAGCTGTTTTTGCAGTCCGATGTTCTGGCGGGTGGATTTCTTGGTAGCCTGCAATGAGCGCGTGGCTTCCTCAATCTCTTTCATCAGTTCCTGCTTTCGCTTCTCAAGCGCTGCGCGCGACTGGCCATTGCTGCGTTGTGCAAACAACACGGATGGCAGCAGCCATAGCAGCAATAAAATGGGGATCAGCTTTATCAAGAAAATGGTAATTAGGTTAGTATGCTGGAGAATCAGTTACTAGCTGTCAGCAGCTAACAGCTAATAACTGATTCCTTGTTTATCTTCTCCGTATCCACTGTTCCGGGTTCTGTTTATTCACACCTTTCCAGATCTGTAATTCCACTTCGCCGGTGTTTTCCAGATCATTGACACTGGCGGTGCCTATTACCTGTCCGGTCTTCACATTGTCTCCTTTTTTCACACGGGTTGTTTGCAAACGTACATAGGTGGTAAAGTATTGTCCGTGGCGGATAATAATCACATATCCTGATCCGGGCATCACTACTACAGATTTCACTTCTCCGTCAAAGATGGATTTAACAGCACCACCCTTATTGGTGGCAATCACGATACCATCAGACGGAACAGTGATATGCTCCATTACTGCGTGTTGGTGAATACCGAAGTGTTCAATAATATTACCGGCGTCTACTGGCCAGGGTAGTTTACCGCGGTTGGCTTCAAAGCTCTCAGACAGGGCCAGCGCTTCCGGAGTGGCTTCCAGTACGTTTTCAGTACGGGTTACCGGTTTTTCTGGTTCCGGTGCTGGCTTCGACGGTTCAGGTACAGGAGGCGGCGTAGTTTTTTCCGGCGCCGGGGTAGCATTGCTATTGTTGTTCTTCGCAGCAGCAGCAGCGGCAGCTTTGGCTCTTTCCGCAGCAGCGGCCAGAGCGGCGGCTTTACGGGCTTCTTCTTCCCTGCGGCGTTTCTCTTCTGCAGCTTTTCTGCGTGCAGCCTCTTCTTCCATAGCCTTACGTCTTGCTTCCTCAATCTCACGACGGATTACCGCACGGATCGCCGCCTGCACTTTCTGTGCATCTTTGTTGCGCTGGTTAATATCAGTCACCAGTTCCTTTTCGCGGCCTTTCAGTTTATTGAGTACTTCGTCTTTTTCCTTTTTATCTGTTTCCAGTATGGAACGTTGTTCCTGCTCCGTTTTCAGCACGTCTGAACGTTTGGTGCGCTGCGTTTCCAGGTTCTGGATCTTTTTATTCAGCTGGTCTTGTGTAGAAACGATGTTATCTGCCTGTCTGCGACGGTACTCACGATACTGCTTCAGATACTGGAACCGTTTCACCGCATCGTTGAAGTTCTGTGAGGAGAACACGAAGTTCATCATATCATAGGCAGAGCGATTCTTGTATGCATACACGATAAGCTGCGCATATTGCGCTTTGAGGGTATCCAGGTCTTTCTGGAGGGTTTTTACATCACGGTAGGCGGTATTAATATCCCCGTTGATAAAGATGATCTCTTCGTTGATATTATTGATCAGGCGGGTACGCAGGTTAATCTTATCACGCAATGCGCGCAACTGTCCCAGGTTTTCCCTGGTAGTTTTCTTTGTTTCTTTCAGCTGCTGGTTGGCTTCTTCAATCTCTTTCTGCAATTCCTTTTTTCTGCGTTCCAGCTCTTCCCGCGACTGCTGGCCAGCGTTCTGTGCAGCCAGTGTTACCGGCAGCAACCAAACGATCAATATCAACGGGATAATCTTCTTCAAATACAACATGACTATTTTCGGTGATTGCAATTAAATATCAGATCTCTATATAAACGATAAATATACAACGTTTATTAGTTTAATGAAGATGACATTTGGAAATACCATTACATCCGTTTGTAGCTGGAAGGCATACTAAACGGGAAGTTTACAGGCACATCAAAATCATACCTTGTAAAATCCAGCGCTATCCGGGTTACACTTTTTTCTTCAATAAATATGCGGCGTATAGTGGGAAACTTATGACCAGCTACCTGTGCATAATCGCCATAAGTGAGCTCGCAGGAGCGCTTGTTAGGATTGGTGCTGTCTTTATCCATCACTTTACTCTGCTGCAGACCATAGTCATCTGCAAACACATTAAACAAGCTGATAAATTTATCCTGTTCACAGCTGAAAGATATGATGGATGGTGTTTTCACCACCTGAAACACAGAGTCCGTAAGATATACAGGATTCCCGATCAGGAGGTCCTGCAGGGTTTTGAAATCAAAAGGGATATTGAGTAGCTGTTCTGCGTCAGACATCTTCCGTAAAAATAATTCCTTATCAAGACGGTTATACAACTTCAGGCTGTCTGGTGTAATCACTGCACGTACCACTTCATCAATGATGGGAGCGCTCACAGAAATCCAGATGATACTGTCTTTCCGGATACGGATGTTAGCGGTAAGATTGTTATGGCTTTTTTTATCATTCTCGAAAGCCAGTTTCATGCGGCCGGAGAAAGATTTGAAATCGATGTTATGCTCTTTGATTCCTTTCAGCATCTCTCCTACCATTCTTGTTCTTTCTTCATCAGTAGTAGAGTCGCGATGGGCGGCTACCCTGGTGGTATCCGTTGCCGGAAAAGTATTACGTGCCAGTTGTTTGGGATGATGGCAGGCGACCATAGCCATGCCGATTATGCCTATAAAAAAAACCAGTGTTTGTTTCATCTTTCAGCTTTTAGCAGACAGGACCCAGCGATTAAAAGATCCTGCGGCTCTATTGAATATACTTTTTCTCCGCGATCTTGCGGGTAAGGCCTACAGACGTAGCGCCCTTTTCTTTGGCCAGTTGCCAGTATTGTACAGCTTTCGTTACATCTTTAAGATTGAAGAGAATGTCTCCATAATGTTCCAATACATTAGGATTCTGCTGTGCTTCCGGATACTGAAGTGCTTTCTCGATCCATTGCTTTGCTTCCTCGAATTTGTCCTGCCGGAACAGTACCCATGCATAAGTATCCATGTAGGTAGGGCTTTCTGGCTCTATCTCCAGGGATTCCTTCGACATCTGAGCGGCACGTTCCAGATTCTCTCCGCGTAACGATAAGTAATAACTGTAATTATTCAGTACCAGTGCATCTTTCGGGCGTATCAGCAAAGCATGCTCATAACTGCTGTCAGACTGCGCGTGCTGGCCTATTGCATGATATGCATCTCCCAGCAGAGAGTAGATGTCTGCGTTGAACTTCCTTTCGCCATTGCCTATTTCCAGGGCAGTATTCAGCGAACTGATAGCAGCAGAGTATTGCTGTAACAGGAAGCTGGCCACTCCTTTGAAATAGTAGCCCATAAACTCTTTCGGGAACCGCTCCGTCACAGTATTACTGAGTGCCAGCAATGCTTTGGGATCTTCTTTGCGGGAATAGATCCACATCATCTGATACCATACAGAGAAGCGGGTAGAATCAAGGCTCAGTGCTTTTTTATAATTCTGTTGTGCACTGTCCAGCATATCAGCCTGCGAGTACATGTCGCCTCTCAGAGCATAACCTTTGGCGTCATCGGGATGCGCCTTCACAATGAGGGAAGTCAGCTGCAAACCGTCATGAAGCTTGGTGGAGTCCAGCTGTGTCATTTGCAGGTACGGATACACATAGGCGATCTTTTCGTCAATGCTGTAAGTCGAATTGGCGAAAGATCTCGTCAGATACTGCCAGTACCCTGCCGTATTGCCGGCCTTCTTTTCATAACCAGCCAGTGCTATCAATGCACGTGGATTGTCAGGATCCCGTGCGAGTATGGTATCATATATTGCTTTTGCTTCCGGAATGCGGTCGTTGGCGTCATACACCTCCGCAAGGAGATGATAGTAACGGGTTTCCTGCGGGTTGGTATTGATAAGCTTTTGTATCTCAGCAGCAGCTTCATCCACCAGGCTCATCTTCAGCAGCAGTTTCTGTTTCTGGTATACCAGCTCTTCTACCACGCCAATTTTATCTTCCAGCTGGTTCAATACGACCAGTGCTGCAGCCGGTTTATTAGCCTTCGACAATAAAATCGCCCTGTTGAAAAGATAATCATCGTTATCCGGGTATTTAGTGCTGAGCTTACCAAAAACAATAGCAGCACTATCGAACTGCGCATTCACTGCATAAGCGTCTGCGAGGGTTACCTGAAACCAACGGTTACTGGTGTCCATAGCAGCAGCACGGCGGGCGAAACTTAGCGTTAATGGCAGGTTCTGGCCTTCCAAAAACAGTCGGGCCATCTCATAATAAACGGTAGCGTTGTTCTTATTCAGCCGTAGGTAGTCTGAATACTGGGTCAGGGCAGTGCGATAATCGCCCATCATCTTGGAGCGCTGGGCGGCAAAGAAAAGGCTATCGGCCCGCTGTTCGAGAACAACGGGATCTTTGACAGTAGTGCCTTTCCTCGTTGCTGAATTTTTCGCACCGTTGCATGCTCCCATCAAAAATAAACCAGCTAGTCCTATAACGGTGAAGTGTATACGCATTTATTATGATTTACCGGTATGACCGAAACCTCCGCTGCCTCGTTCTGTATCAGACAGTATCTCCACGGGCTCCATCACCGCCTGAATATAAGGCGCGATGATCATCTGTGCGATCCGGTCACCGGGTTGTATAGTTTGTGGTTCGTTGGATAAGTTAATCAACAACACCTTGATTTCTCCTCTGTAATCCGCATCTATCGTGCCAGGCGTATTGAGCAGGGTGAGCCCCTGTTTCAATGCCAGCCCACTCCTCGGACGCACCTGAGCTTCATAACCAACTGGCAGCTCCATAAATAATCCGGTTGGCACAAGCGTTCTTTCCATTGGTTGCATCGTAACAGCAGTTTCCAGATGTGCGCGCAGGTCCATACCGGCGGATTGTGGTGTTGCGTATGCCGGTAGTTCATTCCCGGACTTATTGATAACTTTTACAATAACTTCAGCCATTAAACAAAGATATTTTTAAAAATGCGTTATTGCTTTATTTTCTCCAATAAAACTGTGGCATAAGCCATTACGCCTTCCTGGCGGCCTACAAAACCCATCTTCTCAGTGGTAGTGGCCTTCACAGATACATCTTCCACACCTATCCTCAACCGCTCTGCTATTACCTCTTGCATCTGCGGTACATAGGGCTTTATTTTCGGCGCTTCCAGGCAGAGTGTGCTGTCTACGTTCACTACATGGTAGCCCTTCTCTCCAATCAACTGTGCGCAACGCGACAGCAGTATCTTGCTGTCAATATTCTTATAGGCATTGTCTGTATCAGGAAAATGAACACCGATGTCTCCCAGTGCCAGGGCCCCCAGCATGGCATCGCATATTGCATGCAACAGCACATCAGCATCACTGTGTCCCAGTGCTCCCTTATGGTGCGGCACCAGTACGCCTCCCAACCAGAATTCGCGTCCTTCAACCAGTTGATGGAAATCCACTCCCAGGCCAATACGTATACTGCTCATATCTTAATTTCTTTTAAACTTTTTTTGCCAAGCCGCAAGGTACTTATTAAATATAAAATCCCTCCGTGAAAATACGGAGGGACTTTACGGAAATTATTTAAACGGTCGTGAAGAGATGTAGTTATGCTTACTTAAAACCCTGTTCTGTTTTCATCATTTTTGCTGCCGCCCAGGTCAAAGGTTACAGAGAAGCGGAGCGTGTTGGACAGCGGGTTACGCTGTGTTCCTGAACCAGAAGGCACCAGGTACGAGAAGTTGAGACCGTAAATATCATATTTGATACCGATACCGGCTGTAAAGTATTTGCGGTTGCCCTTATTCTTGTTCTCGTAGAAATAACCTGCTCTTACTGCAAACATCTGGTTATACCAGTATTCACTGCCAACTGAGAACATCAGCTCCTGTAACTCTTCCTTAAATCCACCAGGTGCGTCTCCGAAGGAGCTAAACATTCCTTCCAGCGCGCTTTTGGTCTTATAGTTACCATTGCTGTCCGGAGTAGGCACCAGCAGCTTGTTGATGTCCAGTGCAAAAGTGAGCTGGTTGCTTTCGTCCAGTGCAAAGGTATAAGCGCCTCCCAGCGCCAGGTTGGTAGGCAGAAAGTCTTTATTCTGCGCAGAGCTGGTGTAGGAAATTTTTGTGCCAATATTGGAGATAGACATACCCAGGTTCAACTTGTTGGCTGTACCATTGTCCTTTTCATAATCTTTGGTATAGAAAGCAGAGATGTCTGCGGCAAATGCCTTACCAGGCCTGATTACCACTCCACCGCTGGTCTGGCCTCCAGCGAGGTTGGAATAGATATACCTACCGGTAAGACCTACAGAGAAATGTTCAGACAATTTACGCGCGTAACCCGCATCTATCGCGAATTCACGGGGACGGAAATCACCCAGGTTGGTATTATCGAAATCACGGAAATTTATTGTGCCCAGTGAAAAATAACGGAGAGACGCCCCGATAGCCTGGAATTCATCCAGTTTCACATATCCACTTACATTAGCCAGGAATACATCGTTGACCAGTTCTTTCAACCATGGGGTATAGGTAGCAGAGATACCGGCTTTACTGTCAGCAAACGGCAGTTTGGAGAGGTTCCAGTAAATAGAGTTGGCATCCGGCGATATCGCCACACCAACATCTCCCATAGCACCACTGCGGGCATCGGGCGTTATTCTGAGGAAGGGAACAGCTGTGTTAATGATATTCCTACGACCATCGAGCTGACCGGTAGAAACTTGGGCTGAGGTTTCTAAACTAATGAAAGTACCAGAAATGAGCGCGAAGCTCAATATCACCTTTCGGATCATGCAATGTACGTGTTTTGATAGGGTGTAAAAATAAGCTTAATTATCAATATCAGTAAGGGGTCGATATGGGACAACAGTAAAATCTGCTCTATGCATAGGTCATAATAGTACCATTTTTCCACCCTTCACCCTGGTCTTACCATTGCTTTTAATAATTAACCTGTAAAAGTAAATGCCTGCCGGTAACCTTGCGCCAGTATCTCCATGTCCATCCCAGGGGATTCCTTCAAAACGGCCCGTTCCGGGAAATATTGTGTTCCGCATTGTCTTCACTAACCTGCCATCAGTCGTAAAAACCTGCAGATCCACATCCAGCTGCTGTTCTGGTTGATTATGCACAAATGAAAACTTTGTGGCGCCCCGGAATGGGTTAGGGTAATTCACTACCTCTTCAACGGCAAGATCTCCCGACTCGGCGACCTTAAAATAAATGCTCGTTACAGTGGAATTATTGTAGGTGTCCCAAGCCTCTACAGTAATCTTATGATCTCCGACAGATAACCCCCTCAATAGGAAAGATACGTTTCCTTTCCTATAACTGTTCAAAGTTGCTTCAAAATAATCATTTAATATGAAATAATCACCATCATCCAATCTTGCAGTAAGATTATGTGCAGGGTTATTTCCGGAGATATTGATACCGCTGCTATCTGCCAGATCCAGTATCAGCAAGGGATCCGGACTTGTAATATTGCCATTGCTGAAGCTCCGGCTGTCGAGCCATGCTTTTACATCCGGGCCGGTTTTATCTGCAGGCGCATCTATGCGCTGTCCCGTAGCAGTGAAGCCTTCGAAAGCTCCGTTCCCGTCTGTCTGATCACTATACACATAATAGCTGATACGCCCTGCAGCAGTACCTGTTGCTATGTCCTGCGGCACAGTGAATGTAACAGTGAATTGCCCGTTAGCCACTGACTGCTGCCCCTTAAACAAAATGTTCTGCTGCAGTGTATAAGCGGCCGGCTGGCTGCCGGGGTCATTGCCCCTGGTTCTGAATGTAGCTGGTTTATCATATACCACTGTTGAGAGCGTACCGCTGTAATCCTTCAGGGGACGGCCCTGCGCATCTGCAATATGCCCCTTGATGATACATTGCTGCAGCGACTTCAGTGTATCCGTTTCCGTTATAGCGGCCTTTCCATTTATACTATCAGTTATAACGCGATAGCGGGGAAACGCCAGTGTGAGGGCCGGATCACCAAGTAGCTGGAACTTGCGGTTATTAATGATATCACCCGAAGTGCGGTAAGTATTGTTCTTAGCCTGTTGTGCAGCCGCGCCCAGCGAAAGCCGGCTGCCATCAGCCTGCGGTGTAAAGGCAACTTTGAGGTAATTGCTGTTGCTGATACGGTTGGCATTGGCGAATACTGCGCGCGTGGTGGTCATCAGCGCAATGGCCCCGTTGCTATGTTGCAGCAGCACCTGCTGTCCCAGTGAGTTCACTGCAGGATCGTCGAAGGGGGCAAAGTCACAGGTAGCTGTTATAAACAGCGGTAATCTGTTCTCATTGCGCCAGTCTGCAATAGATGCGGCATCCATCACCGTTTCATCCGCCAGGCGCAATGTACTGCCATGCCCTGTGTAGTTCAGCACCAGCGTACCTTTATTGATCCGCTCTGCTATTGCCTTATTCACTTGTGGAGATTTCTGACCGGTACCAGTTGTTTCCTGCGGATAGGCATCCACATAAATTTTGTTGATCTCGGGATGACGATCCATACCCGCGAGGATACCACTGAGGTATTCTGCATCATTAAAGTGGAGATTATTGTCTTCATCATCTGCCAGGAAGGTAAACTGGTTGCGCCAGGTACCGAACGACGGTGGCTGACTGTAACGGATAATCTTATCAACGGCCTGTACCGCCTCTGCGTTACTGCGTACCGGCAGCCGGCCGATGCCTATATCCAGCAGGTTCGGAATATCATTGCGTGTAATATCTTCCTTGTCGTCCAGGAAGCCAAAATAATCGTCAGACACATAGGAATGAATGGCATCCAGCGAAGCCTCACTCTGCCAGGATGGAACATAATTGGTATTATTCTTTACACGGTCACGGTAATCATAAGAGGCAGCCCCAAAGAGCAGCAGGTAACGGGGCTCAGGTTCACGGTCGAAATACATCTTTACAAAATCACGCAACGCTGTGGGATCAGGAGATCCGGAGGAAAATTCATTGTATATCTGCTCCATGGTAGCTACCAGTACAGTGAGCTGATCATGTGAACGATGCCAGGATGCCAGTCTTTCCGCCTGCCCGCGCAGGCTAGTTACAGTAACAATGATCAGATCAGCACTGCCGGCTCCGTGAAGATCCTGGTTGCGCACCATGCCGCCAGGAAGTGGCCGTAACGCTTCTCCGCTGTTGAACGCTACAAACTCCCGAAGCTGATCGCCAGGACGTGTAAACAGCAGGGAATCGCCCTGCTGGCTCTTCTTTACAGCCACCGGGCGCAGCGGATTTGTCACATCCCATAGCTGCGTTTGTCCCTGTACGTTATACAACGCATATTGAATACTCTTTCCCTTACTAACGGCAGCGATACTACGAAAAATCAACGGAGCGGTAGCAGGCTTCACCAGGCGGCAGCGGGCCTGTACTTCCAGATAATCAAGCCACCCGCGGGAGTTGATGTCGCCGGGGGCAAAATCCACCTGCACATCCAGCGCCTGTTGTCCGGCATTTACAGCTCCTGTGGCTGATGCAGCGGTAGCCACATCTTCAAATATGCTTCCACCCACCGGCAACAGGTATACGCTGGCGGCGGCAGCCTTATTGATGCTTACATTAAAATTGCAGCCTGTAGCACTGCGGGCAGCCGCCCGGATGCCGATAGTCACCGGCCCGGCCGCCGGAGCTGGCAGGCTAAATCCATAGGTACGGCTGTTACCCAATACCTTACTGAACTCCTGTCCCCACCACTGTTTACCGCTGTTCAGGAAATTAATACTGTCCCGTTCATGGAAGGCCAGAAAATCAAAGGCATCTTCACGGGTATCGGGTATCAGATCGGCGTTATCCTGCTCTATCCTTGCACCATTACTGCCTGTTGTAATAAAATAACAAGCACTGTCACTATAGAGGTTGCGCTGGTGAGAATATCCGGGCAGCAAAGGGTTATAGGTCCATTGATGTGGGCCAGGGGCATAAAACAATATATAGTCGTTTCCGTTAAAATAGCCGTCTCCCCCGTCGTCTGCAAAGAGCGCCACTTCCGGCAGATCGTCGTAGCGGGGCGCTTCATTGGGTTCCGGTAGCATGCGGCCACCGGTTCCATGCAGATGTATTGCTGAAGTAGGAAGTTGTTGTGTGTTGATGCCAAGACTGTTCAGCAGGGGTACATCAATCCGGTATATACCGGGAGCAGCGGTGAGCAGCTTATACCAGCTGCCTTGCTGTAAAACGGAGTGCTGACTGTATTTTCTTTGTCCCTTCTGTGCTGCGGCTTCCTGACGGGTTACCAGGAAAATTTGCAGGACAGCAAGAAAAATATAAGTTGGTTTCATTATCTTGGTTGCCCTTCTGAATGGCATTCAAAGGTACCCGTGCAAAGTAGAAAAAATATAACATAAATAATTAAAATATATTACTTTCTTTGTCTTGACGGGGTGAGGGATTGTCATGAGAGACAGGAGTTGTGATGTGACAATTACAGATTAATTTTTTTTGCCATAAAATAAAAAAGATTACATTTGCGTTTACTGTAAATATAATCGACTAAAGCTGTATCGCATGCGTAGATTAACCTCTTTATCATTGCTCGCAGGTGCCGGCATAATGCTATCCATGACTGCCTGCCACAAAGATGGCGGAGGACTCTTCGGAAAAAAGAAAGAGGCCTCTTCCGCTACTGGCTGGAACTATAACGACCAGAAGATGGGCGGGTTTAGTGTGGCCAAAAACAGGAACCAGACAACCGGTCCCGGCCTTGTGTTTGTACAGGGTGGTACTTTTGCCATGGGTGCTACCGAGCAGGATGTAATGGGCGACTGGAACAACATTCCACGTCGTATTACAGTTTCTTCCTTCTACATTGACGAATCTGAAGTAGCCAACGTACATTACCGTGAATATCTTTACTGGCTGGCCCGTGTATATAACGAGTCCTTCCCTGATGTTTACCGCAATGCATTACCGGATACCCTGGTATGGCGTAGCGAGCTGGCCTATAATGAGCCCCTGGTAGAATACTACTTCCGTCACCCGGCATATAACGACTATCCGGTGGTAGGCGTTACCTGGAAACAGGCGGTAGATTACTGTAAATGGCGTTCCAACCGCGTAAACGAAAAAATGCTGATGGACAAGGGGCTGCTCTCCAAAGCAGATATCACCACCCAGTCAGACGATAATACCTTTGATACCAAAGCCTACAGTGCCGGCCTTTATGAAGGTACTCCGGGCAAAATGTCAAAAGGAGCCAAAGACCAGTTTAAAAATGCTGACGGTACTCCCCGTCCTGCCCAGTTTGAAGATGGTGTGATGTTACCAAACTACCGTCTCCCGACAGAAGCAGAATGGGAATATGCTGCCCTGGGTTACATCGGTCAGAACCCTGGTCCTTCCAAGAAAGAAGGTAAACACGGGGAAGAGCTGATCATGAATAAACAGGTTTATTCATGGGGCACCAACACCAGCGGTCTGCGTGATATCCGTCGCGGTACCATGCAGGGTCAGTTCCTCGCCAACTTCAAGCGTGGATCTGGTGATAACATGGGTGTGGCCGGTGGTCTGAACGACCGTGCGTCTATCCCTGGTCCTACCCGCTCCTTCTACCCCAACACATTCGGCATCTATAACATGTCCGGTAACGTAGCAGAATGGGTACTGGACGTTTACAGACCGCTCAACCCGATTGATGGGGAAGACTTCAACTACTTCCGTGGTAATAAATTCCAGACTGTTTATCAAAACGAAAACAAAGAGTTTGAAAAAGACAGTCTTGGTCACCTGAAAATGCGCGATGTAACAGATGAAGAAAGCGCCAACCGTCTCAACTACCAGAAAGGTGATGTGATCAACTACCTCGATGGTGACACGCTCTCACAGGTAGAGTATGGTTACGGTATTACCTCTCTTATCAACGATAAATCACACGTGATTAAAGGTGGTAGCTGGAACGACCGTGCCTACTGGCTTTCACCCGGCACCCGCCGCTATATGCAGGAAGATATGGCTACCAATACTGTAGGCTTCCGTTGCGCGATGGACCGTGTGGGCAGCCCTGAAGGTAACAAGTTCAAAACAGGTAACCTGTTTAAGAAACAGCGCCAGAAACGTTAATGGTCCACTTGTAATTATAATTTAAAAAGGCCGCCCCTGCTGTTGCAGGGGCGGCCTTTTTATACCGGGTAATAAACTTATCGTCTGAGGTCATCCTGGGTTAGGAAAGGCGTATTCCCCTGAAATATCACCAGGCTACAGCCCCGATCAGTACAGGAATACAGGAGTATAGGTGGACTTGATCCGGGGATGATCCGGATCAGATTATTTCCAGAGCTCAAGGATCTCTTCCGTATGCGTTTTACTGTGAGGCTTACGGATGATATGATCGATTACCCCCTTTTCATTGATCAGGAAAGTGGTCCGATGGATACCATCAAATGTTCTTCCCATAAACTGCTTCTCTCCATATACCCCATACTGGTTAACGATCGTTTTATCCTCATCGGCCAGCAGTGTAAAGGGCAGATCAAACTTGTCTGTGAATTTTTTGTGACTCTTTTCTGTGTCGTTACTCACGCCAATCACCACATATCCTTTCCTGGTAAGCGCCTGATAGTTATCACGCAGATTACATGCCTGTGTAGTACATGTTGGCGTATTATCTTTCGGATAGAAATACAATACCACGCGTTTACCTTTGTAATCCTTCAGCGACACTTCTCTGCCGTGCTGATCCCTGGCCTTGAACACCGGGGCTTTATCACCTTCCTGTAATTGGGTCATTATAATATTTTTTTTAGATGCTTTGTATTATCAGCGGTTGAACACCAGTCTGTATTGTCCTTCGTTGCCGGCAACATCCGTTACCTTCATTACCAGTACATGCCTGCCCGGACCGCAATGCTCATCAAATGTATAGGTGAGTACATTTCCTTTGCGGGAGAACATCAACCATTTACCATCCAGCTCGCCGCGGAAATCTTTGATACCACTCTGATCATTCATCGCAAAAGAGATTTTTGCAGCCTTGCCCAGATTGGCGCCAGGCTTTGCTCCCAACGGAGTCACCTTGGGCGCAGTGGTATCCACTTCGAGGTGGAAGTTGCCGAAATCCCTGAAGGTGCCTTTGTACCAGCCATCTTCCAGTGTGGTGCCAGATACGCTGCTTCCCTCACCTTCACGCATCATCACAATTTTTGATTGCAGATAAGAAGGTACATTACGGGAAGGCTTCAGGCGCACACTGAAATAGTCGTGAACCGGTACCAACGCAGTATGCAGCCTGTAGGTGTTGGAGTATCCCTTAGGGCTGGTGGCCGGGATCTCCACATAGTTGAAGCAGATATGATCATACAAGGCAGCTTCATCAAGGAAGAATTCCACCTGGTTATTTTCGAAGATATTACGGGAGTTCGGATACATGGTATTGGCGCAGGATCTGTCGTCAGCAGGAACCGTGCTTTGCTGCAATGCGAGCTTCACCGTGGATGTATTACCGTATGCATCTTTCACAAGCAACTTTACATCATGTACCTGTCCATCTCCGAGGTTCACCGTACCATCTCCTTTATCTTCATGATAGATGTCCAGTTCATTGCCTGGAAGCGGAAAAAGCAGCTGTAGATAAGGGCCACCGCCTTTCTTCACTTTATAGTCGATATGGGCATTCAGGTAACGTGTTTCTTCGTAACCTATATTATCTAGCTGGAAACTAATATCCTTCGTGCCGTTCTGCAGCATCGTCACTTCATAGATGCCATAAGTATTGGGCGCAGTGTTCATTCTGTCTACCGCCTGGATAGCCAGTCCTGCTTTATTTGCTCTCACTTTGATTACCGGCTGGGTGGTAATGTATTCGCCCCCTGCTTTCTTTACGGGGATCATCAGCGGTTGCTGTTCGTAGAGACTTCTGTCTCTATCGTAAACGGCTATACGATAAACATCTGGTGCGCGGTTATCACTAATATCGAAACCGAAGAGCAACCCGTTCAGCGGCTTTTCGGTCTGGGTATTTCTGATCTCAAAATGCAGGTGCGGGCCTGCGGAGCCTCCTGTATTACCACTCCAGGCAACGAAATCGCCCTTCTTCACCGGAAAGAGATCAGGCGGAATGGTGAGATCACTGGCCCAGCTTTCAGCTGCATATTGCTGTTTCTTCACATAGCTCTGCAATGCAGGAAAGAAACTGTTCAGATGTGCATATACGGTAGTATAGCCGTTGGGGTGAGTAATATAAAGCACGTTGCCAAAACCGGTATGAGACACGCCTACACGGCTCACATATCCATCTGCAGCAGCATGAACTGCGAGATTCTCCCGCTGCTGGGTCTTAATATCCAGTCCGGAATGGAAGTGATTGGGCCGTAATTCCCCAAAATTGCCAGCCAGCTCTATAGGAATATTCAATGGGTTCCTGAAATAGCCCTGTGGATAATTCTTCTCCGGGATCGATTGCGCCTGTAACAACTGTGGTAGTAAGCAAAGTAATCCAATGACTCTCTTCATAATATGCAAATGTAAGGTTTCTGAATATTTTGGGATTTTGTTATGTGGTTATTTAGTTATTTAAAATGCAGCGAAGATGGTATTTTGTTCCTTTAACCAATTTTAATCTTCGCCGCATTTTAAATAACTAAATAACCACATAACAAAATCCCAAAATACTCCTTACATTAGCCACGCAAAATGAGAAATCATACATGTCTATCCAGGTATCGCAACTGAGTAAAGTATATGGAGAACAAAAGGCTGTTGATGCTATTTCCTTTGAATTAAAGAAGGGAGAGATCACTGGCTTTCTGGGACCCAACGGAGCGGGAAAATCCACTACCATGAAAATGATTACCGGCTTCCTTCCCCCCACCAGCGGACAGGCAAGCGTATGTGGATACGATATTGTGAAGCAATCGCTCGAAGTACGTAAAAGAGTAGGATACCTGCCGGAATCCAATCCGCTGTATTACGACATGTATATAAAAGAGTTCCTGGAATTCATTGCAGGGATACACCAGCTTGGAAAGGCAAGCTCAAGGCGGATCACAGAGGTAATCAGTATTACAGGGTTGGAACCTGAGCGGAAAAAGAAGATCGGGGCTTTGTCTAACGGATACAAACAACGTGTTGGGCTGGCGCAGGCGCTGCTGCACAATCCGGAGGTGCTGATCCTTGATGAGCCTACCACCGGGCTAGACCCTAACCAGCTTGCCGATATACGGCAGCTGATAAAAGGCCTGGGCACCGATAAGACCGTTATTCTGTCTACCCACATCATGCAGGAGGTGGAAGCCCTCTGCAGCAGGGTGATCATCATCAATAAAGGCAAAATAGTCGCAGACGACCAGCTGTCGCACCTACAGCAGCACAGTACCGGCAACGGCTATATCCAGGTTACATTCGGAGAGCCTGCCGTTGAAAGCGAGCTGCTGGCAATAGACGGTGTCACCCGCGTATCGGCCGTTGACAATAACAGTTGGCAATTGTATACCAATGAGGTAGATCAGGTCAGAAAAAACCTGTTACAATTTGCTTTGATTAATAACCGGAACATACTTTCTTTGCAGAGCAATTCGCAAAGCCTGGAAACTATTTTCAGGGAAATAACGAAGGGCTCCACTGCTAACAGCTAACAATTATAACATTTCGAATTATGAGTACAATTTCAGAGATCCATGCCAGACAGATCCTCGACAGCCGCGGGAATCCTACTATTGAAGTAGATGTTACCACAGAAGATGGTCATTTCGGTCGTGCCGCTGTTCCTTCCGGTGCCTCTACAGGCAAGCACGAAGCAGTAGAGCTGCGCGACAACGACAAGAGCGTTTACATGGGTAAAGGCGTACTGGAAGCCGTTAAAAATGTAAATGAAATTATTTCAGAAGAACTGATAGGCTGGGAAGTTACTGACCAGGCCGGCATAGATAAACACCTGATTGCGCTCGACGGAACTCCGAATAAAGCCAAACTGGGAGCTAACGCAACCCTGGCTGTGAGCATGGCCGTGGCCAAAGCTGCCGCTGAGCAGAGCAACCAGCCGCTGTATCGCTATCTGGGTGGCGTAAACGCATTCACACTGCCTATTCCCCTGATGAACATCATCAACGGTGGTGTGCACGCTGATAACAAGATCGATTTCCAGGAATTCATGATCGTTCCTGTAGGCGCGTCTACTTTTTCTGAAGCACTGCGTTGGGGTGTGGAAGTGTTCCACCACCTGAAATCAGTACTGAAAAAGAAAGGTTACAGCACCAACGTGGGTGACGAAGGCGGATTCGCTCCTGAAATCCAGAGCAACGAAGAGGCTATCGAAACTGTACTGGAAGCCATTTCCGCAGCAGGTTACAAACCAGGCGAACAGATTGCTATCGCACTGGATGCTGCCAGCAGCGAAATGTACAACGAAAAAGACAACACTTACAAATTCTACAAAAGCTCACAGAAAGTAATCAGCAGCGATGAAATGGTTGCGTTCTGGGCTGAGTGGTGCAATAAATACCCTATCGTTTCTATTGAAGACGGTATGGCTGAAGATGACTGGGCTGGCTGGAAAAAGCTCACCGAAGCTGTTGGCGACCGCGTACAGCTGGTTGGCGACGATCTGTTCGTAACCAACGTAAAACGCCTGAAACAGGGTATTGACCAGCACATTGGTAACAGCATCCTGATCAAAGTAAACCAGATCGGTACTGTAACTGAAACCATCGATGCCGTAAACATGGCACACAAAGCCGGTTATACTTCCATCATGAGCCACCGCTCCGGCGAAACTGAGGATACTACCATCGCTGACCTCGCTGTAGCACTGAACTGCGGCCAGATCAAAACCGGTTCGGCTTCCCGCACTGACCGTATGGCCAAATACAACCAGCTGCTCCGTATCGAGGAAGAACTGGGCGAAGTAGCGATCTATCCTACCAACGCCATCAATGTAAAGAAATAATCCGCTGATAATATCATAAAACAAAACCCATTCCACTGCCAGGAATGGGTTTTGTTTTTACCGGTTAATTCGTAATTTGCAGTATGCCATCACTGAGATCCATAAAACTGCCCGCTTTTGTAAAGAACAAGTTCTTTATTGCCAGCGTTGCGTTCGTAATATGGCTCGCATTCCTGGACAAGACCAACCTGATGTACCAGTACCAGTTCCAGTCTGAAGTGAACAAGCTGGAAAACCAGAAGGAATTCTTTATCAAAGAGATCAGGCAAACCCGCGAAGAACAGCAGGAGCTGCTGTCCAGTCCCGAGAAACTGGAGAAATTCGCCCGGGAAAAGTATTATATGAAAAAAGATAATGAAGACCTCTTCATTGTAGCCCCTGCCCCACAACAGTAGCCCCCTTGCTGTTATCAAAAATTTATGTTAATTTAACAATACATATGACCTTTCCGTCGTTATATTCCTGAACACAATTCTTTTTCATTAAACCGTCCTTGCATGGGTAATTTTACACTAACTTCTCTTTCTACACTGTGTCTTGTTACTGGTAGCGACATCAAACCTCTTCAGGAAGAGCTTTCTTTAAACAAGGAAGAGCAGGCTTGCCTGGAGGATACCAAAGCAGCCCTTGACCTGCTACGTCAGTCTCCCCGGAAAGCCACACTGCAGCTGATCTTCGACTACGCCTCCAACAGGCAACCGTCTGAATAAATTCCATTACTGACAACGGACTGCGGAAGCACTCTTTTATTATCTTTACGGTATGACCATAAAAGAGCGCTATGCGTTTGTGCTCAATTATTTTGAGAAGCACGCACCGAATGCAGAAACAGAACTGATTTACGATAATCCATACCAGTTGCTGGTAGCGGTGATACTCTCTGCGCAATGCACAGACAAAAGGGTGAACATGACCACTCCGGTCATCTTCGAAAAATATCCCGATGTTTATGCACTGAGCAAAGCTACATTCGACGACCTTTTCCCGCTCATTCGCAGTATCAGTTATCCTAACAACAAAACCAAACATCTCATTGGGATGGCGGAGCAGGTAGTGGAAGAATTCAATGGCGAAATTCCTTCCACTGTGCAGGAGTTGGTGAAGCTACCCGGAGTAGGCCGTAAGACTGCCAATGTGATCACATCTGTAGTACACCAGCAACCCAATATGGCCGTAGACACACATGTATTCAGGGTTTCAGCCCGCATTGGCCTTACCACCAATGCAAAAACACCACTGCAAACAGAGCAGCAACTACTAAAGCATATTCCCACAGAAAAGGTTCATATCGCTCATCACTGGCTGATATTACATGGAAGATATATCTGCGTGGCACGTAGTCCCAAATGCGGAGAATGCAGCCTGCGGCCTGCCTGCAAGTATTATGCGAAGCTGATCAAAGAGAATTAAAACATTACGGCTGTACCGGTAGAACCAGGGAAGTTTATTTCTTCCATCATTAATTTCATTTGCATTTATTAAATTTTATTATCTTAAACAGTTCTTTAAGATTCAATTTATAAAGCAATTTAACTACCGTTATGAAAGCAGCCGTTAGAGTACAATTGTCATTCATGATGTTCCTGGAATTCTTCATTTGGGGAGCATGGTTTGTGACGTTAGGTACCTTTGTTCTGAAAAACCTGCAGAATACCAATGCCAACCAGGTGAGTGTGGCATTCCTTACACAATCCATAGGCGCAGTGATCGCACCGTTTATTGTAGGAATCATTGCAGATCGTTTTATTTCCGCACAGGTCATCCTGGGCGCTATTCACCTCATAGGCGCAGCATTACTGTGGACCTGCTCCGGCATGACCAGTTTCGACAGCTTCTATCCGGTGCTGCTGGTTTACATGATCCTATATATGCCGACACTGGCACTGGTAAACTCGATCTCCTTCCGGCAGATGAGCGACCCCAGCAAAGACTTCTCTTCTATCCGTGTATTTGGTACCATAGGCTGGATCATTGCGGGACTCCTGATCGGCTGGCTGAACTGGGAAAAAAGCAACTCGCTGGATCTCACCTTTAAAATGGCCGCTGCTGCCTCTCTCCTACTGGGTGTCTTCAGCTTTACACTGCCTAAAACACCACCACTGAAAAAAGGCACACAGATTTCTGTAAAGGAAATCCTTGGCCTGGATGCTATCAGGATGCTGAAAAACAGGTCTTATCTCCTGTTCTTCCTCGCTTCTATCGCTATCTGTATACCACTGGCGTTCTATTATAACTTCACTAACCCCTTCCTCAACGAAATAGGTATGACCGCTGCCGCTGGTAAACAATCACTGGGACAGATGTCAGAGTTTATTTTCATGCTGGTAATGCCCCTGTTCTTCGCCAGACTGGGTGTAAAGAAAATGCTGGCACTGGGCATGTTTGCATGGGTACTGAGATATGTACTGTTTGCGTATGGTAATGTGGACAGCAATTACTGGATGCTGATAGCAGGTATTATACTTCATGGTATCTGTTACGACTTCTTCTTCGTAACAGGACAGATCTACACCGATAAACTCGCAGGCGAAGAATTCAAAAGCTCTGCACAGGGCTTTGTTACGCTGGCCACCTATGGTGTGGGTATGTTGATAGGATTCCTGATATCTGGTCCCATTGTTGAATCTTACAAAACCGCAGATCAACTTCATAACTGGCACAGCATCTGGCTCATTCCTGCCGGCATTGCCGCAGTAGTGCTGGTACTGTTTCTGTTATTGTTCAAGGATACGAACGGAACCACAAAAGCTGCCACCAATTAAGCTTTTATTTTTTAGTTTATTAACCTGTTTTGTATGGCAAAGATTGCAATGCTCGGCTCTGGCTTCATTGGCCGGTTCTACGCAGATTCTCTGCAGGGACAAAGAAGCCGTGACAAGATCGTAAGTATTTATTCGCGTCGTGAAGAAAGCGCAACCAGTTTTGCAGCCGATTATAACGTGGCGCACTGGACTACAGACATAGAAGCTGCTGTATCGCACCCGGAAGTGGAAGTGGTATGCGTGTCCCTCCCGAATAACCTGCATGAAGCTGCCGTTAATCTGTGCTGTAAACACAAGAAAGCGGTGATCTGCACGAAGCCATTGGGCCGCAATGCCCAGGAGGCTAAACGCATGCTGGAAGCGGTAGAAAAAGCCGGCATCTTCCACGGTTACCTGGAAGACCTGGTATATACGCCCAAATTTCTGAAAGCGCTCGATAGTGTACAGGCGGGTGCATTAGGTCGGATCCTCTGGGCCAAGTCCCGCGAAACCCACCCTGGCCCGCACAGTGAATGGTTTTGGGACAAAGAGCAAGCCGGCGGCGGCTGTATCCTCGACCTTGGCTGCCATTGTGTGGAAATAGCACGCAGCTTCATCGGCAAGGATATCAAACCAGTGGAAGTAATGTGCTGGGCTGACACCCAGGTGAAACCTATCGACGCAGAGGATCACGCTATTGGCCTTGTGAAGTATGAAAACGGTGCTATCGGCCAGTTTGAAGTAAGCTGGACTTTCCGCGGTGGCCTCGATCTCCGCGACGAAGTAATGGGCACTGAAGGTACCATCTGGCTCAATAGCTTCCTGCGTACCGGCTTTGATATGTTCACTACTGGCAAAGGCGCTGACTATGTTGCTGAAAAAGCAGAAAGCAACACCGGTTGGCTCTTCCCCGTTGGCGATGAGCTCAACGAACTGGGTTACAACCACATGTTCACCGATATGTTCAATGCGATGGAAAGCGGCAAAGCTGCACGCGAAACATTCTATGATGGGTATGTAGTAAATGCTATTCTTGACGCTGCTTACAAGAGTGCTGCCAGTAAGCAGTGGGAGCCGGTGCAACTCGAGATCTGGCGTGGGCAGGAAGGCGTTGCCAAAGCCAAAACACTGAATGATTATGACGATCAATATTATCTGGTAAAAGAAGAGATGACGCACTTTGGCGCGAAGAAACTTATCCTGAAAGATAAAGTGTCCGGTCAGATCATTGAAAAGACACTGTGATTATGTGGATTTCCTGATGATGCCGACAGGTGGATCCTATTTTTGTATTGATTATTTTATGGAAAGAAAAACGGTCCCGTGATGGGACCGTTTTTCTTTTTATTTTAAATCAATTTTTTCTCTTTATAAAAATCATATCCATCCCGCAACATCTTCTCTATATCCTTCAGCATAGCGCCTTCCAGCGTTTTAATATGAAAACACGACTTGCCTTTGAGACATTTTTTCAATATGGCAGATATACCTGTGAATTCTTCCGGATGTGTGTATATCGGGAAAAAGTACAGCCCTACATAATTGCTGCGGCGTCCCAATCCCGCAAAGAAAAGCTCAGGGATTGGTCTGCCTGCCAATTCCACCGGCTTGAGAGAATATACCTCATAACGGCTATCCTCTTCAATCTTGGCGGTGAGCGGAGGCGTATAGCTGCTAATGAGCCCATGTAGTGTGCTGTAGATAGCGGAGAGGTCTGCTGCCATCGTTATCCGTTTTTAACAAAAATCGCTTTCCCCAGTGTATGATTTACTTCCACCTGTACCAGCGTACCGTTCTCATATTTATAGATATTCTTTTTCCCTTCAGGCAGTAACAGCTCATATGCTCCGTTACCAATCGGCTTCAGGGCCAGGAAGCGCCCCAGCGTTTCAGAAAAGATACGCGTCACCTGCTTAGGCTCTGCGAAATAGAGATCGCCTACACAATGACTGATTTCAGTATTATCTATTACGGAACGGGTACCATTCAGTACAATCATATAGTTGTTACCGTTACGACTCGTAGTTGTTTCCTTGTCGTCGCCGTTCTTCCCGGAAATGCGGGTGGAACGAGCCATGGTCAATACATTATTGTTGTATTCGTTGATGATGTCACTGTTTACTTTCGACAGAATGGTCTGAATACGTGTTTTGATAATAATGCTCTTGGCTGCTCCATTGATTTTTCGTTGTGCTTCGATTGTGCCGATGGCATGATTGGCTACCCTTACTTCAAATGTGTTGGTCTGGGCGTTTGCCTGCACAAACAATACAGCAACCGTTAGCAAGCTAAACAATACTCGAAAAAGGCTCATAATAGCTGACTTAAAACTAGATAATGTTAAACACACGGGGAGGTAGCTGTAATAGTCCCCGTATAGGGAAAGTACGAAAAAACCTGTCACAGTGGACAGGTTTTTTTATTGTTTAACAAAATCATATTGATGTACTGCATTATGCCAGCATCTCTCTGATATGCGTTACCAGCTCACCTTTGGTGATGGGTACACCCATTATTTTATGGTAACCTTTGGCATCAATAAGGAACTGATCACGGATTATCTTGATCAGCTGACCGTTATTGATTTCAGGGATCAGCACTTTATCGTAGCTGTGCAGGATCTCGCCGAGATTTTTCGGGAAGGGCCTGAGGTGGCGGATGTGGGCATGTGCCACTTCGTGACCTTCTGCCAACAGCTCCAGTACAGCACTCTTGATTGCGCCATAGGTAGAGCCCCAGCCAAGTACCAATACCTTACCTTTTTCAGGACCTACTTCTATTTTCTGCTGCGGAATATGCTCCGCGATCTTATCTACTTTCTCCTGGCGGATCTTCACCATCAACTGATGGTTCTCCGGATCGTAGCTTACGTTACCGGTGATATTTTGCTTTTCCAGGCCACCGATGCGGTGTTCCAGACCTGGAGTACCAGGCACTGCCCAAGGGCGTACCAGGTTTTCATCACGATGATATGGCAGGAATTGTTCTTCGCCTTCATCGAGACCTTTTTTGAATTTCACTTCAATGGTTGGCAGGTCAGTGCTCTTAGGGAAACGCCAGGGCTCTGCACCATTGGCAATGTAGCCGTCACTCAGGAATATAACCGGTGTCATATGTTTCACAGCGATGCGGAACGCCTCAAATACAGCCTCGAAACAGTCTGCCGGAGTAGAAGCAGATATAACCGGCATGGGGCATTCCCCGTTACGGCCATAGTAAGCCTGCAGGAGATCAGATTGTTCTGTTTTCGTAGGCAGACCTGTAGAAGGTCCTCCACGCTGAATATCCACTATCAGCAGTGGAATTTCCAGCATTACAGCCAGTCCCATTGCCTCACCCTTCAACGCCATACCGGGGCCGGATGTAGTGGTGATACCCATAAATCCGCCGTAGGAAGCACCTATAGCTGATGTGATACCAGCAATCTCATCTTCCGCCTGGAAGGTGCGGATGCCGAAGTTCTTAAGGCGGCTCAGTTCATGTAGTATGTCGGAAGCAGGTGTGATTGGGTAGGTACCCAGGAAAATCGGCAGGTTGGCCTTCTGTGAAGCGGCCACCAGACCATATGACAGGGCAGTATTGCCGGTGATGCTGCGGTAAGTACCTGGTTCCATGCGTGCTGTTTCCACACGGAAACGGGTAGTGAATGCTTCCACCGTGTCAGCAAAGTTATAACCAGCATGTAATGCTTTCAGGTTACTTTCAAGTATCTCTGGTTTCTTACCGAATTTGTCTTTCAGGAAGTTTTCGGTGTTCTCCATGTTGCGGTCATAGAGCCAGTAGAGGAAGCCCAGTACAAACATATTTTTTGCACGGTCTTTCTCTTTCATACCCATGTTGATGTCTTTCAGCGCTTCACGGGTCATTTTGGTGACATCCATAGTATGCAGCTGATAATTAGCCAGGGAACCGTCTTCCAGTGGGTTTATGCCTTCCGGATAGTTAGCAAGACGGAGGTTTTTGGCATCGAAGCCGTCAGTATTGGCGATGATAATACCGCCTTTCTTGAGTCCTTTCAGGTTGGCTTTGAGAGCGGCGGCGTTCATAGCCACCAGTACATCGCAGGCATCACCGGGAGTAAATATCCTGTTAGAGGAAAAGTGCAGCTGAAACCCGCTCACACCGGGCAAAGTACCCTGGGGTGCGCGTATTTCGGCGGGGAAGTCAGGGAAAGTACTAAGGTCATTACCTATCAGGGCGGTATTATTGGAAAACTGGCTGCCTGTTAACTGCATCCCGTCTCCACTGTCGCCTGCAAATTTTATCACTACATCTTCCAGCTGTTGTATCGAAGTATTAGGCATCTATTATTTATTATTGTTCTGTAAGATAATCTTGTTCAGGGTGTAAATTTAGTCAATCAGCAGGTAGTAACATTATTTCGCTGCCAGATTGATTATTATCCCGCACAAAAGTACACAAAGTAAGTAGACTATTATCGGTTCAAAGCCTTATTCTTATTACTTCTGGTTATAGGTCATAACCTGAAGTTATTCAAAGGTAAATGCTAATTTTAATACAAAAAGCAGGCGGGTAATAGCTTTGTGTCAAATCAAATCGTATTTTTAAGCCGAATTTTTTAAACTATACTTTATGGCACTATTTCAATCGAACAACCCTGTACTGAAACAAAGTGTTTTTGACAAAGTGGCCCAGACTTCTGGCGAAACCATGACCATCCGTGGTACTGTTAACAAAATGGCTTTTCTGCTGGTGATGCTGATGGCAGCCGCAATTTTTTCTTACGGTGAATTTCTGAAAGGCAACTCCACTGTGGTACCGCTGGTTTTTGGCGGTGCGATTGGCGGATTTATACTGGCGTTGGTGATCATCTTTAAGAAGGAATGGTCTCCATACCTGACGCCAGCTTACGCTATTGCGGAAGGTCTGTTTCTGGGCGCTATTTCTGCGATGTTCAATGCGAAGTACCAGGGCATTGTGATCCAGGCTGTGGGGCTTACTTTCGGTACTTTCATTGCAATGCTGGTATTATACCGTGCTGGTGTGATCCGCGCAACAGAGCGCTTTAAATCCATCGTAATGACAGCAACACTGGGTATTGGTGTTTTCTACTTAATTACATTGGTACTGCGTTTATTCCACATTGATATACCATTCATCAATGGTGGTGGTATTATTGGTATTGGTTTCTCGCTGGTAGTGGTGTGTATTGCTGCGCTGAACCTGATTCTGGATTTTGATATGATCGAGCAGGGAGCAGCACAGGGTGCGCCCAAATATTTTGAATGGTATGGTTCTTTTGGTCTGCTGGTAACACTGGTATGGCTGTACCTCGAAATACTGCGTCTGTTAAGTAAACTGAACAAAAGATAACTACTGATATAGTTTTATGAAAGGCCGCTTCTCCGGAGGCGGCTTTTTTATTTTGTTAACGTCTTCCCAAATAATTGTTAAAGCATTGTATGCCGAAGTTTTATGGCACCGTAATTGCAAAATCATCCATCAGAAAAAGAGAAAGTTCTTTTGTTATTGAATTGATATCTGAAACGGATGCTGACTCATTATCTGTCATAAATTTTGTTGTAAACCGTATAAAACGAATGCTATGAAAAAGATGAGGGTAAGTATATTGGCGCTTGCGGCCGTTATGTCTGCCGCCCTTGCATTCAGAAACATCGACGGAGGCATTATAACAGGGAAAGTAACACCTGCAGATGGTGCCACTGAAGCATGGGCTGTTCAGGGAACCGATACATTGAAAGTTCCGGTTTCTGATGGTGCATTCAGTTTCCAAAATGCGAAAGCAGGTATTTATACCGTTATAATAGGAGCGAAAGTTCCATTTAAGCCTGCAACTGTTACAGATGTTAAAGTGGAAGATGGAAGATCTACTGATCTTGGAGAAATTAAATTGACACATTAAATAAGCGCAATAGTTGGTTTTCATAGGGGTTAATCAAAAGCCGGTTCCGTACGTCTGTACGGCCGGCTTATTTTTTTATGCGGGCTCTTATTCCTGTTAGTACTGTGCTTTTCCCACCTTATTTTTTCATTTCAATTTATCAACTATATAGGGGTAACTTCTTTTGGAGCCGTCATCTTCATGAACCATCCCATGAAATGACCATGAAGAAGAAGCAAGTTGTAATCACGTATACGAGCCTGAGCGTTGGATGGCTGTTACTCATGCTTGTTATTTTCAGCCTTATTCTTGGCAGCTGTACCAAGGAGAAACTTTCAGGCTCCGGCAATGTGATCGCGGTGAAACGTAGCATTTCCCCATTCACAGATGTGGAGATATCAGGTCCGTTTGAAGTGCATCTGGCACAGGATCTCAGCGGTCTGGTGGAGATAATGGCGGAGGACAATATCATTGATGCAGTTGAAACGGATACGCGGCGAAATACATTATGCATACGCATCAAAAAAGACGTGGAACTCAGTAGGCATATGCCTATACAGGTATATGTGCACAGTCGTATTTTTCAGCGGATCGCCTTCTATGGCACCGGAGATTTATATAGTAAGGACACCTTACTATGCCCACTGCTTACATATGAACAGAATGGTAGTGGAGATGCCTCACTACTGTTATCATCAGGTACCCTGAAAACGACGATCAACGGTTCAGGCAATATTTTCATCAAGGGGCACAGTGATACAATTGACAGCGATATAAACGGCAATGGTGCTGTTTATGGTACAGAGATGTCAGTGCAGCGTGCCGATATTACTATCCGTGGCACAGGCGGTCATTCGCTTCATGTGGATAAGCTGCTGAATGTTGGTATCTATGGCAGTGGTAATGTGACGTATTCGGGAAATCCCGAGCTGCATAGTGAAATCAGAGGGACGGGGAGACTGATAAAGATATGATACTACGGGTTTTCGTATAATCTACACTGTTGTTCTGTGTTTTATATTTCAAATGTAAAGGCCGCCCGCGGAATGCAGGCGGCCTTTCGGTATTTTATAAGCGTGCGTTATCAGGCGCCGCCCAGTTTGCATTTCTGCAGCACTTCCCATGACTTGCCATTATGGCGGAGGAAGTACAGGTTATTTACCTTAAAGGTAGCTGTGTACTCTTTGTTTTCGTACTCAGGCCATGCCTTATTGAACTGATCATCTTCCAGGTCTTTGAAGGCCACGGTAACGTGTGGAGTGAAGCCTGTGCGTGCCAGCATAGTACTGAAGCCAAATTCCTTACGCAGGAAGTTGATCAGCTGACGATGCATTGTAGACATGGTTTCGCTCTTTTCCACGTTAATGAACAGTACACGGTTTTGTTTGTTCGGGAAGGTTCCGAATCCGTTCAGGGATACTTCGAAAGGAGCCTGTGTTTTTGCGAACTCTGTAAGCTCATCGCAGAAGGCCTTTTCCAGCGCCGGATCAGCTGTGAACGGAACCTGCAGGGTAATGTGAGGCAATACTTTCAATGCATACATTGGTCCGTATTGTTCAGCAAATTCCTGTTTGATCTTTATGATTTCCTTACCCACTTCTGCGGTAGGCAGCAGCGCGATAAAGTAAATTTTGTTGTCAGGCTTGGGTTCCATGCGTCCGGGTCTACGTCCTGGGCTAGGGCGTCCACCTCCGCGGTTATAGCCGCCACCACCGCCACCGCGATTGTAGCCACCACCACCACCGCCGCGATTGTAACCGCCGCCGCCACCGCCACGGTCATAACCACCACCGCCGCCGCCGCGATTGTAACCACCGCCGCCACCACGGTCATAGCCGCCACCGCCGCCGCCACGGTCGTAACCACCACCGCCACCACGGTCATAACCACCACCACCGCCACCGCGATTGTAGCCACCACCACCGCCGCCGCGGTCATAGCCGCCACCGCCACGGTCGTAACCACCGCCGCTACCGCGGTCGTAACCACCACCGCCGCCACGGTCGTAACCACCACCGCCTCCGCGGTCGTAACCACCACCACCGCTGCCACGGTCGTAACCACCACCACCGCCGCCGCGGTCATAACCACCACCACCGCCACGGTCGTAGCCACCACCGCCGCCGCGGTCATAACCACCACCGCTGCCGCGGTCATAGCCTCCATCACGGTTATAGTCTGTACGTGGGCGATATCCGCCTTCACGATCTCTGTTGTAAGCTGGACGACCTTCCCGGTCTCCACTGTTGTAGTCGGGTTTTCCACCCTCCCGCTCACTGTTTAAGTTGGGTTTAAAGTCACCTCTCTCCTTACTGGGATCGTTCTCTTTGTTGGTATCAGAAGAGTAGGGCCTGCGGGGGCGTTCGTTTCTCTCAAAATTCATCTTACTTAATTAAGCGTTTGAAGCAATATTTGCTATGATTTCATAAAAATGAAATACGTCCTGATAAGAGTTATACAAGGGTGCCGGTGAAACCCTGATGACTCCGGGTTCTCTCCAATCAACGATTATACCGGCATCCGTCATTTGCTGATGTATCTCCTTACCTCTGTTAAAAAATCGCAAAGATAGCTGAGCACCACGTTCATTACAATTTTTAGGTGTAATAATTTCAAAGTCAATACCTTTCACCTGTTGTAGCAGGAATTCCAGGTAGTTGGTCAGCGCCATGCTTTTACTACGTAAAGCGCCGATACCGGCGGCCTCAAATAATTCAAGGGATGCTTTCAGGCTTACCATGTTAAACACCTGAGCGGTGCTTTGCTGCCAACCTTCGGCTTCTTTTTTAGGCACAAACCCTTTTTCCATTTTAAAACGTGCACTCTCTTCGTTCCCCCACCAGCCACCCAAGCGGAGAAATCCGCGGTTGCTGGCATGCTTTTCATGCACAAATGCGCCTCCTACCGCGCCGGGACCGCCATTCAGGTACTTATATGAGCACCAAACGGCAAAATCTACTTCCCAATTGTGCAAACTTACCGGAATATTTCCTGCCACGTGCGCCAGGTCAAAACCTGCATAAGCGCCTACACTGTGTGTTGCAGCAGTAATAGCTGGTATATCAAAAAACTGTCCGGTATAGTAATTAATCCCTCCGAATAAAACTAATGCTAAGCTATCACTTTCTCTGTTAATTATCTCTAAAATATCTTCTATTCTTATCAAATTTTCGCCGGTTCTTGGGGAAACCTCTATGATCGCATCTTCCGGATTAAAACCATGAAATTTAACCTGCGTCTCAACTGCATACTGATCGCTGGGAAATGCTCCTGCCTCCATTAACACTTTAAACCGTTGTTTGGTTGGCTTGTAAAAGCTTAACATCATCAGGTGCAGGTTCACGGTAAGTGTATTCATTACCGTTAGCTCCTGCTGGCTTGCGCCCAGAATAGCTGTCAGGGGTTTACTGCAGTATTGCTGGTAATACAGCCAGGGATTTTTAGCTGCCCAATATCCCTCCACTGCACATTGCTGCCAATCTGCTAACTCCTGCTCGATGGCTGCCTTAACATTTTTAGGCTGTAATCCAAGTGAATTGCCGCATAAATAAATTGCATCCTTCCCTTTTCTCTGTGGAAAATAAAACTGCTCCCTGAATTTATTTAGTGGATCCTGTTGGTCCTGCTCTTTAGCAAACGCTAGTGTTGCTACGTACTCCATGGTCTTCCAATCAATTGCCTGACTTTTCTTTTAATGGCACCTCCTGTTAACTGCTGTAATTCTTATTTCCTCATAACTATAAAACAGGCAAACCTATATAACTGTTTAAATCAGATTGTTTTATTCTAAAATTACTTCTCTATATCATAAGGCATATAAGACTAAGGCTGTATATGGTTAGTAACGTGAACTATCTGAAGAATCAAAAGTAATAAAGGCTACTCAAATGCCCAGCATCTTGTTTGTTAAAATTTGTTAATGCAATTAAAAATATGGTTTCGTCCACAATATACAAAAAAAATCCGTCCCGAAGAATCGGGACGGAGACTGTTAACCTACAACTGTTACACTGTATAAGTAAAAACTTGAAGTTTTCTTGTTGACCCCTTAATTGACGCCTACCCCTTCAACTTTCCTTCCTGCATGCACCACCCCGTTATTTTCCTGCCCAGGCTCCGGGAAGAACTCATACGGTTTGGGCGATACATATTCCGGATCGTGGAGTTTCCTGACCGCGTCCCTCTTCATAAACAGTTTCAGGACCAGCACCAGGAAAGGCACATACTTCAGCCCACGGGGCCAGCCATACCTATCCAGCACATCGATGGAACGCTTGTTCATAGCGTACATCACAGGTACCAGGATCAGCGTGAGGAAGGTAGCGAAGATCAAACCAAACACCATGGTCCAGGCCAGTGGTCCCCAGAAGGCAACACTGTCGCCTCCGAAGAAGATATGCGGCTGAAAATCGCTGAAAAGGGTGGCGAAATCTATATTCAGCCCCACTGCCAGCGGGATCAGACCAAGGATAGCGGCTATCGCAGTCAGTAACACAGGTGTCATACGGGTTTTGCCTGCTTCCACCACAGCATCATAAACTGGCATATTCTGTTTTATCAGCAGGTCAGTGAATTCCACCAGCACGATGCCATTTCTCACCACAATACCCGCCAACGCCATAATACCCACACCCGTCATCACAATGGAGATGTCCATTTTGAAAGTGGCAAATCCAAGGAACACCCCAATAATACTGAAGAGGATCTCCATGAAAATAACCAGCGGACGCCCTATGGAGTTAAACTGGGTAACCATGATCATTAAGATCAATCCAAATGCCCCAAGCATGGCTACTAACAGGAAATTCATTGTCTCCTGCTGGTCTTCCTGCTCTCCGGTCATTTTGATCGTCACTGAATTTGGATGAGAGAAATTGCGGATGGCACCTTCGATATTTTGCACCACCTCGTTGGCATTATATCCCGTCAATACGTTGGAATACAATGTGATTACACGTTTCTGGTCGATACGTTTGATACCGGCATAGGTGTTTGAGTAATGAATATCAGCAACGGCCGACAACGGCACCTGACGGATTGCGCCACCCATGTTCATATCCCTGTACACCAGGTTCAGGTTCATCAGATTATCAATATTATTGCGCTGATCTTCATTCAGTCGCACCATGATTTTGTATTCATCTTTCGCATCGCGGATCTTTGAGGCTTCAAACCCGAAGAGCGCGGTACGCAGCGCACCACCGATCTGGCGGGTGGAGATACCCTCATTATTGGCCCTCTCCCTGTCGATATTCACTACGATCTCCGGCTTATTAGCTTCAAAATCACTCTTCAGCTCTTCCACGCCTCCTATCTGCAGTGAATCGAGATAACGTTTCAGGCCGAAAGAAGAATTGGTAAGGTCATCAAAATTATCGCCAGTAATCTCGATGTTAATCGGCTTACCTGTTGGGGGGCCACCCTGCTCCTGTTCAACAGTAATATTGGTACCCGGGATTCCTTTCACAGCATTCCTGATCTTCTCGAGGTACAGTACCGTTGATTGCCCATTCCTGGCACCAAATTCTACAAAGGCAACAGTTACCTTACCCTTCTGCGGCTGTGTACTCAGATCCATCTGTGATGGGTCGCCGGCACCTTTGGCCACATTGGAGATGATGGATTCCACAATCGGATTATTAGCGCCAACCACTTTGGTGATGCGGTTTTCCACGATGTGCGTGATAGAATCTGTATACTTTTGATCCGTACCGTTAGGCAGTTCGATGTAAGTATAGATGAAGTTGGGATCCGCTGTCGGGAAGAACACCACTTTCGGATTCCTGATACCGGTAAGTACGATACTGAAAATGAGCAGAACGAAAGTGGCCACCAGAATCCATATCGGGCGCCAGCCAACAAGACACCATTTCAGCACCAGCTTGTAACGCTCCTGCACTTTAGGCCAGAATCCAAGCTGGAAACGGCGGGCCACGCCACCCAGCCAGAAACGTTCCAGCACGATCAGGAGGTAAAGGAATATCACAAAGTTGCCCACACCTCTGCTGCCATTGGCATAACCAATCAGCGCCAGCAGCGCGAATGCTGCTGTAAGTATTTTAAATTTCTTGTCAAACTTAGGTTTGGGATGATGTTCGCCTTCATGTCTGTCCATGAAATCCACAGCAAATACCGGGTTGATGATATAGGCCACCAGCAACGAAGCACCCAGTGTTGTAATCAGTGTTACCGGCAGATAGAACATGAATTTACCAATCACACCGGGCCAGAACAGCAATGGCACAAACGGCGCCAACACGGTGAGCGTTCCCGACAACACCGGCAGAAACACTTCTCCCGCTGCTATTTTCGCGGCCTTCACGATACCCAGGTCCCTTCGCTCATTAAAAATACGATGCACGTTCTCTATCACCACAATCGCATCATCCACCACAATACCCAGGGCCAGCAGGAAAGAGAACAACACCATCATATTCAGTGTGAAGCCGTACATCGGCATCAGGAGGAAGGCAATGAACATGGATATTGGAACTGAAAGCGCCACGAATATGGCGTTCACAGCCCCCATGAAGAACATCAGGATCAGGGTTACCAGGATAAATCCGATGATAATGGTATTGATGAGGTCATGCAGGGTAACGCGTGTGGATTTAGACTGATCCGCAGTAATGGTAACATTCAGCCCTTTCGGGAAATAGTTAGCCACCATGTCATCTTTGATGGCTTGTATCTTATCGGATGCGTCGATCAGGTTTTTACCACTCTGTTTGATAACGTTGAGCGTGATTACATTCTTTCCAGCCAGACGTGCATAGCTTTCCTGTTCCAGGAAGCCATCCACCACATTGGCGATATCCTTGAGGTAAACAGTGGCGCCAGACTGGCCGCGTACAATGATATTACCGATGCGGGAAGGATCCTTGTACTCACCTTTCACACTGAGCGTGCGTTTCTGCCCGTCCATAGATACCAGACCGCCGGAGATGGTAATATTTTCACCCTGGATAGCACCGATGATATCCTCGAAGCTGATTTTGGCGGCATCCATCTTGTATTTGTCGACATTAATCTGGATCTCGCGCTCCAGCTCTCCAACTAAGTCCACACGAGTGATTTCATTGAGCGCCTCGATACGGTCCTTCATATCATCTGCATAGCGTTTCAGCGTCTGCAGGTCGAAGTCGCCGGAGAGATTCACGTTCATGATGGGTATCTGTGATACGTCTATCTTCACGATCTGCGGCTCCTGAGTGAGATCTTTCGGCAGGTCTTTCTTCGCATCATCCACTTTTTCACGCACCTGTTGCCTGGCTGCTTCAATATCCTCATTGGCGTTGAACTCTATCGTGATAGCAGAGAAGTCCTGCATGGACGTGCTCTTGATCTTCTTCACACCGGAGATACCGTTGAGCTGTTTTTCAATCGGCTTGGTCACCAGTGTTTCCATATCTTCCGGGGAAGTACCGGCGTAGATCGTATTGATATAGAATTGTGGGAACACTACTTCCGGAAACTGTTCCTTGGGCAGATTGATATAGGAAAGTATACCTGCAATAGCCACGATAAGAGTGGCTACATATATGCTCACTTTATTATCGATGGACCAACTGGTAGGCTTAAACTCTTTATTGAGATTGTCTTGCATAATCTTGATTTTAGCTGTTAGCTTTTGCTGAAAGCCTTACGATTTGATCAGATCATTATCATTCAGTCCCTGAAATCCGGTAGTAATGATGACGTCGCCTTTTTGCAGGCCGCTTTTGATTTCTGCCCTGTCGTTGTACGTGCGTCCGAGCTCAACGGTTTTTCTTACAGCCACCTGTTTGCCGTTAGCATTCTGAGCAACCAGCACGTAGGGTTTACCGGAAGAGTACTGTATTACATTTACGGGGATCACGATAGCATTGCTGGCTGTGTAATCCACTATTTTGATATGTGCGATCATGTTCGGGCGCAGCGCATTGTCTGCCTTCAGCGGCACTTCGACCTTGATGGTACGACTAAGCGGATCGATAGTGCGGGAAGCGAAGCTGATGTTGGCAATAATCTGGCGATTGATATCCGGGAAAGCGATCAGCACGCGATCCCCTGTTTTCACCAGCCCGGCATAGGTTTCAGCTATATTCGCCGTTACCTTCAGGTTGTTGGCATTTACCACACGGAAGGCTGGAAAACCTGGCATAGCATTGTCCCCCAGCTTCACAATCACAGCATCTACTGTGCCGCTGATCGGAGAGATGATTCGGGTCTGGGCCAGCTGATCCTGCAGGGTAGCCGTCTTTCTTTCCAGGCTTTCCTTCTGGTTTTTGGCATTCAGGTATTGTACTTCAGATCCTATTTTCTGAGACCATAGGTTTTTCTGTTTTTCAAAGAGCGTATTGGCGAGATCCATCTGTGTGCGTAGCTCTGCTACGTTAGCTTTCAGCACCTGGTCTTCCACCTGCGCCAGTGTTTGTCCCTGGCTTACATGCTGACCTTCCTTCACATAGATAGCAGTTACTACACCTGGCACGCGGGCAGATACGTTTACATTTTCGCGGGCATCCACACTTCCCTGTACATCAATGTAATGTTCGAATACAGTATCCCTCACTTCCGCTACTGTTACATCTTTCATCTTGGCGGCTGTAGAATCTGTTTTGCCCAGTTCTTTTTCCAGCGCAGCTATTTTTTTGTCGGCATCTTCATTATACTTGGCTTTCTCCTGTTTGAGTTTTTGCAGCTGTTCGGATTTGTTTCCGCCGCCGCCACCGCAGGCAGCGAATAATACAGTGAATGCAGGAATGATGAAATATCTTTTATTCATATAAATAGCAGTGAATGGTGATTGGAATTTTTTACACTATAATTTGCCGTATGCTTTAAGCAGATCAATCTTGGCGACGATAGCATTATATAGTGCTGTGAAATAATTGTTCTGAGCAGTGAGCAGATCATTTTCAGCGGTAGACATCTCCAGGCTGGAGCCCACACCCTCTTTGTATTTCACCTGTGTGAGATTGTGTACATCCTGTGCCAGCTGCATATTCTTCTCCTGCGCTTCAAGCGTCAGTACGTTGTTTTTGAAAGTGGAGGCTGATTGTTCTCTTTCAACATCTATACCCAACTTGAGATTTTCGAGTTCTATCTCGCTTTTCTTCACAGCGAGAAACGCTTGATCCACCTGGCGTTTGCGCTGGAATCCGGTGAAGATAGGGAGAGAGAGGTTCAATCCTGTGTTCACATAGCCGTACCACATCTGGGTTTTGAAATAATCGAAACGATCACTTCCTCTCAGCGCTCCCGTAGAGCCAAAGATCTGGAGAGAAGGCAATCCTTTCAGTTTATATCTTTTCAGGTCGTATTCGTTGGCCTTCTTTTTTGATTGTAACAACCTGTATTCTATACGCTGTGCGTAGTCAAATTTGTCCAGGTCCAATACATTGGAAGCGATTTCCGCAGTAGAGAGTGTATCCGTTAACGTTACACCCTGCCGGAGCGGCATACCCATCTGGTATTTGAGGGCCGCCAATCCCACCTCAATGAGGTTCCGGAGCTTCGTCTGTTCTGACTGAAGGTTGGTGTATTGTACAGTAAGCCTGTCTACATCAAGCTTTTCCACAAGGCCATTTTTATAAATCTCTTTGGTATCGCTGAGCAGCTTCTCCATAGTGGAGATGTTACCATCGAGTATGGTCAGGGCTTTTCGCGCAGAGAGTACGTTGTAGTACGCTTTATATACATTGACTTTTACATCTACCTCAGTTTTGGCGACACTCTGCGCTGCCAGCTCTTCCAGTGTTTTGCGGGCTTGTAAAGCAACGAGTACGCTCGGATCGAAGAGCGTTTGTGTGACCTTTACCTCCCCCACGAGATTATGTGGCAGCTGGAATGTAACAACTGTAAAGGAATCTTTGGGCAAGCCAAAGTTCCTCATGTTGAACATCTGCTTTTGAAGAATAGGATTATACTGATAGGAGCCGGTACCGTTCACAGAAGGCAGCGCCAGTCCACTTACTTCCTTGTTTTTCGCCAGCTGGATGAGCTCATCCAGTTTGGCTGATTTTACGGCAGCCTGGTTAGCCAATGCGTAGTTCACTGCTTCTCTGGCCGAAAGCCGGATAGGTTCCTGCACAGCCGTTTGCTGGGCACGGGATACTCCGGCCAGTGAAAGCAGCCCTACCGTTAAGGTTACTCCGGTGAGCTGTCTGATTAGTTGCATAATATTACCTGTTTTGCGATAGTTGTTTATATTTTTCTATGAGTTTGTATCCCTTTGCCGAGGCCACCCCATATAAAAAATTTTCTAGCAATACATTCTGCACTTTTGGCATATCTGAGACACCCGGGAAGGCTTCTGGCTGAAAGCACAGCATACATCCGTAAACGCGGTACAGTGTTAAGATTTTGATGTCGATATCCGGTCGGTAAAGTCCTTCTTTGATGCCACGCTCCAGGTTTTCGCGGATCATATTGGCAAGGTGTGTATTCCTGTATTCCATGAATACCTGGTACGCCTTCTGGTGAAATTTCTGAAGATCCAGGAGCATAACGGGATTCATGTTCCTCATCCTCCTGTCCAGCATCTCCATTACCAGGAACAGTTCTTCTATGGCATCGCGGGATTTAGCGTGATCAGCCTGACACTCCGCATGCACCAGGTTCACAAAGCGGGTCATGGTATGCAATACCATATCATCTTTGTCGGTGAAATGCGCGTAGAGTGTTTTCTTTGAAACGCCCATTCTTTCAGCTATGTCGTCCATAGTAATCGACCGCGTTCCATATTGGCGAAACAGTCCGAAAGCCGTGTCCATAATACGTTCCTGTGGTTCCATATGGTTTTCAGCTATAACATTGTTTGCTATACGACAACAAAACTATGGAAACTTTTTAAACCACCAAAGTTTCCAGTAATATTTTTTTACATGTAGGAACATGTATTTTATGTAGAAAACTGTCTGGACGGATGTGAAGAATCTCGCGCCTGGTTTTTCAATATTGTTTTAAGGTTAAATTAAAACTTAAAATCGCTTTAAGCAAGTATCATTCAACAAAATAAATCCCGATATACACCGGCAATCCCATGTATCCTGCGAGAAACGCGAAACATTGAGTAATTTGCATTCTTATATACATATACCATGTCGCCTAAGCTTAAATTCAAAGCGTTTGCTTCCCGCGTGCTGCGGTATTTCTTCCAGGGTCTGCTAATCCTTGCCCCTATTGGCATTACAGCATTTACGCTGTATTGGGCATTTGTTACAATAGACAACCTGATCCCGAAGGAGCTGATCCCCTCAGATAATTCTTTCAATTTTTTAAAATATAAGGGCGTAGGATTTCTGCTGGTATTGCTGTTGGTTGTTGCGGTTGGGTACCTGAGCTCTTCGTTTATCATCGGTCGTATTTTTGATATGTTCGACCGTTTGCTGGAGCGCACACCATTCATTAAATACATTTACACTTCCATCAAGGATGTTTTTGATGCGTTTGTGGGTGAAAAGAAAAAGTTTGATCACCCTGTACTGGTGCAGGTCTATGGCGTGGATGTCTGGGAAATGGGATTTATCACGCAGGCTGATGTGAGCAATTTCGGACTGGAGGGTTATATGGCTGTATATGTACCGCATGCTTATGCTATCACCGGTAAAGTATTTATGGTTCCCAAAGAGAGAGTAAAACCACTGGAGAATATATCAGCAGGCGAAGCTATGAAGTTTGCTGTCAGCGGTGGAGTCACAAATATTTAGGGATTTTTTTATGTAGTTATTTTTTTATTTAAAATGCAGCGGAGACCAGTCAATGCAGATTATGTACTGCAACACCTGCTGATCTCCGCTGCATTTTAAATAAAAAAATAACTACATAAAAAAATCCCTAAATATTCGTAGATTCATCGTCCCCAAAAAATATATGTCATGTTAACCCGAACCCACATACGAATTTTCGTATTTCTTGCATTTATACTTATAAGCGAAGATGTTCACGGATGGGGATTTTTTGCCCATCAGCGAATCAACAGACTGGCAGTGTTTTGTCTCCCTCCGGAGATGATGCAGCTGTATAAGCCTCACCTGGAGTATATAACCGTGCATGCCACAGATCCCGATAAAAGAAGATATGTGGTGGCAGCGGAAGGCGCAAGACATTACATCGATATTGATATTTTCGACACGCCCCCTTACAGCAATATTCCACACAGCTGGCAGGAGGCGCTTGACAAGTATGGTGCAGACTCACTGAACCGGAACGGCATATTGCCCTGGCACCTGGAAAAAATGCTGGCGATACTTACACGGGCCTTCCGTGATAAGGATCAACAGCGTATTCTGCAGGTATCTGCAGAGCTGGGGCATTATGTCGCAGATGCGCATGTACCCCTGCATGTAAGCTCCAATCACAATGGTCAGCTTACAGGGCAACATGGTATACATGGTTTCTGGGAGAGCCGCATCCCTGAGCTGCTGGCAGATCGCGAGTGTGATTACTGGGCG
>NZ_DATLKJ010000098.1:0-58249 GCF_035538455.1 Chitinophaga sp.
GAATCCACTGACGGCACGCGTCTTCGTCAATCAGCTGTGGCAGGAAGTTTTTGGCAGGGGCATCGTAAAGAGCACCGGCGATTTCGGTATGCAGGGCGACCTGCCAAGCAACCCGCAGTTGCTCGACTGGCTGGCGGTAGACTTTATGCAGCATGGATGGAATATCAAACGGCTGATGAAGCAATTTGTGATGTCGGCCACCTACCGGCAATCCGCCCAGGCATCAAAAGAAAAGCTGCAAGCCGATCCTGAAAATATCTACCTCTCCCGCGGGCCACGATTCCGCCTTCCTGCAGAAACGGTACGCGACCTCGTGCTGGCCACCAGCGGGTTGCTCGTACATAAGGTTGGAGGACCAAGTGTGAAACCTTACCAGCCGGCGGGCCTATGGGAAATGGCTACTTCCGGCAGAGGCCAGCTTACCATTTACAGGCAGGATCATGGCGAAAGCCTTTACCGCCGCGGACTTTATACATTCATTAAAAGAACGGTGCCTCCTCCGTCGATGATGATATTTGATGCCAGCAACCGGGATCAGTGCGAAATAAAACGCTCCGTTACCAACACACCATTACAGGCGCTTGCCATGCTGAATGATCCGACTGTGCTGGAAGCCTCCAGGGTACTGGCTTCCAGGCTCCTGCAACAGGGCCGTAATGCAGACGCCAACATTCAACAGGCTTTTCGCATGATCGTGTGCCGCACACCACAACCGCAGGAGGTCAGTATCTTGTCGGCGTACTACGGGAAGCAACAGGCGCTTTATAAAAAGCAACCCGGCCAGGCCGCCAAATTGCTGCATCACGGAGAATCCGCCATGGCCAACGGTCTCGACCAGGCATCGTGGGCTGCTATGATGCAGGTGATCACCACCATCTATAATCTGGAAGAAACATTATCCAAAACATAATCAAGATACCGGCGCATACACCCATATCGTCATCTTTCTAAAAAATGTACAATGAAAAATGAATTTATAGAGCGACACCTGAACATGAATCGCCGTAAGTTCCTGTCGGGCCTGAGTCTGGGCATAGGCAGCGTAGCGCTGGGCTCACTGCTGATACCGGATCTCTTTGGGAAAAGCAGCGAAAGCGAAACGCCATTCGTGCCCGGTATGCCTCACTTTGCGCCGAAAGCAAAGCGGGTCATTTACCTGTTTCAAAACGGCGCGCCGTCACAGCTGGAGAGTTTCGATTATAAACCGAAACTCCGTGAGATGATGGGTCAGGAACTGCCGCCATCCATACGTATGGGACAACGCCTGACCGGCATGACCTCCGGGCAGTCGTCCTTTCCGCTGGTGGGGTCTCATTACGATTTCAAACAATACGGAGAAGCCCGTGCATGGATCAGTGATCTTTTCCCTCATACGGCGGGAATTGTAGACGATATATGTATTGTAAAATCGATGTTCACGGAAGCGATCAATCACGATCCCGCACTCACCTTTTTTCAAACAGGCGCACAGCAGGGCAACCGTGCCAGCTTTGGCTCCTGGCTGAGCTATGGATTGGGCAGTGAAAATAAAAACCTGCCCGCTTTCTGTGTATTGCTGTCGCGTGGTAAAGGCAACGGGCAGGGCGTGTATTCCAAATTATGGTCCAACGGTTTCCTTGACAGCATCCATCAGGGCGTACAATTCAGCAGCGGGGATAACCCGGTACTGTATCTCAATAACCCGGACGGCATTGATACTGCCAACCGCCGCATGATGCTTGATCAGCTGGCGGCGTTGAACGACAAGTCTTACAAAGAATTCGGAGATCCCGAGATTGCCACCAAGATACAGCAGTATGAAATGGCTTACCGTATGCAGACAGCCGTACCTGAGCTGACGGATCTATCCAAGGAACCAGATGACATCATAAAACTCTATGGTCCCGATTGTATGACACCAGGTACTTTCGCCTCTAACTGCCTGCTGGCCAGAAAGCTTTCTGAAAGCGGCGTACGGTTCATACAACTCTATCACCAGGGATGGGATCAGCATGGTAACCTCCCCAATGAAATGGCCAAACAGGCAAAAGATGTAGACCGCTCTTCCGCGGCACTGATCACAGATCTGAAGCAACGCGGGCTCCTCGACGAAACGCTTGTAATATGGGGTGGCGAATTTGGCCGTACCAACTACTGCCAGGGTAAGATGACCGCAGACAACTACGGCCGGGATCATCATCCCCGCTGCTTTTCCATCTGGATGGCCGGCGGCGGTGTAAAACCCGGTATTGTCTATGGAGAGACAGATGAATTCGGATACAACATCACCAAAGATCCGGTGCATGTGCACGACTTTCATGCCACCGTACTGCACCTCATGGGACTCGACCACGAGAAACTGACCTTTAAACACCAGGGCCGCCGCTACCGGCTTACAGACGTAGCAGGAAAAGTAATACCCGGCTTGATGGCCTGATAAAAACATATTATGGAAAGAAGAAAATTCGTACAGGCGGCAACGTTATTCACCGCATCCTTTTATATCTCGCGTGATCTCTATGCCCGTCCTAAATCGCCCGTATATGGCCACAACGGCATGCGGTATACCCTCGACACAAAATGGGGGACGCTCAACAGCAGCCGGTTTCCGGTGAAAGATTGTCATGAGATGGTGCAGGATAAAAAAGGCCGCATCATCCTGCTCACCAACGAAACGCAAAATAATATTCTCGTATATAACAAGTCAGGTAAACTGCTGGGCAGCTGGGGGCATGAATTTCCCGGCGCACACGGCCTTACGCTCGCTGATGAAAACGGAGAAGAGTTCCTCTTCATCACAGACACAGATAAACACCAGGTGTATAAAACCACGATGGACGGCAAGGTTGTTATGACAATCGATTACCCGGCTGAAAGCGGCGTCTATAAAAAGAAAGAAGAATTTGTGCCGACAGAAACGACGGTAGCAGCTAACGGAGACTTCTATATAGCTGATGGTTATGGCGCGCAGTATATCATGCACTACGACCGTAATGGCAAGCTGCTGAATACTTTCGGCGGACGCGGCGAAGGCAATGCGCATCTCGACAATGCCCACGGTATCTGTGTAGACCATCGTAAAGGAGCTCCTACCCTGCTGATTACAGACAGGACCCGTAACTGTTTCAAACGCTTCAGTATGGACGGACAGCTGCTGGAAGTAATATCACTGCCGGGCGCCTGCGTGTGCCGCCCGGTGATAAAAGGTGATCACCTGTATGCAGCCGTACTGAGATCACCCGATATGAACCTCAGTGGCAGCGGCTTTGTGACCATCCTCGACAAAGACAATAAAGTGGTGTCCAATATTGGCGGTACCGATCCCGTGTATGTCAACAATCAGCTGCAACCCATGCGGCAGGCGGAGAAGATCTTCGTTCATCCGCATGATGTATGTGTAGACAATGATGAAAATCTGTATGTAGCACAATGGAGCTCCGGTAAAGTTTATCCGTATAAACTCAGGAGGGTGTAATGAAGATGAATCAGAATCTGTGGCAAAAAACGGGTAGTTACCTGTTGTTTGCCTGCAACATTTTTGTTTTGTTCCTGCTGGTAGCCGGCAGCAGGGTGATTGTTCCCTCCTGGCTGCAGGTGGCGGGGCGTATGCACCCTTTACTGCTGCACTTCCCGATTGTGCTGATGATCATCAGTACCTTACTGGTGTTTATCCGCCTGCGTGAACCTGCTGCCAACAAATGGAAAGAACAACTTACCGGCATACTGCTGCTGGCTGGCGCACTCAGTGCAGCCGTTACCGTTATAATGGGTTTGTTCCTTTACAGGGAGGAAGGCTATGCCGCCAACGGCGCACTATTCTGGCATAAATGGGGTGGTATACTTGTATTATGGGCAGCCTCCGCCTGTTACTGGCTGAGCGGCTCTCATCGCCGCTGGTTGCTGAAATCCGGCGCCGTCGTTGCCACTGCGCTACTGCTCGTCACCGGCCACCTCGGCGCGGATATTACACATGGCGATAATTTTGTGCTGGCGCCGGTGATGCCGGCATCGCATGCGCCGGAAGTTCCGCTGGAAAAAGCATTGGTATACGAACACGTGATCAGGCCGATATTGCAGGAGAAATGTATGAGCTGTCACAATGCAGGGAAAGCCAAAGGCGGCTTATCCATGGAGCAACCAGATAAGTTACTGGCCGGTGGCCGCAGTGGCAAACTGCTGATTGCGGGCAACCCGGTAGCCAGTCTGCTGATGATAAGAATACATCTTGCTGCGGAAGACAAGAAACATATGCCACCCGTTGGCAAACCACAGCTTACTGATGAAGAAACCGCCTTGTTGTATCACTGGATCAAAGGAGGCGCAGATATGAAGAAGATGGTAGCTGCGCTGCCGGCACACGATAGCCTGCGACTGCTTGCAAGTGCACGGTTACAGCCATCGGAAGCCAAAGAGCCGGTGTACGACTTCTCCCCCGCTGATGAAAAACTGGTGCAGCAACTGAGTAACAATTACCGCGTGCTCTATCCAATAGCCATGCATGCTGCGCCCCTCGTGGCAAACTGGTATAACAAGGATAAATTCAACATAACATCTGTACGTGAATTACTACCTGTTAAAGAACAGTTGATAGAAATGCATCTGCAAAAGATGCCCGTGGCCGACGCTGACCTGGAAGTACTATCGCAGTTCCATCAACTGCGCGTGCTTAACCTGAGCTTCACCAATATTACCGGTAAGACATTGTCTGCATTGGCTAAGTTACCACACCTGCAAAGCCTTTCTTTGTCGGGAACACCCGTTTCCCTCAGTCACCTTGCTGTCCTGAAAACAGCGCCGGCACTGAAAGAACTTTATGTATGGAATACTTCTTTGTCAGAGAGTGATCTTCAGCAGGCGCAAAAATCCTTCAGCCATGTAACACTGGTAAAGGGTTTTATCAGTGATAACAAAGAGCAACTGAAGCTCAGCCAGCCGGTGCTACTCAATACTACCGCCGTATTCAGAAGTAGCATGCAACTGCTACTGAAACACTCCATAAAGGGCGTGGAGATACGTTACACTACAGACGGCTCCATTCCTGATAGTATACACTCACCGGTATTTAAGGACAGTCTCCTGCTCACCGGCAATACCACCATCCGCGCAATAGCCTGCAAGCAGGGCTGGAATGCAAGCGATCCCGTACAGTTTTCTTTCAGTAAAACCACCTACACACCTGACAGCGTTGTATTACTCAATCAACCTGACGGCGCATATGCTGGTAACGGCCCTAAAACATTAACCGATGAACAGAAAGGCGGGATGGATTATAACAATGGTAAATGGCTTGGTTACTCAAAAAAGGCATTGGAAGCGGAGTTGGTATTCCTCCGGACGGTGCCTGTAAAGTCCGTCTCCATCAATACTTTCAGAAATATTGGTGCGCATATTTTCCCTCCGCAAAAAATTGAAGTATGGGGAGGGCCTGATAAACAGCATCTCAGACTACTGAAAAGAATGGTTCCTGAACAAGGAAAAAAGGATGATCCCAATGCGGCCATCACTTTTGATTGCAGCTTTGCGCCGGTGCAGGTGTCCTGTATGAAAATTGTACTGACACCTGTTGCGAGCCTGCCGCCGTGGCATCCAGGCAAGGGAAATCACGGTTGGGTATTCGTGGATGAAGTGATGTTCAACTAACAATTGTACTAAAAAAGCGGCAGGAGTTCCTGCCGCTTTTTTTAATACCCGTGAGGGATGTATTCATTTTCCACCTGCCCGTCTTCATATAACCGCAGGATCGCGTAACCCGGCGGCGTTTCGTAATAGTAACCCGGGCCTGCAGAATCTTTGTCGCCCTTCCCCCACCAGAATCCAGACATCGCGCCGTTGCAGCAATACCTGATACCATTATACACTGCGTTATCAGCAAGGTGGTTATGGCCGCTGAGGCATATTCTCACTTTATCCTTATGCTTGTAGAAGAGGTTCTTGAGCTTTACATGATCCCCATGCCCGCCGCCCACAAGGGAAGGCGTTACGCCGAGGATGGGATAATGCGACATCAGTAATACAGGCGTATCAGGCGCCAGCTGTTGCAGGTCGTTTTCCAGCCATTTGTATTGCTCATCATCCAGCGAGGTGTTATCATTGTTGCCATCCAGTATCACGAAGTGCCAGCCTTTTTTGGTGAAGCTGTAATAGCGTGCCGGAATATTCAGGCGCTTTACCACATATGGTTTCCCGTACATCTCATCTTCCTTTGAAGGCGCTTTCCACCACATGTCGTGGTTACCGAGACAGCTATATACTTCAAAGGGCTTGATGACTTCCATACAACGATCCCATATGCCCCACAACTCAGTAACGCGTTCCCGCTTTACGTCGTCATACGAAGCGTCGAAGATAGAATCGCCGCCATTGAGCATGAAATCCACGCCATGCTTTTTAACCGCTGCAAGGCATTTTTTAAACCGCTCAGGCGCGCCTTCATCAGGACGTATATGCACATCCGTTATATGCGCAACCGTCAGTACCGGCTTACGCTTATTGGCCGGCGCTGCGGCTTTTACAGCTGGCGACAGCAACGATGCTGCCGCCAGGAGGCCTCCGCCTCTGATAATTTCTCTTCTGTTCATATTACTGCCAATCAAATATTTGTTTCAGATTCGGATTCAATACGAGCTGTGTGTAAGGAACCGGACGGTAATAATATTTCGGTTCCAGGAATTTACGTGGAGTAACTTCCGTAACCAAAGGCCCGCCCGCAGTTCCGTTTTTCATATAAACGGTAACGTTATCTCCAAAGCTGCCCGCCTTGTAATAGATCAGGTTCACACCTAATGCATTCTTCTCTTTCTTATCGTCTGTCGGGATCTCCGCGCTTTTATCTACCAGGATAATATCCGGGATCGCATCACCGGTCAGGTCATACTTACCGAGGCCCGGGAAATACATGCCTTCAGGCGACTGCGCCAACAGGGCGCCTGCACGCCATCTCATAAGATCATCATAGCGGAAACCTTCCATAGCCAGTTCTACTCTCCGTTCACGGCGTATCTCCAGGATAGCGCCCTTCATGGCGCCCGTCACACCCGGATACATAGTACCCAGTATGGGATCTGTGTTGCTGTTCACCATCGCAAGATTCATCGGCGGCATCTGTACACGTGCGCGCAGCAGGTTCACTGATTTGTCCAGGTCAGCCTGCGTAAGGCTCTCCTGCTCTGCTTTAGCTTCTGCATAGATCAGCAATGTTTCTGCATAACGGTATACGGGAACATCCACACTTCCTGCCAGTATATTATCAGTTGTGTTGGTAAGCCCTTTTACCTGGTGATAACCGGAGAAGTTCTTATTCAGACGCTGGATATACGGTTTGGTATCCCCCGCTCTTACAAACCCGGGCGAGGCAAGCGTTTGCGCCAGACGGCGGTCGCGGTGCAGGAATTCCTGCACAAACTGCAGCTGTGCATATCCCGGTACATCTGAAAATCGTGTGCCGTCATCCATCAGGTAAGATTGCACCAGGTCACGGGCAGGCGACTGCTCATAATCGCCGAACACCGTTCCTGTTCCGCCGCTGCTCACAGATTTACTGGCATCAAAAGGACGTGCAAGTATCACTTCTTTGTTTGACATCAGGTCCTGGCTGTTGAACAGTGCTCCATAATCCTGGTCAGGCTTGCCGGTGTTGTAAACATTGAAGCCACCATTGCTCATAATATCCTGTGTCACCTTTACGGCCGAATCGAGGAAGCGGCCCGCCGTGGCTTGCAGGTTAAGTTCCGGATGATATTTACGGAATGTGGCTTCATACAGCGCAATACGTGCAAACAATGCTTTGGCAGCCCATACATTCGGGGTACCGGCAGGCACGCTGCTGCGGATATGCGAAGCGGCAAAGCTCAGATCAGCCATGATGCTGTCTACAACGAGCGCGCGCGGATCACGCGCCTTATAAAGCATGACTGTATCTGAAGGATTCATGGTACGTCCGTACCAGGGCACATCGGAGTAACGTTTGACCATGCCGAAATAAAACAGTGCGCGGTAATATCTCGCCATACCCACATAATGATCCTTTACGTCCTGCGTTACGTCTGCCTTGTTGTAGTTGTCGAGGAAGTAATTGATATTACGAAGGCGGCCCCAGTCCCACCCGCCGGTAAGCGTCTGGGACGAAGGACTGCCGGTCATCACTCCTTTTACTTCGACGGCGGCGGTAGTAGCCATATTGTCGCTGCTCTGATCACCATAGTAGATGTCTGTACCAGGCAGAACAAGCAGGCCGTTCACATACAGCGCCAGGTCTTCTTCTGATTTAAAAAACAGCTGCGGGGAGATGGCATCCTGCGGATACCTGTCGAGGAAAGATTTCTTACACGACGTACCGGCAATTATTACACCGGCTATGATAAAGATGGAAAGTTTTTTCATGTTACTTTTTTAAATGTTCACCACATCACTATTACAGGTCAAGATTCAGTCCCACTGCATATTTACGCTGGTAGGGATACGCCCATCCATAGCCATCTGTGATAGACTCCGGGTCCAGGTATTTCTTGATGGCAGAGAACTCGAATACATTCTCACCGGAAACGAATACCCGTAAACGTGCAATGCGGTAACGTTTGGTGAGTGATTGCGGCAGCGTATACCCTATCGTAATGTTCTTTATACGGAGATAAGCCGCATTCAGCAGGTATCTGGATTGTGGAATATCCAGGCCAGCACCGTAGTTGTTATCCGCCAGCCATGACTGCAATACCGGGAAATAGGAGTTGGGGTTGGCATCTGCCAGTCCGGCATCGATGTATGATTTTGAGTGCTGCGCACGCAATGCTGCATCGTCTGCTTTACCGCGGTAGAAGTCGAGGTTCCAGGGATAAATGTTGGCATATGGTTGCTGATAAGGGCCCCAGAAGAGGTAATGGTGCGGATAGAAATCCATTTTAATAACCCCTTGCAGGAACATGGAAACATCAAATCCTTTCCAGCTTGCATCGAGATTCACACCGAAGCGATAGCGCGGATTACTGTTACCGATAACGCTGAGGTCTTTCGGATCTTTAGCAGTGGAACCACGTTCAATCTTGCCATCACCATTGAGATCTTTGTACTTAGGCCATCCCGGAATGATGGAGAGTGCGCCCCAGGGAATGATAGCGCTTTCGTCCAGCGCTTTGATCTCATCTTTATTCTGGAACATACCGTCGTTGGTAAGCCCCCAGATCTCTCCGAGTGTCTGGCCTTCGCGGTAGCTGCTGAGCAGCTGCTGGTCGTTCCTGAAACGGGTGATGCTGGTTTTGTCGTCAGACAGCAGCACTTTAATCCCGAAGCTTAGCGGATCATTGCTCACATTCACTGTATTGCGGTAGGCAACAGTAAGCTCCCATCCTCGTGTGGAAAGGTCGGCAGCGTTCTGCTGGGGTGGTGTAGTACCCAGTACTGCAGGCAACTCCACTCCTTTGGTGAGCATGCCTTTGGTGTTGCGCACATAGTAATCGAAGGTAGCCATCAGGTGATTATCGAAAAGGCCGATGTCTGTACCGATATTGGAGGTGACCACTTTTTCCCAGGTGTAAGAAGACGGATCTACAGACAGCGCCGGAGCACCTGCTGCAATGGTCTGGTTGGCATTGCCGCCAATGAGGTAACCGGAAGCCGGTGTTTTGATGGCCTGCAGGTAGCCGAAATAATCTACGTTCTGGTTGCCGAGGCTACCATAGGAAGCCCTGAACTTGAGGGTAGACAACTGATGCGAGAGACCTTTCATGAAGCTCTCTTCGCTGGCTATCCACGCAGCAGAAACAGACGGGAAGAAACCCCAGCGGTTAGTAGAAGGGAACCTGGAAGAACCATCATAACGGCCGTTTCCTTCAATGATATAACGGTCTTTGAAGGTGTAGTTGATCCTGCCAAAGAAGCTGCGGATCGCGTACGACTGGTAGGTGGCGCCGGCAGTAGCATCGCCATTCGTCAATGCAATGTAAGGGAGGGAAGAAGAAATAATTCCTTTCCGGGCTACATTCACGAGACTCCATTCGTAGCTTTCCTGGTTAAAGCCGGCCAGCAGTGACACTTTATGATCATGGCCCAGTGTTTTATGATAATTGGCGTACAGGTCAAATACATCATGTGAAACGGTACCGTTGTTTTCTGTAACGGAGCCGGTACCACCTTCTTCACGTATATCTTTAGGACCATAGCCGATTTTGTATTTCTTGGAATCCGTATGATATTTCCATAACTCGCGCTTGAAACTTGCATCACCGGTGATCTGCAGGTCATTGTCCAGGAAAGAGGCTACTCCCCTGATCACATCCTGGAAGCCGAAGCGTGTTTGTATGTTACGTCCGCCATCCACCAGTTTTGCCGCAAGACGGCCGGCGCCTGTATTGGCCCAGGTACCGTCGGGATTCACTGCTACCTGGGTAGGTTGCAGATAATATACATCTGTGATGTTATTTGTAGGCGCATCTGCCTTTAGCTGGTAAATATTGAGGTTATTATCTACCTGCAGCCAGCTGAGTGGTTTTATGTTCACTTTGTTGCGGAGGCCATAGCGATCCCAGGTGTCTTTTGTCAGCCTGTTGAGTCCATTCTCGTTGGTGTAGTCTGCGGAAAGCAGATAAGATATGGGCATCTTCTTCGCCGTTTCAGCAGAGCCACTCAGGGAGATACTGTGATACTGGGAGAAGTTGGATTTACTGAAGAAGTAATCATTCCAGTTGTTGCTGCCCATATATGCCCATTTGGAAGGATCACTGGGATCGAGGCGTGTATCAGGCAGTGATGGGTTTTCAGATCTTTCTTTCGCCCATTTATAATATTCATCAGAGTAGTTGACATAATCCCAGGGGGTATTATCAGTAGCTGTTTCCAGCACACGTGAATAGATGTAAGGATCTGTAACCGGTTCCGGGAGTACCGTCCGCTTCGACTTTGCGAAGTAGTTACTGTAGCTCACACTCTGCCTGCCGCCAGGAACACCTGATTTGGTGGTGATCAGCAACACACCGAAAGCGGCGCGTGCGCCATAAATGGCTGCGGAAGCAGCATCGCGCAATACGGAAATAGACGCGACGTCTGCCGGGTTGAGACGTAACAGATCGTCTGCAGCCGCAGTGATACCATCTATCAGGATCAGTGGCGCATTGGTGTTATCGTTAATAGAAGTAAAGCCACGGATATTGATTTTGGGTACCTGTCCGGGTGCGCCGCCTTTAAACGTAATATTAAGACCCGCACTGAGGCCTTGCAAACCCTGTGTAATATTGGCGATTGGCCTTTCTGCAAGTTGCTTGCCCGAGATCTGGTCTATGGCGCCGGTCACATTAATTTTTTTCTGCGTACCGTATCCCACCACAATCACTTCTTCCATGGAGTTTCTGGACGGCTCCATTGTTACAGTGATATGATCACGTCCGTTCAATGACACTTCCTGCTGATCAAAACCAACATAGGTTAGTACCAGCACCGCGTTTTCAGGCACCTTCAGTTCAAAGCCGCCCTTTACATCGGAAGTAACGCCGATAGCCGTATTTTTCAATCGCACAGTAACACCCGGCAGCGCTTCGCCAGCAGGATTGATTACTGTTCCTTTCACCGTCACATCCTTACTTACCAAAGCCGCTGGCGCAATCACAATGATATTGCCGGGCATCATGCGGTAACGCAGGGAAGTGTTGTTCAGCAATTGTTCCAGCACTTTGTCGACCGTAAGATCGTTCGCATTGACCGATACCTTCTGATGCAGCGGCAGGTTATCATCGTTGTACACAAAACGATAACTGCTGTTTTTTTCCAGCACCGCAAGCGCTTTCTCCAACTGCACCTGAGAGAGTTTCAGCGTGACCTTTGACTGAGAACGCACACTGGCGCTTACATGCAGGCACACAACCGTTACGAGCAGCGTAAAAAACTTCATAAAAATTAACAGTTTATACAGTCCCCGCCGCAGTGGGACACAATTGTCCACTGTGTTTTTTTTCATACTTTTGTTTTGTTGGTTAATTAATTGGATTGTTGCGCAAATGACAATACGAAGCTGTTAACCGATAATTACACGGGGAATGGTGCGAACATTTCCCGTTTTTTTATCCGTTAAAGAAACGTGACAGATAATTTCTCTTTAGTTGAATTAAGCCATAGTATTCGTTTTACATTGATTTAAGCGTTTGCCTACTCGATCCAGATTTTTCCGTTTGCATCCTTTATATAAGTAAATGAATTGGTGGAGGCGAGCGCCTCCAGCACATTATCCACATTCCCGGTGTCGAACACGCCGGTGAAATACAATTGTTTTCTTTGTTCATTGCGGAAGCCTATTTCCACACCATACCATTGTTCCAGCATAGCAGTTACTTTCTCCAGCTCAAGATGCTTAAAGGCCAGCTTATTCGTTACCCAGGCGGTTTCCGTCAATACGCTGTCGCGCACCTGTGTAAGTGGCTGTTTGTATACAGGGACCTGTAATTTTTTTGTATCGCTTTCCTTGACCAGTTCTTCAGATTGTTCGAACAGATTGGCAGGCACCGTGAGTTTTTCATTGGGATGCAGCGCTACCAGCTGTTTACCCGCTTTGTCCAGCTGCACCTGTACAGCGCCCTGTACCAGTGAAGTAACGGCGCTATCCTCTTCCGGATAAGCCCTCACATTAAAAGAGGTACCCAGTACCAATATAGTAAAGGATCTTGTCTGTACCCGGAATGGTCTTGCAGCATCTGTAGTTACATCAAAGAACGCTTCTCCTTCGAGTCGCACAATACGCTGCTGATCAACGGCAAATGTTTTGGGGTAATCCAGTTTGCTGCCTGCATTGAGCCATACGCGGGTGCCGTCAGGCAATACCAGTTTTGAGCGGGTGCCCTTTGTAGTGACCAGCTGCTCCTGCGGTGGCGGCGCCGTGGCCGGACGGTATAACAACTTCCAGCCCACCACGGCAATGATCGCCAGGCTTGCAGCTGCCGCCACGATGCGCAACCATAGCCGGCGGCCGGATGTTGCAACAGGTTCTTCTGCCTCCTCTTCCGGAGCAGCTGCCTGCTCAAGACGCTGCAAGTGCTTCGCCAGCATTTGTTGAGGGTATTCCTGCTGTGACACCTCCTCCCACTGCCGTGTAAATAGCTCCCTTATATAAGAAGCATGCGGATGGTGCTGCAACAGCTGCTGCAGTTCTTCCGTCTCGGCATGAGTCAATTCATTGGCAATTTCCCTGGCCAACAGGTGATACAATCTTTCCTGGTCCATACGCTGATATTAATAGGACAATAGTGGTGTCAACAATTCCCTAAGGGTTTTTAAAATTTTTTTATGAGTCGAGATGCAGGTAGGATTGGGCCAGTTCACCGGAGAGATCAAAGCGTACAGCCTGGGTCACTTTCTTCACAGCGATGGTAAGCTGTGCATCCACAGTTTTCGGAGAAATATTCAGCAACTCAGCCACCTCCCGGTAGCTGAGCTGATCGTGCTTTACCAGCCGGAAGATCAGCTGACAGCGGGCAGGCAGGCTGCGGATAGCCGCCTCTATTTTCTGTGACACCTCTGCGGAGATCATGCCGCTTTCAGCATCCGGTGCTATCAGTAAGGCAGAAGTATCCAGCAGTTCCAGGCTGGCATGGAGGTGCCGCTTCTGCTGCTGCAAGGTGTTCAGTGAATAATTTTTGGTAGCCACATACAGGTATACGGCGGGATTCTGCACATGCGCCAGCTGATGACGCTTTTGCCAGATCATTATAAATACATCAGAAACTACTTCCTCCGCAAGATGGAATGAGGAAACGATAGCCGCGGAAAAGTGAAGCAACTGTTTACACAGCGCGAGATACAGCTCATTGTATGCCCGCATATCATCCTGGCAGACCCTTTCAAAAAGAGATCTAATCTGCTCATTGTTCCTCATTGCACAAAAATATATAAATCAAGGAATGCCTGTTATTAACGATGTGTTACGATTTTGGTTGTGCGTTCATACTTACAGTTAAAAGTAATAAAATTAATCTAACAATAGCAAAAAAGACAGGAACGCAGATCCATTGCTGCGGCCACCAGCGCTACAGGCAAGATACAGACCAAACGGCTCATTCCGGCTATCCATCACTTTTTAAACTCTTTTTTATGAAACCAAAACTAATGGCCATTTTCCTGGTGCCACTATTCGTGCTTTTCAGCGGCGTACCTACAAAAGCAACCAAAACGATAAGTGTGACAAAAACTAAACGTGCTACACAAGGCATTACGATCTTTTTCCACCACACAGGTGGCGGCAGACCTCAATACGGATATATATCCATAAACGGAGGCCCTGGAATTTGGGTAAATAACGGCTTCGCAATTTTTAATGCAAATATTGGCGATGAATATTTTGCATTTTTTTTTGAGGATGGTAGCGCATTTGGCACAATAACTTCAGGATGGATGGATGTGATACTTTGAATGCCAGATCCCCAATGGATACATTCTTCTGGCTATACAGGGACGCATAACAGCGCCCCTGTATAATTTTTACAATTTATAAAATCTCCAGTTTGTTTTAAAGTCAGCCGGCACGGGCTTATTCAGTAATATGTACCGGAGCATTTCCACCGGTATCATGTTCTCCCTCAGCACGGCATCGTGATATTGTTTGTAAGACATCTTACCACTATCTACTAATTCTTTCCTCAACGCTTCAAACTGAAGACTGCCAATCATGTACGCAATCTGATAAAGCGGACTGTAACCACCGGCGAAAGAGCGGCGCACCTCTCCTTCCGCATTGGCGCGTTCATGCCCTACACGCTCTACGAGAAAATCAATACATTGCTGCGGCGTCCATTTACCAGTATGGTAGTTAATAGAGAAGATGATGCGCGCGCAACGGTGTTTACGCCAGAACAACATACCAATGCGGTCTTCCGGTGATTGCGGGAAGCCCATATCCCAGAGCAGGCGTTCCCAGTAGAGCGCCCATCCTTCCATCCAGAAAGGCGTATCAAAGTGGCGGTACGCTTTGTTGCGGCTCATACTGAACTCCTGCAGGGCATGTCCTGCAATGAGTTCATGATGCACGGTAGCCCTGGAAAAATGAGGGTTGTTGCCGCGCATGCTCATCATTTTATCAGCATGACTCATACTGTTTACCGGGTACGATATAATAAACTCCTCGCCTCCCAGGAAAAAAGGATTTACCAGCTGACGCTCCGGACTCATCATGGTCATGCGCCAGGTTTCTTCGGCGAGGGGCGGTATGGTCAACAGGTCGTGTTGTTTAAGAAAGCTCACAGATTCATTGTAGAGCTTCATCATCGCGGTGGGTTGGTCTGCGGGTGGTACATAGGTATTCTTTACCTTCTCCTGCGCAGCTTTCCAGTCGGCGCCGAAACCCATTTCTCTTGCAGCTTTCTCCATTTCTGCATCACACCAGGCAAATTCTTTATTCGCGATGGCAACCAGCTCCTCCGGTGTATAGGGGATTATGGCATGCCGGAGATCTTTCTCCAGCCCTGCTTTTCCGATAGGATACCCAATGATGCCGCTGCCATCCTCTTTTCCGCGGCTGTTCTTACCCTTGCCGGCAAACACTTTGCTATAGGTATCCAGGAGGCTGTCCAGCTGCTTTGCAGGCGTGGGCACCCACCAGGAATAAAGCGGATCGTAACCATTATAAAACTCATTGACGCTATGCAATGCAGCCCGCAGCCCTTTAATCACGGACATCCCACGGCGGGCCTGCTCAATCGTAAGACTGCTGTCCTTTTCCAGCGCAGCCTTCTTCGCCAGCACTTCACCGCAGATCGTATTCAGGCGGGCAGCCAGTGCCGGTGCATCGGGCTTTTCACCACGGCGGCGGTGATGTTCTGTTGTATAGATCGTGTCCGCAAATGGAAACCATTTCTTCACCTGCCCATACTCCTGCTGAACGGCAGCCAGCTGCTCCATCTCATTCTCCAAGCGGTCTTTGAAGAGTACATAATCCACCTGTGCGCCAACATTCAGCTGCTGATAATTCAATTGTTGCAGCCGCTGCTGGTAGCCTTTGATGAGTGCTATGAATCTGGCCGTGCGCTCTGGCGAACTATCCACAAAATAAAAGCGGTATAAACTGCCGGCGTCTGCATCATACTGCACCATGATATTGTTGACTTCACTCGTTTGCTGGTACAGGTCTTTATCGGATGATTGTGCAGATACCACCGCCTGTTGCATTACCAGGCACAGGATTACAGGTAGTATTTTCTTTAGTGTGAACATGAAACATTACTATTTCCTTAAAAATAGTAATAGCAGCGGTCTGTTTTTAAACAGTTATTGATCATTTCTACTCATATCTTGACCTAAAGACGGCCATAGTAATTTACCACAACTGCAAAATCCGCGCAATATTGATCAATAATTAAAAAGTAGTATATCCATGAACGAAGTATTTTGTATGCCACCAAATCTAAACGCTATGTCGAATGCACCCTCGTTCCGGCCTTCGCTGAAGCTGTTGGATGCCACGATGATCGTGGCCGGCAGCATGATCGGTTCAGGTATTTTTATTGTGAGTGCGGATATTACCCGTCATACCGGCAGCGCCGGCTGGTTACTGCTGGTATGGCTCATTACAGGATTCATGACCCTTACAGCAGCGCTGAGCTACGGAGAACTGAGCAGCATGTTCCCACGGGCAGGCGGGCAATATGTATATCTCAAGGAAGCCTATAATCCGATGACCGCCTTCCTGTACGGATGGAGTTTCTTTGCAGTGATACAAACAGCCACTATCGCCGCCGTAGGCGTAGCCTTTGCCAAATTCACAGCCTATCTCCTTCCGTTCTTCAGCGAAGAACATATATTGTTAGACCTGGGCTTTATGCATATCACAGCAGCACAGCTGCTTTCCATTGCCGTCATCCTCCTCCTGACTTATATGAATACACGCGGCATTGAAGGAGGGAAAGTTATACAAACCACCTTCACGCTCACCAAGCTGGTAAGCCTTGCAGGACTCATTATATTTGGACTGATTGCTGCAAAGCCGGATGTATGGAGCGCCAACTGGCAACACGCCTGGCAATTGCATGCACTCACACCGGAAAGCACAGTAATATCTTACACGACTATCGCTTCATTCGGCGCCATTGCCGCCGCAATGGTAGGATCTGTGTTCAGCAGCGACTCATGGCATAATGTAGCCTTTGTAGCCGGAGAAATCAGGAATCCCAAACGCAACATCGGCCTTAGCCTGTTCCTTGGTACGGCTATCGTCACCATCATCTATCTGCTCACCAACATCACCTACCTCGCAGTACTGCCCATCGGCGAAATAGCCTATGCACCCAAAGACCGGGTAGCTGTAGCTGCCTCTCACATTATATTCGGACACCCCGGCACCATCATCATTGCACTCATGATCATGATCTCCACCTTCGGCTGTAATAACGGACTGATACTGGCCGGCGCCCGCGTATATTATACGATGGCCAACGACGGGCTTTTCTTTAAAAAAGCAGGACAACTGAACAAGGCTGCGGTACCATCCTTCGCCCTGTGGATACAATGCCTGGCAGCATGTATCTGGTGCCTTAGCGGCAAATACGGCGACCTGCTGGATATGATCTCCTTCGTGGTAGTAGCCTTTTACATGCTCACTATTGTTGGCATATTTATCCTTCGCAGGAAAAGACCGGATGCAGAACGACCTTACAAAGCCTTTGGCTATCCATTGCTGCCTATACTTTACATCATCATGGGACTCGCTTTCTGCGGCCTGCTGTTTGTATTCAAGCCGCACTTTACCTGGCCGGGACTGTTGATCACCTTATCCGGCATTCCTATTTACAAATGGCTGAAGAAGTGAGGGTGTTTGTCAGAAGAATATAAACCGGGGTTATCTGGCTATAGGCTGTACTTTGTACCCTAGTTGGCGCAGGCTGCTGATGAGACCTTCCCGGTAATACAGGTGCCGGAATCCCACCGCCACAAAGCAACGGCCTTTTTTGAACAACTGATCCAACTGCTGCATCCATAGTTTATTTCTGTTGTGTAACAGCCCGGGATTACCCGGTGCACGCTGATCCAACTGATAGTCCAGATGCAGCTGTTGGTATTGCTGAATATCGTTGCAGTAGTCGGTGTTATCTGTCAGCATTTTCTCCATCAACGTTACGGTGGAGGCTACATATGATTTTTCCTCGCCACCGGATGCAGCTGTTGCTACGCCGGATAGTGTCGTAAATTGGTTCTTTTCCAGGCCAACAATTGTTTTTTTATCTTCCAGCGCCTTTTGTTCAATATATTCATCCATCAAAACATTAGCGGCAGCAGCTGTGGTGTCACAATAGTTTTTAATGTACATCCTGTTCAGCGACAAGGCCGCTACCAGTGGCGGCATTTTGTAATAGCTGCTGTCTTCCGCCCTGGCAGTAAACCTGTTAAAAATGGCTGCCTGGGCTGTATCCATGAGGTACTCCCATTTGTCACGGGAATAATTCAGCGTCAGTCCGGTACCGGCGGCAGCGGTATTACCGGCGATTCTGGTTTCAAGAATCACAATGTCAGCCTGTTCAAGTAACCGGGCTGCACGCGGATATGCTGTAAAAAATGAAGGAGCCACTTCATGAAAGGTACCAAACAGATAGGCCGTATCTTTATTATTCCTGCGGGTTACTTCCCATAATAATGTAGGCGTATAACGTTGTGCAGACAGCTGCAGGCAACAGGATAGGAGCAACAGACAGGTAGTAATCAGCAGGAGGAAATGTTGCTGTCGAAAGGTCGTGAATTTAGCTTGCTGCATCAGATAAAGTTAATTTTTTTCTTAACAATAGCGGCAACTGTATTTCTACATATTCAGGAACCTGTTTATCCGGAGGTGGATATTCCATATAGTCGTTATAGTTACGTTGCAGGTAATGGTGATATCCCGCTGGCACCAGCAGCGCTGTATCTTCAAATCTACAGCGGGCTATCAACGAAAGTTCTTCAGTTGTCCAGAAGCTGTTCCGGTTCCGGCTTATCCTTTCAAATGCATTGATGAGCACACCCGGTCTGGAATAATCCTGGTCATAAACAAATATATCCACCTGTATGCCGTTATGCCACGTGTGTCCGGGATAGTCGGTATCAGCAGCAGGATACCGGCTGTATCTGTCTCTGAACTTCGCTTCTATATAGGGTGATACCGTTATAAATCCGGGGTCCGATCCTGCATGCTGGAAGAAAGTCTCCTCCGGAAGCTCAGCGGCAGCCACTTTCATTAGTTGCTCAAAATCCGGACGTAACATACCTATATCTGCTTCCGTATCCCACGGAATAAATCCCCGGTGCCTCACTGCCCCCAGAAGCGTCCCGTATTCCAGCCAATAGGTAAGGTGATGTTTCCGGCAGATATAGTCAATTATTTTAAGCATACGCAATATAATACCATGTGCCTGCATAGCATTATTATCAGTGACAGCTGCGGTAGCGTGTGCGTGCATCATCGGTGTCCGTTATAATTCACGAATATGGTTAACTGAGTCCTATTGCCGCGTCCCATGACAGGATCTCCGGGTTGTCCAGTGAAAGCAACGACATGGTCAGACCAGCCAATCCATGTTCGAGTCCGTGATCTGATCCATATCCGGTCACTTTATCCGTCATCGCTATCACGGCATCAGCAAACAGCGGGTTACCCGTACCATGAAAAGCCCGTGATAACAACGCGCTGAATGTAACATCAACAGGATACTCTTTTACGGCAGACAGAAAATCAGGGGATATCTCCAATGTTTTACAGACAGTGAAATCTTCCATCGCATTGGATAGCTGAAATATGCTCTTCCGCAGGTAATAAACCTCAGTGGCGGGCATTGGTTTGCTGCCGGCTGCATATTCCAGGAGCAACGCAGCTGAAGTATCCAGTATCTCCAGTATTCTCTTCCTGCATTGCTGCAGGATCTCCGGATATATATTCCGGCGCTGTACCTTTCCCAGCAATTGCGCTGCCGCACATAAAGGCGTGAGATAATCACTGAGATACTGTAACGGAATACTGAGAAAATTCACCATATCCGAAGGCCTGAATATTTCCAGGTTTGCATAATACGTCTTCAGATTCACATCCAGTTGATCCAGCAACTGTACCATCATTTCGTTCTTCTCAATTTCGTTGCAGTCTGCCGGCATATCACGATAGGCAAACATATTGGTATCGAAGCGGTTCTCGAGATAATGCAGATAACCCAGTGTGCCTTTTGCGACACCTGGTTCTGTAGTGAAACGGTTGTAGTCAAAAAACAACTGATCAAAAAAATTAAATGCAGCCGGCGCCGTATTAATAAATCCATTGGCATGGAGATAGTGAAGTGTCCAGCCTATTCCAAGTTGTCCGTCACCAAAAGCATCTGTTTGCACGTGGTGCAGGTTCGATGTCATATGAAGTATCAGCTCATCTGCCCTTTCAAATAACGGATCGGATGCCGTCGCCTCAGCAAGGTGGTAAGCGCATAAAGCCATTCCTGCATTGCCGCGATAAAGCCCGTTATCTTTGCGGATTGCCGCTGCATCGGTCATCAGTGGCAATACTTTTTCCAGAAGCGGTTGTATGTTCATGATTAACGGGATTGAATAATTTTACAGTTAAGTATGCCCTGCCGCACCAGGTGAATCACCTGGTCCAGCACAATCTGTTGCAATGAGGCATGATACCCCGCAGGAGATGCCGTTATCTCCTGTATATAACCGGTCACTCCGGCCAGATTGGTGGGCGTAGCCACAAATCCGCAAATATAAAATGCCAGCTTCTCCAATACAATCATCCGGGCGCCCTGCCAGGATACGGTGAGTGCCACATGGCGGGCTGTATCTTTGTCGTACATGATCTTCACAGATGTATCCCTCGTCAGCCATATATTTTCGGGAGCGCAATCTTTCATATTCGTCACCTGCAACTGATTAGCGAGCTGTCTGACATACTCATAAATATGGCTGCGGATATTAAACCCCGCACATTGCAGGGCATGCTCTGTTCTGATCTCAAAGCGCTCCTCCGGAGAACATTCTTCCAACATGGATTTGATCCCTGCAGGAAGACGCCTGCTTACTTTAATGCGTTTATTTTCGCTGGTGTAATGTGCTGCCAGCCCGGCTTTATTCCGCATATGCAGTATCCGGCCTGTTGCAGGAAAGCAGCGATCCAGCAGGCGGTCCATCACGCTTTCCGGGTTAATTATCTTTCCTAAGCATGCTTCATCTTGCCCGTTATCAACGGATGATCTTATTACAGGCAGCAGCATAGACGGTACAGATGTACTATGCAAACGCAGAAAGAGGTAACCAATGCCAGCCACTCCGTTCATCAGACTGGCATCATACTGTCCGGAGCCTTCAAACCCCGACCGGTAACGCTGCTCAGGGGATGTATTCTCATCAAGGTAAGCCGCCACTACATCTGATATGTATTCCCGGTACGTACTTTTACCCGTGCTCTCCATGTAGCTAAGCAGGAACTCTATCTGACTTCCGGTACCATGGCAAAGCGTGAACGTTTTGGCTGTTGATGCCTGTTGATGGGTAATATGATCTGCAATCTGCTTCAGCATCCGGTTGTACCTCACAGCCCCCCGGGCCGATTTATAATAACATCTTGCCAGCCCCGCTCCTGGCGCGCCATGACACCAGGCATTCATATATCCTCCTGTACGGAAAGCAGCGTGATCATTTTCTTCGTATGCTTTAAAAAGAAATTCACGGTAAGTATCGTTATACATCCCAAGTCTGAAGTCTGGCCACCCCGCCGCCGTACTGTTGTAATGAGCATCCTCATAGGCAAAGGCCATATCAGCCAGTAAAAGCAGCCCTTCATTGTTGAAGTAATGTCCCACGTTATTCAGTACATGTGCAATGCCCGCCACGCCATGCGCCATGCCGCACAGCCCCTTTACCTGATGCGGTTCTTTATCCCAGAAAATACCTTCTTTGGTTATTGAGGCCAGTGCGATCAGCTTTTCCGCCAGCCTGGCCACTAAACGGAGCGCCCATGCTGAAGGCCGGAGATCATACAGATACGTAATGGCCCAAAGTGTCCCGGAGATCCCACCGGTAAGCTCTGCAACGCTGAAGTCATCTGGGGCTTTATCGAAATCATGGCCAATCGTTTCAGCAATGGCCGCGGCCCTCCCAATCCAGTCATCTTCCTTCAACACAATGCCACACCTCGCATAACAGTATATTAAACCCGCTCTCCCTGTATATAGAGAGATGCCGGCCGGCATTGGCTGTTCATACAGGGCTGTCAGGATCTTTATAAGGGTACTGCGATATTTTTCATCACCGGTCAACTGATACAGCTCGCACCAGAAAAGCGCTATGCCGGCATTACCGGAATAGATATCCGCCGCGCGATATAAATACAATGCATCATCGCGTTCAGTCAGGCTTTCCCAATACAGCTCCTGCCCATCCCCCGCCATATTGAGCAGATCTTGCGCCACCCGCCCGGCCTCCCGGAGATAGTATTCTTTACGAAGTGATGAAGTCTTGCTCATAAGCGGGTAGAAATTAACGCAGACCACGGCCACTGTTCAACCTGTGCAGATAATGCGCTTCGGGTGGAATTACAGATGTCCAGCAACACCTTCCTGTTCTGCCATGAGGTAACGGCATCCCTGGGTACCGAACTGACGGTAACAGGATGATAAAGATGGTAGAGCGGTCCGGCGATACGCGTGATACGATGCCCCAGAATTTTCATGCGGTAATATCTTTCCAGATCATCAGGCCCCCATCCTACAATATGCTCGTTCTCAAGTCCTGCTTTGCAATAAATCTCTTTATCCACCAGCACCGCCCCTCCCACACTGTTTTTCATACGCGTCCGGAATACTTCCTGCTGTTGAACAATCCCGGAAAAATCATTATCCTCATAGTAGGCGCCGCTGCACGCCCGGTCAATATCAATGAAGGTTCCATCATACGGATAACACATATCCGCCTTATGATACCTGACCTGCACAATCGCATCATATAGCTGCGAAGGGTCAATCAGCACATCAGCATCCAACAGGCATACCATCGGTGTATCTGCTTCCCGGATAAGTCTGTTATGATACCGGGTCATGTGAAGGAAATCTCCGGGATCGTACACAAATGAATAGTCTGCTGCACTGAGTGCAGCATCACTAAATGTGGCTTCCAGCCCTACTTCCATCAGTTTCATATTTGTCCTGAAATATTTCCTGATGTGCTTTATTACGGCATGTGCATTCTGAAGCCGTTCAGGACTATCAGCCTTCAGCAATATAGCAAAGGTCACATCGGGCACTTCTTTGTAATAAGCATTCCGGAATTTCTCAATGATATCCACAAAATGAATACTGCAAGTACTGGTATCAATCCGGGAAAGATCCTTGAAAAAAGGATTGGTATCTACATACCTGCTTTTGTTGAAATGCAGGCTATCAGCTTTCTCGCCGGTATTGTGATAGATATTCTTTGCCTGCCACTTGCTGATATTATCATATGCCCAGCTGAAATCCAGGTCAGGCGCTATCCTGACTTTATATCCGGCATACCATGTATTCCATAACAACGCCCACATATCACTGCACCAGCTCTGAATAGGGCTGCTCTTCCCGTCTGGCGCCGTACAGGTATATTTACGCTCGTCAAGGAATGTATAAAGTGTTTCTGCATCTTCTTCTACCTTCCGCCAGAAATCAGCACGGGTATTTTTTACCAGGTATTGCGCCCCTCCCGTATGCTGGTCATGCTGCCGGACCATCTCTTCATCCATCCCGATGACATGACACATCTCCCGCAACGTATTTTCTCCGAACTGCTGTATATATCCTATACCCAGGTACGACCTCGTATCAGATACATACCACACCTCGTCATGCAGCAGCGCATTGAAATCAGGCAGTCGGCTGAAAATAATATCACAGTCATGATAGAACAACGGACGCCGCTGCATATCGGGGTACGCGTCGAGATGCTGCGCAATGATATGTGGTCTTATACCGGAACCATAAGCTCTTCGCTGCCGCTTATCCGGATAAGTGAAGAAGGCCGCCTTGTCGCTGTTGTCAAGCATGAACTGCCGGACAGCCTCATTCAAACCATTGACCGGATCAAAGGAGAAGAGTACGTGTATGCGTTCCTGTTGTATGCCATGCCCGCTGAAATTGAGCAGCTGCAGTTGTAACTGCCAGAGATAATAATAATCATCAGATTGAGCGGAAAGAAAGATGATGTCATCAGCCGGAAATACCTGGTGCTCAGTCATGCCATTGTATTAATAGTTCAGTAAGATATTTTTTATCCCCCTCAGTCATCAAAGACTGACTGCATGGGAACATCTCTTCCATACCAATGGTAATACCCTTCTGCAGATACTTCAGCAATATCTTCAGTAACATAGGATTGTTCAGGTTCATATATTGCGGCTTAACATCTTCCCTGGCCAGCGCCATTTCCTGCTCCCTGGGTGTTACCTGCCGAAGACAGATATAACTTTCATCAGGCAATCCGTGCTGAATCTGCCAGGCCTTTATCTTCTTCACTTTTTCAGCAAAACTGTCCTGCTTGTTGATAAGCGGAAAGCGGCCAACAGGTATCTGCCATTTCTTCCTGCTGAGAACAATTTTATGCTCAATCGTAATCCGGGGATACCGGATAATCTCTTCATAAGCATTATCCTGCTTCAGGGTTTCATGCTCCAGCGTATCATACACAGAAGAAACCAGCAGCCCGAAGTTGGGAATAATAGCATCCGAAAACCGGGAAAGGAACCTGAAGATAGCAGAACGACCCGCCAGACTCTGAAAGGCGAGATCAAACACCATTATACGCCGGCCGGTACTGGTATGTACAAGTATCAGTTCATCCGTCGCCTCCTGCCATGTCACAACAATCTCCTTCACGCTGATTTGCCTGTCCGCAGGCATATAGGGATTATTACCAGTAGCCACCAGCTCATGAGTCATCAGGGGAGGATGGATATTAGCATTAAAAAAAGAGGCGTCATTATACTCTGCATACAGCGTATCTTCCCTGATCAGGTCATTTTGCTCCCGGAAATACGTTGTTACCGTTTCATCAAACAGTGGCAGGAAACGGCTGATATATCTGCCATAACCATGAAACACGCCATTGATCATGATTTGCATTGGTTGCCCGTCAGGCCGCAGACAAGGCTGGATAAAAGCGCCGTAAGAGCGGACAACCGTATCCTCAACGGGAATATGGAGTTCTTCATTAATAACACGAATATCCGCCAGGCTGATATCGATATGCTCCTGTTGCCAGTCTGTATTCCTGATGCTATTACAAAACGCGGCCGCCCATTTCATCTCTGTAGCCAGGGGTGACTGCTTTTCCTCTTTATCCTGCGGTGCTTTGACCGACTTGACATATGCACGGTAAAACTTCAACAGCGGTACCTTTTTATGTCTGCCATAGTTCTTAAGAAAGAAATCCTTTACGGCCGTTGTCTTTTCAATTGTATAATTGGAGAACTGTATCAGCTTACATACTTTGTTCAATAAAGGGATAATGTCATCGCGCAGCGGAGCGGGAAGATAGAATTTACGACTAAGACTGGTATCTTCCAGCAACACTTGCTCTTTCTTGATGAACAACCAGGTTTCCCTGTACCGGACGAAGATATCCTTTCCACTGTTGGTAAAGTCTTTCTGGTACTCGGCCAGCTCCTTTCCCTTGATGTTGCTTTCCAGGAATTTTCTTACCATCACCCGTTCAGCCTCCGGCAGTCCCGCAGCAGTATGCAGCGCAATGTAACTATCGTAGATACTTTGGTGGATAAGAGATTGAAGAGCGCACCGCTGCTGACTGTCGGCCGTAGAATACGATTCGCAGAGCCCATTGATATGCCGCAACGCTGCCGCCAGATGCTGCAATACTTCGTCCTCTTCATTTTCTGCGATCTTTTCAACATAACTGATCAATGTGATGATCCAGTCGGGATCAGCGCCGCTGATAGCCAGATCATATTCCAGCAGCCCCAGTGTAAGCAGATGCTGTACATATTGTTGCGCCTGATCTGATGTGGCGCCCGTTGCGCCCATGATCATGCCGGTCAGTTTATCGAAAGAACGGGAACGCCGCCGCGATAACAACCGCGCAACATACTCCAGCATAGGCTGCTTCTCGATCTCCTGAAATGCTTCATTGTTGTTGTTATTAACGAGGAAGTTATATTTCTTATCTGCGTTGTAAACAGTATAATTCCAGCGAAGCGGTACAAACCGGTAAAATGGCGGATAACTGAGCAGCACTTGCAGGAATGTTTTCAGCAGGTGATTGTTAAGCCTGACAAGGGACGTGTAAGATTCCCCCCGCTGGCCATCACTGCCAGGAACTGCCTTCATACCTGTTTCTTCATGGAAAGACCCCAGGGAAAGATTGGTGAAAGTACTGAACGGAGACGTTTTGGCCACCATCCTCGAATAGTATTTCATATACCCTATCTCCTCACTATCCCATTTGCTGCTGTTGAAAATGCGGTCATCTTCCAGGTAATTCCGGCGCAGCTGATATAGCGCATAGCTGCCCAGTAAAAGACCTTTTACAAATTGCTCCTGCCGGAGCAAATCCCTGAGTTGCCTTTTAGCCTGATGATATTCGTTTTCGAATGTAGTGTCAAACAATTGCTGCTGCTCTCCTATCTCGTCGGTCATTACCTGATACATTTCAATCTGCCGGCAAATATCCTCATCCAGCAAACCTTTCAGGGAGCTTACCATACCATCTTTCACTTTCCGGAAGTTAAATATATCTCTGCGCAGGTTGATGATATGATGCAGTATTTCACGGTTATCTCCATAACGCGAGGCAATCGCATGCAGCTCATCAGCAAGGCGGGATGCATACGTCTTCAACGTTACTTCCATGTTGTGCATCCGGTCCAGTATCCGGAAAGCGCCGCGGGCGTTCATGTCTCCAAGATCACTGAAAGGCGCGCCGCCAATTCTTACAAGCGTATGGTCCCATACCTCCATAAATTCATTTTTATTTGTTCAATGCTTTCAGCTGATTGAACAGCCGTTCGATGAGCCGCAGATCATTGGTGATAATCTCTGCATTACCTGACATACCAGGTTTATAAGTCAGTTGCCGGCCATAACTGGTGGTCAGGCCACGGGGCAGGCTGACAACAGCCGTGTAGGAATTATTATACGTGGTAAGAGACAAGCTTTCCACCGTACCCTTTACATAGCCGAATTCATGATAGGGAAAATTGTCCAGTTTGATATTCACCCGTTGCCCCGGCTTCACTTTACCCGATCCCGTCATGGGCAACGCAACGGTACACACCAGATGATCATTATACGGCACCAGATTGAAGATGTTCTCTTGTACCGCCGCAAACTGATTATTGACCAATGGTTTCGGGAATGATACAACACCGGGAAAAGGTGCAATGAAGGCATATTCATTAATGAATGACTCCAGCTCACTATGCAGTTTCCGCAGGTTATTCTGTATTTCCATTACGTAGGTCTTTTCATTCTCCGCACGTTTAATCCGTAACTGCTCACACTGCGTCTCAATTTCCCTGATCTGTATCTGGTTGCTGATAATATTAGTGTTGGAATATTCAAGATCCGCCCTGGATTGATTGAGTCTCGTCTTGCTGTTGTCGAATTCAACAGAAGCAATAACACGTTCGGCATACAGCCCGCTGTCTATCCGCATCTTCTTCGCTGTCATGGCAACATCTTCCATAGAAATACTCCTGCGGTTCACCAGGTGAGCACTGAGATTCCGGAGATATTCCTTTCTGCTGTTGAGCGAACCCAGCAGGGCGGCATCCATGTTAGAATGAATAAAGTTGCGGTAGTTCTCCAGGCTGGTCAGCCAGTTGTTATAATTGATCTGTATCGTCCCTGCATTAATATCTTTCCTGAAATTGTTATGGAAGAGGAACGCGGTATCCAGCCTGCTGACCCGCTCCTCCCAAACCCGGATACTATCGTACAGGTACCTGACATCTGATATATTTGCACCCGATGCGATATAGGCCAGCAGCTCATGCTGACTGACGCGTTGCCCATCCTGTATCAGAAGCTGCACAGGCCCTGACATCTTACAGACAAATGAAACCGGCGGTACTTTACTGGTAATATTCGCCTTTACATTTACTACGTCAGGATATTTGATGATGCAGGAAAGCACCAACAGCAATACCACACAACCCAGAATAATGGTATTACCCCAGGAGATCAGCCACGAGGGCGCTCTTCCCAATACCCGCTGGGCTGCCGGACTTCGCAGTTCAATGTTATGATCTTCCGTTAATGCAGGCATAAAATGCAATTGATGTTAAACAATGAGGGCAGCCGATTTCAATTCCCTGATCACTTCCAGTAAAAGATAACCTACGAAAGCCTCGTCCATATTCAGTAATCCAAGCCGGTTGTTAGTCATATGCAGGTAGCTTTCATAAAAAAGGGATAGCTGGTAGTCTGCCTGGTCAGGCGGCCCTGCAACATAATGCCGGTGCCGGGCAGGTATCTCCACTTGTCCGGACCGGAGCAACTCCGAGAATGCAGTGTGCGTCCTCTTTACTTTTCTGCTCCAGTTGGAATGACCAATGCGAAGATCCTGTCCTTCCATAACACCTTTCCATAACGAGAGGCAATATGGAAGAATGTATTGTTGCTGTTTCTGATAGGACTGCTCAAACGCAGCAATCACTGTATCTTCAGCCACATTTTCTGCCTCTCCCGGTTTGATAACCTGACAGTAATATTCAACAGCGGAAACCAGCCAGCCCGACGTAATATTGGTGACCATTTTCTCTGCGATATCTGCATTAAAACCGGTCGCATGAATAAAAGAAAGATGCAGCATCAATGCGGCAGACAACCTGTTGTCATAACTCCATTTTTTATCTCTGCCAATCAGGGATAAAATCGCGGCAGAAGAATCGCAGAAATGCTGCTCTGCAATTTGTATAGCCCTCGTGCCGCCATAGCGCTCCGTTTCCTGTTCATAAGGCATTTGCCTCCAGCTGCAAATGACATTTGGATACGCCGACATAAAGGTATCCAGCGTTGTTTGCAGCAAAGGATACACATCGTCATGCAGGCGTTGTCCATGTCCCATTACCCTGAAACGGATATGTTTCCCCGCGTCATCAAAATAACGGATGAAAAAAAACTGTTGTATCAGCTTCTGCCGGGTAAGCATCCGCCGGAGCGGTTGTACCAGGGAAGTCAGTACCCGCTCAGGATGCTGATCGTAGTAAATATGCACTGCCAGCCATTCATTCTCATTGCCCATATCGCCCATATTTAGATAATTGCCTTCTCCTGCCTTTCATACAACCAGCCTTCACACCATACATAATTTACCATGTTCCATTGCGTGGCGCTATGCAGGTCCGGGAAAAAGCCGCTGCCCTTGAAATTAGCGCTGGTATTGCATAATACCGGTATTCCTGATATTTCATAATATGCCTGCAGAATACTGTGCAACACGGGGTTACTTCCCCGGGTAACGGTCTGAAGCCGCGCCGTGTTATCGTGATGACAAATGGCAGGGATCTTATCCCGCCACGCAGGATTTACTTCATGGTTAAAAAGCATATAAATATCCTTGCAGCCGGGAGAGAAGATAGCAGGTGCATGCTCTTCCAGGCAGATAGGCGCCAGCGGCCGGTACGATTCCCGCAACTTGATATTATTAAGTATGTCTTTCATCCTTTTTGTTGCCGCGCTGGCAAGGATACTCCTGTTACCCAATGCGCGGGGACCCAGTTCCGCCTTACCGTTCAGAAACACCACAGGCTCCTGGGAAGTGTGCAGCAGTTGGGCAAGTTCCCCGGCGGAAGCCTCCCGCCTCGTCCATCCGGTGGCAGCAGCAGTATGCTGTATCTCAGGCCCGCTGTATACATTCCATTCAACAGAGAATTGTCCGGACTTATCCGCCAGCAGGCTGCAGGCTGCGCCTATTGCGCTGCCAGAGTCATTGGGAAATGGACAGATCCAGATATCACTGATAATACCGGCATTCCTGATGGCAGAATTCCATTTAATATTCAGCGCAGCGCCGCCGGCATAACAAAGATTGGACGACAGATAACCGGTTTCCTTTATCTTCTCCTGCAACCCCGAAACAAGCAGCTCTTCCAGAAACTTGTGAAAAGTGGCGATGATGTTTTCATCAGTATAAGATTTTGTACGGGCAATCCTTTTCAAAGCCTTGGTGAACTCATAAGGATAGGTGGGAATATTTGATTTATGCCGGGCTGCAGCCATAGTAGCTTTATAGCTATCATGCAGATCTTCCAGAATATCCTGCCTTACTTCTCCATAAGCAGTGTAGGCCATCACCTTCCCCGCAACGGACAGCTCATCTTTAATCACATTCGCATTGGTTTTAAACGGTCGGAAATGCTGGGAGAAAATAGAGTAGATATTAACGCCCATATAAAAAAGCTGACCCAGCGGCATCACATCATGTGCTGCAGGGTCCACAAAATACAAACGGGGATACATCCCTCCGTCCCACACCAGCACGTATGCCGGCTCATTGCTCCTGGAAAAGGGACTGGTAGCATAACTCGCCATCACATGATTCAGCACATGCGTATAACTGCTGAAAGGCACTTTATAGTTACCGAATTCAATCTCTCCGTTATACTTCAGTTGCAGCAGTCCACGCCCGGATTCCGGTTCTTCATATGGCGCTACTGCCACTTCCCCTTCCCGGTCGTTGTTCACAACTTTAATGACCGATGAGTTCTCGCCAACCCATCCATCTACCACAAACTCATCGATCTTATCTATACTGTAACCATTCCCGGAGAGTAGCTGCGGAATAATATTCAGATCTTCTATGATGTTATACCTGGAGTTATTGTTCAGCTTCTCCAACTCTATGGAGAAGGCCAGCCTGCCGTTATCAACAACGGCAATGCTGCTGTCGTGAGTAAGTTTTAAACCACAGATAATCATGACTACAACTTTTAAACCTTGTTTTTAAATAACGACATTAACATCTTTATCTGCCCGATATGCCCTATTTCATCTTCCATAATATGAAACCAGCAGAAGTAATTATTGGTAGGGGTATCATAATGATAGGCTGTGGAGCCCAGCAGCCACTCATCATTTTTCTGCATCATTTGCTGTAAGGTTTCCTTTCTTACTTCCGTCAGTAATTGTATATAATAGTCAATGTCGTGCCCTTTGATGAGGTTGAGTATCAGCTCCCCGTTTAATGCCCCGCGCCATCTCTCCTGCTCAGATTCATTCAGTCCCCTTCCTTCAAAAGTTGCCAGCTGGCATTTGTATTCCATCGCCGCAAGATGTTTCAGTAACGTACCTATACTATTGCCGCCTTCCCCCAGGCGCACATCCAGCACGGCGGTACTGAAGCGGCTGATGTAATTCAGGTGCTTGTTACGCACAAACTCCATCTGCGTGATAAGTTGATTGAGCATCGCAGCGTCCTGTCCGGAAGCACGCGGTATAAGAAAGTATTTACTACTGATCATACCCTTTTATTTACTGATAAGAGTAAATCACCTTACCCAGCCGTTTCTTCTCACTGAATGACCTGGTCATGAAGCCGTTGATATCCCCGTTCCTGAAAACGCTGTCTATCAGCACGGGCAGTTTCCCTTCTTCATAGTCTTTTACTGCCTGTTCAAGATCTGAAGAAAACCCAATGCAGTTACCGATAAGACTTATATTGTTATGCAGGATATAACCGATCAGTTCTGTTACTTTAATATCCTGATCATAGCGCCCATCCGGCTCTCCATCTATCCCGGAGAACTGATCATATCTTCCGCACGTAAGATACTTCGCGCCCATGTTCAGCAATGGCACCACCGATACGAAATAAATGTCAAACAACGGATCAAATACGGCATCAAATCGGTCATTGATGTGGGCCATATCCTGTCTTTCGTCATAGAAATCAAATGATGTATTGTTATGGTATACCGTATGCACACCTATTTTCTTAAAGGCTTCCGTATACTCGCGCTGGGTAGTGATCACATGTGTTTCGATACCTCGTGCAATCAATGTCTGAATGATGAACAGGGATGTATTGGAAGAGGCAGCCGTCACCAAAGCACGCTGACCAGGTAACAACACGGCTTTCCGCACCATGGAATAAGCCGTCTGCGCACCCAGTGAAAAAGATGCCGCTGTTTCATCAGTCATATTGTCCGGTATCTGTATCAGTTTGGAAAAATGATAAACGGCATACTCACTGGAGCATTTGTTGGAGATCACGCCAGGCAGTACATGTTTATATCCGGAATGAGGAAAGGCATGATCAGGCATCACACGGTCGCCTGGCTTAAACTGATGCACAGCACTGCCAACACGCACCACCACACCGGCAAATTCTGATCCTATGGTAAAATAGCTGCTAAGGCTCCCACTCTCCTGAATTTCCCGGTAGGCCCTGAGGCAAATACCTTTATCGCGGTAGTTAATGGAAAATGCCGTCTTCTTCACCAGCACCATATCATCATCAAGCTTACTGTCTAAATCTACGGCCACCTCGAGCATGGCAAATGGTACGGGCACTTCCTGGATATCAATCCTGGTAAACAGTGCGTCACTGCTTGAATAATCCGGATGAACAACAGCCAGTAGTTTCATGTTCTCATTTTTGGAATTCTATGAATAACACGCCGGGCAACGCATAGGGTGTCCGGAGTGGGTTTGATAGCAATATCGGATGACGTTTGAAAAGGCATTACAGGAAAGCTCACTGCCGCTCTCCTGCTATTGCCTGTCAATAATTATCAAATCGGATCGGAAGAGGGATTACCGCCACCGCCGGTTGTCGTAGTAGTCTGCTTCGTTTTGCATGCAAACCTGCAAGGCCATTTGGAATTACCAGAGTTATCAAGGGATTTTGTAACAATAGCAGAAACGATTTCAGATGTGCTGTCATCACCACCCTTGGCGGTTTGAGCCACTTCAGGCTTCAGTTCTGTTACGAAACTCTGTACTTTTAACTCTTCCAGTTGCAGTCTGGGTGTTCTTTTTTGCTGATTTTTTTCTTTCATTTGCTTTGATTTTAAGGGTGAACTGAAAATGTCCGGGTAATTGCGACTTACCCGGTGCGGTTTACCAACCGGTATGCAGCACAGGGGAGTGCAGTGCCTCCCTTGTCGCTACCGGTATCACAGCGGAGGATCGGACATAGGATCGCCGCCACCGCCAGGTGATGTGGTCTGTTTAGTCTTACAGGCGAACCTGCAAGGCCATTTCGATTCAAAAGAGTTTTCCACTGACTTTGATACGACGATACTCACGATTACAGAAGTACCGTCATCTCCGCCTTTGGCAGTCTGGGCTGTTTCCGGCTTCAGTTCAGTAACGAAACTCTGAACCTTGAGCTCCTCCAACTGAAGTCTGGGGGCCCTCCTGGATGCTTTTTTTTGCTCCATACATGTAGGATTTTGGTGAGAAAAAAAATTCACCACTCAGCAGCTGTTTCAGCGCAGAGACACAGGCAACAGTATAAGTCCCTGTTGTTGTAATAGTGTGACCAATCCAGTATTGTAAAATAAATGCCCGATACCAACTGCAACAACAGTCGGTCCTTCAGGCAACGCATGCATAATTCCCGGAAGCCACCTGCGGTTTCTCTCTGCAACAGTTACAGCTGTTCCCGCATATTCTGGCGATGGCGCCTCCTCATCCAGGGCATAGTTAAATGACAACGAATGATACCACGCAATGGTTCTGGCGATGATACTATCCGCACGATCAGTATCCCACTCCCTTGCATGGTGTACCTGCCGTACAAATACGTCCAGCAACGATTTGGCCGCAGCCTTATCATCCGGCCGAAAATCCAGGTCCCACGAATATTCCAGCGCTTTCGTCATTTTGTTTGCATGAACAAACGACTGATACAACTCGTAATCCATCTGATGAAAAGGACGCTGTGCATTCTTCCTGATCAGCATTTCCTTGATGGCTGATATCATCCCTACCACCGAAATATCTTTAGCTTCTTCATGCTCAAGTCCTTCACTCTCTCCGGAACGTTCGCGAAAAAATGCATCCAGCAAATCATATTGCTCGCTGCTCAGCAGATCCAATGCCTTAATATACCCGAGGCCCGGCGTATTCACAGTAGTAGAAGGAAAGCATTCTGTATAAAGACAGTCGGCAGCAGACAGACACTCCGTCACAGGTTTCCACTGATCCAGCCAGGATTTCCCTACAACATGACACGTGCCGATCAGGTAAGCAGCATGTTGCCATTCGCTGCTTTTTATCTCCCACAAAATAGTGGCAATAGGATTCCCGCTATTAGCCTGCCCATTGATGAGTGCATGCATAATATCAAACATTTACAAGTTGTTCCTCGTATGACAGTACTGTTTATCTATTAGTGTAAAGCCCAGAACTATGGCATTATTGTGATGTGGGCATAGGTCGTCACCTGAGTATCACATGGAAGCTCTGTTGTGTTCACTTTAATAAAAAAAACGATACCCTAAAACTATTTTCTGGTCATGAAATTGGAATTACCTTTTGCCGGGAAAAAAAATAATTACACAATAAGATTTTCGTCAGCGCTCTTTTATTGTTATCAAACACTTATCCATCAAGGGTCTTCGCCAACATCTATTTAATGTCGTGCTCTTTAGTCTCTCCTCTTTTGTTTAATCAATAACGCAGTTGTTTGCTATGCGGACAATATTAATATTTTTAAAATGAAATCAAAACAAAAATTTTCTACGTGATAAATTGGCTTGATTTTCTTCTTTCGTTTTCTAAAAGAAATATAGATATTGCAACACATCCCGTAAACCAGCAACGGTAATAAGAGAGCATAAATATTTAATGCAGCATTTTTTTCAGTCATAATAACGACCTATTGCTAACGCAGCGTAAGTTGTATCTTCTTTTTAATTCGTCACAATGAGTAGTTCGTTCCCTTTTTATAAACAGCTGGACGCGATGGATTGTGGTCCTACCTGCTTGCTGATGGTCGCGGAATATTATGGTAAGCACTATACCCTGGAGCGGCTGCGTGAAAAATGTTTCATTACAAGAGAAGGCGTCTCGCTGCAAGGCATCTGTGAAGCCGCTGAGGATATTGGCTTCAGAACATTAGTCGCAACTATTCCCTTCGACAATCTTGTCAGTGATGTACCCCTTCCCACCATCGTTCACTGGAAACAAAACCATTTTGTAACCGTATACCAGGTAAAAGGGAAACATATTTACGTGGCCGATCCGGCACACGGAAAGATAAAATACACCTTTGATGAATTCCGCCAATATTGGTTAAGTACGCGGACCAATGGTGCAGATACTGGCCTGGTACTATTCGTAGAGCCCAGCCCCAGATTTTATGAAGAAGCCGGCGATAAACAGGAAACCGGTTCCCTCCGCTACTTTTATAAATATGTAAGACCGTATAAAAAACACTTCATACAAATTGCACTCGGCATGCTTGCCGGCAGCCTGCTTACTTTTGTACTGCCCTTCCTGTCACAGGCCATCGTGGATGTCGGTATTTTCAATAATAACATTTCATTCATTAATCTCTTACTGGTTTCTCAGCTGTTACTGTATATAGGAAGTGCTGCCATCGATTTTCTGCGAAGCTGGATTGTATTGCACACCGGCACCCGTATCAGTATCGCTATTCTGTCTGACTTCCTCACCAAACTGCTGAAGATGCCCTTCAGCTTCTTCGACAATAAAACCAACGGTGATCTCCTCCAACGCATCGGCGATCATAAACGTATTCAGAACTTCCTGACATCATCTGCATTAGGTTTCGCCTTTTCTGTTTTCAACATCGTCATCTTCGGCATTATTCTTTTATACTATAACCTGAATATCTTCCTGGTTTATTTCCTGGGCAGCATCTTATACCTGCTGTGGATCATTTTCTTCCTCAAAAGGCGCAAGAACCTGGATTATAAAATTTTCAATGAATCGGCTGCCAACCAGACAAACATTATTCAGCTCATCAATGGCGTACAGGAAATAAAGCTGCAAAACTGCGAGCGAAAGAAAAGGTGGGAATGGGAAAACATACAGGCCAGTCTGTTCAGCGTAAATATTAAAGGACTGGCGCTCAACCAGTATCAACATGCCGGCGCCTTCCTGATAGACAAAATAAAAAACCTCCTCCTGTCCTACCTTTCTGCCAAAGCAGTGATAGATGGTAATATGACATTGGGCATGATGCTGTCTGTTTCATACATCACCGGCCAGCTAAACTCTCCGATAAACTACCTGCTTGAACTGATACTCTCCTACCAGGACGCACGGATCAGTATGGAACGCCTGAATGAAATCCACAACCAAAGCGATGAAGAAAGCAAAGAAGCTGATACCATCACAGACATCTCTGTTGAAAAAGACATACGGATAAACCAGGTAAGCTTCAGCTACGGCGGACCACACTCGCCCAAAGTATTGGACAATATCAGTCTGCACATTCCTTATGGCAAGAAAACAGCGATCGTTGGCTCCAGCGGATCAGGAAAAACTACCCTGCTTAAGCTACTGCTCAAAATAATTGAGCCCAGCGCCGGGGAAGTAATGCTCGGCAACTTCAACATGAATATGATCAACAGTCGATACTGGCGAAGTTCATGCGGCGTAGTGGCGCAGGATGGCTATCTCTTTTCTGATACCATTGCCAACAATATTGCCATCAGCGATGATATGGTCAACAAGCAAAAACTGCTGCATGCTGCCAGAACCGCCAACATCACAGAATTTATTGAATCCCTGCCGCTGGCATACAATACCCGCATCGGACAGGATGGTAATGGCATCAGCCAGGGACAGAAGCAAAGGATGCTCATCGCCCGCGCCGTTTATAAGAATCCGTCATTCATCTTCCTGGATGAAGCCACCAACGCACTGGATGCGCAAAACGAAAAAGTAATCGTTCAAAACCTGGCCGAATTCTTCGACAACCGTACCGTAGTAGTGGTGGCGCACCGGTTAAGTACTGTAAAAAATGCGGATCAGATTGTGGTACTGGACAAAGGAAAAATTACGGAGATAGGTACGCATGAGGAATTGATACAGCTGAAAGGCGCCTATTTTCATCTTATACAGGAACAACTGTCTCTGGGAGTCTGATGTGCGGCGGTAAAAAATCTCCGGAGGAAAGCATGGACAGACCACGATTGTATCGCATAACTCCGTAAGCAAAATAGTCGGTATGGAAATGTACTTTGATCATGGACCATAAATACCACAGCATATCCTGCAATATCTTGTAAGACTGCATTACACGGCAGGTATAGGCTGGTATAGCGGCGGGGCCATAGTAACATTGCAACATGTATTGCTCCTGCGACACCGAAAGATTAAGCTCAAGAGAGAATGCAGCAAGATCCCATAACGGACTGTTCATACCGGCGTACTCCCAGTCAATGAGATAACAACGGTATCGCCGGTCAAGAATGAAGTTCTCCGGTACGGGGTCATTGTGACAAGGGCAAATACCCGGCGCTTCCCGCTCCGCCTCTTCAGCGATCCTTTCCAGTACCGGCAGCATCGCCGCAAATGCAGGAGCCAGTGCAATATCATACTGACACGTAATATCATAGTATTGCCGGATCATAGACATCGCCGCAAAGCGGTTGTTGAAACGAACCGGCGCCGTATGCAGCTTTTTCATGGCCGCCGTGGCAGCCTGCAGAAATATACTTCCGGTATGATCTGTTTCCGGCAGCTCTGTCACAAATCTTGTAACCTGGATACCTGTATCCGCATTAAAATAAAGCAACGGAACATTAATGAACAATGGAACAATAGCACAAAGATTATGATACTCATCATGCCGGTTTATCAATAGTGACGTACCGTTGCCGGGTAATCTTACGATCACCTGCTCATGATTATCAAGCACACATTTATAGTTGTGGTTGGTCATGCCTTTGCTCAGCTTATATACATCCGTTACATGACTGTTGTAGTGAGACAATAAAAGAGATTGAAGCGTGGCAATATGTGCAGGATATAAGAAAGACATGCTGACAATGGATTTACAACCTGAAAATAAACAAATATTATCGCTATCAGGAAACGAAATTATTTCACCTGTTGCCACAAACATTTTATAACCCGAAACTGATTTTATGAATGCAATTATCCTGGCTGCAGGTATCGGCAGCCGCCTGAATCCCCTGACAGCCCACATTCCCAAGCCACTGGTAAGAGTGGAAGGCATACCGATAATAGAGCGGCAGATAACGATGCTGAAAGAAAAAGGAATTACAGACATCAGTATTATCACCGGACATCTGCATGAACTGTTTGCTTATCTTGTCCCTAAGTTTGGGGTACGGCTGATCTATAATGAACACTATGCATCCTTTAATAATCTCTACTCTCTTTTCCTCGCGAAGGAATATTTCGGAGATAGCTACATACTGGAAGGGGATGTTTATCTGTCCCGTAACTTTCTCATTGCAGCACCAGGCACTTCAACATACTTCTGTGGCCATAAAGACAAGATCTCACAGGAATGGATTGTAAACTATGATACCCACGTAAGAAATATCCTCATCGTTTCAGATGAACACCTGAACGATCCCTTATATAAGAACGGGGCGAAAATATTTGCTGGCATTTCGTTCTGGACCAGGCAGGATGCAGCCCTGATCAAATCGTCCATGGAAATGCATGTGGCTTCATCGCTGGCAGAAAAGGACGCGCCACAGCGAAACTACTTCTGGGATATGATGATACTCGAAAATCTGCCACGTCTTTCTATTGCGGTACAATCACTGGATAGCAACGATTGGTTCGAAATAGACCGTTACACAGAATTACAGGCGCTGTCATCACATCTCGATATGGCTGCGGTAGCACGATAACCTGAAATAAAAATCCCTGTTATGGATACATCAATTGCCGCAGCTGTCGGCTGGACCGGAGCTATACTTTACATTGTTGCATATCTTTTGCTCAGTACCGGTAAATTAAAAGCGGATACCATCATCTATCATGTGCTGAATATACTGGGAGCACTGGGTTTGATATTTAACGCCTTTGTGCAGAAAGACCCGCCCAATATCATTGTCAACCTGGTCTGGCTCGCCATCGCCATGTTTGCTATCTATGATAAGCGGGCGAAAACTACAAACAGTAAGGAATCCGGTCAATGATCAGCCGCGTATGTTGTACTGGCTCGCGGGCCGGACCGCCAGGCAACTATTGTTCCAGTTTCTCCTTTACTTCTGCCGCTACTTTCTTCAGGTTCAGCAAGCCAGTACCCGACTTAATGAAAGTGATCTTCAGGACTACCTTGCCGTCAGCCTGTGCAGCGGATACGTCGGCTGTATAATAGTCAGCTTTAGCGCCGGTGGTGCGGGTGGCTGTAAACCTTTTGGGCTGCATCTCCTGTGTGGTAAATTTCTTTGCAAGCAGTGCGTCTTTCGCCGCATTCAGCGCATCCTCCACGATTGTGTACTTCGTGGCAACCTCAATCACGATGGGATCTCCCATTCTTGCAAATGTTGTAATACTTAATACCAAAAAGGCGATGATCATTGCCAGATGTTTCATATCTCTGATTTTTATTTGCACTAAATTAGACAAGCAGGGGCGTCTTGCCAATCACTGGAAACAGGTATATTCTACTTCGATATCTGGTATCATCCATATTAACCATAGAAGACGGTGAGTGATTTTTGTATTATATGGTATTCATTACTGTTCTTCTCTTCGAACACTGCCGGTTCAACAGCAGGGAATCATCTTACATTTGATTCAACAAGAACATGAAACTAAATGGACCTGTATTTAGCCTGAAAACCCCTGATAAACCATATTCAATACCAGCACTATGTAATCCTGAATTTTATTATCGTTAAAGCAAGAACAAAATCACAATCCTTAACCAGTAAACTGTTGTAACCCGCTGCGTCTTATCACGACAAAGACGCTTTTGATAATACCATGCCTGCAAGCGTAATGCCGCACGGCTGCCGGTTCTCTCCGGCCTGGCTTTCTGCTGTCAGGAATTTTTTAACCCCCAATTATTTTTTTATGAAAAAACTATTCTTTGCCATGCTGGCAGCCCTGTTAATAACGGGCTCGCACAGCTTTGCACAATCCAAATTTTTCCCTATTTCGGCGGCGAATCCATTTAAGACGTTGGAATATTTCTTCGCGCAGGGCGAGACCATCGGCGCCGCTGATATCGGCATTGAACCGGGCGGCTATACCGGTATCCACTGGACACTCAGTCCCAACGACACATATACCGGATTTAATGATCCCGCAACTGGTTATTTGTATAAATGTATTATAAAAGGTATTACGATCGAATTACCTCCCAATGCCACCACCACCAATGGTGCACCCGAAACGGCAAAACTCAGGATATATGGCGTACCGGAAGACGTAAGCAATGACTTTATTGTCTCTTTCACCGTATATGCATCTAACGCGACTACCGGCTTCCTCGGATCCGCTAACGTAGAAATCACTATTCACCGCCCACTCGATCTGGCTGTGGTACTGGACCGTTCCGGTAGTATGACATCAACCCCCGATGGTACCTCATACAATGCTCCTCCCGGTAAAAGCCGTTGGGATTATTTAAAGTCAGGAGTATCGCTGATGGCAGACCATCTCAAGGCTATTGCAAAGAAGAAAAATGATCTCATCTCCGTGAACATATTTGCCGACGGCAGCGGGAGTATTCCCGCAGGAGCCCCTTATAACACCCTGTCGCTGATCGATATGAATGAATCTAATCTCTCCTCCCTCTCCGCCCAGACTGGTGCATTGTCGGCCATAACTCCATACGGCGGCACACCACTTGGTCTCGGTATCATTAAGGGGAGAGACATCCTGTTGGCACCGGCCGTAAAACTCAATAAACATAAAAAAGCGATGGTCGTTTTCTCAGATGGAGAACAGAATGGGCCATACCAGGTATCGGTGACCGGTCCCGATGCATGGAAGAAAATAACTAATGGCCAGTGGTTAAGAGGCGCGCCCACAGATCCTCAGATTAAGATCTACACCATCAGTCTTGGTTTTAGTGGCACCGCTGTTGAGACCATGCAAAAGATTGCAGAAAAGAACGGAGGTACGCACCAGAAGATTTCTTTAATACCAGACGAACTGGTCACCGCCTTTACAAACCAGCTGCCGGGTATTATGAGTGGCAGCACACCACAGGTCATCGTATTGCGGGATGCTACATTCCCTAATGTACAACCACCAGTAAGAGTTGACTCCTTTATCATTAATAAAGGCGCCAGTACAATCATAGGCACTATGCTGGTACCGGGTGTGTTTAAACCCAGGTTCCTTTCCATCAAAAAAGACGGACGCGAACTAATACCATTTGTGAGACAACGCTTTGATTCCAGCTATCTTAATTTTTCCATCTCATTTCCCAATAATATCCTGCCAGGAGTAACCGGCGATGGACACTGGGAAGTACGTACCCAGCTCGATATAAACCCCGGTGCTGTACAACCCTGTAAATTTATGGTAGTGGCAGACGATCACGCCCTGAAATCAGGATTTACTATCGGCGGTACAGGACTCAAAGTTGGGCAGTCCATCAAACCTTCCGTTACGCTCGACTATAAAGGTAATGTGATCCGTAATGCTACTGTAAACTTTGTGCTGTTCAAACCTGGTACCGATGTCAATGACCTGATTGCCCGGACGTACGCACCAAACTATGACACATTGCCTTCCGACCCCGTTTCTGTCAGTATATCCAAAATGAAATACCTGATGCGCGACACGTCATTCGTCAATGCCATCCGTGACCAGGCCACCGTTTACCCGTTACCGTATGACACCGTCACCAAAAGCTATACAGCTACTATCAGCGGTTTAAATGTAGCCGGCACACATCAGGGCGTTTTCCTGGTGAACGGTACGGATAATACTACGGATAATACCTATGGCACGTTCCAACGATACCACAGGGAAAGCTTCTATGTACGTTTCCCGGGTATTGCCGCCGCTGCCAGCAGACCCCTTTATCAATACAATCCCGCCGGTGGTTCCAACAGAGCGCTGATCTTCCGGCCAGTCGCTACCAACGGCAAATACATCGGCCCGGGATGGAGCAATAGTATTACCCTCGAAAGCACCGGTGTCGGAATAACCTACGTGCAAGACACCGGAGATGGCTATTATAAGCTGGGCATTTCAGGGGCTTTCTCAGCTAATATTGTCTTATCCATTGCGGGAGAAGTAATATATGCAGGACCGTTATCTGCCCTGCAAACCGTTATCGGCCGCGAAACCGGTGGAAAATCCCGCACAAAGAAATAAATACGGCCTTATCCATGTTAACCCTACAGCCAGGCGGCTACCCGAAAGGGTACCGCCTGGTGTTTTTAATAACCGGCTCAATACAGGCATGAAAGAAGTATCGCCACTTTTGTAAGAACTGCTTACATTTGTATACAAGCTCACCTCCCAGTTATGAACCAGGCAAAATTCATAGAAATACCAGGTAAGCTGAAACCTTATATAAAGCAGGTCATACTGATCAGTGGCGAAACGGAAAATTCATTCATGAATTTTGCCGACGGTATGGTCGGCATTGCCTTTCAACACCCCGATACCAACCTCACCACACATATTAAAGCCCCACAAATCCCTGCTGCCTATGTATTTGGTCAAACAATAAAGCCCGTTGTGCTGACCGCCCACAAAGGCTGCAGAATCATCGGACTCACATTTCAACCTTACGCACTGAAGTCCGTCTTCCGGTTTGATGCCAAAGAAATAACAGATGCCGCTGTAGATGTAAGACTGCTTTCTTCCGTACCCGGAATGAACCTGATCGAACAACTGTGGAACACAGCAGCCGCAGAAGAACAGGTGGAAATACTGTTCAGATATTTCGGATTTTTGATTAAAAGAAATAATACAGAACCTGATAAGGGCATGGAATATGCCACCAGCCGAATTATCCAGCTGAATGGTAATGTTTCACTAAAACAATTGCAATCCGAACTAAACCTTACAGAAAGAACATTCGAAAGAAAGTTCGAACAGCATGTCGGTATATCTCCCAGCTTGTTTTCAGGCATTGCACAATTCCAGGCGTCTTTAAAGCAATTGCAGGCCGGCAAGTTTGAAAAACTGTCCGACATCGCCTACGGAAACGGATACGCCGACCAATCTCATTTCGTCCGCTCTTTTAAAAGATTCACCGGTATATCTCCACTCCAGTTCTACAAGCAGCTTAACAATAGCACCGGAATAAATGAGCTGTGAATTCCTCTTTTGTATTTACACATGGTTGCCGCAATAACGAAAAACGGTTGAGCCCTCAGGCTCCGCACTTACCAACCATCACCAATGCAATATTATTCCGTTACGTTCTTTTAAAATTGAACGAAACCGACAATCATGAAAAGTGTCAGACATAAAATCATCAGCCACCGCAGCGGCACAAACCCTGCTGCGATATGGTAACAGCCCCGGTAACTATATTGATGTGGATCCTGCTCCGGTTTGTTTTTTAAAACCCAAACATATAGTCATGAAAAAACTCAAACAAACAGCCCTCGAGCTTACCGGCAACAAAGCCCTTACCAGGGAACAATTGAAAAAAGTAGCAGGTGGCAGGAATGGTAGTAATGCCTTCTTTTGTAACAATCAATGTATCACCGATGTAGATTGTCCTGCGGGATTTTTGTGTATACTGACTGATTTCGGTGGCGGTGAATTATGCTGGAGATGTGGTCAGTTAAATTAATGATACTGTAGTAAAACTATTATGCAGCGCTGTCCCTGTATAGGCCAGCGCTGTAATTGTCTGATCAGGCAAAGTCTCCCGGGCAATCTCCGCAGAAACAGCCACCGGCGCAATATCCATAACCGCACCCCAGTATTCCACAGCTCTTATTACAATAACCGGGATTACATTCAAAAAAAGCAGCGCCAGCTCTGCCGCCAATAATAGCTTTCAATTCTTTTTTGGTAAGGACCTGACCCAGGTCTGATAATTTTTTCATGGTTTCAAGTTTTACAGGTTTAGAAACATTGCAACCGCTACAACAATAATTGAAGTTTAACCTGGTTGTAAAACCGTAATGATAAATTGCGTACAGTATTGCGTTTTTAAAAAAAGGTTAGACAAAGAGATAATTATGTAGCAAGGAAGCCAGATTAACTAATATAAAGCTATCGCGTGTTGCTGCTTCTGATCTTCAGCACCTGTATATAGTTAGTTGTTTATTAATAATTCAGGTTCATATTATACAACACGATAAGAATAATCATATGGCAGATACAGTGAGGAAAACCACCCGAAAAAAGTTGCCGGTAGCCATCAGCAAACAAGGATATTTTTGCGTCAGATAATGTTATACTCCGCCGCTCTCTTAATAACAGCGGTCATATTGCTCAATTCAAATTTCTCTTTCAGATTCTTCCGGTGACCATCCACCGTATAAACGCTGATGAACAACTGTGAAGCTATTTCATGGGAGGTGTAGCCTTTTCCGATTAGTTTAAGAATCTCAGTCTCCCTCCTGGTCAGGTGAGGCATCGGCGGCGTATATTCCGCATCTTTGTTATTAAGCACCCGTTGCGTACCACTGCAAAAATAAATGCTGCCTTTATACACACTATAGACAGCCTGTAGTATTTCAGGCCCCGTGGCACTCTTCATGACGTACCCGCTGGCCCCGTTCCCGATGGCCGACATAATCACATGCCTTTCACTGTGTGTGCTAAGCACAATAATACCTGTTTGGGTATATTTCCTTTTGATTTCCTGGCAAAGCAGAATTCCATTGATGTCCGTAAGGTTAATATCCATCAGAACAATATCCGCTGGCTGCGCATCCAGTAATGCCAGGATCTCTTTTCCCGACCTCGAATAGCCGCCCGGTAAAATGTCAGCACTATTCGACAGCAGCTTCTGTAATCCTTCCAATACAATAGGGTGATTGTCGACAGCAACAATATTTATCATAATCTGTGAAATTGAAACATGAGATGATACCCTTGTATACATGCTTTACTAAATAATAGAGTCCGCTTACAAACACTCGAGTCAACAACATGTCTTGCATGTCAAAAATGCAGGATTGGAACAGTGATTGTTTCTGGTGTAAAAAACAAAATTGCTAACAATTGATAGCTGCATAACAAGGAGGGTTGTCTCTTCAAAATTAGAATATGGTTATTGTGGCAACAATTTTTCTATTACATCTTTCATACATCAGAAACCGTTAGCAATTGATTATCAATCAGGTAATATTACGTCACCACTACATCACCTGAAAATGATGTATCCAATTCGCTGATGTAATGATGCGAGGCTGCGTAAAAGCGCGCTGTAGAGTAAACTATAGATTGCTGTAAGGGATGGGAAAAACAGGAGTAGTATTAAGCGACGTTGTGACAGATATTTCAACTAATATATAGCCGGGAAGCAACAACCCGGAAACCGGAGAGCCCATGACCTGCCTGATGACCGCAAACCTGCGTCAGAATAGTTCTCCCACGCCTTTCACAGGCCTTTCCCATACCTTTCACCGGCTTCTCCTTCGGTTGTCATTCGATTCTCATAGGTATTAAAAGCGCACTATCGTGATTTTCGGATGGACATGAAAATCCCGTTATACCCCCCTGTCGTTTTGTTGTAAGTGACTGATTAATAGTCTTATAACCTTAACAATTTCACTATTTGTTTGATCTTCCCCTGTTTCAGTGAGAGAATATATATGCCGGATGGATACCCTCCGGTATTAACCCGGACATTGTATGTGCCGGGAGCTGACAGCTCATCTTTTAATACAACATCGCGCCGTCCATCCGAATGGGTTAATCTCAGCACGACCCGGCCGGTATGCAGAACAGCATAGCGGCAGGTTACCGTTTCAGAAAAAGGATTGGGAAATACTTCCAGCTGAAGGGTGGACATTTGATCTTCAGTCCCCTGCGCCAGCTCTTTGTAAGCCATTAATTTCTGATCATGTACAAGTGATGCTGCCGTTGGCAATACCGGCGGCGTCAATGGTAAACATGACGGAGGATCTATTTTTACAATAGCTGCCTTTGAAACCGAATCACCAGAAACGCCTAACATTAATGCGCCGCCGTTCGCGCTATTGGTAATTGCCGTAGGAATAATGGCATTGGTGCTGTCTATCTGCAAAGCAACGATATTACCTATACTGTCCAGTTTCATCAGATACAGTATATCATTAGGCACTCCGGGCCCTTTGGATACATTAAGCCCCAATAACATGTCCTTATCTGCAGTCCACGGCCTGGCGCCATTTTCTAACTTAATCATGTCTTTCCCAAAACTATTGCATTGGCATAATTCGCACCCGTTAACATCTCTGACAAATCCAGATGGGCAATACATCCTACATACAGACGGGCATGTAACCTTACCTGCTACCGCAACTTTACTACTTCCTGTTACCGCTGTCAATGAATTACCAGCTGCTCCTTTCACGGAAGAGGTTAAAGGAGGTGTCAGGGGGCCAAGCACTTTTATATAATCAAGAACACCATCGGCATTCATCCGTAGTATTTTGACAGTAGTGCCGCTGGTAGTATCCGCCAGGGTGACACCATTCACCATAAAGTGATCAGCGCCGGTCCTGTATATGCTGACGCCTGCCTCTTCACCTGCCCCAAGGAATACTTTTTCCCACTGCCGGTTTAGATTACTATCCACTTTATCAACAAATATGTCTCTCCCATAAACACCACCGGAAATAGTAGTTCCTGTTACCAGTAAACTTTTATCTGCTGTTGAGGCAATTGATATTCTGTCAATTGCATAGTTACCATTATATGTCAATGTTTTCCGGATAGTTCCCATTGCATCCACCATCATCAGCTGCAGCGCGCCCCCCACCGTTCCGGCAACTACCACATTACTGTCTTTCGGGAAAAGGGCCACAGCCGGATTCCTGGCCGGGATCTGTTTTGTCCAGACCACATTGCCCGATTGGTCGATGCATACCAGTTGGCCTGAAGCAGAAGGCGACTGCACATTATAAACGCCGGAGATAATATACTTACCTTCTTTCGCCGCCACAACACCTGTTACGCTATCTCTCCCATTTGTACCTATAGCTTTGCTCCATAGTTTATTGTTGTTACCATCCAGCTTTACTACCCAGAAATCTTTGGCCCCGTGATTCTGGCCAGCCAGGTCGCCGTCATTGGAGGCGCTGTTGCCAACGGTAAGGTAGCCCCCGTCAGGCGTATTAAGGACTGCAACAAATTCATCTCCACCCGTGCCACCCATAGTTGTCCGGCTACCCATTGAAACACCCGGCCCGGGCGGAAGTATCACCACTGAAGCCTGTGTGCGGGATGCACTCACACAACCGTTTGTATCGACAGATGCAGCGTAATAATTTTTAGGATTGGTCAATAGCGGAGATACGAAAGTATCGCCTGCCGTCAGTATCGTACCGCCTGCAGATTGGCTATACCATCTGTGCATGATTCCGGATTGCATTACGGTAGTAAATATAGCTGATTCATTCCTGCATATGCCCAGGCTATCCGGCGTTATAACAGGTACGGCCGGCAACTGCAATGAGCTGATCTTCACCACTGATCTTTGTGGATTTGCACAACCATTACGAACAGCCTCTACATAATAAGTGCTGTCTGCAAGTACAGGTCTGGTAGTATACGTTGCCCCACTATAAAATGAGAACCCTCCAACTGGTTGTTTGTACCAGCTGTAGGATACGCCCGGTAAACTGTCTGTTCCAATGACGGCAGTCTTACCCCTGCACACCTTTACCAGGCTATCCTTTATCCGTGGTCCTGGCACAACCCGGTTGGCGTAGTTGATACTAATGGAATTGAGCGCCTGTAATATTCCTGAATTCAGGCGGATCTCCACCTGATCAAATAGCTGTTGCGGCGCCCAGGATAACATAGTCTGAGTGGAACTGATCAACCTTAATTGTATGAGGCCTGTGTTAATCGATTGCCTGTCATTATTATATGTCGTTCCGTTATAACTCGCCACCTGTATGCTGCCCAATAACGAAAGATCCAACAGACCTACAGGGTAGGTAATCAGTATTTTTATTGAATCACCTGGCTGGCTTACTGAAGGGAAACGCAGCTTCTGTTCTGCATACGATCCTAACAAGCCAAGTACAACATGCAGGGTAGAATAGGTGGATGTATTGTTATCTGCCGCCAGTTCCGGATGCTCCGTATAACATCCTATACATAACCCACCAGTGGTATTGGTTTGTGCAATAACGCCTTCGCAGGGAACATTCTGGGCGTGACTCAGTACGGATGTACAAAGAAGGAAAAGCAAAGTAAAATATCGCCATGCATGCAAGGGGTAAACATTTTTCATATAACCGGTTTTATGATCTGAGGGTTGCAGGGTTGTGGAACAAACTGATGTATCAGCAATCATCTGTTACAGCAAAGTTACAGATTCCGTTTAATTTATGACGGCAGCATGATCAACGCCACCACTTTGCACACCTGGTGCTTCCACGCTATGCTCCCTTGATTATCCCCTGTTATCAAAGATGGTTATATGCTATATTTCTTTTTTTTCTTCATCAGTTATCCGATACCTGCATCGCACTGAGGGTACCATATACGCCGCCTTCTATCTGCAGCAACTCAAAATGGGTACCTTCTTCCACTACATTTCCCTTATCCATTACGATGATCTTATCCGCCTGCCGGATGGTAGACAACCGGTGCGCAATAATAATGGTAGTGCGTCCTTCCAGTAATTTCTCCAGCGCTTCCTGTACCAGTTTCTCTGATACGCTGTCAAGTGCGGAAGTAGCCTCATCCAGGATCAGGATACGCGGATTCTTCAGCACAGCGCGGGCAATGGAAATACGTTGCCGCTGACCTCCGGAGAGCTGAAGCCCACGCTCTCCCACAATCGTATCTAATCCTGCGGACAGCGTGCTGATAAACTCCCAGGCATTCGCTTCCTTCGCAGCAGCAATAACCTCCTCATCCGTGGCGCCGATCCTGCCGTAAGCGATGTTCTCCCGGATAGTGGACCCGAAGAGAAATACATCCTGCATGACCACCGCAATCTGGCTCCGTAACGCCGCAAGCGGGAATGAAGTGATAACCTTTCCATCAAAGTAAATATTTCCTTTTTCGGCAGGATATAGCCCCAGTATAAGATTGATGATCGTACTCTTACCAGCTCCGCTGGGCCCCACAATAGCGATCTTCTGATCCCGTTCCAATGAAAAGGATACATCTTTCAGGATCTGTACTTCCTTCCGTGACGGATAGTGGAAGGCTACATGATCAAACCGGATATGACCATTCAAGGTATGTTCCGATATATCATCTTCCCGCACCACCGGCTCCACCGGCACATCCAGGATCTCAAACAAATGCTCGGTAGCGCCGATACTTTTCTGCATCCCTGAATAAGCCTCCGCCAGTTCAGTAACGGCGCCTCCCACAAAACCAGAGTAGATGATAAAAGTAAAGAGATCGCCAACGGATTTCATCTCCCCGGAACTCACCAGCAACGCCCCTTTCCAGACAATAATGATCATCGCACCAAATACGCCGAGTGCAAGAAAGGCAGTCAGCGCCCCCTGATACCTGCCGCCTCTGATGGCGGTATGCGCCGCTTCCTGTACCTTTCTACCATATCTTTTCATCTCAAATAATTCATTCACAAACACCTTCACACTGATAATTCCCTGTAATGTTTCCTCTACAATCGTACTCGCCTCTCCTGCCCGCTGCTGCACCTCTTTCGAAAACCGGCGCACATACCTGCCAAAGAAAATGCCCAGCAGCATTACCGGCGGCAGCAACGCAACCATGAACAACGTCAGCTTCAGCGATGTGGTCAGCAACAATACAATCCCCCCGATAATAATAATCACCTGCCGGAAGAACTCTGCAATCGTCACAGAGAATGTCTGCTGCAGCAACGCAATATCCGCTGATATGCGGCTGTACAATTCACCGGTGCGGCGGCTCTGGAAGAAGGTCAGCGGCAGCTGTATCAGATGATTGTAGATCTGCTGGCGCAAGGATGCCAGCCCCTTCTCCGTAACAGTGACAAAACAAAGCACACGGGCATACACACAAACGGCCTGCGCTACCAGCAAGCCCAGAATCAGCATACCCAGCTGATTGATCTCACTCCGTACGCCCCCCCTCCTGATGACATCCACTATTTTTCCCAGCAGACCAGGAATAGCCAGACTCAATGCACTGGATACAATCAGGAATAACATCCCCAGCGTAAACACCTTCCAATAGGGCCTGATGTATTTATATAAGCTCAGCGCTTTCTTTAACGCATTATCATTACCGGTTTCCATACTATAATTAATAATTTCAGAAAAGAGCATGGGGCTGACCGAAAAGTATTTTTTTTCTCGCAGAGGCGCAAAAAAGTAAAAAATTTTAGTAGCGAAGACCGCAGCAAGTTTTTAAGCCCGCAAAGTGGGAAGATTATAATATATTAAATATTCTGTATGGTCTCCTCACTTTGCGAGCTTAAAAACCCGCTCCGGTCTTCGCTTGTTTGCCTTTTTGCGCCTCTGCGAGAAAAAAAATACTTTTTGGTCATTCCCATGCAGATATTAAACAGATAATTCTCAGGACAATGCTTTCTGACCGATATGTTGCAGGCAGGCGTCACGCAGGATCTCCAGCGCCCTTTCCAGTACATCATCTTCTATGGTCAATGCCGGCAATAACTTCAGCACTTTATCTTCTCTTCCTACACATTCTACGATAAGCTGGCGCTTAAAGCAATCCTGCGCTATCTTCTTCGCCATCAGCGGATCTCTGAAGCGGGAGAGGTCAATACCCTGCATCAGGCCCAGCCCTCTTACTTCGATGCGGTCATCCAGTGCTGCGATCTCATCTTCCAGGAAACGGGTCACATAGCTGGCCTTTCTTTGTACGGCAGCGTCCAGTCCTTCTGCTTCGCGGAACTCCAGTGCCGCCTTGCCACCCACGAATGCCAGCTGGTATCCGCGGAAGGTGCCGTTATGCTCACCTGGTTTCCAGATGTCGAGGTCTGGTCTGATCAGCAGCATAGACATCGGTAAACCGTAACCGCTGAGCGATTTTGACAACACCACGATATCAGGTGTGATACCTGCGCGCTCAAAGGAGAAGAACTCTCCTGATCTGCCGCAGCCAATCTGTATATCATCGCAGATAAACAATACGTCGTGACGCTTGCAGATAGCATACAAGGCAGCCAGCCATTCTGCGGAGGCTACGTTGATACCGCCTTCTGCCTGTACGGTTTCCAGGATAACGGCTGCCGGTTTCTCAATACCGGAATGACTGTCTTCCAGCATCATTTCAAAATAAGCCAGGCTGTCGAATCCTTCAGGACCGTTCTGTTCAAAAGGAATGAACGTTACATTGTTCAGGCCCACGCCAGCCACTTGTCTGTGATACTGGTTGCTGGTAAGCGCCAGGCTGCCGAGCGACAAGCCATGATAAGCGCCCATGAACGCTACCACATTGGAACGTTTGGTATAGGTGCGCGCCAGTTTGAGCGCAGCTTCAATAGCATTGGTGCCGGTAGGTCCGCAGAACTGGAATTTGTAGTGAAGTGATTTAGGTTCCAGCAGATGCTGGTTAAATGCTGTAATGAATTCACTCTTGGCTACCGTAAACATATCCAGGCCCTGCATGATATAGTCACCCTGCATATAATCCAGCAGGCTTCTTTTGATGTACTCATTGTTATGGCCATAGTTGAGTGCGCCGGCGCCCATCAGAAAATCAATATACTCTTTACCGTTGTCGGTATACAGGATACTTCCCTTTGCTTTCTGGAAGACAACGGGATAAGACCTGGAGTAGCTGCGGACATTCGATTCAAAAGTTTCAAAAATATTGGTCAACATAGCATTTCATTTAATTGTTCAGAAATAAAAAACCTAATGGATTTATAGCGTTTAATGTGATTACCGTATATGCGTTGATGTTATATCCGTACTTTCCAGCTGTGCTTTCAGCAAACTTCCCAGCGTATCGCCATTGGCACCGTCAATCATGTTGAAGTGATCTCCCGGCGCGGTGATGGTTTGTACCTGGCTGGTGAATGTTGTCCAGCCGAGCGTTTCATCGAATCCGTCCTGCTGCCACTTCACCGTATCAGCATGCACAATGGTAAAGGCGGCATTTACTTTGCCCGCCGACACATAGCTGAACATGGTCGAGTTAAACAGCAGCAGCCGGCCCAACCGCAGCTCCGTTTCCGGGAACCTGTTCATAGCGCGGCAATGGCTGATTACCTCGTCTATCATGAAGCGTCGTGTGTCTTCCGGAGGCAGCCTGGTCATGGCCGTTTCTATGTCGGTAAGCCATGCCGGACAACGATCCGTTGTTTCGATGATACCCAGCATTTCCAGCGTGCCTTTTGCGATGTCCATGAGTGCGGACACAGTAGACGGCATTTCGGTACGTGGCGATACATCCATGATAGCTGCAAACTGAACGGAGTCTCCGTTGTGCTCCAGCTGCTTCACCATTTCATGCACCACCCATCCGCCAAAGGAGTGGCCAATCAGCCGGTACGGGCCTACCGGCTGCATCAGCCGCATCCATTCGATATTGCGTGTAGCAATTTCTTCGATGGCGCCCAGCGGCGCTTCCTTCTCCTGCGTCCCCATCATGCTTAAACCATATACCGGGCCGCAGGCTTCCAGGGCTTTCGCCAGCCTGTCGTAACCTTCTGCCGGACCAATACCTCCGGGCATAATAAATACCGGCCTGCCTGTTGTAGCTTTATTGAGGGAAAGAATATGACCACCGGAATAATCTTCCTGGTTACGTGTATCCGTTTCCGTAAGCATGGCGGATAACTCCGCAATGGTCTTGTGTATAACGAGGTCGCTCAGCTGGATGCTGTATCCCATCTTCCTGATGGCTGTCAGCACACGGATAGCGATCAGTGAATGCCCGCCCAGCTCAAAGAAATTATCGTATATCCCGATCCGTTCTATGCCCAGCAGCTGTTGCCAGACAGCCGCAAGGGCCTGTTCTGTTTCATTACGCGGCGCTACATACCCGCCACTTTGTGTATGAATAATCTCCGGATCAGGAAGATTTTTTCTATCGATCTTCCCGTTGGGCGTCAGCGGCAGCTGTTCCAGCATCATCCATACACCCGGCACCATATACTCCGGCAGCCTTTCGCCAAGGTATTGATGCAGGGCAGTCTTGCTGACAGCATCATTGGGTACCACATATGCCACGAGATGCCTGATTCCCTGCTCATTCGCGCTGGCTACTACGGCACATTGCTGTACCGATTCGTGCTGTTGCAGCATGTTCTCAATTTCTCCCAGCTCTATGCGGTAACCGCGGATCTTCACCTGTTCGTCAATACGGCCAAGGTATTCGATGGCGCCGTCATCCAGCCAGCGGCCAAGGTCTCCGGTGCGGTACATCCGTTCGCCATTGCGGTAAGGATCTTGTACAAAGCGGTCTGCGGTAAGGTCAGGGCGGTTCAGATACCCGCGTGATACGCCGATACCGGATACGCAGATCTCCCCTGCAATCCCGGGCGCGCACTGCTGCCCATGATTATCCAGGATGTAGATATGCAGGTGCTGCACCGGCCGGCCCAATGGCACACTGTTACCGGTTGGCGCGGCATACATGAAGTGATGTGTAATATCGTCGGAGGCCTCTGTAGGACCATAGGCGTTTACCACCGGAATCCGCTGATACTGCGGGTGATTGAACCAGGCTGTTACCAGCGCCGGACTCACCGCTTCGCCGGTTACCAGCAGGTAACGCAGACGGCTCAACGAAACAGACAGTTCTTCCTGCAATACGGCATTCAGGTAGGATGGCACCAGCTCCAGTATCGTCACTTCGTCTGTGTCCACCTGCCGGATCAGCTCCGCCGGTTGCAGGATGTGGTGATCGCCATAGATCACCGTTTTTCCTCCGCACAGCAAGGCGCAGAACATCTGCCATACGGATATGTCAAAGGTGTAGGAAGCGGTGTATGCCAGTATGGAAGACGCATCCAGCTGCAGGTCATTTATTTTGGCATAGAGATGGTTCAGCATTCCCTGATGCTCTACCAGTACCCCTTTCGGCTTACCTGTAGAACCGGAGGTATAAATCACGTAAGACAAATCCCTACCTGACGGCTTATGCGCAAGGGCGGTTACCGGCATATCCCCGAATGCTGCACGGTCATCCAGGTTGATGACCAGCCCTTCCCAATCGGATGGCAGGTTATTTTTACTTTCGTTGCTGCTCAGTACAATCGCGGTTCCGGTATCATCCAGCATGTAACGCATGCGCTCCACCGGATAAGCAGGATCGAACGGTACATATGCACCGCCCGCCTTCCATACCGCCAGAATACCCATGATCATTTCCAGCCCTTTTCCGATGCAGATACCTACTAACGTATCCGCCTGCACGCCGCGTTGTTGCAGTAAATGCGCCAGTTGACCGGAAGCCGCATCCAGCTCACGGTACGTCATTGTCTGATCATCATAGGCCAGCGCGATAGCATCGGGGCGTTGCTGCACCTGCTCTTCAAACAGGGTGATGACAGATTTTTCATGCGGATAAGCACTGGCTGGCCCGGCAGAGAAACGCGATAATGTTTCCTGCTCTGCCACTGACAATAACGGTAATTGATAGATATGTTCTTCCGGCGCTGCCATAGCTGCTTTCAACAGCTGTTCATAATGGCCGGCCATTCTTACAATCGTTTCTTTTCTGAAAAGGCCGGTACTGTAACCGATGCTCAGTGAAAGATTGCCCGCTTCTTCAGCAACCGTAAAGATCAGGTCAAACTGCGCAGCGGTGTAGGAAGATTCAACCGGAGAAACCTGCAACGCGCCAAAGCGGAAAGAGGAAGACTCCGGCGCATTCTCCATCAGGAACATCACCTGGAAGAATGGATTGCTCCCAAGCGCTCTGCTGCTGCTGGCTGCTGTTTCTATCACCTTTTCAAAAGGCAGGTCCTGGTTATCGTATACGTTGAGTAATCTTGCTTTTACTTTCTGTACCAGCGCCGTGAAGGTATGCTGTTTATCCAGGTCGCTGCGGATAGCCAGGGTATTAATGAAGAAGCCAATCAACCCTTCCAGCTCCTGCTGCCGTCTTCCGGCGATCACGGTTCCTACGCAGATGTCTTCCTGCCCGGAGTAACGCTGCAATAATATTTCGAAGACAGCCAACAATGTCATAAACAACGTAGCGCCCTGCTGCTGGCTAAACCTGTTCAGCGCTGCTCCCAATGATTTGTCAAGGGAGAAAGTAAGGATGTCGCCGGGAGTCTCATCATTCACCTGTGCAGACAAATCAGCGGGCAAACGTAACGGCTCTACGCCCGACAGCTGCTGCTTCCAGAATGCCTGCTGGGATGCCATAACATCACCTGTAAGGTACTCCCGCTGCCATAAGGCAAAATCAGCGTACTGGATGGAGAGCGGTTCGGGCAACGCTGTTGCGCCATCGGTGTACGCAGCATAGAAGGCAGACAGCTCATGGCCGATAACAGACAGCGACCAGCCGTCTGCGGCAATATGATGCACCGTAAGCACCAGCAGATGCGCTGTTGCGCTGTTACGGATAATACCTGCCCGCAGCATATAATCGGTTGCGAGGTGGAAAGGCTGTGCAATAAATGCGTGCACGTCTGCGGATGCAATGCCGGCCAGTTTCCAGTCGTTCGCTGAAAGTATTTCCTGGTAGCCGGTTCCGTTCTCTTCCCGGATAACGGTCCTTAATACTTCATGTCTGTCTACAACGGTACGCAGTGCATTTTCCAGCGCTGCAGCGTTCAGGCGGCCTTCCAGTTTCAATACCAGCGGTATATGAAATTGTGTGCTGCCTTCCAGCTGATCAATAAACCAGAGACGCTCCTGGCTGTAGGAGAGCGGAATCCTGGCAGGTCTTTCCTGTGGCAGCACAGCCGGTAGTGCCGCTTTAGCAGCATGATCCAGGTGCTTCGACAACAACGCGATGGTAGGATATTCAAATACCTCCTTCACGCTGATCTCTGCGGTTCTTCTTTTCCTGATAAGCGCGGTCAGTCGTGTTACCAGCAGGGAGTGCCCACCGGCTTCAAAGAAGTTATCATGGATGCTCACCGCAGATAATCCCAGCAATTCTTTCCAGATCTCAGCGAGCAGGATCTCTGTTCCGGTTACAGGCGCCACATACTCCCTGTTGTTGACAGGGAAGCTGTCCGGCTCCGGAAGTGCTTTCCGGTTGACTTTCCCGTTGGATGTCAGCGGTACTTCTTCCAGCAGCACCCAGGCCGCAGGCACCATATATTCCGGTAATCGCTCTTTCAGTAAGACGATAGCATCATCCTTATCAAAATTGTCTTTCGGTACTACATATGCTACCAGGCGCTTGTCGCCGCGCGCATCGGCTTTCGCCAGCACCACGCACTGGCTCACCATGCCGGTCTGTTGCAACACGCTTTCTATCTCTCCCAGCTCTATCCTGAAGCCACGTATCTTCACCTGTTCATCGATACGGCCGAGATACTCAATATCGCCGTCAGGCATCCTTCTCGCAAGGTCCCCGCTGCGGTACAACCGTTTACCGCCAATGAAAGGATGTTCAATGAATTTCTCCGCGGTGAGCACCGGCAAATTCAGGTAACCTCTTGCTACGCCTGCACCGCCGATATACAGTTCTCCAGGCACCCCCACCGGTACCGGCTGACGGCGGCTGTCGAGGATATAGGCGCTGAGTGTCGGAATAGGATTACCGATAACACTGATGTTGCTGTTCAGGTGCTCCGGCTGCAATTCCTTGAAGGTTACATGCACAGTCGTTTCGGTAATACCATACATATTGATCAGGCGGCAGCCGGGGTAAGATTGCTTCCAGCTCTTTATCTTCACCGGGTTTAATGCTTCTCCCCCGAAGATCACATATCGTACAGGCATTACCGTTGTGCGTTCTGCCAGGTAGTCCTGCAACACATAGAAGGAAGAAGGCGTCTGATTCAACACGGTAATTCCTTCCGTCAGCAGCAGTTCGCCGAAGGCGGCAGCATCCTGCGCCACTTCTTTTGGAATTACCACCAGCCGGCCACCATAGAATAAGGCGCCGTACATTTCCCAAACGGAGAAGTCAAAACAGAAGGAGTGAAAAACAGACCATACATCCTGCTCATTAAAATCAAACAACGGCTGATCTGTCATAAACAAACGCACTACATTGAAATGCTCTACCACCACGCCTTTCGGCCGGCCGGTAGAACCAGATGTATAGATGACATAAGCTGCATTTGCGGGAGATATTTTAACCGCCGGTATGGACGCCGGCAACTGACTGATCGCATTCCAATCGCTGGAAAGATCTGCCAATGAAGTATCGTAGCCGGTTTGTTGTACAGCGTTGCGGCCTTCGGTATCACATACCACCACGGTAGCTGCGGTATCCTGCAACATGTACAGGATACGGTCAGCCGGATAGAGCGTGTCGATGGGCACATAGGCCCCTCCTGCTTTCAGGATACCCAGGATGCCCACGATCATATCCAGGGTGCGGGCAGTACATACCGGCACCAGCGTCTCCGGCTTCACGCCTTTCGATACGAGGAAGTGCGCCAGCTGATTGGAACGCTGCTGTAGCGCTTTATAGGTAAGTCTTTCCGCGCCGGATACCGCCGCGATGGCATCAGGTGTTCTCGCTGCCTGCTCTTCAAACAGGTCAACAATCGTTTTATCTGCAGGGAATCCTACCGGTATATCGCCCGATGCATCCAGCAACTGACGCGCCTCTCCGGGCAACAGCATTTCCAGCGCATCAATGTTATCCGCAGCGGCAGCGGCGGCGGCAACAGCACGCAGCAATTGCACATAGTGGGCGGTCATACGCTGGATGGTGGCTGCGGTAAACAGATCTGTACAATAGCTGACGGCCAGCGACATGCCATCTTTATGCTCCGCAATGGTGAAGGTCAGATCAAACTGCACGGTATCATGTGTCGCTTCTTCAGCGGAGATCTGCAAACCTTCCAGTTCCTTGCTGTCTGTATCAGGTGCATGCTCCATTACAAACATCACCTGGAACAACGGATGACGGCTTCTGTCCCGTTCACGTACCACCGCATTCACCACTCTTTCAAATGGAATATCCTGATGGTCATATGCTTCCAGGAAGCTGCTCTTCACGTGTTGCAGATAGTCTGCAAACGGCTGCCCGGCTTCCGGATAAGTGCGGATCACCAGTGTATTGACAAAGAAACCAATCAGGTCATTTACTTCCTGTTGCCTGCGGCCCGCTACAGGCGTGCCTATAGCAATATCGTGCTGACCACTGTAGCGATACAATAATACCTTGAAGGCCGCCAGCAGCGTCATGAAAGAAGTTGCTTCCAGTTTGTTGCTGAGCTT
>NZ_DATLKJ010000099.1:0-38632 GCF_035538455.1 Chitinophaga sp.
TGGTAATTTCAAAACGTTTGTGGGTCCTGGCTGATTTGGTTTTTGCCTTTACCTTCTCATCAAATCGGCGGTTATGAAAGTCTATTGCTTCGCATAATGTCCGCTTATGCTCAACAATGCCTAAGAAGGAATTTTTCAACGCCTGGGCTGTTACAGGCTTTCCGCTTGTTACCAATAAGCTGTAATGTTTCTGTAGATCAGATTTCAGGGTGATCAACCGGCGGTTGATGGCTTTTACTTCTTCGGAGTTTCCTTTTACGCACTGCCCTTCTGCGTTCCAAGATTCAGGGCTTACATACTGGTAGGTGGATAGTTCCGTGCGTTTGTTGCCAACAGTCAGACGGAGATAGATGGCGGGTTTGTTGTTTTTGCGGCGGCTTCTGTTCAGCCAGAGTAAAATAGAAAAACTTAAATGACCTTTCCTCATAAAACACCTGTTTTAAGTTAACTAATTTTGTTTCAAACTTCACTTATCCTGACATCACTTAACATTAGTCAAACACAATACAGATAAGCACTTCAGGCCAGTAGTGGTTAGCACAATATAGTGATTTAAATGCTAACCGCGATGCTCACTTTCCTATCTTTACTTCTATATACAAAACTTTACCGCTAAAAACAGAAAAGCCTTGTAGATATTGATTCTACAAGGCTTTAATTACTTAAGAGTTTCTATTTTTACTCTTGGTGGTGATCCCGCTGGGACTCGAACCCAGGGCCCATACATTAAAAGTGTATTGCTCTACCAACTGAGCTACGGAATCATTCCCTTTCTGTAAGGGAGTGCAAAGATAGGAAATATTCATTTCCTGCCAAATTTTCCAGAGAAAAATTTATCATTTTCCTGTAAACACCATCCTGTAGCGGATTACAGGATCGTCCTTATCATTCTGATCAAAGATATGTAATTGATAATACTTGCCAGTTGCCCAATCATTGACGGCATTGTCGTAAAAAGGGCTTCCCGGATTACCACTCTGTCCGCCGGGATAAATACCATATGCTTCTGTCTTATCACTGAGCTGCACTATCATCCTCCATGACGGTCCATGCATTTGCTTCGTGGCATTTACTATGTGCTGGCCACCACCTGTGTTCAGGTTATTCGCACCGAATGCTGGTAAGGCTCTCGATAAATGGCGAATAGTGGTACCACGCCATTTTCCCAGCTCCAGCTTTCCTTCTTTGTTCAGCTCAGACAACATCTTCGTACTCTTCACAAAAGCACCGTGTACCATCTGTGTCAGCGTCTCTTTCTGAGGCGTGTTGATATTGTCGATGAAATGTACAGATGAATCACGCAACAGCATCAGCAGCGTGGTGGTCGATTGCGGCCAGGCCATGACGGTACTGTCGTGGGGAATGAGCTCATCACGCCATATGGTATCTTCCAGGTTTTTCCAGACAATATTGAAGATGCTTGCTGCTTTACTGTCTGCTGAGCTTATGCAGTCCCACCGCGAAAGCATCTCCCAGAAAGATTTCTGTTCAGGTGTCAGTGAAGAGGAGTCAATATGTTTTCTCAGCAGCGGCAATGCATCGGCAGCAAAGAGGTTTTTGTTATCATTCTGTAATGCCTGCATATCCTGTGGTGTGATCTGGCTCATTTCAGTAAGACGTCTGTTGATGCGCTCACCACGATAGAGATCAAACGTTCCATAAAGTGGATAAGGGTATGTGTTATCTGCAGGACGTTGATTGGCGGAGCTTACGAAACCTCTCGCAGGATTCTTGATATGCGGCAGTTCATCATGTGGAATATATCCCTGCCAGGCGTAGGTGCTGTCATTCCCCGGCATGATCCATTTGCCCTGATCACGCCATTTCAGCGGGAACTGGCCATTGTGCCAGATGGCAATGTCGCCATCTTTGGAGGCGAACACGAAGTTCTGTGCGGGACAGGTATAGTTCTTCAGTGCTGCGAGATAATCATCATAGTTATGAGCTTTATTCAGCTTTAAGAACGTGATTATTTCATTGGAAGCGTCCAGGGCTTTCCAACGCATGGCCAGGAAGTTCTGCCCGCTTATCTTTTCCGGGAAAGTATTATCGTAAATCACCGGTCCCCAGACAGTATAGGCAACCGTATCATGAATAGTGGCGCCACCTTTCACTTTGATGTCTTCGACGCGCAATGTAGCTTCACGATAGCCGTTGTTAAAAGCATATTCCTTTTTGCCATTGCGGAACTGCATGCGATAGAAGTCTTTCACATCTTCTTCTCCATTCGTCACACCCCAGGCAACATGATCATTGAAGCCGATGATTACACCGGGAGAACCGGGCAAAGATGCACCGTAAACGTTCATATCCGGTGTATGTATCTGTACCTCATACCAGATGGATGGCAGGTTGAGTCCCAGATGCGGATCACTGCAAAGGATAGGCGCACCGGATCTTGTTTTACTGCCGGCTACGGCCCAGTTATTACTGCCGTTATCGGGATCGGGCTTATCTGTTTTAAATTTCATGTAGGCCTCATCCATCATCAGCAGGCTGTCTGGCGGAGCCACTGCTTTCGCAGAGGCGGCAGCAAAAGAGCTGCCTTTGGGAATAATAGGATCCAGCGTGTCCTGGAAATCAGGATACATCAGATCAAAGTCCTTGGGTGAGAATAAACGGCGTGCATTCGTATATTCGAGATCGTTACAGAAGCCGGCAAGGTCGCTGGCCATATATTTGAGTAGCAAGCCGGACTTAAGAACGTTCCATGGTTCCGGCTGATAGTCCAGCAGCTTGTATTCCACAGGTAGTGTGCCAGGTGTAAGTGTAGCGATAAATGCATTAACGCCTTTTGTATAAGACTCCACTGCATTTTTACTCACGGGATCAGCTTCCATCATCTTCACTGTCTGCTCTGCACCATACACCATTCCCAGCCTGCGTTGCTTACGGTCATAGTTAATAAGGTCTGGCCCGAGGATCTCCGACAAGCGGCCCGCTGAGGCCATTGTTTGCAACTCCATCTGCCAAAGACGGTCGCGTGCTGTGATATACCCCTGTACATAATATGCATCGGCATCATTTTCAGCAAAAATATGCGGGACCGCACGATCATCATACCATACTTCTACTTTACCGCTCAGGCCAGTCAGCACCAGGTGATCCTGCGGATGATCTCCTATTGGTTCAGCATTCTGCCAGAAACCTGTCTGCGGACTTAACAACTTTCCCAGCGGCGGTACTTTCCCCAGCTTCGTATTAAAAGCATATGTCAGCGAAAGAGTAATAGCAGCAGTAATAACAGCGGGGATAATTCTCATATTCGGGTCGGATAATGTGATTGTATGATGTATATGTAAAATACATCATTTTTATCTCAAAACAATTTATCCTTTCAACACTTTTATCAGCTGTGCCACCTCCTCCGGTGTATTAAAGCTATGGATCACGATACGCAGCCGCTCCTGCCCTTTGGGTACTGTAGGATGAAGGATAGCTCTCACATCAAGGCCAGCTTCCTGCAGATTATGCGCTACCGTTCGGGTATGTTCATTGCCGCGCGTGAGCACCACCTGTATGGGTGTTTCACTGGGCAGCATTTCCATGCCGTGCATCCCTTCCCTGAACTGGCGTATCAGCGCTGCCAGCTGCGTCCTCGCCTCCTTCATGTAAGGAAACAGGCTATAGCTGGCTGCGATGGCCGCTATAGCGGTAGGCGGCAATGCGGTGGTGTAAATAAATGCACGGGAGAAATTGATCAGGTAATCTCTCAGTGTTGCGGAGCCCAGTACCACTGCACCATGGCAACCAACGGCCTTCCCGAAAGTATGTACACGTGCAAAGCATTGCTGCTCCAGTCCCAGTTGCTGCACGAGCCCTTCTCCTCTTAACCCCGTCACGCCGGTGGCATGCGCCTCGTCTACTACCAGGTGCGCTTCATATTGCCGGCAAATAGCAGTAATGGCTGTCAGTGGCGCCATGTCTCCGTCCATAGAATAAACAGACTCCACAGCTACAAAACGATTGCCGGTAGCATGTTGCAATTTCTTTTCCAGGTCTGCAAGATCATTGTGCTGAAATGAAAAAGTAGTTGCCCTCGACAACCGCATCCCATCACGGATAGAAGCATGTATCAATTGATCGTAAATAACAGTATCCCCTTTCTGCGGCACACAGGAGAACAGCCCCAGATTAGCATCATAGCCGGAATTATAGATCAGGCCGGTATCAGCATGGTGAAATGTGGCAAGGTCTTTTTCCACATCGTTGATCCACTCATAATTACCTGCCAGCAACCGGGACCCTGTACTACCGTGGATCACCGGTCTCTCCTGCAACAAGGCATGTACCGCTTCCTGCATAGCCGCACTGCGCGCCAGCCCCAGGTAATCATTGGAGCAGAAATCTACCAATGTTCCCTGCAACCGCAGCTCCCGGAATGCATGTTGCTCCCGGCGTTGGGCCAACAGCTGCAATAAAAAACCCTCGTCCATAAAATAGCTTTTAACAATATTAATCGATTCAGTTCTATCTTCGCACAAAACTAACTGCTAAAACCTGATAGCAACGTAGCTATTATTATAATTTATGTCTAAGTTGTCGATACTCGGATTGAAGCTTCCTACTGATCCCCGCTGGGTAAACCTTGCGGCCATATCATTGCAGGACATTCTTACCGACCATGCTTATTGTGAACAAAAAGCGGCATCGTCCGCGATTTCCCTGATACAACGCAATCCTGAAAAAGAAAGGCTGGTACAGGAACTGGCGCCCATCGTTACAGAAGAATGGGGGCACTTCCGGCAGGTACTCGCCGAATTGAAGAAACGTGGACTCAAACTGGGCAGACAACGTAAAGATGATTATGTAAATGCACTCCTGGAAAACCGCGTCAAAGGCGGCAGCAAAGAAGATGCTTTCCTTGACGCCCTTCTGATCTTCGCACTCATCGAAGCCCGCAGCTGCGAACGCTTCCGCCTGCTCAGCGAAGGGCTCGAAGATGAATATCTACGCGAATTCTACCGCCGCTTCATGGTCTCTGAAGCCGGCCATTACCGCCTCTTCATAGACCTCGCGAATGAATATTTCCCAGAAGAAAAAGTAAAAAGCCGCTGGCAGGAATGGCTAAAAACAGAAGCAGAGATATTACTGAATATTGAAGTAAGAGGAGACAGAATGCATTAACTATAAGACTGTGATTAGTGTTGATTATTTTGATTCTTCTGATGGGCGTAGACCTATGAGGAGATTATACAGACAAAAATTCGTAAAAATGAAAGGGCTCATTTAGGACGATTCTAAATGGGCCCTTCGCATATATCTTCAACATCCGTTCATCATCAGCATCACAAGAATCATTATTAATCATAGTCAGAAAGTGAACCCCATATTCACATAGAATTTCAGTTTTCCTGACTGATCATTGTACATCATGGTAGCTTCTACAGGTCCGAGACGGCTGCTGTAGCCTGCTCCCAGTCCATAGCCAGTAAGGTATGCGTACTTCTTTTTATTTGTGAAGACGCCTGAGTCATAAATCGCACCGCCTGCACGGGGTATTGCAAATACATTCCGGATCACTTCATACTGCCATGCCACCTGCACCGCACCGATACGGGGCGTAACTACTTCGCCTTCATATAATCCTATAAGGGGAACCTGGTTATGCGCCATGTAGTTCATCCCGCCAACAATAAAGCTGTTCACAACAGACTCATTATAATTCATATTCCAGCTTACGTTACCATCCAGCTCCAGAGCAGACTTGGAGCTAAAGGGAATGTAATACTTTGAACTGAACACCAGTCGCTGATAATTGTTGAAGCGGATACCGGCGCTATCGAAATCGATGGGCTGGTTACCCTGGCTAACTGAAATACCCGGATGCTGGTTATAAACAAGCCCGCCTTCCACCTGCAACCACAGACCACGTGTAGGATACAGTTTGCGGTCCAGGGAATTTACACCATAGTACACATAGGTATTCAGTTGGTTGGTACTGCCTCTGACTTCCGCCAGCGGTGAATACTGCGGTTTGTACTTGATATATTCCCATCGTGTGCCTGCGCCGATCGCCATGTCTCTGCCGAAGCTGTACTGCAGGTTCATATTCACGTTGAAATACTTGGTGCGGTATGGTTGCAACATTTTAAAGTTCTCATCATAATAGGTGAGGCCATTGTTTTCGTAATAGGTGCTGAGGCCAAAGCCGAAGTCACGGCTGCGTCCCAGGTACTTAAAGTACTCGGCCTGCAGGCGCGGGTTTTCGCTGATGGCAACAGACACGAATGAACGGGAATTGGGAACGATAAAGTTACGCTGTGTCAGGTTGAGTATAGCGCTGGCGCCAGTGAAAGTATTGTAGTTGATAGCGAATTTGGCATAAGTCAAAGGGTTCTCTTCTGCGGTAATATCCATGCGGCTCTTGCCATATCCTTCAGGGATAAGATTATAGGTGATCAGTTTATAGAAGCGCGTTCCGAAAACCTTGCGGATAGCGTTTCTCATCTGCTCCGGGCTATAGCACTCTCCCGGCTTGAGATGAAGACGTTGCAGGAAAAACTTCGGATCGGAATGTACGAGACCACTTACATGTATGCTACTTAGTTCTATATCTGCGGCAAAAGGCAGCCTGTTGGCCACAAAGGGCTTGTCGGGAGGATACAGCGCATTAAGGGAGTCAGCGAGGTGCTTGAATACCGGGTACATCTCTCTTCCTCTCCGCTTTCCCGCTTCCAGAATAGAGTCTACGCTGCCGAAGCTGGCGGCGGAATAATTTTCGAGGTATTTGTTGATCGAGACATAAATATCACATTGACGGCGGGCTTCCTTAAAATCTTCAGCATCCTTGTAAAAACCAAGCTGGTAGAGGATATCAAAGGGCGTTTGCAATTGGTCCGCTTTACGTAAACCTCCGCTCACGTTGGAGCCGATTACAATATCGGCGCCCATTTCCTTGGCAGTAACTACAGGAAAGTTACGTACGACACCGCCGTCGACCAGCTTACGATCTCCGATCTTCACGGCTGTAAAAATAGAAGGGATGGCCATACTGGCCCGCATACTCGTCACGACTTCGCCACTGTCCAATGTCACGATCTCGCCGGTAGCCACATCGGTGGCAATGCATTTAAAAGGTATTTTGAAATCAGAAAACCTCTTGATATCCTTTACCGGCCATCCCAGGCGGGCCAGCTCCAGCCACAACGCTTCGCCGGAAATAACACCGGACGCCAGCTTTGGCTTACCGTATTCAAACGGTATCTCAATGATGTATTTGTTGTACTCATTCTTTTCTTCATGGGAGATATCGGTAAGATCAGGCTGATTGGAGAAAAGACTGTTCCAGTCGAGTCTGCGGGCCAGCGTTTCAATTGTATCGCCGGAATAGCCCATTGCATATAGTCCTCCCACAATACTGCCCATACTGGTGCCGGTAAGATAATCTACCTTCAGCCCTGCACTGTCAATCGCCTGCAGGATACCGATATGCGCCAGCCCTCTGGCTCCTCCCCCGCTGAGCGTAAGACCAATCTTTGGCCTATGCTGCGCCAGCGCCGCAGAAAAGATGAAAACACCCACCACCAACAAACCTAAAAACCTGCCCTGATAAAATAACTGTCGCCGATTCATTGCTATAAATTATGCCCTTTACTAAAGATACTGTGATTTCCTGACTGTAATTACTATGATTTCTACGATCGGTGCGATTATCCGGATTTTAGTTTATCCTTCAAAAAAATTTCTTTCCTAAAATTTATTCACTATCTTTTCGGCTATTATATAGGAACCCCCGACTGTGATTCATTGATTCGTGAGATTCCCCTGATAAGCAACATTGTCTGAACTGCGGTTTTCAATTTGTGCGATTTTCCTGATGTTAAAAGCAACAGGATGATCCGCGCATTTTATTTTCCCAGGTTCTGGCTTTTCAGTTCGTCGCAATCATAAAAATCATAATCAGGATAATCATCAAACCAAATTATTATTAATCTAAAGTCCGTCATGCAAAACTCCAATGCTGTGAAAAACATCTGGCAGGTAATCCTTGCCTCATCTGCCGGTACACTCATAGAATGGTACGACTTCTACATCTTCGGTAGTTTATCTGCAATCATTTCAGAGAAATTCTTTCCTCCCAGCAATCCGGAGCTGGCATATATCGCCACGCTGGCTACTTTCGCGGTAGGCTTCATTGTACGTCCCTTCGGCGCCATTGTATTCGGACGGCTGGGAGATATGGTTGGCCGCAAATATACCTTCCTGCTTACCTTGCTGATCATGGGGGGCTCCACATTTGCGATCGGGCTTATTCCCAGTTATCATACCATCGGTGTACTAGCTCCCATGATTGTACTGCTGCTGCGCCTTTTGCAGGGCCTGGCTCTGGGTGGTGAATACGGCGGAGCTGCAACCTATGTAGCAGAACATTCGCCTGACCATCGCCGCGGTTACTATACCAGCTTTATACAAACCACGGCTACGCTCGGCCTCTTTGTGTCATTGGCGGTGATCCTGATTACACGTACCGTGATGAGCACCGAAAATTTCAACAGCTACGGATGGCGTATCCCTTTCCTGTTGTCCATATTTCTCGTGATTATGTCGTATTATATCCGCATACGGTTGCAGGAGTCTCCCTTATTTGTACAGATGAAGCAGGAAGGTAAGACATCAAAGAATCCCATCAAGGAAAGTTTTGGTAATAAAGAGAACCTGCGGCTTGTGCTGCTGGCGCTTTTCGGGGCTGCGATGGGGCAGGGTGTAGTATGGTATACCGGTCAGTTCTATGCATTGTCGTTTCTACAGAAGACGATGAACATTGAATTTGTGCAGTCAAATATTATCATTGCGGTAGCGCTGCTGATCGGTACGCCGTTTTTCATTTATTTCGGCTCGCTATCTGACCGCATCGGCCGCAAAAAGATCATGATGACCGGTATGCTCATTGCCGCGCTCACCTACTATCCCATCTATCGCGCTATGGACGTGATCGGCGATGTGAAGCTGAAAAGCGAGCAAACAGACCTGTTCAAAATTGAAAGCGACCTGCATAAAAACAGTACCGGTGAAAGCGTGCAGCAAACCACCCGTATACATAGCTATACTGACGGCAGCATTCTTCGGGAAACAGCCGACAAAAAAGAGCTGACGGTAAGCCGCAACAATATGATTGTGCTGATATTGCTGGTACTGGTACAGGTACTGTTCGTAACGATGGTATATGCACCTATAGCGGCTTTCCTGGTGGAACTGTTTCCTACCCGCATCCGCTACACGTCTATGTCGCTGCCTTATCACATTGGTAATGGCGTCTTCGGCGGACTGCTGCCCACAATCTCCACGATATTGGTTACTTCCACCAAAAATCACCTGGCAGGGCTGATCTATCCTATCGCTATTGCGCTTATATGCTTTGCCGTAGGTATGTTGGGCATCAAAGAAAAAAAGGAGCAGACGACATTATAGTTGCTCAAAGTATTGCAGCAGAGCATCCAGTCTGAGTTGGGGATGTGCAGTCATCACCTGCTTCACTTTCTGCGCGTGGGTACGCAGAAACTGCTGATGCTCGCTGCTCTGCGGATTGAACGGGCGGTGTTGCGCCGCCCTGTTAATCTCTGCAATGGTATGTAGCAGTTCCCTGCTACCCGAAGACAGACACGCTTTTACCACCTGCTCCCATACATAGTTGATGGCAGTTGCATTGGGATGTACCAGATCGTCTTTATAAAAACGGTAGTCGCGTAAATCATCTATCACCAGCTCGTATGCCGGGAAGTAAAAGAGGCGGTCAAATTTTTTTACAAGATGATGAACAGACTGTAAAAGGATTGCCTTGCTGAGATTGTTCTCCACCAGACCATCACGGATATAACGTACGGGACTAACGGTAAAGAGTATATTAATTTTCCGGTTGTGGAAAAACAGCCGGTGCATCATATTGTCCAGCGCAGTGACCACTTCTTCAGTTGTCAGCGTGCGCTTATAAAAGGCAGCTGACGGCACTTTATGGCAGTTGCCTACGATGCGGTTGTTTTCCTTCAGCACATATACATTCGCAGAACCCAGCGTGATTATCAGCCAGTCTGCGTCCGCAAGCGTTGCGGCGGCGTTTCGCTGTGCCGTGTTAATAGTATCCAGTGCTGTTTCCGGACTAAGCGCTGAAAAACGGCTGTGGTGGTCCCAGCTATTCCAGGTATCGTTATGCTGAAAGAGGTCAGCTGTGGTATACTGCTTTCCTTCCAGGTAGGTGGTGAGGGCATGGGTGATGCTCAGCGGGTTGAACAGGATACCATGCGGATTGATAACGGTATCGAAATAATGTTCCCCGAGCTTCCCTCCTATTTCCTCAGCGAAGCAAGATCCCATCAGCAACAGCTTGTCGCTGTACCTGATAGTCTGCTCCAGCGGCGGCGCCTGGAAGCCTAAATGGAAATGCATGAATGTATGTTTAGGTGTTAGTTGTTCTGCTTTCAGTAGAAGATCCTGTCGGCCAGCAGCTGCGCCTGTTGCAGTGCGGGCATATTGAGAGTCAGCAGTTCCTGGTGGCTGTGGCAGAATGCAATCATGTTCTCTGTCGCCAGGTTGCCGACCAGTTCATCTTTCGCCATCGGACAGCCGCCGATGCCTTTGATAGCACTATCGAAGCGCTTGCAGCCATTCTCCCAGGCGGACTGTACTTTTTCTTCCCAGTTGGATGGCGCAGAATGAAAATGCGCCCCTATTTCCACATTGGGATAAGCCGGTACAAGATGCTTGAACAATGCGGAGATATTTTGCGGATTGGCCACCCCAACTGTATCAGCCAGGGAAATGGTGTTGATCTCCATCTTCACCATTTCATCCACCCATTGCAATACGATCTCCGGGCTGTACGGATCATTATAGGGATTACCAAATCCCATGGAGATATACACCACCAGCTCTTTGTTGTTCTTGATACATAGCTCCTGCATGGTATGAACCTGCTCCAGCGACTCTGCGATGGTTTTATTGGTATTGCGTAACTGGAATGTTTCGGATATAGAAAAAGGGAAACCCAGATAACTGATCTCATCATAAACGATGGCTTCTTCAGCGCCACGTACATTAGCGACGATAGCCAGCAGTTTGCTGGTAGCGCCGGAGAGATCAAGGCGGGGCAGCACCTCTTTTGTATCGGCCATCTGCGGGATGGCTTTCGGCGATACAAAGCTGCCGAAATCGAGCGTATCGAAACCTACCTTCAGCAATGTATTGAGGTATTCCACTTTTTCATCTGTGCTGATCATCCTGTGCCATCCCTGCATCGCATCGCGGGGGCATTCTACCAGTTTGAGCATAATATCCTTTGTTAGCAGTTACACAATGGTACGTTGTTTCAATGCTTCATACAAAATAATACCGGCGGCAACGGACACGTTGAATGATTCGAAGTTACCGGCCATAGGTATACGGAAGAGCGTATCGGACGCCTTACGCAGTGCCGGGTACACGCCATTATCCTCAGCCCCCATGATCACTGCTACCGGCTCTTTCAGATCGCATTCGTATAATTTGACATCTGTCTCCATTTCACTCGTCATCACTTTGATGCCGTTGAGATGAAGCGTATCAATTGCTTTGAGAAGGCTATTGACTCTGCATACGGCTATCTTCTCCAGTGCGCCGGCAGAGGATTTCATAGCTTCCTCATTCAGCGCAGCAACGCCTTTATCGGGGATGATGATGGCCTGCGCTCCGCAGCATACTGCGCTCCGTGCGATGGCGCCAATGTTACGCACATCCGTGATGCCATCCAATATAAGAAACAGTGGTGTTTCGCCCTGTTCTGTTACATGCGATATTACGTCTTGCAGATCGAGATAAGTAACATTGCCGGCAATGGCTACTACGCCCTGGTGATTAGCCTGTGTGAGCCCATTGAGCTTTTCCACCGGTACCGTGTTGATGGGAATATTACCGGCAGCAGCCAGTTCCCTGATTTGCGGGATAATATCCCCGGTAGCGGTGCGGAGCATATAAATACGCTCTATCGACTTACCGCTGTTAAGCGCCTCCATAACAGGCTGACGGCCAATTATCAACGATGATTGCTTGGGCCGCGGTGCAGCATACCTTTTTGGGCCACCGCCTCTCTTGTCTCTGTCCCCCTTGAAAGAATTAAATTTTCTGTCCATTTGCTGCAAAGAAACGGTTTTTATCTTAAACCAGCTCTCCTTCCAGTATCATCAGCCTTATTTTCTGGATAGCGGCAACAGAAAGCGAATCCGTAATTTCAAACCTTTTCACCATCTCATATGCCTCACTGAACGGCACTTTTCTGACAGACAACTGTTCAGTGTCTTCCGGCGCGGCGGTGCGCTGTTCCAGTCCTCTGGCCAGGTATACCACACCTATTTCATCACTCACGGAATTGGAGAGGTCCATGCGTGTGATTACCTGCCACTGCGCAGCTTCAAGCCCCGTTTCCTCCAGCAGCTCGCGCCTGGCGGTGTCCAGCGGCTCTTCGCCCAGCGGGCCGCCACCCTCTGGTATTTCCCAGCTGAACTTATTCAAGGGAAAGCGGAACTGCCCCACCAGATAGATATTCATTTCATCATCCAGCGGTACTACGCCAACTGCTGTATTTTTAAAGTGCACCACGCCATAAATACCTGGCCCACCTGCGGGATTCAGGCCTTCATGGTGTGTCACCCTTATCCAGTTGTTATCATATCGTATTTCGCTGGAATGTATTGTCCAGGGATTTTTTGCTGCTGTATCCATCCTGCAAATAAAAAGAAATCCGGGTTACTAAAGTGATTGGTAATAGTAAAAGGAGTTAGTATCCTTTTTAAATCCATTTGCCTCATACAGGCGCTGTGCGCTGGTGTTGGCAATATAGGTCTGCAACATCAGCCAGGCCGCGCCGGTTTTTGTGCCATGTTCTTTGGCAGCGTCCAGCAATGCGGTGCCAGCGCCAAGATTGCGGTATTCTTCCAGCACATACAAATCATTGAGCAACCAGCCACGCTTCATGCCCAGTGAAGTGAAGATGGGATACAGCTGCGTGAAGCCGATAATCTCCTCCCCCTTCAGTGCAACAAAAATAATACTATCCTGTTGTGTGATCCTTTCAGTGATAAATGCGAGCGCTCCTTTGTAATCCGGCGCCTGATCATAGTAGCTGCGGTAGGCATCAAACAATACCGCAACTTCATTCGTATGCAGCTCTGTAGCCCTGATAATTTCCATACTATTTTGTTATTTGGTTATTTAGGTATTTTGTTATTTATGAATGCAGCATATATCAATACGAAGATCGATAATTGTTGTCTGATCGTAATAAATCTTTTTAAAGATCTTCGTCACATGCATAAATAGCAACATAACCACATAACCACATAACCACATAACTACATAAAAAAAGATGCTCCGTCGGTGAAAACCGGGTGAGCATCTGAACTCTTAACTTCTACCTTAAAACTTTACTATTACAGTAATCGGGATATAGGACTCAGGTGTCAGTTGTGAAAAGGCTCTGCTGTTGAATGTTTGACAAAGCTGTTGATTTATGTGCAAGCTGTTGATTAATTCCTGTTACTGAAACCCAATCCTATATCCTAACTGCTGATCTTTTTATTTTTATTGAATGCGTTATTTACGAGATATACACCGCCGACTGTAACGAGAGAACAAAAGCCCATCAGCCAATTCAGGCTCTCATGCAGCAGTATCCACCCCAGGAGCACAGCCACTATCGGGTTGATATAGGCATATACAGCGGCCAGCGATGGCGGCAGATTGTTTAATGTAAACACATAAGCCGAATAAGAAAGTACGGAACCGACAAGTACCAGGTACAACAGGCTTTCCCACAGTTCTGCCGTGAAACTATCTGCGTTGAGTTGCTGTCCCAGTACCAGCGTGCCCACCAGCAACATTACGATGCCACTGAAAAGCATTTGGAATCCTGCTCCGAAGAGATAGTTCACTCCCAGTGCCCATTTGGCGGTGAGCACAGATCCCAGCGCCCAGAAGATACACGCGAAGATCGACAGCATAATACCGAAACGAAAATCAGGGTTCATCAGGCTGGATAAATAATTGTAGAAGATACCCGCAACACCTGCAAATCCCAGCAACATACCGATGATCAGCTGATAACTGAGCCTCGTGCGCTTCACAAGGAAGTAACTGAAGATCGTGATCCAGATAGGAACTGTGGCGGAGATGATAGCTCCCAGTCCGCTGGGAATGTATTGCATGGCCCATGTCATCAGGCCGTTGCTGCCACAGAGCATGAGCAGTCCCATTACAAAGAGCTTTGACAGTACAATCTTCTCGGGTAATTTATAGCCTTTGAGAAAGAAAAATCCTGTGATCAGGAAGCCGGCGGTGGTTTGTCTAAGCCCTGCCAGCATCACCCCATGAATATGTCGGACACCAATTCTTGACGCCAGGTAGGTGGTGCCCCAGAAAATACTTACTATAGCTAGTGCGATATAAGCATTCGTATTTGATTTACGCATATGAATATTGGTTCAGCATTGTTGCTGCTACTTCCTTCATTGTCTGATATGCCAGTGTAATGTCGTTGGCAGTAGTCCTCCAGTTCACCAGAGCCGCTCTGATGGCCGGCTGACCGGCATACACCGTGCGTGTCATACAAACTACGCCGGTAGCATTCAATTTATTGAGGTATTGATCCACCATTTCTTCCTGTACACCCGCAGGCACGTTCAGTGTAAAGCACACGACACACAGCCGTACAGGCGATAACAGCCTGAACTGCTTATCTGCTGCCAGCAGATCACCCAGTTGACGGGCCAGCCTCACATCATTTTCCACAATGTCGCGGTAACCATTTCTACCGTATGCCATAAGGGAGAACCATGCTGGCAAAGCCCGCTGACGGCGGGAGTTCTCAGGGATGTAATTAATGAAATTAAAATTCGCTGCCGGATCGCCCAGATAAGCAGCGCCTGCATTCTGAAACACTTCCACCTGTAACTTCGGATGGCGTGAGAAGATCATTGCAGCGTCGTAAGGTACATTCAGCCATTTGTGTGCATCAATGGTGATGCTGTCTGCCAGTTCCCATCCATTTAACAGATGTTTGTGCTCTTCACTACATGCTGCGAATCCACCGAATGCTGCATCCACATGCAGCCAGAAATTATACTCTTTCTTCAGCGCTGCAATGGCGGCGATATCGTCAAAGTCAACGGTGTTCACAGTTCCCGCGCTTGCCACAAAGATGAAAGGCTCACCTTTATGCGTTTCAAGATAAGCCTTGAAGGCATCCATATCAACACTCTCACGATCCGGTAACGCCGGGAGCCTAATCACATTATTGCGGCCCAGCCCCAGCATCGACATCGACTTCGTTACACTGGAATGAGGCACGCATGAAACTACTTTAAGGTCCTGTATACCGGCCATGCCGTCACGACCAATATCAATACCACGCTGGTGTCCCAGCCACTGGCGGCCTAGCGACAGCCCTACAAAATTCGCCATGGTAGCTCCTGTAGTAAAGCAACCAAGAAATGCTTCTGGTAACCCGAACAGTTCTTTCAGTAAAGCAATGGTTTCCGTTTCTATATAAAAGGCGGCTGAGCTTTTATCTGATGCATTGAGATCTGTGGTGGACGCAATCCAGTCGCCCATCAGCGCGGCAGGCGTTACACCGCCTGTTACAAACCCCCAATAGCGGGGACCTACAGCTGCTGTAAGGCTATCACCATATTGTTTATCGAACAGTTCCAGGGCGGCGGCCCCTCCCAGTCCGTCCTGCGGGATGCCGCTTCTTCCGGGCTCCCCCAATACCTTATCTGCGGCCCGTGTATCTATTTCTGATAAAAACCGGCTACTATATTCCTTGGCCTGTTGTAATAACTGATCTGTATGCTTTAGGTCTTCCTGGAGCCTCATGATATGCGGATGATTTAGAAGATGTAGGTAGTTTCCGAGGACAAAATTGGGATAATTATTAATGCAAAAACAGATCCAGTTTTGAGTTTTTTGACCAGATCAGATTGGAGTATGATTTCTTGATTAGTGTGATTAAGCTGATGTGTGAAGATTTGCATTATTGCTTAAAGAGATCAGTTGTCTCATGATCCAGCAACCACTTTTTCCTCCACAGGCCCCCGGCATAGCCAGTGAGCGAGCCATCACTACCTATCACGCGGTGACAGGGTACAATGATAGCCAGTCTGTTTTTACCGTTGGTAGTACCTACCGCCCGTATGCTTTTAGGATTGCGGATGCGATGTGCAAGCTGCAGATAGGAAATCGTTTGTCCGTAAGGGATAGTAGTTAGTTGTTTCCACACGGTCTGCTGAAAATCAGTACCGGGCTGACTGATGGGAATATCAAATACTTTGCGGGTACCATCAAAATATTCCTGCAACTGCTTTACACATTCCTTCAGCAACGCAGGTGGATTGACGCTTTCCGGTAATAGCAGGTCCGCCCGGGGTTCGTCAGTAAAAGAAACAGACTGGATAAATTCTCCGGTACCACTTATCACCAGCGGTCCTACCGGTGAGTCCATCCTGACATGTGGGCGCTCTTGTTCCATTGTGATATGGTTAATTGTTAGTGGGAGATAACAGTGATCTCCACAAATAAAAAGTGGCGTAGGCAGCATGTTCCTTCCACGATTTTGTATACTCCTGCAACGCAGCCGGGTCAGGTTTTGCGGGTAATCCCAATCTGTATCTGATTGCGTTGTGCAATCCTACATCTTCCAGTGGTAGCGCCTGCGGGAACCGGCTGTATTTCATGAGCGCGTAATTAGCAGACCAGTTGCCAATGCCTTTCATGCTCACAAGTTTTGCGCGGGCCTCTTCATATGACAACGCGGCAAGCAATTCAGCGCTCATACGCCCTTCTGCCATGGCTTTCGCCATTTCAATGAGATAAAGTGCCTTGCTACGCGAGAACTGCATCGGTGTGAGTTGCTCAGTCGTAAGTGCAGCAATTACTTCAGGTTGTGGGTACAGATAATAATCCGTTCCGTCCGTACTTATATGAAAACCGAAATGCTGAATAAACCGCTGGCGAAGTGTGTAGGCAAACGACAGATTTATCTGCTGTCCGATGATAGGCCAGGTGAGTGCTTCAAAGAGATCCGGCATACCCACAAGACGCAGGCCATGGTATTCGGACGCAATACCGTTGAGCACCGGATCGGTGAGTGTGTAATCATAAAAGGGTTGCAGACTGGCATCGAGATGCAACCAATGTGTAATAAAACGTATAATATCTGCTTCAGGAAACACTTCGCCGGAAGGCGCCAGGACGGTGGCTTCGAGGTATGCAGGCATATCGCCGGGGGCAATTTCCACAATTACAGGCTCTCCGCCTGCAAGCAGCATCCTCCGCAGCTTTCCGTCTGTGATATAGTGAAGACATTCTTTGTCTGACCTGTTCAGGAAATGAAGGCATTCTTCAAACGAAAAGTTGACAGAATCATTCACCGGTATCTTTATCTTTTGCCTCATAATAGCAAAAGTAAAATAAAGGCAGCAACTGCAGGTACCGATTCTTGCTATTTTGCTGCCTTACTGATTGTCACTGGTAATATTGATCAATCCGGTAATTTGCGGGTAGTAACGCATATCCTGTTCCAGGCGTTGATCACTGTAATAGCCATGATCACAACAGCCAGTTCTTTCTCCGTAAATACTGCTGCGGCAGCGTCGTACACATCATCAGGCACATGCGTGGAAGCCAGCAGGGTTACAGATTCGGTAAGCGCCAGGGCAGCACGCTCCCGCTCAGTATAGAAGGGGGCTTCCCGCCATGCCGCCACGTTGTCAATGCGCTGTGTTGTTTCACCTCCGGTGCGTGCATCGCGGGTATGCATATTAAGACAGTAAGAGCAGCCGTTGATCTGCGAGGCGCGTATCTTGACAAGCTCATATAATGTTTTATCGATACCGCTTTTCCGGAGTGCGTTTTCCACGCTCAGTACTGCATTGAAGCCTTCCGGAAACGCTACGGACATATCCATTCTCTCTTTCATAATTTTAGTTTTTGTTGATATTTATAATAATACAAAATAAGAACAAAAAGTGGTACCAAAACAGATACAGATTTTCGTAATTTTGACCATAACAGATTTCTTTTGAGGAGATGCCCGACGAAGACGATTTTTTATACCTCCAGCTGGCGCAACGCATTGAATCTATGATCAGCAGCGGCGTTTATGCGATAGGCGAGAAACTGCCGTCGCTGCGGAGCCTGCATCGTGAACACAACGTCAGTATCAGCACTGCTTTGCAGGTATACCTGCATCTCGAACGCAAAGGCTGGGTGGAGGCCAAAGAGAAATCGGGTTACTTTGTGCGTTTCTCTCACCGGTTATTGCCGGAACTACCAACTGTCAGCACACCGGCTGCGTCTCCTTCGCACGTAAAGATCAGTGAAAAAGTCGCAGCCATGATGCAGCATAGCCAGCGCGCCGGCATCATTTCTCTCATAGGCCCGGCGCCACATCCATCACTACTTCCCGTGGGCAGGATCAATAAAGCATTGCGACAGGCTGCACTGGAAGGAAAAACTTCATATATCCCTTACAGTGATCTCGCTGGCCATGAACCGCTACGCAGGCACATTGCGCGGCTGTCACTCAACTGGCGCGGCACCGTATCTCCTGACGACATCCTGATCACTAACGGCGCCATGGAGGCCGCCGCACTTTGTCTACGTGCCGTCGCCAAAGCCGGCGATACGATTGCGATAGAGTCACCTACTTTCTTCGGTTTATTGCAGGCCATCGAAAACCTCGGCATGAAAGCCCTGGAAATACCCACTGATCCGGTTACCGGCATCAGCCTTGAAAAACTGGAAGATGCTTTCCGCAGGAAAAAAGTAACAGCCTGTCTTTTCGTTCCCAATTACAACAACCCGCTGGGCAGCTGTATGCCTGGTCAACATAAAAAGGAACTTGCCAGACTCATTGAAAAATACCAGGTACCGCTGATTGAAGATGATGTCTACGGAGAGCTCTATTTCTCCCCCGACAGACCCAGTACCATCAAGAGCTTCGACCGGGCTGACCTTGTATTGTATTGTTCTTCTTTTTCCAAATTCATAGCGCCGGGCCTGCGCGTGGGCTGGATCATCAGCCACAGGTATCGTGAACGGCTAAACGAACTGAAGTTCTTGTCGTCTGTTGGCACCAGCCTGCTGACACAACTGGTCATCAACAAATATCTCGACAATCAACGGCCCGATCTGCATTTACGCTTGTTGCGGCAACAACTCTCCACACAACGCATGCAGCTGATACAGGCGGTAAAAGAGTATTTCCCGGCAGGTACCCGCCTCACCCGCCCTGACGGTGGTATCAGTATTTGGGTGGAGCTACCAGGAAAAATGGATACCTGGGAACTGTACAGGAGAGCACTGGAAAAACAAATAAGCTTTACACCCGGGGGCCTCTTTTCCAGTCAGCACAAATACGGTAACTGCCTGCGTCTTTCTTATGCCAATCCCTGGAATGAAGACCAGGACTGGGCACTGCAGATGTTGGGCAAATTGGCAAAAAGCTGATTTTCATTACACCTATAACAGTTTTTATTTTCTTACCTTTGACCATATCAGATAATCCTTTCTAAAAATACGTCCATGTTAAAGACTGCTGATCACCTTTACCTGCAGGTTGCCGACAATATAGAACAGCTGATAGAAAAAGAAGTGATGAAGACGGGTGAAAAACTACCGTCAGTACGCGTGTTGAGCAAACAACATGGCATCAGCCTCACCACAGCATTCCAGGCCTATTATCACCTGGAAGGGAAAGGGCTGATCGAGTCAAGACCCAAATCAGGTTATTATATCAGCCGTAATATGCGACGCATGGCGCCTATTCCCGGCACCTGCCGCCCGGTGAAGAAAGCCAGCGATGTAACGGTGAGTGATATGGTGATGGAAGTGTTCCATCACATGAGCAATGAGAGTATTCTGAAATTTTCTGTGGCCACGCCACCTACCAGCGTCATGCCGGCCGCCAAAATGGCTAAGGCGGTGATACACGCCATGCGTGAGCTACCAGCCAATGGCATCGGCTATGAACCGCTGCAGGGTAATGAACTGCTGCGCAGGCAGATTGCACGCATGTCACTCAGCTGGGGCACTGCAGTGACCGCAGATGATATCATCACTACCAGCGGCTGCATGGATGCGCTCACCCTCTGCTTATCGGCCACCACACAGCCAGGGGATACCATTGCGCTGGAAAGCCCCTCGTACTATGGTGCTTTACAGCTGGCGGAAAGTCTGGGGCTTAAAGTACTGGAAGTGCCCACTCATCCTATCTATGGTGTAGACCTCGATTATCTCGACAAGGCCATTCCCAAACACAAGATCAAAGCATGCCTGTTTGTTACCAACTTCAATAACCCGCTGGGCAGCTGCATGCCGGATAAAAACAAGCAAGCACTCGTGAAGATGGTGGAGAAGTATGATATTGCCCTGATTGAAGATGATATTTACGGAGATCTGTACTTTGGCAGAGAACGACCTGCCACCTGTAAATCGTTCGATAAAACAGGACATGTGCTGCTATGCAACTCCTTCTCCAAATCACTGGCGCCGGGATACCGTGTAGGCTGGACCATTCCCGGCAAATACAAGGAGAAGGTGCTGCTTATGAAACAGAATCACTCCATTGCCTGCGCTTCGCTGCCGCATGCTGCAGTAGGACATTTCCTGGAAATAGGCCGTTACGAATTTCATCTGCGCAATCTGCGCAAAATGTTACATACTCAATGCCTGCTGTACTCCCAGGCTATATCAGAATATTTCCCTGAAAGTACCTGTATCTCAAGACCCCAGGGAGGCTGTGTATTATGGATAGAACTCGATCCGCAGATCAATACCTTCGAGTTATTCCAGCAAGCGCTGAAAAACAGGATCAGTTTCTGTCCCGGACGTATCTTCTCATTGCAGAACCGTTACAATAACTGCCTGCGTATCAGTTACGGCACGCCCTGGAGCAAACAAGTAGACGATGCCCTCAAAACACTGGGTAAACTTGTGCGCAAAATGCTTTAGGCACGTTTGCGGTAGTTTAATATAGCAATGCTGTTCATCACCAATGCAAAGGCCAGCATAATGTAGAGATAAGTGCGGATATGCTCCCAGCCGCTGCCTTTTAGCATCACCATACGTATTACCTTCACGAAGTAGGCAATAGGATTGAACCAGGTGATCACCTGTGCCCAGTGGGGCATGCTTTCCACTGGGGTAAACAGCCCGCTCATCAACATAAAGATGATGACAAAGAACCAGGCAATGAACATCGCCTGCTGTTGCGTATCCGTAAATGTAGAGATCAGCAGTCCCATACCCAGCATCACCCACAGGTACACTGCAGCAAAAAGAAATACCAGCGCAATATTGCCGACAATGGGTAACCGGAACACAAGCGTACCTATCAGCAGCCCGAAAGCCAGCTCAAATATGGCCACTACCCAGAAAGGTATCAGCTTGCCAAGAATAAACTGATACTTGCGTATAGGCGTTACATTTAGCTGCTCGATGGTGCCGATCTCCTTCTCTTTTACAATATTCATCCCTGATAAAAAGGCCCCGATCATCGTCACTAGTACTACCAGTATTCCCGGTACCATGAACACTTTATAGTCCAGTCTTTCGTTATACCAGTTGGAATACGTAATGGGTATTACCGGCGGACCGTTGCGTTTATCCAGCGCAAGCCAGGAGAGGCGTACCTGTTGGTTGAAATCACGGATAATGCTGGCGGCATAACCATATGCTATACCGGCCTTGCTACCGTTGATAGCATTCACCAGTAATTGCAGTTGTGCTTCGTCATCTTTCACCAGATCGCGTTCAAAATGCGGAGGTATAACCAATATGAGATCCGCCCGGTCCGTCGCTATATCGTTCCACGCGTCCTTTGTGTTGAATGTCTGCCGGTGCAGCCGGAAGTAACCTGAGGCTGTCAGTTTGTTCACCAGCTGCCGTGACCATGGCGATAAATCCTGGTCTATAACGTCAATAGCTATATTTTTTATTTCGTAGTTGGCTGCATAAGACAACAGCAACAGCTGCACCACCGGCACAATGAGGATAATACGTAGCATGGCCCTGCTACGGAAGATCTGCAGAAACTCTTTCTGTAATAAAAACAAGATAGTACGCATCAGCTTAAACGGATTTTAAAGTTTCTGATACTTATCCCTAGAAAGAACAGTGTCATACCAGCCAGCACCAGTGTTGGCAGCCATACGTCTTTCAGTCCGGCGCCTTTCAGCATAATATCCTTCAGGATGATAATAAACCATTTTGCCGGCATGATATTCGTCAGCAGTGCCAGCGGCCGTGGCATACTTTCCACCGGGAAGATGAAGCCGGACAACAGTACTGTAGGCATCATCAGTCCCATCATAGAGGCCATCATGGCAGTTTGCTGCGTACTTGTGACGGTAGAGATCAGGATGCCGAGTGATAATGCCGTCAAGACAAACAGTACACATTCTGCCAGCAGCAGCACCAGACTCCCTTTTACAGGCATGCCGAAGATACCCGTTCCCATGGCGAGAATCACCAGCGCATTGATGAACGCCAGCAGGATATACGGCATCACCTTTCCAAATATGATCATGAATGGCGGCAGGGGCGATACCAATAATATCTCCATGGTACCGAGTTCCTTTTCTCTCGTGATGGTTATGGATGTCATCATTGCAGACACGAGCAGCAATATCAGTGTCATTACACCAGGTACAAACATAAACACGCTTTTCTGCGCAGGGTTGTACAGCATTGTAACAGTAGCATTTATACGCAGTGGAAGTTTCATCTGATCGTTCAGCTCCTGCTGATAGTTGCCGATAATAGCCGTAGCATAGTTAAGCAACGTGGTAGCAGTATTGGGATCACCTGCATCAGCCAGCAACTGTACCGGTGCGCTTCTGTGGTGAAAAAAATTCTCTCCGAAATTTCCAGGAATTACAATTGCCATCTTGATCTGGCCTGCTCTGAAAGCGGCTTCCAGCTCATGGTTGTTTTGCAGGTATTGGTCAACGGCGAAATACCCCGACGCGGTAAGCCTGCCGGTGAGCCGTGTGCTGTAGTAATCGCGCGACTGGTCCAGCACTGCTATCCTGGCTCCTTTGATCTCATTTGTGATCGCGAAGCCGAACAGGATGATCTGTACTACCGGCATTCCAAAGAGAATGAGCAGGGTACGCCTGTCGCGGAAGATGTGATAAAACTCCTTGCGTACAAAAACAAAAAACTGACGCATGATGATTCTTTTATTTTCCTCTTGCTAATTGTAAGAACACGCCATCCATAGTAGAGGTATGATACATTGTTTTCAGTGCGGCCGGTGTATCCAGCGCTTCTATCCTGCCATCGACCATGATTGAGACCCGGTTACAGTACTCCGCTTCATCCATGTAGTGGGTAGTTACGAATACCGTAACGCCCCTGTCGGCTGCAGCATAAATCATATCCCAGAACTGGCGGCGCGTAACCGGATCCACACCGCCGGTAGGCTCATCCAGGAATACGATGGAAGGATCGTGTAGTACGGCCACGGAAAAAGCCAGCTTCTGCTTCCATCCCAGCGGCAGACTGCTCACCAGCTGATCGCCCTCTTTCTCCATTTGCAGCTGCTGCAGGAGCTTTGACGTCTTCTCCTTTATCTGTCCGCTGCGCAGGCCATAGATCCCTCCGTAAAACCGGATATTCTCTTTTACGGTAAGATCTTCATACAAAGAAAAACGCTGGCTCATATAACCGATGTTCTTCTTCACCTTCTCTGTCTGCGTATACACATCATACCCAGCCACAAAAGCCTCACCACCGGATGGTTTCAGCAAGCCGCACAACATACGCATCGCGGTGGTTTTGCCAGCGCCGTTGGCGCCGAGGAAACCGAAGATCTCTCCCGGCATCACTTCAAAAGTGATGGCATTTGTGGCAATGAAACTGCCGAACTTCTTAGTGAGTGATCTGGTGATGATCGGATTCATATGATTATGCACTTAATGCCATGAAGCAGTCTTCAATACTGGCGGTGATCGGCTTTATCGTATATGGCTGCTGTTGTCCGTCAAGGTATGCCTTGAGGGATGGCAGATCAGCTTCGCCGTGTTGCAAAGTTACATGGAGACTGTCGCCGAAAGCGTAGCAGCTGGCAGTCTGTGGGAAAGCCCTGATACTTGTGAGCAGCCGGAACATATTATCTGCTGCTGCCGCCCAGATAGGTTGCCGGAAGCGATTGATGATGTGCTGCGGCGTATCAATTTCCAGGATGCTGCCATCCTGTATCAACGCTACACGATCGCACAGTACCGCTTCATCCATGTAGGGGGTGGATACCAGTACCGGTATACCTTTCTCCCGGAGTCCTTTCAGCATTTCCCAGAACTCCTTGCGTGAAACAGGATCTACACCGGTAGTAGGCTCATCAAGGAATAACACCACCGGTTTGTGTACCAGCGCACAACATAACGCCAGCTTCTGCTTCATGCCCCCCGACAACTTCCCCGCAGGCCTGTCTTTAAATGGCTGGATCTGTTCGTAAATATCTTTTATCAGATCGTAGTTGGCAGTAATGGTCGTGTTGAAGATGGTGGCAAAAAAATGAAGGTTCTCTTCCACACTGAGATCCTGGTATAGAGAAAACCTGCCGGGCATATAGCCTACGTGCCGGCGTATGGCCTTGTATTGTTTAACTACATCCATACCGGCAACAACGGCGCGGCCTTTATCCGCTAGTAACAAGGTAGTGAGGATACGGAATAATGTTGACTTACCCGCGCCATCGGGGCCGATCAGCCCAAAAAGCTCGGCAGGCTTCACTTCAAAGGAAATATCCTGTAAGGCTTTCTGCGCTCCGAAATGTTTTGAGACTCCTTCCACAATGATGGGATGTTCCATAACTTACTTTTTAGCGAACAACAATTCAGCTGGCATGCCGATTTTCAGGCTACCATCGTTTTTCACTTTTACTTTTACCGCGTATACCAGGTTGACTCTTTCTTCTTTCGTCTGTATGATCTTGGGGGTAAATTCCGCTTCGGCCGCAATCCAGGTAATGATACCAGGCCACTCGCGGTATTTGCCTTCGGGCTGGTCAGTCAGCACGGTAACCTGTTGTCCGGTTTTTACCTGTCCCAGCTGCTCTTCGCTGATGTAGGCACGCAGAATCAGGTCAGACAGGTCTGCTATTTTGTAGAGTGCCTTTCCATAGGTGATGATCTCTCCTTTCTCAACATACTTCACCAGTACGGTGCCATTAACGGGGTTGACTACACGCGATTGTGTAAGCTGGTCTGCCACCTGTGCCACCTGCGCCTGCAATGGCTGCGTTTCGCTGTGGATACCGCTTACCTGCGTCTGAAGGGAGGAAGCCAGGGAGCGGTATTGCTTTTCAAGTACCGCGATTTGTGCATTGATATCATCGAGTTGCTTGGGTGTAGCAGCATGTGCATTCAACAGATTGGTGATACGTCGTTGCTCTACTTTTTGTCGTGCTATCTGTTCGCTGATCACCTGAAGCTGAGGTTGTGTGTCGGGCGTTTTGCTGAGCACCGCCCGGATGTTAGCCTGTAACTGCGTTCTTTTGAGGTGTAGCTGTGTAGAGTCTATCCAGCCCACTACCGTGTCAGCAGGCAGCGTCATGCCTTCTTCCACGCCGAATACGAGCAGCTTGCCGGTGCTTTCAGCCCCCACTACTGTTTCCACTGCCTCAAAGTTGCCGTATGCATCCGACGTATGTTTCCTGCTACTGCAGGCTAGCAGAGCCACCAGCGGAATAGCGATCATTGCAATGTTTGCAGCTTTCATGTATTGATAAATTTTAATAACCACGGATCAGTTGATAATTGATTTGGGCCAGGGCCAGTTGCAGCGTATGTGTTCTTTCGCTGATGCGAGCCTGTGTTTCGGCGTTGAGGTCCTGCACATATTCATGCACAGTGATAACCCCATTGTCCAGCTGCGAGGCAGAAGCGTCTTTCACAGCAGCGCGTAATTTAATAATGGAAGCGTCTTTCCCGATCGTCTGTTGCAACTGGGAGATCTCTGCACGCTGCTGTGCCAGTTGTACCTGCGTGTTAAGCGTAAAAGCATCTGCCTGTGCGGCTACATTCTTCTCCTGCAGCACCAGCACCCGTTGCTCATTGCGCCGTGCCTGCCAGTTCCAGAGTGTCCAGCTGAGCCGCACGCCGGCTATATAGTAGGAATCAAAACTGTTGCTGAGCATATTGAGACCAGGGCGGCCATAACCTCCCTGTACAAACGCACTGATGCGAGGCAGTGTGCGTGTGCCGGTGAGAGCAGATTGTTGCAGTAATGTATTGCGCTGAAGGCGGAAGAGTTGCAGCTCCGGCCGGCTTAGTGTATCCGTAGAAGTTAGTTCCGCCACAGCGGGTGTACGTGTAGCCACGTCTGTTATACGGCTGCCGGTGAGCAGTTGTAATATTTCAAGGTATGCTTTACTGGAAGCAGCGGCAGATATTTCCTGCTGCTGCGCCTTCAGCAGCTCCGCCTGTATCATATCGGCAGCAGAAGGCAGCACACTGCCGAACTTCACGCCGGCCTGTAATTTCTCCAGGCGTTGCTGCAGGTCCTGCTGCGCCAGGCGTGACACGCTGATATATTCCTTTGCCAGCAGTGCATTAAAATAAGTCTGTGTAACCTGTTGCCGGATTTTGTACAGGTCTACTTCCACCTGCTGCCGGGCGGATTGCTGTTGCAATACCTGCAAGTCGCGCTGCCGGCGGGTGGCGCCACCATCATATAGCTGCTGAGTAACGTCTATTGTGGCGCGGTACTGGTCTTTCGCGGGCGACTCGATATTCACATCAGGTAGCTTGATAGGGATCTGCACCACGTCCGACTGATAACTGGCCTGGCCATTGAGTGTAGCCTGCGGCAACCAGGCGTTGTTGATGTTTCTGACCTGTATCTGCAATATATTGTCCAACACCTGCTGTTGTTTCAGCAACGGATAATGCTGCCGGGCCAGCTGCTGGCACTCTTCCAGTGTAAGGACAGCAGCATCCTGAGCAACAGCGGAAACACTACACAGCAGGCAGATCCAGAGAATGTTTTTCATAAATTAACCATTAAATTTAACCATTCAGTTAACTCAAGGATAAAAAATTTTACGGCTCCAATGCGCGCAGAATAAATTCTGTCACCAATGCTTTGCGCTCTTCCATCAGTTCCTTCCATTGCTGATCGCTGGCTCCGGATACTGTTTGTATCAGCGGTCTCGCCGCAAACGGGAAAATGCACATGGATACAATATTCAGCAGCAACTGCAACGGTTGGATGGATCTGATCTGTTTCTTTTTCTGCGCCTTGTTCACCTTATCCATAAATGCCTGTATATCAGGTGAGTTCCCCGATTTGGTAAAGCGGGACACTATCCTTTCCGGATTCTGGTGGATCTCGTTCAGCACAAATACGGGCAGGTAAGGATTTTTGATGAGATTATCGATGTAGTTGTCAATAATGGCAGCAATCATTTCGCGGAATGGCATATCAGACTGAAGAATGGCGCTGAGCACACGGAACACATTGTCTGCAGCTTCATTGAAGATAATTTCAAACAGCTTGTCTTTGCTACGATAGTAGTAATGCAGCATCGCCTTGTTAATGCCCGCTTCGTCTGCAATATCCTGCATCCGCGCCCCCGCCAGTCCTTTCTGCATGAATATTTTCTTCGCCGCTGCTATGATCTGTGCTTCTGTATTTTTCTCGCCACTCATAATTAACCATTTAATTTAACCATTTGGTTAACGAAGGTATAAATAAAAACGGAACAGCAAAAAATATTTAGGGATTTATTAATATAGTGGAGATTATGTTCTACTTAAACAATAACCATGGTCTTCGCTATATTCATAAATCCCTAAATACCAAAATCAATAAATCCCAAAATACTAATGGGGTTAACTAAACAACCTACAACCTTTTATAACAACTGTAAATCAAAGAAGAACCGTTTTTGAATTTCCTATGCCAACAGCGGATGTACGATCAGGCCACCATCCACGTTGTACTCAGAACCTGTGATAAAGGAGGCATCATCAGATGCCAGGAAAGAAACCAGTTTGGCCACTTCCGGAGATTCGCCCATACGTCCCAGTGGCACTTTTTCGGCGAGCTGTGCACGGAAGGCAATGGCTTCTTCCCCGGTTATACCTGCTTTCTCCAGTATCGGTGTTACAATAGGGCCGGGATTTACCACATTGACCCTGATCTTCCGGGAAGCAAGTTCACGCGCCAGAGTTCTGGCGGCAGTGTTCATAGCTGCCTTGCTTGCAGAGTAAACCACTGCATTGGGCATACCGGAATAGGCGTTGATCGAGGAAAGGAAGATAATGCTGCCACCTTCGTTAATTAAAGGAAGCAATTGTTGCGCCGTAAAGAATGCTCCTTTAAAGTTAATGTCCATTATTTCATCGAAATCCTTTTCTGTTACCTGTTCAAATGGCTGAAATTTTCCTACTCCCGCATTGATGAACAGTATATCTACCTTTCCATAACGACTACGCACATACGCCGCCAATTTCTCCGTATCTGCAAGACTTGACTGGTCTGCTGTAAAACCCTCCGCCGGAGCCCCAAGACTGTGTACGGCCCGTTGTACCGCCTCAGGGTTACGTCCTGTGATTAAGACCTTCGCGCCTTTCTTCAAAAAATCTTCTGCTGTAGCATATCCGATCCCGCTGTTGCCGCCCGTAATGACAGCTACTTTGTCTTTTAACTGACTCATGGTATGTAATTATTTAAGTGATTTATTTATTTATTTAAAATAATCGATATTTAAACAGATAAAAAAAGAGATCACATCTCTTCAAAAATCCATTTATTTAAAAGTGTCAATATATAAACCTATAAAAAAAGCCGTTGACCGCCGCAATCAGTCTCCAGCCCTCCTCAATAGTGACTTTAACTCAGTTTAAGAAAGAACATTGATAACTGCTTCATCATTTCCTTATTGATGGTCAGCTCCACTACTCGCCCGTTTTTCGTAGAGTTCAACACACCACTATCAACCAATATTTTTACATGATGCGAAACAGTAGGTTGAGACAGACAGGTAAAGCAACATACATCACCGCACGCAATTGAACCCTTTTTCGCTATCTCCATGATAATCGACAAACGGTGCTTATCGGCCACTGCATTCGCTGCCTTCTCTATAATTCCCAAATCCATAGAACAAAGTTAATACTATTTTCAAAATATTGAAATTTTTCAATGCTTTTTTTTCTACCCCATGGTAATTGCCTTTCCTGGACTCCCATTTTCTTTCTCCCATAACCTGCAAAGTTACAACAGAAATCCCGCATTGTACCTGCTCCGCCTTTCCCGGCGGTTCTAATTTTGTCGGACCGGTCAGGCTGGTAAGTAAACGGCGAAATCGAAGTTAATGTCCCCTGCCTGATCATTATTACATGCACTCAGCACCCATGAAACGCATGAGATGATTCAACAATCCCTGCAGGCTGCCAGAAATACCATCGCTGCTGGCTTTGACGGCATTGAGATACACGCTGCACACGGTTATCTCATTGAGCAATTTCTCCATCCGCTCACTAATTTAGTACGGCAACAATTCAAGAACTGGCTGATACTAAGTGGTGGCTTCCATGCAACAGATGCAGAGCGTGCATTACAACAAAATCATGCAGACATGATAGGATTTGGCAGACCGTTTATCTCTAATCCTGATCTCGTGGAACGCATACGGCAACAGTATTCATGGGCAAGCAGTGACAAATCTACCTACTACGAAGGCGGTGCCCGCGGTCTGATTGATTACCCATATATGTTACAGGAGCAATAGTTGGCACTGGCATATTTTTATGCTAACTTTACCTTTCTGCTTCCCCTTTGTGGAGGCAGGAAAGTATGCCAAACAAACTATCGACCATGTATGCATTGAAAAGTAACCTCATGCTAACTATACTGTTGCTGGCACTTGCGTCCTGCCAACCACACAGCAAACAGGACACTGTTGCCCACGAAACCACCGGTGCGAGCGCACCGCGAATAATGCAGATAAACGAACCTTGCGCCGTATTCTATTCTCCTGACAGCGCCAAACTGGATAAGTTAAAAAAAGAAAACGGTGAAGAAACGCTAACAACATTACATGAGAATAATATGATCTTCATGGATGATGCCCGCACCTTTTTTGAAGGTAAAGGGATAAAAATCATTGAGGCTCCCGGCAGTGTAGTCAACTTTCACTTGCAGGGCGGAAAGTCCACCAGCATTGATCTCAACGACAATAAATACACCTGGACCATCCTCCTTTTTGATGGCCGGGAAGTACATCCTATCGATCTGACAGATATTGAAGGAGAATGGAAGAAATATAAATTTTAGGGACGATGTTTTTAGCGAAGATCTTCCACAACGAAAACCTTCGCTAAAACATGTCCGGTTAAAAATTATATCCCACAGTAATACCTAAGTACTGCCTGAATGCCTTCCATTGTTGCTGTTTGCCAGCATCTTCCACCACTGGTATAAACCCCCTTACATATCTGGCTTCCACATTCATTCTCTTCCCAAATGTATAGCCTGCCCCGATAGTAATACCCAGATCATTCTTGGCGGCATAAGCATTCTGCTCATTGGCGGCGCCATAATTGTTCCCATGCAACAGCAGGCTTGCGTATGGACCAGCAAACAATTCCAGCCCCTTGTAATAAAACGCGGGGCTTACCGGGAATATCTCCACGGATGCCTGATTTTTATTAACCGCCAACCATACATCATGCTTCAGCGAGAAGTGTGTACTTACCGGAGATACAGCTGTCATTCCAGCTATAAAACCAACGTTATTGCTGAAACCCACACTGTCCTTATCTCTGCCATTCAGCTGAGGGAGCTGTACACCGGCCCGCACCCCGAAAGTGAAAGTTCTCTCCTGTGCCATCACCGCAAACGTTGCGGAGAGGAATATCATTAAGAAGAATATCTGTTTCATACTGTTAAAATTCTATGTCCCATACGGCAGCAGCCCTTTCTAACTCTACCAATGCGGCTGCCTGGTTGTAAAGACTTTCATAATACTGTTGTTGTACATCATTATAGGTGCGCCTGGCTGTCAGCACTTCCAGCAGCGAAGTTTCGCCACGTTTGTAGCTGTACATCCTGCCTTCCAGCACTTTATACGCATTGCTCAGCAGGCCGGTATCGAACTGCACCAGTTGCTGCTTTGCACCCAAATAATTGAAATAAGCCTGCGTTATTTCCGTCTGCACCTGCAGTTCTGTCTGACGATAACTCATGTCTCCTTGCCTGATGTTAGCTTCAGCAGCGAGCAGCTCACCCCTGTTGCGGTTGGAGAACTTCAGCGGAATACTTATGCCAGCAGATACAGTATTCATGGACGGCGTAGGAGCCACAACGTTAGTTACCACAGATACATTGTTGATACCGGCATTCACACCAAGATCAATAATCCTGGAGGCTTTTGCGAGCCGTAGATTCTTCCGGTTTACATCTTTTTGCTGCATAGCTGTGAGCAGGTCAGCGCGGGCATTCTGGCCATTGATCACCAGTTCGGGCAAGGAGAAGGAACGTTCAAACTTGCGGAAGTCACCATTAATGGCGGGTAGTGTATCACTGCGAAAGCGGCCTTGCAGCTGGTTCAGTTGTACCTGTGCAGCTTTGAGATCAGCAGCTGTACCATAGGTTTCATTCAGCAGCATACCCGCCTCGATGTTCGACTGTCGTGCATCCGTCTCCGTTATCATGCCGGTGCGGAAGCGGATAGAATCCGCCTTTGCCAGTTCCTGCATGTAGCGCCAGGCATTCAGTTTCATTTCATACAGCTGCTGGTGATGCATTACCTGCAAAAAGGCCAGGGTGGCGTCTGCACGGAGATTACGAAAATATTCATCCAGCTGGTAACGTGCCAGTTGCTGCTCGCTGCGTGCCAGGTCGATGCGTGCACGGCGCTTGCCTCCCAACTCCAGTGTATAACCTAGTCCGCTATTAAAGCCATAGCCCAGCTTCATCCTGCGCTGGCCGTTATTGAATATCCCAACACTCAGTTCCGGATCAGGGAATACTTTGGCCATCATCACATTAGCAGCAGCGATGTCCAGGTTATATTTTTCTGCAGCGTAACTCAGATTGTTCTTTCCCACCTGCTGCAGGTAAGTAGGGAAGCTCAGTGTATCTTGTGCCTGTGATGCTGCACTGTACAGCATCAGCAGGATCAGCATATATTTCATCTTCATAAAAATCATCATTTTTCGCCGGCAGCTTTTCTTTCCAGCAGATAATACAAGGCAGGTAAAGCATATAAGGTGATCATCGTCGAAAACAGTAGTCCGTATACAATCACTGTGGCCAGCGGACGTTGTACATCAGAGCCGATACCGGTAGCCAGCGACGCAGGCAGCAGCCCAAGCATAGCCACCGTGGCGGTCATCAGCACAGGGCGGAACCTGTCTCTCGCCGCCTGGATCACCAGTTCTTTCAATGGCATCTGCTGTTTTCTCAGGTCGTTCATATGCGATACCATGATCACACCATTCTGAATAGCCACGCCAAAAAGTGCAATGAAACCTACGGCAGACGACACATTGAGCGTCATGCCTCTTACATTCAGCGCCAGCATCCCGCCAAACATGGCAAGCGGCACAATGAATAATATCAACCCAGCCTGCCTGAACTCACCGAATGCACCATAAAGCAGGATAAACATTAGTGCAAGTGCCACCGGTACAATAACCGCCAGTCTGCCATAGGCTCTGTTCTTGTTTTCAAATTGTCCGCCCCACTGGATACTGGTACGGGATTTATCATAGGATACTTCTTTATCAATCTTTGTCTGTGCCGTCTGCAGAAACGAAGTCAGATCCGTACCACGCAGATTGAGTCTTACAGTAAGGTGGCGCCGGCTTCTTTCTCTTGTGATCGTGCTTTCACCGGTAGCCAGTTCTACTTTCGCCACCTGCGACAAGGGTATCTTCGTTCCCTCCGGCGTAGTGAGCATCAGGCTGCCGATCTTCTCCGGCGTATTGCGTACTTCCTCTGTATAACGGCAGCTGATATCATATACCCTGTCGCCAGTAAACACCTGCGACACTGCCTTTCCACCGATAGCCACTTCTATCAGCTCCGCCACATCAGAAATGTTGAGACCATAGCGGGCAATGGCCACCCGATCCGCCTTCACCTGCAATTGCGGTAGCGGCGGCTCCTGATCTATCGCCAGATCTACTGCGCCGGGAACAGCCTGAAGGGTATTCAATACCTCTTCTGCTACTCTTCTGTTCTCTGCAAAATCATTCCCGAAGATTTTTACCACCAGCTCACTGTGTGCGCCTGCGATCTTATCCATTACTCCGTCGATCATAGGCTGACTGAATCCCACCGTATAACCTGGCATGGTAGCGTATTCTGCCGCCAGTTCATTGATAAGATCCTGTTTTGTTTTTCCCGAAGGCCATTTATTATAAGGGAGGAGTCCTATTGAACATTCATAATGCGATGGCGTGAATGGATCCGTACCATCATCATTGCGACCGGTCTGAGTCATCATATAAATGACCTCCGGATGCTTCAATGTGCGCGCACGCAGTGTATCTGCCATTTCGCGGGCTTTGGGCAACGCCAGCCCCGGCGGCAATTGCACCTGTAACCAGATGGAGCCTTCATCCAGTGGAGGAAGGAAGTCTTTGCCCACTGTGTAAGTGAGTCCCGCAGCAGCACACAACAATACCACCAATGGTACGAATACTTTGCGCGGACGTTCCATGATTTTCCGCATGCGCCGTTCATACAGTGTGGTGAGCTTTTCCAACCAGCGGTTATGGTACATCTTACGGGGCTTACGGTAAAGCATATATGCCAGGCCAGGTATCAATAACAATGCCGCCGCCAGTGCTCCCAGCAGTGCATAGCCAACAGTGAAGGCCATAGGCGTGAAAAGTTTTTTCTCTACACGCTCGAAAGCAAACAGGGGCAGGTAGGCAGTGATGATAATAACTGTTGCAAAGAAAATGGGACGTGCCACCGCAAAAGCCTTCTCGGCAAACGTCTGTTCCGGCAGTATTTCCAACGGATGCTCCTCCCGTTGCCGCAGCATGGTTTCAGTCATTACAATGGCGCCGTCCACAATGATACCGAAATCAATAGCGCCCAGCGATAACAGGTTAGCAGGGATGTTGGTGAAATGCATCAGTATGAAGGCGGACAGAAGACTGAGCGGAATGGTTACCGCCACCAGCAATGCGGCACGCCAGCTGCCAAGGAATACTATCAGCACTATCATCACCAGCGCCATACCTTCCAGCAACGTATGCGATACAGTATCAAGCGTAGTATCCACGAGCGCTGTTCTATCAAGAAATGGATGAATCTTTACACCCGGCGGCAGTATACCATTGTTCAGTTCATCGACAGCCTTGTGTACTCCTTTCAGCACAGCTGAAGGATTCTGCCCTTTGAGCAGCAGCACGATACCTTCAATACTTTCGCTATAAGAGCGTTGGTGATCAGTATAACCCAGCACGCCTTTTCTTTCCAGGTTACCATAGCGCAGCTGTCCTATATCCCGCAGGAACACCGGCACTCCCTTCTCCGATTTCACAACAGTAGCGCCTATATCATCCAGCGATTTAAAGAGCCCGATACCACGCACAACGTAGCCCAGATCACCGCGCTCGAGCACGCTGCCGCCACTGTTGCTGTTGTTACTGGAAATGGTGCCTACTACATTATTCAACGGCAGATGATATTGTTCCATCTTACGGGGATCCAGCTCCACCTGGTATTGCGTAGTGATGCCACCAAAGTTGGTTACATCCGCAACGCCCGTCACCTGCTTAATACGCGGGATGATTACCCAGTTTTGCAGATCGGTAAGCGCACGCAGGTCCATCCGGTTGCTTTCAATGATATAGCGGAATATTTCCCCTACCGGCGATGTAAGCGGATCAAGGCCAGGTGCGGCACCATAAGGCAGTGACACATCACCCAGTCTTTCTTTGATGCGCTGTCTGGCCCAGTAATCATCTATTCCATCTTCAAATACCATTGTGATCATAGAGAGGCCGAAAGTAGACCTGGAACGCATCACATGCATCCCCGGCATACCGTTGAGCGCACGTTCCAGGGGGATGGTGATCTGTTGTTCTACTTCTTCTGCAGCCAGCCCGGGTACCTGTGTGACTACCTGTGAAGTGACATCTGCAATATCCGGGTACGCTTCAATAGCCAGCTGTGTCCAGCTGTAGTAGCCGCCCGCCGCCAACAGCGCGAACAGGGTTGCAAACAGCCAGCGCTTGCGGATGGCTGTATTTATCAGTTGTTTCATCATGCCGTTTTATTTTGCTGCTGAGAGATAGAAAGCGCCTTCGCCGATGATTTTCTCGCCGGGTTTTAATCCTGACTTTATGATGATCGTGGAGCTGTCGGTATCACCGGTTTCTACTTTGCGGCGTACATAAGTATTAGCGCCCGTCTGCACAAATACATAACCGCTATTACTTTCCTGCAACAGGGCTTTGGCAGGCACCGTGATCACCGACACCGGAGGATCCATAAACTTTACATTGGCATACATGCCCGGCTTCAGGCAATGAGCGGGGTTATCGCAGATCATCAGCACATCTACGGCGCGAGTATCTTCATTTACGATCCTGCTCACATGAAAGACTTTTCCTTTCAATACGGTATCTGGCATTGCCGGCACTTCCATTTTTACCTCATCGCCTTCATTGATAAAACGCAGATCCTTTTCTTTCACCTGGCCAGCGATCCACACCTGCGAGAGTTGTGCCACAATGGCCACAGAGCCTCCATCTGCTTTCAGGAACTGTCCGTTGACGAGTTTGTTCTCTATCACTTCTCCGTGTATAGGTGACCTTATGATAAGCGGCTCTCCCAGCACCTGTTGTTGCGGATTGATGTTGAAAACTTTCAACGCAGCAGCTGCATTCTCCATCTCTTTCAGCTGCACCGCCACATTGGTGGTGGCTTCCTCAAGATCTCGCCCGGCCCCCACACCATGCTGCATAAGATCCCGCTGACGTTGCTGTGCTGTTACGGCTTGCTGCCATAACTGTTTTGCCTGGAACCAGGCTTTCTGCGCCGCAAAGAAATCAGGAGAAGAAATAGAAAACAGCGGTGCACCTGGCGATACTGTTTCTCCCAGGCTCATATATGATTTCACCACCCTCCCGGAAAAAGGAGGCGCAATCTCTGCATAGTTGTTGGGAATAGCTTTCACTACACCGGCAGTGAGCAACTGCAGCCGGTAAGGTTTGTCTTCTACGGTATAGGTCCTGATCCTGGCTTTCAGAGGAGACCCTTCTGGTATCAGAATGGTGTCCCCTCTCAGCTCAAACTGTGCAGTTTCTTCCTTTACAGATTCTGCCCTGTTGCAGGATGCTGCTGTCAGTATCGCACAACAGGCAAGCATGTACATTTTCATCAGCATAAATTTTACGCCGCAAAAGTAGGTCAGACCGCCAGCAGCAGCCATTAGAAAGCATTTAGAAAAAAATTAGAAATATATTAGAGAGAAAAAACTGCTCACAAAGATGACAGAGGACAGAGCAGCAGCTTATATGTGTGGTAACTCCACTGTAAATGTCGCGCCTTCTCCCTGTCTGGATACCACGCTGATATTACCTTTGTGGAGGCGGATAATTTTCTGGGAAAGAGACAGACCTATGCCGTTGCCATCTGCATGCTGCCGGTTGCTACCACGATAGAAAGGGGTGAAAATATTCGGAAGGTCTTCTTTCTGCATACCGATGCCCTGATCTGTAAAACGCAGTATGGTGTGCCCTTTGAACCAGGTCACTGTTACGGTGATTTCCGGCGGGGTTGAAAATTTGCAGCCGTTCTCCATCAGGTTAATGAAGGCTACCTTCAGCAGGTATTGGTTGCCTGTAGCGGAGACCATATCGTCATCATCTGTGTCTTCTTCAAACACCACGCTGATCCTGTATTCCGGATGCGCCTGCAACACATCATGGCGGGCATCCATCAGTATTTCATCCAGCCGCACTTCGCGGAAAGTTATTTCTGCCGGGTCATAGCTCGCCTTTGCCAGGTCCAGCAGGCTGTTAGAGAGCTTCACAAGCCGCTGCGCGTCTGCAATGGCATGACGCATAGACTGCCTGTACTCTTCTGCCGGCCGCTCGCGGGAGGCGGTAATTTCTAACTCAGCCATCATGGCAGTGAGCGGTGTGCGAAGCTCATGAGAGATATTGGAGACAAACTGTTTTTGCGCATCAAATGACTGTTCCAGGCGGTCCAGCATGAGGTTAAAGGTGATGGCCAGTTCTGCGATTTCGTCTTTCCCTTCGCCAGTCTGCAACCGTAGATCGAGGTGGGTAGCCGTGATTTCTTCTACCTTATCTACCATATCAGACACCGGTTTCAGGGCCTGCTGCGAGAAAAAGCGCGCAGCCAGAAATACCAGTACTACGGCGCCAAGAAAGGTGGCCATCAATGTCCAGAACAGATTGCGGAGCTGACTAAGGCCATATTCATCCTGTGCGGCAGCTGTTACAATATAGTCGTTACCGTTATGCCGGTATAAAATGCCTACAACCTGCAATGCGCCAATGTGAAAGGTGATTTCCTTCTTTTCAATAATCTCATGGATCATTTGCCGGGTTTCCTTCACCTTATCAATTTCCACTGCATCGTGATACAATAGATTAAAGGCAGTATCATATACGGCCACTTCTTCCTCTCCACGCGACCCTGCTGAATTTTTGTAAATAAGCTGCAATACCTGCGGGCTGATGCGCGCATCCAACAGCAAGTTGGTTTTGGTGATAGCTTGCTGGCGCAGGGTTTTGTAATACTCCGCTTCCCTGTCATTCGAATAAGAGACATACACCACGCAGGCGAACAATAGCAACAGCGCCGCAATCATGCTGGTAAACAATAAGGTGAGCCGCGTGCGGATCTTCATACTAGCCTTCTTTAAAAATGAATCCCATGCCGGGTTTGGTATGAATGAGCTTTACACCGAAAGATTTATCCACTTTCTTACGCAGATAATTGATATAGACATCAATGAAATTAGTCCCGGTATCGAAATGTGTTTCCCAGACATTCTCTGCAATCTCCGCCCTCGACAACACACGTTCCCTGTTCTGTAACATGTATTCGAGCAGTCGGAATTCCTTGGGAGTAAGGTTTATTTCGATGCCATTGCGGGTGACAAGCTTTGTCTGAAGATTCATTTCCAGGTCTGCATACCGCAGAATACTTGCCTGCTTGGGGCTCGCAACAACATTGCGTTTCAGGAGTGCGCGTATGCGCACCAGCAGTTCGCGCAGATCGAAGGGCTTAACAAGGTAATCGTCGGCGCCAGCATCAAAACCCTCTACCTTATCATCGGTGGTACCCAGTGCAGTAAGCATGAGGATGGGAATATCCGGTAAGGCATCCCTGATGGCACGACTTACCTCAAGCCCATTGATGCGGGGCAGCACAATGTCTGTAATAACCAGGTCAAAACCACCGCCCAGTGCCAGTTTCAGACCCATTTCCCCATCCCAGGCAAGCGTCACTTCATATCCCTGCTCCTCCAGCCCTCTCCTGATCAGGGCTCCTACCCGTTCTTCATCTTCAATAACTAAGATTCTCATGATAGCCAAAAAGCCAAAGCTATCCATTTTTTTTAAAAGGCACTTTTATTGTCCCCAATGATCCC
>NZ_DATLKJ010000100.1:0-36271 GCF_035538455.1 Chitinophaga sp.
GGACCTGCGTAAACATCTCGCTGCTTTCCTGCCGGATTACATGGTGCCTGCATTCTTCATCATCATGGACAGCTTCCCGCTTACCGGCAACGGCAAGATCGACAGGAAGCGCCTCCCGATCCCGCAGGAGACAAACCTCTCTACTGCGGCATACGAAGCACCGGTCACAGATGCCGAACAACAGCTGGCCGCCCTGTGGACGAATCTCCTGCATCTGCCCAAAGCAGGACGGAATGATCATTTCTTTGAAGTGGGTGGTCACTCCCTGAAAGCTGCGCAGCTGGTGGCTATCATCCACAAGCATTTCAATGTAGACATCACCATCCGGCAGATATTCACCACGCCGCGTCTGCGTGATCTTGCCACATTCATTGCAGAAAGCTCACATGCCGCACACCATGCTATCAGGAAAGCGGCAGCGTCTTCTGTATATCCTGCTTCATCCGCGGAAAAAAGGTTGTTCATCCTTAACCAGATCGACGGCGCCGGCATTTCCTACAACATACCCGCGATATATGCCATAGAAGGCGCGCCTGACCGTAAAAGGCTGACCAGGGCTATCCGTACACTGATAGACAGGCATGAGATATTGCGTTCTTCTTTTGCCATCAAAGATGGTGAAGTAATACAGATGGTAGAGGAAGATATTGATTTCGACATAGAGCAGCTGCATTGTGCAGATGATGAGCTCACAGATATGATCCGGGATTTCATACGCCCCTTCGATCTTTCTGCTGCTCCGCTGATCAGAGCTGCGCTGATCAGAACACACAGCGGACAGTACTATTTCGCGCTGGATCTGCATCATATCATTGCTGACGGCGTAGCGGTAGACAACCTCCTGCATGAACTCCGCGCCAGCTACAACCATACAGCGCTTCCGGCACTGGGCATACAAACCAAAGACTTTGCGGTATGGCAGCAACAATGGCTGCAATCACCCGAAGCACTGGCCCAGAAAGCATTCTGGAAGTCGCAGTTCAAAACCGACATCAGCCTGCTCAACATGCCGGTAGATTTTGTGCGTCCTCCGGTGAAATCTTACGAAGGAGATGTTTTCAGGTTCAACATTCCGCTGCACATCACAACAGCCATAAAAAACATCAACAGAACCAACGGCGCCACCACCTTTATGGTGATGCTGGCTGCGTATAATATTCTCTTGTCCAGGTACAGCGGGCAGGAAGACATTATTGTGGGTACACCGGTAGCAGGCCGCTCCAATGCAGACGTACAGCCACTGCTGGGTATGTTTGTAAATACGCTGCCATTGCGGAGCTTCCCGGCTGCGGATAAACCGTTCAGTGATTACCTGCTGGAAATAAAAGACCAGTCACTCCGGGCATTTGAAAACCAGGATTATCCTTTTGAAGAATTGGTAGATGACCTGGAGATCAGCAGGGATATGAGCCGTAACCCGCTCTTCGATTACATGTTCGCTTATCGCTCTGAGAACAGGGACGAACTGCAACTTGCTGACCTCCGTCTGAAAGCCATTACCATAGCGCATCATGTGTCTAAGATGGATCTCTCCCTCGAGATAAGCAATGCAGAAAACGACACATTGCTGGCTACGATGGAGTATTCGACAAAAATCTTCTCTATACAGACCATCAAACGCCTGTCTGGGCACTTCCTCCATATCCTGGAACAGGTGGCGCTCAATCCGCAGATTACACTGAAGGATATTGAGATCATTACAGCGAAAGAACAGGAACAGATCCTGCAATTCAGCCGTGCAGACGGTGATCCTGTAGCCACGGCAGAGAAAGACGTTTACGCGTTGTTTGAAAAGAATGCAACACGCTTCCCTGATCATATGGCAGTGGAAACAGAGACCGCTTCCATCACCTATGGTGAGCTGGCAGTAAGAGTAAGCAGACTGGCTGCTGTATTGAGCAATGCTGGCTGTGGAGAAGACAAAATCGTGGCCCTGTATACAGACCGCTCCATCGATATGATCGTGAGTATGTTGGCCATCCTGAAAGCAGGTGGCGCCTACCTGCCCGTTGACCCGGAATATCCGCAGGAACGCGTCAGGTACATGATAGAAGACAGCGGAGCCATATTGGTGCTGACGCAAAAGAAGTATGCCGGCAACCTCGCTTTTGCTGCCAATAAACTGCTGCTGGACGAACTGCCATTGCATACCGACATGCCGGTCATGGAAAACATCAACCGCCCGCCGCACAGCCTTGCATACGTAATCTATACTTCCGGCTCCACAGGCAAACCGAAAGGCGTGCAGATAGAACATCACTCCTTCCTCAATGCAGTGCGCTCAAATGCCACTTACAGCAGCGGCTTTAATACTACCGATGTATGCCTCAGCCTCAGCACGATTGCCTTCGACGTAAGCGTACTGGAAATATTCATCCCGCTGGTGAATGCCTCGAAACTCGTGATCGTGAACCGCGAACATATGTACGATGTGCAATCGCTCGCCAACGTAATTGTGCATAAAGGAATTACTTTCTGCTACGTACCGCCATCCCTGTTGCAACCACTTTACCGGGTGCTGAAAGAAAGCGCGCCGGTACAGCTGAATAAATTGTTTGTGGGCGTGGAACCGATAAAAGACACCACACTACAGCAATACATGTCACTGAATGAACACCTGGAAATCATTAACGGTTACGGACCTACGGAGGGCGCAGTGGCCTGCTCCTGGTACCGCTTCAAACCCGGTAACCCGAAAGGTGTCAACATCCCCATCGGCAGGCCTGTTCACCATGCCCGCATTTATATCGTAAACGAGCAGATGCAGCTACAGCCTGTCGGCGTGCCGGGAGAGCTCTGCATAGCAGGTGAAGGACTCGCCAGAGGGTATCTCAACAATCCTGAACTGACCCGCGAAAAGTTTGCTGACAATCCATTTGAGCCAGGCCAAAGGTTGTATAAAACCGGCGACCTCGCAAAGTGGCGCCCTGACGGAAACCTTGAATTCATCGGTAGAAAAGACTACCAGGTGAAGATCCGCGGATTCAGGATAGAGCTGGGCGAAATAGAAAGTAAACTCATGACCCATCCGGAAATCAGGCAGGCGTTGGTAATTGATAAAACAGACAGCAGTGGCAATAAGTTCCTCTGCGCTTACGTGGTAAGTCCCAGACAGCTGGAGCCTTCCGTGTTGCGTGCGCACCTGGCAACAGAGCTGCCCGCCTATATGATACCATCCTACTTCATCGTACTGGAAAAATTCCCGCTGACCAGCAACGAAAAGGTAGACCGCAAAGCATTGCCAGAGCCGGATACGGAACAAAAGAAATCATCATCGGAAAGAGTGCTGCCCGCGGATGCAACAGAATCACAGCTGCTGCACATCTGGGAAACAGTATTGGAAACAGGCAACATCAGCACCACCGATAACTTCTTTGAGCTGGGCGGCAACAGTCTGAAGATCATCAATATGCTCACCCTGATACAACAGTCGTTCGGTGATGCATTAAAGGTCAGCGATCTGTTCGACAAGCCCAGTATCCGCGAACAGGCAGCCGCTGTCTCAAACAATCTCAATAAAATTTCCAGGCAGCCTTCCAGGGCCAGAAGAGTGGAATTCTAAACAACAACAAAATCTGCACAAGCTATGACAATAAAAACAATCGCCGTAATCGGCGCAGGCGTTATGGGACAAGGCGTTGCCTACCAGTTTGCTAAGTATGATTACAACATCATCCTGGTAGACGTTTCCGATGAAACGCTCACCAATGCCAGAAAGGATATACGCAATATTGAACGCCTGGATAAAATGCTGCACAAATCTGCCAGCACAGTGAATGTGCTGGACAAGATCTCCTTCACCACTGATCTGAAACAAGTGGCTGCAGCAGATTTCATCATCGAGAATATTACAGAGAATATATCACTCAAGGAAAACTTGTACAAACAGCTGAAAGAAGTGGTAGCAGATCATGCACTGCTGGCCGTAAATACGTCTGCTGTTTCTGTCACCAGGCTGGCTTCCTTCCTGAAACATCCGCAACAGGTAATGGGTATTCACTTCATGAACCCCGTACACCTGAAGCCCACCGTGGAAGTAATCCGCGGCTATCATACCACTGCTGCCACCATCGATACCACACAGGCATTACTGGCATCTGTGAAGATGACCGGCGTAGTGGTGAATGACCTGCCCGGATTTGTATCCAACCGCGTATTGATGCTCACTATCAATGAAGCCGTGTTCACCTTACAGGACGGCGTTGCTACCGTACCCGATATTGACAAGATATTCAAGGAATGCTTCGGCCACAAAATGGGACCGCTGGAAACTGCCGACCTCATTGGCCTGGATACAATCCTGTATACCCTCGATGTGCTCTTTGCCAGCTATAACGATACCAAATTCAGACCAGCTCCCCTGCTGAAGAAAATGGTGGATGCAGGACTACACGGCAGAAAGACCCGCGAAGGCTTTTACAAATATGACCTGAATTAAGATCGTCATCAGAAAACTATTATCAGAAAATCTTTAAAGCAGAAATAAAATGGAAACAACAACTCAAACCAGCGCCAAAACAATCATCAGAGAATTCCTGCAAAAACGTATCGGATCAGAAATCCGTTTCGCTGACGAAGAAGATATTTTCAAACTGGGACTGGTAAATTCATTGTTTGCGCTGGAACTGGTGGTGTTCCTGGAGAATTCGTTCAGCATAGCTGTAGAGAATGAAGACCTCAATCTCCAGAACTTCAATACCGTTGATAACCTGGAAGCATTTATTCAAAAAAAGAAAGGCAACTGATACATGAACCTGGAACTAACAGCTGCCCAGCAGGTGTTGCAGAAGGAGTTCAGAACCTTTGTGCAGACTGAGTTGCAGCCATATGCCAACGACTACGACAGACAGGGAGCCATTCCGATGGAACTGATCAGGAAACTGGGCGCACAGGGTTACCTGGGCGCTACTATCCCTGTTGCCTACGGTGGCAGAGGAATCGACCAGGTGTCTTACGGGCTGCTGAATGAAGAAATAGGGAGAGCCTGTTCTTCCACACGCAGCCTCGTTACCGTTCATTCTTCGCTGACGGCAGAAACCATTCTCCGCTGGGGCGCCAAAGCGCAAAAAGACGAATGGCTGCCACTGCTGGCAACAGGCACGAAACTGGCTGCCTTCGGGCTTTCTGAACCGGATGCCGGCAGCGATACCGCCGGTATCAAAACCACCTACCGGGAAGTCAACGGCAGCTATCAGCTGAATGGCGCCAAGAAGTGGATCACGTTTGCACAGACGGCAGACCTGTATATGATCGCAGCACAGGGTGAACATGGTATTACTACCTTCCTCGTAGAGCGCAATACACCAGGTCTCACTGTAGTGCCAATGGACGGCATTCTTGGTACCAGGGCATCTATGCTGGCAGAATTACATCTGCAAAACTGCATCGTACCTGCTGAAAATATATTGGGCAGAAAAGGCTGGGGCCTGCAACAAATCGTGAACACCGCGCTCGACAATGGCCGCTATAGCGTGGCCTGCGGATCGCTGGGTATTGCCAGGGCATGCCTGGAAGACAGCATCCGGTATGCCAAAACACGCACGGCTTTCGGACAGCCTTTAAAAGATCATCAGCTGATCAAACAAAAGATCGCCAACATGGTCACAGAAGTAAAGGCCGCCACATTGCTTTGCAGGAATGCCGGTTATCTGCGCGATAAAAAAGATCCGGACAGCTTCATTCAAACGTCGCTGGCCAAATATCACGCGTCACGTATTGCCAATGTCATTGCCTCCGACGCTGTGCAACTGCACGGCGCTATGGGATGCCATGACAGCATCTCCATCCAGCGCTACTTCCGCGATGCCAAAGTAATGGAGATCATTGAAGGCTCTACAGAGATACAGCAGATATTGATTGCAGACCACAGCATTGCCAGTTTAAGTTCTATTCTATAACTCAGTATTATGATAGGGATTCAATCCATAAAAGTATATACACCCGGCACGCCGGTATCCGTGCATAACCTCCACGAGAAAACCTCGCTGGAAGAAAGTGAGCTGGCTTACTTCACCACCTGCGGCATCAATACCGTATATGATGCCGGCCCAGTGACAAGCTATGAACTGGCCAGGGGCGCCTGCGAAAAACTGTTGCAGGAAACCGGTACAGACCCCTCTTCCATCGATCTCATCATCTACCTGCAAAGCCGTACACCTGAGCAGTTCATCAGCTCCGAATCCACCAGGCTGCAATACGATATCAAAGCGAACAATGCACTCAGCTTTGCCATTGCCAACCTTGGCTGTGCAGACAGCTCCATGGCGCTGAAACTCGCGAAAGATTTCCTGGTGGCCAACCGCAGGGCCAACCAGGTACTGATCTGCTACGGCAACAAACTGCTGTCGAAATACCGCTTCCGCAACCCCGTTACCATCATGGGCGACGGCGGCGTGGCAGCGCTCATCACCCGCACCGCAGAACACAAGATCACCGATGTCTCCATCCAGACAAACGGCCGCTACTGGGATCTCTTCAAACTGGAATACCAGAACAAAAGCTTGGATCAATACAAAGAAGAATGCAGTGATGTGCGCAGATACGGCTTTGAACTCGCCATAGAAAGCAAGAACAGGTTCAGGGAGATCAACGACGCTTTATTAACCCGTAATTCCATCGCGAAAGAAAACATCGGTCACTTCCTGCTGCAGAATATTTCTGCACGTGCATACGAATATTATGAATCTGCCTTCGATATCCGCATCTCTCCTATCTGCTCGCTCAACCTTGGTCAGTACGGCCATCTTGGCGCAGGAGATATTTTTCTCAACTACCAGACAGGTGTGGAATCAGGCATTTTCCAGAAAGGCGAAAAAGTACTGATCATGAATAACAGCCCCGTGGCTGCATGGAGCTCCGTACTCATTGAAGTGTAAACAACAGTAATCTAAGTATTATGAGTAACACCGTTAACCAAACTGCTATAAGCCCCTCAAAGCCGAAACAAAAACCGGTAAAATGTGTGGTATGGGACCTCGATCATACCATCTGGCATGGCGTTCTCCTCGAGAACGATCAGCTGGTTTTAAGAGAAGGTATTATAGACATTATAAAAACATTGGACAGCTGGGGTATTATCAATTCCATCGCCAGCAAGAACAATCATGATGATGCGGTACAAATGCTGGAGAAGTTCGGCCTCCGGGAATACTTCCTCTATCCGCAGATCAACTGGGATCTGAAATCAAACTCCCTTAAAAAGATCAAAGAGAAACTGAACATCGGCATGGACGCCATCGTGTTTATCGACGATCAGCCTTTTGAACGCGATGAAGTGGCCTTTGTACATGAGCAGATCACCTGCCTGGATGTAGACGTCATCGAAGATATCCTCCGCCGCTTTAAACCACGGTTCATTACGGAAGAATCTTCATTAAGGAGAAAGATGTATCTCGATGATGATGTGCGCAACCAGGAAGAACAGGAGATCGGTAACAACAGACAATTCCTGGAATCACTGCAGTTATCGTTCTCCATACAGCCTGCCACTATCGACGATCTGCAACGGGTGGAAGAACTAACCCTGCGTACCAACCAGTTAAACGCCACCGGCTATTCCTACTCCTATGAAGAGCTGGAAATGCTGGTGAAGTCACCCAACCATTTACTGCTGGTAGCCGAGCTGACCGACAAATACGGTTCCTATGGCAAAATCGGCGTGGCGATGGTAGAATGCAACGAAGACACCTGGACGCTGAAACTGTTGCTGATGTCGTGCAGGGTGATGTCGCGCGGCGTAGGCGCCGTGTTGCTCAATTACATCATGAACCGCGCAAAGGCAAAAGGATGCAGCCTGCAGGCCGAATTCCTGCCTACAGACCGCAACCGCATGATGTACATCGCCTACAAATTTGCAGGCTTCACAGAAGCCGGAAAGCTGGACAACGGCGGACAACTGCTCACACATCCGCTTACGGAGTTCACCACCTATCCGGACTACATTAACATTTCAACTCAAGAATAATGAAAGACATTGCGATCATAGGAATGGCAGGCAGGTTCCCTGAAGCCGGTAACATCGCAGCACTGCGTCGAAACCTGGTAGCAGGAAGAGACAGTGTAAGAGAATTTTCGACGGAGAGAAGAGCAGCCACCACCCTCGCTCCCGGTACATCGCTGATGGAGATTGGCTATATGGAAGACGTGGATAAATTCGATTACCGTTTCTTCAATATCTCCAGGGCAGAAGCAGAGTACATGGATCCGCATCAGCGCCTGCTCATGGAAGTAGTGTATGAAGCCATCGATAGCGCCGGTTACCAGGCTGATTTCTTCAACGGCACTGATACAGCCGTTTTCATCGGCGATACAGAACAGGAATATGCAAAGCTGGCGGAACGTTTTGACCCTACCATCATTACCGGTAATACCAACGCCACTACGGCGGGCAGGATCTCCCGTTTCTTCAACTTCAGAGGTAACGCACTGATGCTGGATACCGCCTGTTCTTCATCCCTGCTTGCCGTGCATATGGCCTGCAATGAACTGCTCATCGGCGATGCTACGTATGCCCTCGCCTGTGGCGTGCGGTTGATATTGTTCCCCGGTGAGAAAAGTGATAGCCCTGATCTGGGCATTATGTCCAGGGATGGAAAAACGCGCAGCTTCGCTGCCAATTCAGACGGCACCGGCGCCGGCGAAGCAGTGGGCTGCGTGCTGCTCAAACCGTTGGATAAAGCGCTGGCAGATAATGACATTATCTACGCGGTGATCAAAGGCAGCGCCGCCAACCAGGATGCCCAGCTCTCAGGCAGCCTCACAGCCCCCAGCAGCCAGGCACAGTCTGAAGTGATCAGGAAGGTGTGGCAGAAAGCCGGCATAGACCCAACTACAGTAGGGTACATTGAAGCGCATGGCAGCGGCACTAAACTAGGCGATCCCATCGAAATTTCGGGAATCGATCTCGCCTTTAAAGGCTTCGCAGATAAAAAACATTTCTGCGCCGTTTCCTCCATCAAAAGCAACATCGGACACACAGGCGGCGCAGCCGGCATCTCCGGTCTGATCAAGGCCGTACTCTCCCTGCAACACCAGGAACTGTATCCGTCCGTACATTTTGATGCACCAAACCCATTCATCGATTTTAAGAACTCTGTGACATATGTAAATGCAGCGTACAAGCCCTGGGAAGCGCCTTTCCCGAGAAGAGCCGGTGTCAGCTCCTTTGGGCTCAGCGGTACCAACTGTCACGTGTTACTGGAAGAAGCGCCTGCGGCAGACAAGAGAGAAACTGCACCCGGTGCGTTCCTGTTTAACTTCTCCGCCAGATCGGAAAGCAGTCTGCACGAGTACCTCAATAGTTTCTCCGCTTACCTCACGGAAGAAAATAACGCAGCCCTGCAAGACATCAGCTTTACCTTAAACAGTGGCCGCAAGCACTATCAGCAACGTGTTTCCGTAATCGCTTCTTCAAAAGAAGCATTGATACAGCAGATAAAAAATACCACCGGCAACACCACCAAAGAGGCCGCGCAGAAAATCATCTTCCTCTTCTCCGGCGATGCTGTGGTAAGCGATCAGCTGTTAGCATCCATTATCACCGCCCAGCCGGAACTGAAAAAATACGTAGCCGACTGTACGAAATACTACACATCTTCCAGCAAAGCCATTAACCGCTTCGTCCTGCAATATGCCCTGTACCGGTTCGCCGAAGAAAAAGGACTTATCACAGAACACCTCCTGGGCGTTGGCTCCGGCGACCTCGTAGTAGCCGTGGCGCTCAATGAAATGACACTGGAAGAAGCCTTACAGCAATGCACCGGCAATGATGCCGCTATTCCAGGACTGAACGACAAACTGCTCAGTCTTGTAGACCGGGAAACTGCAGACAGCCGCGTGCTCTTCCTCGAGTTGGGCCCCGAAGGCTGTTTGTCAGCGGGCCTGCGGAATCTTCCTTACCCTGACAAGGAATTCCTGTACCAGGTATCATCCGTCAGCGCATCAGCACTTGAAATTACACAGGCTTTATATCTCCGGCAATATCCGATCGACTGGAAGAAATATTATGCGCTAGGTGATCACCGGAAAGTAAGCTTACCGGTTTATCATTTTGAGAGAACAAGATGCTGGCTGCGGGAACCGCTGTCACAAGACGTTACAGCGCCTGCAACTGTAAAAGAAGAAAAAACGGCCCAGTCTGTCGCACCGGGCAGGGAAACCGATCCCGCCAGGTTGAAAGCAATCATCCGCGATAACTGGACGGAAATGGAAAAGAAGATCGCCGCCATCTGGATAGCCGTACTGAAACTGGACGAACTTTCACTGGAAGATGATTTCTTCCGGCTGGGTGGCCACTCCCTAATGGCGACAAGAATGATCTCCGCCATTGAAAAAGAATTTGGGCTGAAACTGATATTCAAAGATCTCTTTGCAATGGCCACAGTGAAATCACTCGCAAAGAGCGTGGAAGAGCTGATCGCCAGCGGCGCACAGCAGGTAACTTATAAGGCCATACAACCCGCGCCGGTACAGGAATACTACCCGCTCTCCGAAGCGCAGCTGCGTTTGTGGCTCATAGACCAGGCTAATGAAAACCTGCTGGCATATAACCTCCCTGCGGTGTTCATGCTGGAAGGCGCCCCCGATACTGCCAGGCTGGAAGCCGCTTTCCAGGCACTCTGCAACAGGCATGAGAGTCTGCGTACCAGCTTCCATGAAAGGAATGCAAAGCCCGTGCAGGTCATACATCCAACAGTAACCTTCAAACTGCAACAGATCAGCGGGAACAATGATCCACAGGCAGTGCTGAAATCGTTCCTGCAATCTTTTGACCTCACACAAGCGCCCCTGCTACGGGCCTGCATAGCAGAAGTAGCGCCGGAAAAGCATATCCTGCTCTTCGACATGCATCATATCATTTCCGATGGCGTTTCCATCGGCGTATTTATGTCGGAACTGATACAGCTTTATCATGGCGCCGAACTCGAACCAATGAAACTCCAGTACAAGGATTTCGTGATGTGGCAGAAAGAACAGTTCGACAACGGCGCCCTCACGCAACCGGAAAATTTCTGGCTGCAACAATTGTCCGGCGGACTGCCCGTCCTGCAACTCCCCACAGACAAGCCACGCCAGGCAACACAATCTTTCACCGGTTCCAAATTACTCTTCAATATTCCGGCACAGCAGATACAGGAAATCCATTCGCTGGCAGCATCTACCGGCGCCACGCCTTTCATGGTACTACTAACGATTTACAATATCCTGCTGCATAAATATACCGGACAGGAAGATATCATCGTTGGCTCTCCTATCGCAGGCCGCTCGCACAGCGACATCGACAATATTGTAGGTATGTTCGTAAACACGCTGGTGTTACGGAACAAACCCGCTGCACACAAAACATTCACACAGCTGCTGGAAGAAGTAAAAGAAAATTCACTGAATGCCTACGAGCACCAGGATTATCCGTTTGCATTGCTGGTAGAAAAAATCAACCTGCATAAAGATCCTTCCCGCAACCCGTTGTTCGATGTAGTGTTTGTATTGCAGAATATTGAGATACCGGAGATCCGGCTGGATGATGTAGTGATCTCTCCTTTCCCCCTGGAAACCGCCACCGCACAGTTTGATCTCGTAATGGAAATCAACGAACGCCAGGGCGACTGGCCGGTGAAACTGGAGTACAACACGGCCTTGTTTGAAGAAGAAAGTATCCTCCTGCTGAAAGAAAGATTCCTGGTATTGCTGCAAGACATCCTCTCTGATCCGGCAAGAACCGTGGAAGCCTTTTCATACCGCCTTCCGGAAGAAGTGATGGATGAACCTACTGACCTGGACTTTGCTTTTAATTTTTAACCATATACTGAAAAGTGATTTCCTTAAAATACTATTGTTATGAATACCACAACCCTTCAATATAAAATCGCAACAGACTACTGGCTCGGGAAAACCGGGAGGCTGGAATTGCCGGAAATCAGCGCCATCAATATAGCGGCTGCCACGCCCGGCTACCGCACCAGCTCCCTCCTGCTGGAAGAAGCCACCGCTGCCACTTTAAAGAAAGTATGCAAAGACCAGGATGCAGGTATCTACGCATTCCTGGCTACTGCATTGTATATCCTCATTCATAAATACACCGGCGCAGAAGAATTACTGATTGCCAGCCCTGCCCCGGTGTTGTCCAATGGAAATGGCCATACTTCTCCTTTGTTCCTGACTGCGGACATCCGTAAAGGCGCCACCGTAAAACAATTGCTGCAATCCTTCCAGGAAGAACTGAAGGAAGCTTACAAACACAGGGATTATCCGTTTGAGAAATTTGCGGAGAAATACCAGGGACTGGTAGGCGCACCTGAATCGCTGTTCAGCTATGCGCTTTCTTATCTCCCCCTGACCGGTGAGAATAATTTCAATGACAGCCCCAGGCTGTCTTTCAACATCAGCAAAACAGCTGCTTCCTTCGAATTACAGCTGCAATACGCCGGTAGTTATACGGAGTGGTTTGCAACACAGGTGTGTGCACACTATGCGCGTATCCTGGATTTCATCGTTCATCATCCGGTGGCGGCAATAGCAGAGATACCCTTGTTATCTTCCGAAGAAAAACAATTGCTGCTGGAAACATTTAACGATTCCGATGTTGATTTTCCGGAGAAAGATCTTACCATCCTGACGCTTTTTGAAAAACAGGCGCAGCTGCATCCCAATCAACCTGCTGTGCAGTTTGCCGGAACAACGCTGAGCTATAAAGCACTGCAGCAGCATGCACTCCAACTCGCAGCACAGCTGAAAGCCAAAGGCATTGGTCCGAAAGATATAGTGGCATTGGTATGCGACCGCTCTGAACGTATGATCATTGGCATGCTGGGTATCCTCAAAACCGGCGCCGCGTATCTTCCCATAGATGCTGATTTCCCGGATGAACGCATTCAGTTCATCCTGAAAGACAGCGCGGCAAAACTGGTGCTCACCACCCAAAATATATTCAATGAAAAACAGCATTGCTTTACAACAGAAGCGATACTGCTGGATCGGATCAATGGTGAAGGGAAGCTGACTGACTTCAGCGTTAAGAACTCGCCGGAAGATCCTGTGTATGTCATTTATACTTCCGGTTCCACAGGTCAGCCCAAAGGTATTGTGGTGAAGCAAAGCGGCGTTACCAATTTCGTACTGGGCTATAAGACGGTGTTTGAAAAAGGCTTTGATACAACCGACCGCGTAATGGCCCTCGCCAATATATCATTCGATGCCAGCATTGCAGAGATCTTCATTGCGTTGACCAGCGGCTCCACCCTCGTAATCCTGGATAAAGAACGCCTGTTTGATGCCGCGAAACTGGCCGCTTTCCTCAGAGACGAAAAGATCACATACGCCTACGTGCCGCCGGTACTGCTGAAAGACTTGTACCATCAGTTACAGCAAGCCGGTAGTGATATTGCACTGCGTAAACTGTTTGTCGGCGTTGAGCCGATCAAAGACACGCTGTTATATGATTACTGTTCCCTGATCAAAGGACTGGACGTCATTAACGCCTACGGCCCTACGGAGACAACCGTAATTGCCAGCGTGCTGCGCTATAAACCGGTTACTCCCTCCGGGGAAAATGTCACCATCGGCAAACCCATTCCCAACTATAAAGTATATATACTCAATGATGCCCTGGAACCTGTTCCGGTAGGGATTCCCGGCGAGATCTGCATTGCAGGCCCAGGCATCACACAGGGTTATCTTAACAATAAAGAACTCACAGCCTCCAAATTCATCAATCATCCTTTCCACAAAGGACAACGCATGTATCTCTCCGGAGACCTCGCCAGATGGACACCAGACGGAAACATCGTATTCATTGGCAGGAAAGACAACCAGGTAAAGATCAGGGGATACAGGATTGAACCGGGAGAAATAGCTGCCGTACTGCTGGATCACCCCGCAGTAAAGGAAGCAGTAGTATGCCCCTTCAACGACGATATGGGCAGCAAATATCTCTGCGCCTACTATGTGCCGTCAGCAACGGCGAGCGTAGCCGACCTGCGCGCATGGCTGGCAGCACGGCTCCCCGAATACATGATCCCCGCGCGGTTCATGATGCTGGACAAAATTCCGGTTACCAGCAACGGTAAAACCGATCGCAGGAAACTGCCCCTTCCTGAAAATGAACAACGCACCCTCACCGCTGACGACATGCCTGCCAATCCACTGGAAGAAAAACTGCTGGGTATCTGGAAAGAACTGTTAGGCATACAGCTGATAGGCGTGAATGATAATTTCTTTGAACTGGGCGGTCATTCCCTGAAGGCAGCGAAACTGCTTACCATCATTTTACAAGACCTGCACGTAGAAGTACCGCTGCGGCAAGTATTCAGCAGCGGCAATATCAGGCGCCTCGCAGCGTACATACAGCAGGCAGAAAAGACCGTACAGTTTGAAATACCGGTGGCCACCCCTGCAGCACATTACCCCGCAGCCTTTGCGCAAAGAGGCATCTACCTCAGCTACCTGCTCAACAAAGACAGTATCAATTACAATATGCCGTCCATGTTTGCAGTGGAAGGCAAAACAGATATTAAAAAACTGGAACAGGCACTTGCCACTATCATAGACAGGCATGCCATATTGAGAACAGGTTTCAACGTAGTGGATGAAGTGATTGTACAGCATGTGGCGGAAAAAGTTTCGTTTGAACTTCCTGTTAAAGAAGACAGCGCCCCGGATATCAACCGCTACTTCACAGACTTCCTGCGTCCCTTTGACCTGAATCATCCTCCCCTGCTGCGGGCGATGTTTGTAAAGAAAAACGATACCTCCGGCGTACTGCTGCTGGACATACATCATATCGTGTCTGATGGCATCTCCCTGGAGATCTTTATCAGGGAACTGATTGCTGCATACAGTGATGAGACATTACCCGCATTGAAAATCCAGTTTAAGGACTACACCACCTGGCTGGAGCAATACCGCCATAGCACCGGATTTGAAGCCCACCGTCAATACTGGCTGCGTACCTTTGCCGACAAACAGACTGCCCTGAACATCCCCGTAGACTATCCCCGTTCTAACGATCAGCGGCACGAAAGCGGACTGCTGATTACGCCTATCGACAAATCGGTGGCTACACGCCTGAGGAAAATCATCAACAAGGAAGGCAGCACCCTGTTCCTGCTTTCACTGGCAGCCTATAATGTATTGCTGTCCAAATACACCGGCAAAGATAACATCGTGGTAGGTACGCCGGTGGCTGGTCGTGTGCATCCCGATCTGGATCAGCTCATCGGGATGTTTGTAAATACGATACCCATCAGATGCGGCGTCGATATGCAGCAACCCTTCACGGAACTGATGGAACAACTCAGCAACGTTTTCTTCACCGCGCTGGATCATCAGCTGTATCCGATGGAAGAACTGGCGGAACACCTCGAACTGGTACGAGATATGAACCGGAACCCGCTCTTCGAAACGATGTTCAGCTATCATAATCTCAACATAGCACCGTTATCAAGTGCTGGTATCAATTTTAAAGCATTGGAACTGGAGATGTATGACGTGAGTGTGAAGTTTGATCTGTCAGCTTCTATCACAGAATCCGGTGACGACCTGCTGTTCCTCGTCAGCTACTCCAAAAGCCTCTTCAAGGAATCCACCATTGCACAGATGGCGCAGCATTACCTGACCATCCTCGATGCGGTGAGCCAGTCGCCCACCGTGATCCCTGATACCATCAGCATCAGCAGACCGGATGCTATCCGCCACAGAAATCAGGAGGAGTTGTTCCGTTACCTGGGTATCAGCGATACCGCATACTCCGCTGCATACCCGCTGAACACCACACAGCGCGATATTTATTTCACCTGCATCATCGATCCGAAAGGCCGCAGCCTCCGCCCGTTGGGGTACCACGAGATCAATGAGCAACTTGATCCGGCATTATGGGAAGAAGCGGTACGGCAGCTAACTGCGCAGGAAGATGTGATGCATTCCGTTATCATCGCGAAAGACGCAGAAGTGTTCCAGGCAGTAACGAAAGAAGTGAAAGTGAATTTCTCATTTATTGATATCAGCCAGGAAATGAAAGACGCAACAGACATTCCTGCTATTGTCAAAAAATACTGTGAGGAAGATCAGGATATCACCAGGGATTTCTACAAACACTACCTCTTCAGAATAAACGATCACCATTATGTTACAGCCGTAAGCGTACACCACGTCTTTACGGATGGCACTTCCTTCCGGCTGATGATAGAGAAAACAGACAAGATCTATCATGCGCTGAAAACAGGAAAGGTCAGTGAAGAGAAACATGCGCCTTACCGCGAAGATGTCTTTGATCATCTGGAAAAATTCGATACGCCTGCCGTGGAGAATTTCTGGAGAAAACATTTGGCAGAGGTACAACCGCTGACCTACTCCGGCGCCATTGCAACGCACGACAGGATGGTAGCGGATGCGCTTACCATATACGGCGATGATGCCTTGCTGGTACAGCGCTACTGTGAAACGCATGGCGTGAAACCGCATATCTTCTTCAAAGCTGTTTTCACACTGCTGACAAGATATTACTGCGCTGCCAACCACGACTTCTGTATCCGTGAGAACATCGCGGGCCGTGACCGTCAACAGTTGGATACAATAGGTACTTACTCCTACGTATACCCCTTACTGGTAGAAGACCGTTTCTTTGAAGGCACGAAATCCTTTGCGGAACTGTGCACCTACCTCCAGCAACAGAAAAGGGTCACTAATCCGTTCCGTCATATCTCTCTCGCCTTACAGAATCATATCATCGGCGATGAACCTTTATCTTTCTTCTACAACTATCAGCATTTCCTGATCCCGGCCACACAATCCAACATTGGTACATTCAAGCGCGTATACAGCGGACTGAATAACCACATGGAGCTAAGGGTAACAGAGCAGAACGAGGGATTTAAACTGCTGCTTGACTACAATGAACAGGTGTTTAACGGCGAGAACTTCCTCGCACGCATACGGCTGCTCACTACACAAATACTGGAAGAACAACTGTCGCTCAATGAGCTGCAATACCTTACCAGCAACGAATTACAACAGCTGCGTATTTTCGGTACCAATGCCGGGGAACAGGCTACTGAAAATGTCCTCGCTTTATTTGCAGAGCAGGTAGCGAAGAAACCAGATAGCATTGCACTGGTGTTCAAAGATAAAAAGCTCACCTACGCAGAACTGGACCGCTCATCAGGCGCTATCGCAGCACATCTGCTGGAACTGGGCGCTGGCGCCGAAGATATTGTCGGCATCATGGTAGAACGTTCTGAGTGGATGATCATCGCCATGCTGGGTGTGTTAAAGGCCGGTGCGGCCTATCTGCCGGTAGATCCGGATTACCCGCAGGAAAGGATCAACTACCTGCTGCAGGACAGTAACGCAAAGATGCTGCTCACCAATGCAGCAGGCAAACTCGCACACCCTGAGGCCATCGTACTGGAAAACATTCCATTGAACAGGGTCGCCCCTGCAAAGGTGGAGATACATCCGCAGCAGCTGGCTTATGTGATCTATACATCCGGCACTACCGGTAATCCCAAAGGCGTACTGGTAGAACATCAGGCGCTGAGCAACGTCAACCTCGCCTGGCGCGTTGCATACGAGTTTGAGACTTTCGTACCCTGCTCACTGCTGATGGCCAGCTTCTCCTTTGATGTATTCACCGGTGATGTGATACGCATGCTCACCAACGGTGGACAAATCGTATTATGTCCGTCTGAAGCACGCCTGGACCCCAAATCACTATATGACCTCCTCGTACAGCATGATATAAACGTGTTCGAATCCACGCCTGCCCTCGTAGTGCCGCTGATGGACTATATAGAAGCCCATAACATCGACATCAGTTTCCTCAAACTGCTCATTCTTGGCTCAGATAGTTGTCCGTTGAGCTTCTTCCGTAAGATGCTGGAAAAATATGCTCCGGGCATCAGGGTACTCAACAGCTATGGCGTTACGGAAACCTGTGTGGACTCCAGCTTCTATGAAACCTTACCAGGCGCATTGCCAACAACAGGTAATACGCCCGTGGGCAAGCCGCTGCTGAACTATACCTACTACGTGCGCAATGCTGCGCAGCAGGCAGTTCCTGTAGGATTGCCCGGAGAACTGTGGATTGGCGGAGCCGGCGTTGCCAGGGGTTACCTTAACAAGCCTGATACCACCGCAGAGAAATTCATCATGGATCCATACACCCAGGAGCGTGTATATAAAACCGGCGACGTTGTACGCTGGCTCCCCGACGGTAACATCGAGTTCCTGGGTCGTAAAGACGACCAGGTAAAAGTACGCGGCTTCAGGATCGAATTGCAGGAGATCGAAAACGTAATCTTGCAGGAACCCACAGTAAAAGAAGTGGCCGTTACGGTATTCGGACAGGGTAATGAAAAAGAACTGGTATGCTGGTACGTAAGCGAATCCGGCGCCGTGATAGAAGACCTGAAATCCAGTCTGAAACAGCATTTACCAGATTATATGGTACCTATGTATTTCATCCGCCTGGAACAGTTGCCATTAACGCCTAATGGTAAAATTGATAAAAAAGCCATGCAGGACCCGCTGCATTACATAGACCAGCAGAGCGAAATTATCGACACACCAACCACCGCAACCGAAAGCTCGTTGCTGGCTATCTGGCAGGATATTCTGAAGCGGAACCGCATCGGCGTACTGCAAAACTTCTTCGAGCTGGGTGGTCAGTCACTGAGAGCAATGGTGCTGGTTTCCCGCATCCAGAAAGCGTTTGCTGTGGAAATTTCATTGAAGGATATCTTCACCTATCCAACCATCCGCACACTCGCCGGGCATATCAGCAATGCCACAGGCAGCAACTTCGCGCCGATCATGAAGATAGCGCCACAGTCACATTACCCGCTCTCCTCTGCGCAGAAACGTGTGTTTGTGGTGAGCCATTTCAAAGGCGCTGAGATCAGTCATAATATCTGCGATGTGTGCTGGATAAATGGCCCGCTGGATGTATCCAGGCTGAGCGCTGCTTTCCAGGCATTAACCGACAGGCATGAGAGCCTCCGCACTTCCTTCAACATTGTAGACGGTGAACCTGCACAGGTAATACAGGACAAACTGGTTTTCCACCTGGAGCATACAAAAGGTAAAGAGGAAGATGCGCCCAACCTGGTGAAACAGTTTATCCGGAAGTTTGAACTGTCTGAAGCGCCGCTGCTGCGCGCCGCGGTGCTGGAAGTATCGCCTGACAAGCACCTCCTGATGTTCGACATACATCACATCATCAGTGATGAAGTATCTGTAGGCATCATGCTCCGTGAACTGTGGACGCTCTATTATGGCGAACAATTACCGGAGCCAGGTATCCAGTACAAGGATTACGTGGCCTGGCAGCAGTCGCTGGCTGATACCGGAGCCATTGCACGTCAGCAACAGTTCTGGTTAAAACAGTTCGAAGGCGAATTGCCCGTAATGGAATTCCCGTTTGACTTTCCACGGCCGCTGACACAGACCTTTGAAGGAGGCGATTATAGTTTTCCGCTGGATGCAGCCATTACTTCACGCGCGTTCAATTACATCAGTGAGAAAGGCATCACGATGAATATGCTGATGCTGGCCGTATACAATATCCTGCTGTCGAAATACACTTCGCTGGAAGATATTATCGTAGGCTCTCCGGTAGCTGGCCGCACACATGCAGACCTGGAGCCGGTGATCGGTATGTTCGTGAACACACTGGCACTGCGTAGTTATCCAACAGCTGGCAAAACATTTGAACAGTTCCTGGAAGAGACAAAAGCCAACGCATTGGCCGCATTGGAAAACCAGGACTATCCGTTTGAAGAACTGGTGGAAACGCTCAGCATCAAGAGAGACCCCAGCCGCAATCCTTTGTTCGACACCATCTTCCAGTTCATCAGTGTGCCGCCCGCAGCAGAAAGCAGGGAGCTGCAGTTCACACGCTTCCCGCTCAACATCAGCGTAGCCAAGCTGGATCTTACCTTCCTCGCCGTACAGACTGGCGAACAGGTACAGTTGCTCCTCAACTACAACAATGCACTCTTCGCTGAAGCTTCGGTACAAAGACTCGCCAGACATTTCTACAATATACTGGTGCAGGTACTCGATACGCCCGCCATTACCCTGCAGGAAATCAATCTGCTGGATGAAGCTGAAATACAACAGCTCAGGGCATTTGGCGGCAGCCCGGAAAAAGATGCGCCACGTGTAACCATACCAGCACTGTGGAAAGAGAGCGTATCAAAGTACAGCGAACAGATGGCGGTAGAGACCACAAACGGCAGCATCACCTTCGGAGAACTCGACAGGCAATCTACCGAACTGGCCATCTGCCTGCAACAGACATACCAGGTGAAGCCCGGCCACAAAGTAGCCCTGATGCTGCAACGCACCCTGGATATACCGGTAGCTATACTGGCTATCCTAAAAACCGGCGCAGCGTACGTTCCGGTAGATCCGCAGTTCCCGGCACAACGTATTGAATACATTTTAAACAACAGCGAATGCACAATGATAGTGGCCGACAAGGACTATCATTATACATTACCGCTGCTCAACATCCATGCAGAACGCAAGGATACAGGCGTGCACGAACTGGCGCCGGTAAATATCACACCGGACGATCTCGCCTATATCATCTACACTTCCGGCTCCACCGGCGTGCCTAAAGGCGCAATGCTGGAACACATCAACGTAACCGGCTTCACACGCAACTACGTGCCGGTATATGGCATCAATCCCGGCGACAAGATCCTGGCGGTCAGCAATATTACCTTCGACCTCTCAGTACTGGAAATATTATGCAGCCTGCTATCCGGCGTATGCGTACTGCTGGCTGGCGATGATGAGATCAACGACTTCCCGAAGATCGCACAGATGCTCAAACAGCATGCTGTGAACGTATTGCAGATGACGCCTTCAAGGTTGTCGCTGTTCCTGAACACCGTAGGCCTTAGTGCACTGTCCGGCATCAAAACCGTGATCACCGGCGGCGAACCCGTACCAAAAGAATTGTTCAGGGGCGTGAAGAGATGTAAACACGTGCGGTTCTTTACCAGCTGCGGCCCTACAGAAACCTGCATCTACAGCACTACGGATGAAGCGAAAGAAGGCGACGAACGCATTACGATCGGTAAGCCGCTGCTGAACGAACAGATCTTTATAGTAGGCAACCACGGGCAATTACAGCCGGTCAACGTAGTAGGGGAAATTTACGTGGCCGGATCAGGTGTAGGCAGAGGCTATTGCAACCAGGAAACGCTGACCAACGAAAAATATTTCCGTGATGAAAGCCTTTCCACAGAAAGGATATACAAGTCAGGAGATATAGGCAGGTGGCTGGCCGACGGCCGCATCGAATGCCTCGGCCGCAAGGATACACAGATCAAACTGAAAGGCTATCGTATTGAACTTGGCGAAATCGAAAACGCGCTGGGCAAAATGGAAGGTATCGGCATGACCGCCGTCATCGTTACAGACATCAAAGGCGAAAAGCAGATCGCAGCCTTCTACGAATCAGAGAAAGAGTACGGCTATTCTACCGTACGCGCCTTCCTCGCAGACCGTCTGCCTAGTTATATGTTACCGCTGTTCTGCATCCGCGTAGAAAAGATGCCGCTCACCAGCAACGGTAAAACAGACCGCAAAGCGCTGGATCTGCTGGCGCAGAAGCAACAGGCCGCAGAACGTCCTTTCGAAGAACCACTGGGCGCCTTGCAGAAAACACTGGCCACCATCTGGCAGGAAGTGTTGCAGGTAGAACGTATAGGCGCCACCGATAACTTCTTTGAGCTGGGCGGTAACTCCATCAAGCTGATACAGGTGATGAACAGGATCAAGAAAGAACTGGAAGTGAACGTTCCGCTCACCACCGCCTTCACTTATCCGACCATCAAAGCATTGTCTGAAAAAATAAAGATGATCAATGAGTTCGGTAGCGTATCAGCAGAAGAATTCTACTCCGTAGTAAATGCAGGAAAAGAACCAACTATCTTCTGCTTCCCTCCTGCCATCGGGTATTCCTTCATATACACGGCACTGGCAGAATATTTCCCCGATCACCGCATTTGTTGTTTCCACTTCAATGAAAACGACAACAGAATGGATGAATACATCCAGGTGATGGACGAAATGCAACCCGGCCAGCCGCTGGTATTGATGGGCTATTCTGCCGGTGGTAACTTCGCCTTCGAAATAGCCAGAGAGCTGGAATCAAGAGGCCGCGAGGTATCCGACATCATTCTCCTCGACAGCTACAAACGCTGGGAATCGAAAGTGAAAACACCGGAAGAAATAGAAGCCACCATTCAGGCATACTACGCTATCGTAGACTGGTCTATCTTCTCCGTAACACCGGATTACCTGGAAACGCTGAAGAAAAATACCATGAGCAAGATCGGCGGTTATTGCAGGTATATGAACGGCAAAACAGATACCGGCGCCACCAGCGCCCGTATACATATTGTGAAGTCGAAAGAGGAATGGCATTCCGCAGAAGCCAACCGCAACTGGGAAGACAGCAGTACCAACGGCTTTTACATCTATGAGGGCCTGGGCCTGCATCCGGAAATGTTTAACCCGGAGTATCTCTCTCATAACGCCGGACTTATTTCCACTATCATACAGCAGGTGAAACGAAAACCAGCTGTACACGAATATTCGCTGAGTTAAATAGTGTTGGTTTAAAAAGTAGGAGAGGCTGTATCATAAATAATATGGTACAGCCTCTTCGTTCAAACTGCGCCGCCAGCCGCATAAGTCTCTCCGGCATTACCAGACGATGCCCTGGTATCACCGGTAAGCATTCAGTTCAGATACGCCGGCAAACCCGCTCCCTCCGGTAAATACCAGTTTCAGGTAACGGGCGCTTACCGGAGCAAAGAAATTAAGTGCGCGGGTGTCCGGGCTGGTGTCGCTGCCGCCAAATGCCGGCCCGTTGTATATCCCCTGGTCCGTCCAGGTAGCATTATCCATGCTTGTCAGCACCTGGATGGTGCTGGAATTGTAGTCGCTACCGTACACGTATCCCGGTGTAACGGTGATGGCCTTTAATGTGTTTGCTGCGCCCATGTCTACCGCCAAGCTGGCCGCAGGTGGTTTGCCGTCCATATAGGTCATCCAGGCAGTAGTGAAATCCCCATCTAAAACGGCAGCAGCGTCGCCAAACCATTCCCCGCTTGTGCTGGCTATTTTCCATTGCGGCATTTTACGGTCGATCACCGTACCCGTTGGTGTTGTCAGGGCATCGTTAATATTCCTCCAGCCAATCGAGGCCTTCAGGATGATGAACAAAGCACCCACACGTGTGCTGATGCTGACGCCATTATCGGCGTTTTTCAACCGGAGCGGGATCAGGTACTGGTCTGCACCAGCAAATATGTTGGGTTGCAGCAACACGATGCGCATCGAATCTTTATTCCCCGTTTCACCTGCCGGAATGGTCACACCTCCCATCAGTTCTATTTTGTAAGCGCCTTCGGGGGCTGCTTTGTATGCGGTGTTGTGCTGTTTATTGTAAGCGCTCACCAGCGATGTATCAACATCGATACTGACCTTTACCGCAGCGGAAACTGGTCTTGTGAGACGCACCATGGGAGGCAGTGTGATGGAGGAATCACCGACGGAGCCATTAGGCGTACGTGTGATCACTGCTGAGAAGTTAAAGCTGTTGTCAGGCTGAAAATCCGGACTTAAGAAAGCGACCAGTTCTTTGGGCTGGTCATCGTTTTTTTTGCACCCGGTGAAGAAGCAGACCAACAGCGAAAAATAAACCGGTATTTGTATTGCGATGTGATGTTTTTTCATTGTGCAGAGATTTACAGCGGTAAACAGATAATCATTTGGCGGGCATCCTTACTTTAGGTGTCCATTCAACATTCGCCACGTTCGCTTTCATATCGTTCTTGTTGGGAGAACTGTCGGCAAAAATATTTCCGGTTCCCTCATTACAGCGCCAGTAACCAGCAAGGCCTTCTGATGAAGGGTTTACGGTGTACATGTTGTTGGCTATCTGCGATGGAGTACGTGCAACGGTCCAGAACCGGATCTCGTTCACCCTCTCCGATCCACCGCCAAAACCGATGGATTCGAAATTATAACTCGCGCTTAATGGCACATTGAGAATCTGTTTCCCGTCCTGGTACCATTTAAGGCTGCCGCCATCGTATACGAGGGCGAAGTGGTACCAGGTACCCGGCTGAAAATCTATTTCAGGTGAAAACTGTGAATTGGCAGTTTTCACCTGCAACTGGGTAGGCCTGATCACCACGTCTCCAAACCTTGTATATACTTCAGATGGGTAAGAAAAAATGAGCGCCTGGTTATTCCTGTTCAGCGCATCCATCTGCACCCGCCATTCGAAGGTCCATGCCGTGATACCTTTGAAGGGTGTTTTATAAGTGGTGCTCAACGCGGAGCCGGTAAGATGCGGCACGCTCGTGTAGATCACCCGGTCTATCACCAGCACAACCGTTTTACTAGACCTAAGGATCTGCATTGTTCCACTCACACGATCGATGGTAACAGGGATGGCATAACTCTCATTTTCGGGAAGGCCTTTCAGGTCTTTGATCATCAATGGAACCGGTATCGAAAAGGCGTTACCCACCGCAATTGTCGCGGAAGTGGCATTAAACGAATAATAGGCTGCCGGCAATAATTTGTAGGCAGTGCCGTTCTGCTTGTTGTATTCGGTCAGCTCACCTTCGGAAATACTGTAGCTCACCTCTATTTGTTGCTCGGCAACCTGCGAAGTGCGCGATACAATATCGTACGATGCGCCCATTGAATCCACCGTGATCTTTGCTGAATTGACTAGCGACGCATCTGCCAGGAATACTGCATTGGATAATAAATTAGGCTTACGGCAGCCGGCAAACAGGCATCCGGCAATGACCGGCAGTAACAGCAAGCATATGTTCAGGTTGAATTTCATCTTTCAAAATATTTAACGTGATCAATAAGGTGCGGGGTTCATGATCTGTATTGCCCGGCGCATGAACTTGTAATCCGGCTCGTTAGGGTATTCATACTCCATATGATAAGTACCGATACCGCCCTTTCTGCCGCCCGCCGGGTTCCAGCTAGCCATAGTTAACAGGTTTCCGCCACCTTGCCACAGGGACTCAAAGTTTTCGTTCACCACGAACTTCTTGGACGGAAACCCCTTGGGAAATGCGGCCAGCCGGGTTGCTAGTCCCGTATTGTTGGCGCCATAAGCTTGTTCCATCCAATAATTAATATATTCCAGCAACTCAAGGGGCATCGATCGGTTCGTGACCGGTCCATAATAACCACCGTCGCACAGAAGCAATTTGCCGGTCCCCGATTTTGGACCAAGGTATTTCCCCAGCTCCTTTACGAAAATGCGCATGTTATTATTCTTGAGAAATACAGCGCATCCGCAGAAATCAGGTTCGTAGTCGATATCAAAACCATCATATCCGTATTTGTTTACAGTGTCCACTATTGCGCGGGCATAGGTAACAATGGCTGTACTGTCATCTGCCGGCCAGAATTTCCGGTCGCCATTGATGCCGTCCCCTATCTGGTGCGCGATAACTGTAAAAGTGATACGTGTTTTTTTCTTTTGTTGCACATACCGCATATCAGCAATTTGTTCCGGCGTGAGATTACTCCACCCGCCCCAGATACTGATAATATCCATGCTGTCCGGCGTGCTGGCGAGGTATTTGGATTTTGAAGGGCCTTGGGCCGTCCAGCCGCCAAACCACCCGAATGCTATCCCATGATCCGATTTTTTGTACGCCTCGAGATTAAGATAGTACTCTGGCGTACCCACTTTGGGAGGTTGCAGGTCAAACGCTTCGGGTGTAGTCTGTTTGGTACAGGATAACATGACCCATGTAGCAACACTAACGATGAAGATGTATTTGAAAAAAGTAGTTGTCATATCAATGAATTTTCCGGTTAGTTACTTTTTATCCCACCATAATGCGGTGCCACCGTTGTCCGCACCACCAAGCAGTTGCACGCCTTTGGCCACCCCTTGCGCATTGGTTTGGTATTCGTTTTGGGTAAAGGGAATGCGCTTGATCTGTTTTTTTTGATCGATGGTGCCACCGCTGTAATTCCTTACAACCGGGAATATCCGGGGATATCTTGTACGCCTGAATTCCGACCACGCCTCCTGTCCGTCCGGGTACAACGCGATCCACTTCTGCGTCATGATCCTTTCCAGTTTCGTTTCAAAGCCATCTCCTTCTGCCCACTTTATGGTAATGGTGGGTAAATCCGCACTGGTAGCCGCCACGTTGTTCGCTCCGCTGGTGGCAACCGGATCAGTGTACGGAGCTGGCTTAGCTGTGCTGTTAGCTAAATAGGCAGCAGCCCCGGTGGCTTTCACCTGGTCGAATGCTGTTGTGACCCCCTGCTCGTAAAAAGACTGCGCGGTTCCACCCATGTTCCATCCCCTGAGTGCTCCTTCTGCCCGTAGGAAGTACGATTCAGCAGCCACCATCCAGGGAAGCGGATCAGCGGAAGCAATTTTCATGGACGAGAACCGTTCGGCGTACGGGCTTTTATTGACAATGTCGATACCTGTCCTGATCCCCCGGTATTCCCCGCTTACGGCATTGAACAGCAACGGCAGCCGGGGATCGTTATACCCTTTCAGGAATGATTCCATCGGCGCACCCATCCTGATATCGCCGTAATTATCTGCGATCCACTGAATGGGATTCAACAATATGAACAGGGTATTACCTTTGTACATCGCATTATTAGCATTAACCTCGATGAAACCAAATCCATTGCTCACCGTCTGCTCTGCCCGCTGTTTAGCCAGCGCCGCATCCGCATACACAATACGCATGGCAAGGCGGAGTTTCAGTGTATTGGCAAATTTCAGCCACCGGCTGTAATCTCCACCGTAGATCAGATCAAAATCATTCTTCGGCGACGCGCCGTTGCTCTGCGACAGGAAATCCCGCAGCGTGTTCATGGATGAATCCAGGTCTTTAAAAAAGGATGCATAGATCTCCTGTTGCCCGTCATACGGTGTTTGGGTGCCTCCATTGCCAAAGCTGAAATACGGCAGCGGGCCATACATATCTGTTGTACGACTCGCGGCAAACACCTTGATGATCTGCGCCATGGCAAACACCCCCCTGAAGGCCGTGTTGTTCGGGTTCTTGTCTGCCGTTTCCTTCTTGATCTCTTTCCAGGCGGGCATCACACCATTGAACATATTGTTGAATGCGACAGACGTCCATCCAGGAATGAGGTTGTAGTTGGAATTGTTCCTTCCGCTGTTCCAGTTGTTGGTGACGCCCATATACCCGCTCCAGATGTCACCTTGCAGATTCTCTGACACCTGGTACTGGTTGATCTCGTCCGTTGCGCTATTGCCGGCGGGAATCACGTTTTTTTCCAGCTGGGAAAAAAAGGCGCTGATCTTCAGATTGTCGTACTCCAGCATGTCCTGCTTCAACTTGTTGGGATCTGTGTTATAATCCTCAAATTTTCTGGTACAGGCGTGGAACCCGGTTGCCGCAAACAGCAGCCCGAGTATGAATGCACATTTATATCGATGAGAAAAGGTCATATTGAATCGCTTTTAATTTTTACAAACCAACCCGTACACTGAATCCGAAACTCCGGAGACTGGGTTGCATGAAATAATCAATACCCTGGTAATAAGTACCGGTGGAGGCTGCCACTTCGGGATCGAAGGGAGCTTTGTTATAGAACATAAAAAGGTTCCTGCCGGTCAGCGTCACAGTTGCTGAGCGAAGTTTGTTGTTAAAGAATTTTGCCGGAAAGGAATAGGCTAGCGACGCTTCGCCCAGCCGCACGTTAGTGGCGCTGTACACGTAGGGTGCCAGAATGCCGTTCCCGCCGCCGATTATCTGGTAATAGTCTTTGACGTTAGGCATCTGCGATCCGTTGATGTACACACCTCCATTATCGCGCGCATCCGCCGAAGTCTTAGATACCCCGAACGCGTCGAGGAAAGCCTGTGTCTGCGACACCACAATGCCACCAAACCTTGCCTGGATCAGGAAACTAAGATCAAATCCCCTGTATGAAAAATTGTTCCGGAAGCCCATGTTGTACCTGGGATTGGAATTGCCCGCGTAAATGAAAGTGTTGGGCATTGGCGTCACTTTTCCGGACCCCTGGTCTACATAGATATACCCCTGGTTGTCCGTCTTCAACGTGTTCACAAATATGTCGCCTATTTGTCCGCCGGTACGGATCACATTGGAAAAACTGCCGGTGCCTGCCACCGGAAGACTGTCAAGCCTGTAATAGACATCGTCTTTCGAATTGCCGTCTTTCACCGGCGGCAGCATTTCAATGATCTTGTTCCTGTTCAGCGAAAAATTGAGGCTGGCGTTCCATTCTACCTGTCCCAGGTTGCCATTGTACCCCAACACAGCCTCAATTCCTTTGTTCTCTACATTACCGGCATTGGCATAGTAGGTGGAATAACCGGAGCTCTGCGGCGCGGTAATGGAAAACAACTGGTTGAAGGTATTGGATTTGTAAGCGGTAAACGTCAGATTGATCCTGTCCTTCCAAAAACGGGCGTCGATACCGGCTTCGTAAGACCTCGTTTTTTCCGGCTGCAACGGCGCCAGGAAGGCGTAAGTCACTGTACGAACGCCGGTGGTGTTCAGGTCATATTGCAGTTGTCCGGTAGAGCGGTTAAACGTCAGCGCATTGCCAACGCTACTCACAGATCCCCGTACTTTCAGGTACGACAATACGGAAGATTTGAGGTCAGCCATATCCGTTACGATGGCGCTGAGCCCTACAGACGGATAGAAAAATCCCTTTTTAAGATAGTCCGTGTTAGCCAGTGTGGAAGACCAGTCGTTACGTGCCGAAAAGTTCAGGTAGACAAACCGGCGGTACCCTATCTCCCCATTGAAAAACAGGGCCTGGCGTTGCAGGCGTGAATTGCCCTGGCCATACTTGGAGCTGGCCTTCGTTACGTTGTTGTAGGTAAAAAGATTAGCAACCTGGCCAAGGTTACCACCGAAGTATTCGCTGACCTGTTGGTTATCCTGGATACTGCTGCCAATGCTGCCATTCACACTGAAGTCGTTGAACTGTCTTGTAGCATTCACTATCAGATCTGCATATAGCTGCTGATCGGTTGAAGAGGAGCGCGCATAACCACCCGCAGGGGATGCCAGAATGCCAGAGGTGGAAGCATACAGTTTAGACTCAGAGCCGGTCTGGTTCCTGTCGTATTTTACGCGGCCAGATACATTCAGCCAGTCGCGTACCTGGTATTTCGCAGCTGCGGAGATCAGGTACCGGTTCTTATCGTTCGTGAACAATTCGCGGTTATTAATCCAGTAAGGGTTTTCCATAGAGTATCCCATATCGCCGAATGGCCAGAACTGTGTATTAAAGTTGCGTACGGGATCGTAACGTTCGAACATCTGGATCGATTGGATATCCCGGCCAGGAGGAAAGAGATATACCGGCAGCAGCGGGTTGCTGTACTGGCCCTGGGCGAGCATATTCTGTTCCTTCACTTTGATGAACGAAGCGCTCAGGTCGAGGTTCAGCCGGTTATCGAGGTAAGATGAGGTATTGCGGATGCTGAAGTTGTAACGGCTCAACTCATTGTTTGGAATAATCCCTTTCCCGGACACCATGGAACCGGAAAAGAAGGTTTGATTTGTAGCCGAACCCCCAGAGAGGTTAAACCCATTGGTAACGTTCTGTCCGGTCTGGAAAAAATCTTTTCTTGGATTATAGGCAGAAGGGGTGGGCAATTTAGGTCCCCAGCTGTCGAACGCATCGGGTGAACTGGGCCCATAGGTATTTTGTAGTTCCGGCAGTACAAAGGGGGAAAAGAAGTTGCTGTTATTGAAAACATCAACACGCAGCTTTCCTGCTGCGCCTTTCTTCGTAGTAATATTGATCACCCCGTTGGCGGCATCGCTGCCATAGAGGGCAGCCGCCGCGGGGCCGGACAGAACGGAAATGCTTTCGATATCTTCCGGGTTGAAATTGGAGATACCGTCGCCGCTCAGCCCTCGTCCAAAATACAAACCGCCGGATTCCTGCACGCCGGTCAGAGGTACGGGCAGCGGAATGCCATCAACCACATACAATGCATTGTTATTCCCGAACAACGATTTGGCGCCCCGCATAATCACCCGCACACCTCCACCTATGCCGGCTGCACTGGCATTGATAGTGATACCGGCCACCTTGCCCTGGAGCGCGTTCACAAAGTTCGCGTCTTTTACAGTGTTCAGGTCCTCTCCTCTGATCTCCTGTACATTATAGGTCAGTGAACGAGTCTGTTTGCGCATGCCAAGGGCAGTTACCACCACTTCCCCCAGTGCTTCCCTGACAGGGGCCAGCTCAATGGTCATATCGCCTGCCTGAACGGCCACTTCCCGGCTGGTATATCCTATAAAGGAAATAACAAGAACTGCCTGATTATCGGGTACCTCCAAATCAAACTTACCCACCGCGTTGGTGGTGGTGCCTGTTTGCGAGCCCTTTAGCCGAACGGTTACGCCGATGAGTGGCATCCGGGAAACGGAATCTACTACCGTCCCCTTCACCCTGATAGCGGCCGTTTCCCGACCGTTTGGGCCTGCTGCCGTTTCCCGGACCACAATGGTTTTATCGACAACCTCATAGGTCAGGCTCCGGCCCTGCAGGCAGAGCTGCAGTACCTTTGTCAGGGGCTGGTTCCGCACCTCCATGTTTACTGTGCCCGCATTCTGGACCGATCGCGCGTCGTACCAGAAATCGTATCCTGTCTGTTTTTTAATTTCCCTGAAAACAGCCTCCAGTGGGGCATTTTTCATTGATAACGTGATCTGCTCCTGGGCAGCTGCGGAAGCCTGCATTAAGGTTGCAAGCATAAAAAAAACCGTCAGTTTCATAACGACCAGCGCTTTTTTTCCCGGACGCATAGCTCTCCCGTTCCGTGCGTCACAGAGTAGTTTTAATTTCATAACTTTAGTTTGGACGTGTAAATAATCTCCCCGTTTGCTGACGGGCTGTCAATCATCTGATTGAACTCAATGCATGTCTGCTTTCACCGGAAGTGCTCCCGTACTTCCGGTTTTTAATGTTGGTTTGTTGATTATCGTGGAAAGTGAACCCTTCCTCAGGGCTTCACAGTTACCTTTCTTCCTTCCAGTCTCGTCTTTACACCGCCGGCTTCCAATATCCGCAGCATCGAAACAAGGCTTTTATCACGGGAGAGGTCTGCACTGAACGTTTTGCCAGCCACTTCTCCCTCGTAAACGATCTCCACATCGTACCATCGCGACAATTGCCGCAGAATGGCCTGCAGCTTGCTGTTCTCGAAAAAGAATCTTCCTTTCACCCATGATATGGGTTCATCCATATTTGTCAGGTCTGTAACGTGGAGGTCGCCCATTTCACCGACTGTAGCCTGCTGTCCGGGTTTCATCATGCCGGACGCGCCTGATCCTGGTTGTGTTATACTAATACTGCCACTAAACAACGTGGCGATCGTTTCCTGTTCATCCTCATAGGCATTTACATTAAACACCGTACCATATACTTTTATAATGGCATTCTTTCCTTTTACAATAAACGGCTGGCGCGAGTTGTGCGCTACGTTGAAATAGGCTTCACCGGTCATTTCCACCATGCGTTCGGGTCCGGAGAAACTCGTGGTGTACGTCAGCGACGATGCCACGTTTACCCATACCTCCGTACCATCCGCCAGTATCAACCGCACCGGCTTACTACCTCTTGGAACGGTTAGTGTATTACGGGCGCTGGCCGCGCCCACAGCCTGTTGGTAAACAATACCATCATTTGTCATCCGGGGAGAAAGTCCACCGGCAGCGGTCAGGGAATCGAGCAGTACCTTTTGCCCGTTGGGTAGCGTTACATAGGCTTTGGTTTGTGAGGGAGCCGGAATATTTGCCAGCACACCGGTCGGTGTTTGGTCCAGGCCATACCGCTGTACCAGCAGCCATGTAAATACAGTCGCTAGCATCAGCAACAATCCTGCCGCGACACGCCTCATCCATACCACATTGAGGCGCCTGCGGGCCGGTTTCACATCCGCATGGAGCTTCTCCCATACCGCCGCCTTTGATCCATACAACTGCTCAAGGCCTTCTTGTATACTTTCCTTGTTAAGCAGACGGGTAACCTGTTCCCGGTTTTCCGCCGACTGCTGCATAAAAATCTCCAGTTGCCGCATTTCTTCTCCGGAAAGCCCTTCTTTCAAATGTTTGATGATGAATTGCTTAATGTCTGCCCGAGAAAGTAACATAGTGCTGATTTCGGTTGTTCATGTATAGAACACCGCCGGCAAAAAGATTGTCCCGGGCAAAATGATGTTTGTTAATATTTTTTGATGCAGTACATCAGGAGTAACAAAAGCACGTCTTTATCGGTTAGGTTAACCTTTAATAATTTGATCGCTTCCACCTTGAGGTTCCGGACGGTCTTTTCCTTCAAACCCAGCTGTTCCGCAATTTCCTGGTTCTTCCAGCCCTTCAGGCTCAAACTCATCACGGCCGGGAGCTTGCCGGGGAGCCGTTCTATTTCGTTATACAACGACCGGAACACGTCAAATTCCAAACCAATCGTTTCATCTTCAAAGTCCTTCACCTGTTGAAGCTCGGCCTCGATCTTCCGGTAACGGATCTGTTCCCGGCCCATACCGCGCAGGTAATTAAGGCTCGCATTCTTCACCAGCGTAAAAAGGTAAGGCTTGAGCCGGGTATCGGCCGGGAACTCGGCCCTTTTTTCCCATAACCGTGTAAATGAATCCAAAACAATATCTTCCGCCGCATGGCGGTTGGGGATGAAACGGCTGGCCAGGCCGAAAACATGGACAAAATACCTGCTGTAGATAATTTCAAGCGCTTTTTCATTCCCCTTGGACAATCCCTGTAAAAGTTCAGCCTCACTGTCCATAATGCTGGTATTTGTTTCTGATGTATATCATTGCTAGAAAGAGTATTATCCTCTGTCATTCAATGTTCAGCCTGTTCAGTCTCAATATATTTCATTTTCCTGAAAAAAAAACAAGCCATGCGTAAACAAGCCCTGACCAACATGTAGATGTACACCTGATACCGGAGCAACTGCTACCCGGAAATTATGATCACTTAGCGGAAAAAGCAGGCCTACCGTTTATTATTAATAAAAAATAGGCCCCCCTGAAAAAGAAGAGACTGTACCATTCATTTATGATACAGCCTCCTCATTTTGTTTTGCCTTAAAGATAAATGTTAACAGCAATTTCAACCCTTAGCATTTTTCGCAGCTGCTAATGGCTCATTGTAGAAATAAATGCAGGCACAATGTTAGGCACTTCCGCAATCTGCTTCGACATGGGAATTAGCCAATAGTTTGCAGAAATTAACTTACCGCCTGAAGTATTTACAAAATCAACCGGTGAGGCTGGAAAACCTTGTCCGGTACACGTTTTATTGCTAGTAAACAAAAAAAATCAGAATATCACCTGCCCACCTTCACTTCCCCGCTCAATACTTTAGCAACACCCCCCATCAACACGCCTGGCTGTCCGCCCCCGATATGGACCTGTACCGCCCCTGCAGCGTTAAATAAATGCCCCTGCTCATCAACCAGCATCAACTGCTCCGGTTTTAAAGCGAACTGTATACGCCTGCTTTCCCCTTTCTTTAAAAATATCCGCTGGAATCCCTGTAAGGATTTAAGAGGGGCTTTCCCATTATAGTGAGGGTGTGAAATATATAACTGAACTACTTCTTCTCCATCCACCGCGCCGGTATTGCGCACTGTTACGGCTACACGCAGCAGTGAATCTTTCTGAACCGTATCGGGCATACGCAGATCTGCATATTGAAACGTGGTATAGCTGAGTCCATATCCAAAAGGATAAAGCGGCTTACCCCTGAAATAACGGTAAGTGCGGTTGCTCATGTTGTAATCACCGAACGGAGACAAATCACTATCGGCAGCATAAAACGTTACCGGTAATCTTCCGGAAGGATTGTAATCCCCAAACAACACATCCGCAACGGCAGTCCCGCCGCTTTGACCACCATACCAGGCATTCAGGATGGCCGGGATCTGCTGTTGTTCCCAGGGCAGGGCAATGGCGCTGCCGGTTAACAACACCAGCACAACCGGTTTGCCGGTGGCTTTCAATTGCTGTAAGAGCGCTGTTTGTACAGCCGGTAGTAATATGGTGGTTCTGTCGCCGCCGTTAAAACCTGCTGCGTTCACCCGCATCGCCTCTCCTTCCAGGTCGGGAGAGATACCCCCAACATATACGATGGCATCCGCCTCAGCAGCCTTCGCCGCCACAGCGGCAAGATCCGCCTTCCGGACTCCTCCTCTTTCCATCCGGATAGTAGCCGCTCCTATTCCCTGCCAATATTCCAGTACCACCTTGCAAGCAACGCCTTTCTTTGCCTTCCATTTAAAGAGAGAGGACCCTGAGCCGCCTTTCCAGCGATTGATCACCAGGCTGTCGTTTATCCATAACCGGTAGCCATCGTCGCCTTCCAAACGCCAGGTAATAAGCGTATCATCTGTTGCCGGAATGTTACCGGTAAATCTTGCAGAAAAATGGCTGGCTGAAACACCCGGCGCGGGCGATTTGGCTTCAGGCCATGCAAAGTTGATACCGCTGATGGTTCCGTTGTAAACGGCATTCCCCTGCAGGTCTGTATTGTTAAAGTATGTTACATTGAAGTCAGGTTTTTCCTCATCTGGCTGAAACAGTGTTTCACTCGTAATACCGGTTCCTTCATCATAGATTATTTTCACATCTTCTCCCAGCTTCTGCCGGATACCCTCCAATACAGAAACCACATGAGAAGGAAAGCCATTGTAATTACCCAACATAACAGACTTGCTGTTTGCATTCGGCCCCACTACCGCAATGGAACGTATTTTCTTACTCAGCGGCAACGTCGCATGATCATTCTTCAGCAACACCACAGACTCCCTCGCCATCTTCAGCGCATGCGCTTTATGTTCCGGTGCTTCCAGCACCTCAGCTCCTATTGCAGCATACTTTACCATCGCAGGAGGATCAAATGCTCCCAGCCTGAAACGGATAGTGAATAATCTCTTCAATGACACGTCCAGCTGTGATGAAGGAATCATCCCTTCCTTAACCGCCTGAATAAGCGATCTGTAAACTGTATTCCCGCATTCTATGTCCGTGCCGTGGAATACGGCATCTGTTGCTGCAAGAGCCGATGATTTATGTGTTTTATGGTATTTAACGAAATCGTCTACCGCCCAGCAATCGCTGGTAACATATCCCTGGAACTTCCACTGGTGACGGAGTATGTCATTCATCAACAAATCATTGGCACAGCATGGCTGCGTATTAACGGCATTATAGGCGCACATAACGCCAGCCACTCCCGCACCCACGATCAACTCTCTGAAGGCAGGCAGGTAAGTATCCCACAGATCATAAGCAGATGGATTGATATTATCAGAATGCCGTGATGGCTCAGGACCACTATGCACAGCATAATGCTTGGCACAGGCTGCCGCCAGCAGATACCTGGAATCATCGCCCTGGATGCCTCTTACAAAAGCGGCGCCCAGCTTAGCGGTCAGGTAGGGATCTTCGCCATAAGTTTCCTGGCCGCGCCCCCAACGCGGATCACGGAATATGTTGATGTTGGGCGACCAATAAGTGAGCCCCGAATACTTGTCAGCGGTTTTCCCCTTAGCTACCGCTATATTGTTGACAGCACGGCCTTCTGTAGCGGCATATTCCGCCATCAGCCTGATAGCCGCGGTGTCCCACGTAGCAGCCATACCTATCGCCTGCGGAAATACAGTTACTTTGTAAGGTGTCCTGGCTACGCCATGTAATATTTCATTCCACCATTCATGCGCCGGGATACCCAGTCGCTCAATTGCCGGAGCACCATTGAGCATCTGCGCCACTTTTTCTTCCAGCGTCAGTCGCCCTACCACATCATTCACCCGCTGCTCCAGTGGCAGAGCAGGATTCCACATGGGAAAGCTTTTATACTCCTGTGCCAGCAGCTTAGAACCAAAGATAATGGTGAAGAAAGCCATCACCAGCACGAATAAGAATTTCAACAATCTGTCCATACGATTAAGTTTATTTCCCTTTACGGATACCACATTCATTGAATGCATCTATCCTGAAAAAATAGGGAGTGTCTCTATTCAGCCCTGTCAGCTCCAGTTTATTGCTGCCATATGTCATCACCGCCGTATATAGCGCATCGGGGGCCAGGCCGTAGTAAACTACATAGCCCGTTGCATTTTTATCCTTTGTCCAGCTGATAGTAGCGTGGCGCGTGTCGGATGTATCACGCGTTACAACAACCTGATTCAC
>NZ_DATLKJ010000101.1:0-74698 GCF_035538455.1 Chitinophaga sp.
AGATGATTTTGTGGTTTGTATGATTGACAGGTGATGAGATAAATATTAAAAATAAGTACTGACTGGTGTTTCATTGATGTCAGATACTGTGATCCTCATTCATCGGAAAATCATACAAATCATAAAAATCAAAGTTTCGCCCCATTTAACAGGGCTTTCACCTAAAAAGCCTGTGCAAATCATAAATCATGCTTACCTTTGCTGCCTAAATTTTAATTGCATTTCATGGATAGAAATTCGGTAATTGGATTTTTACTGTTGGGAGTGCTGCTTGTAGGATACATTTTCTATAATCAGAAACAACAGGGAAACATCGCAAAGGAGAAAGCCCGGCAAGATTCCATTGCTAATCTTAACAAGCCAAAACCTTCATTTACAGATACTGCCACCCTGGCCGCAGGTGCACAGCTGGATTCTGCGCATCAAGCCCAGCTTGCGGGTGAGTTTGGGGCATTTGCAGGCGCTGCTGTTGCCTCCGTTCAGACTACTGTAATGGAAAACGATGAAGTTAAAATCACCTTTTCCAATAAAGGTGGTCAGCCCGTGAGTGTGCAACTGAAGAAATTCAAGAGCGCTGAAGGTGGCCCGCTGATGCTGATGCAAGGCTCTTTCAACCGTCTTTCCCTTGAAGTGCCTGCCAGCCCTGCCAAAGTGCTGAACAGTGCTGATCTTTTCTTTACTCCAGGTTCCGTTCAGAAACTGGCCGACGGCTCTCAGTCGCTCAGTTACCGTCTGAACTCCACCAACCCCGGCGCTTATCTGGAATTCACCTATACCCTGAAACCCGGTGGTTATATTGTGACCTACAATATCCATACTGTAGGTCTGCAGAACCTGATGCCAGGTAACCAGAACTACTATACCCTGCAGTGGAACAGCCAGGACGACAAACAGGAGCATGACATGGAGAATGAGCGCCTCAACAACCAGGTGCACTACATGTACAGCAACGATAAACATGACTACTTCACTTTACAGCGTACCAGCCACGAAAAACTGGACAACAAGCTGAAATGGGTAAGCGTGAAACAACAGTTCTTCAATACTACCCTGATTGCAAAGAATGACGGTTTCAATAATGCTGATATTAACACCAAGGTTCCGCAGAGCGCCAATATTGTTGGGCAGACCTTTGCCTCCCTGCAGATCCCTTACAACCGCACTAATGATTTCAACTTCCCGGTAGAAATTTATTATGGTCCTAACCATTATAAAACCCTGAAGTCATTTGACCTGGGCCTGGAAAAGATCATCCCGCTTGGTTCCGGTATCTTCGCCTTTGTGAAGTATGTGAACAAATGGATTATCATCCCGGTATTTAACTTCCTCAGCGGATTTATCCACAACTACGGTGTGATCATCATCCTGCTCACTATCTTCATCCGTCTGCTGATAGCTCCTTTCACTTACCAGAGTTATGTATCACAGGCTAAAATGAAAGTGCTGAAGCCAGAGCTGGACGAACTGAGAGCTAAACATGGCGACGACCAGCAAGCTTTTGGCGTTGAGCAGATGAAACTTTTCAAAAGCGCTGGTGTAAACCCGCTGGGTGGATGTTTACCTGCATTGCTGCAGCTGCCTATCCTCGTGGCGATGTACAGCTTCTTCCCATCCTCTATTGAACTGCGCCAGGAAAGTTTCCTCTGGGCGAAAGACCTTTCTACCTACGATTCCATTCTGAATCTGCCGTTCAATATACCTTTCTATGGTAACCATATCAGCCTGTTCACCATCCTGATGACCATCACCAGCTTAATACTGGCCTTTTATAACCGTGGTATGACAGACCAGAGCAATCCGGTAATGAAGTATATGCCTTACGTTATGCCTATCATGCTGCTGGGTATCTTCAACAGACTGGCTGCCGCTCTTACTTTCTACTACTTCCTGTCGAACGTAATCAGTATCGTGTTGCAGTGGGTGATCCAGAAATTCATCATCAACCACGACAAGATCCACGCGCAGATCCAGGAGAATAAAAAGAAACCGGTCTCCAAATCCAAATGGCAGGAGAAACTGGAAGAAGTGCAGAAGCGCCAGCAGGGAATGCAACAACAGAAAAAGAAATAAGAACTTAAAATATTTTTAATGGAAAAAGCCCCCGGCAGTTATGTTGGGGGCTTTTGCTTAATGACAGATATGATGAAGAATAGCTTGTTTTTACTGTTACTGACAGGAGGAATGCATGTGATGGCACATGCGCAGGACACATTGCCTGATGCAGGCCGCATCAGAGAGATTGTTGGCTACCTGGCTTCAGATAAGCTGAAGGGTAGGGGTACTGCTGAAAAAGGAGGCAGGAAAGCAGCAGCCTATGTAGCAAAGCAGTTCCGGAAACTGGGGTTGAAGCCGGTGAATGGCAGCAGTTATTTCCAGGATTTCACTTTCGATAAAAACTCGCACAAGAATATTCCCAGCCGCAATGTGCTCGGGTTCCTGGATAACGGCGCTGTACGTACGATTATCATCGGCGCGCATTATGATCACCTGGGTACGGCTGTTTTGTTTGACGGTAAATACCCTGTAGGCCAGATTCACAACGGAGCGGATGATAACGCCTCTGGTGTGGCCGGCTTGCTGGAACTGGCGCGTCATTATGTAAAGAACGGCGGCAAGGAGTCTTTCAACTTCCTGTTCATCGCTTTTGGCGGCGAGGAGCTGGGGCTGCAGGGATCTAAATACTATACCGCGCATCCGCTGATGCCGCTGGACAAAATGCATTTCATGCTGAATATGGATATGATTGGCCGCTATAATCCTGACAGAGGCCTTGGCGTTGGTGGTTTTGGCAGTGCTGAGGAGTGGCCTGAAATATTCAAAGATGTTACACAAGCGGGTATCCGCTTCTTCACAGATGCTTCCGGAAAAGGGGCATCAGACCATCATAATTTTTATATGCACCAGGTGCCCGTGATGTTTTTCCATACCGGCGGGCATGATGACTATCACAAGCCTACAGATGATGTGCCCAAGTTACAGGCGGATGCAGAAGCTAATATATTGCAGCTGGGTATACAACTGATTGACAGGGCGATGAACTTTCCTGTATTGCATTACAAAGGAGAAGAAACTAAAGGCTGATCCATCAATCGGCCAGTTCCACTTCATATACGGGGCTGAACAGATAAATACGGCGAGACGCTACCTCTTCACAGCGGTAGCGTTTTCTTATTTTTTCCCCTTTCCGGAAAATCCGGCCATCTTTTGTTTTGAAGAGTTGATCTAACTGTAATTGCTCTACGAGAAAATGGGTTTCTTTTTTTTTGTCGTAGTTGCGGAGCACACGCATGAGATGCTCGTCTGCGCAGGAGCTGGCGGCCGGGTTGTTCATGCCTTGGCGTACAGCGGTTTCTACGTCATGGGGGAGGAGATCTTTGCCAACGAAGTCGCGGAGTATGAAACTGTATTCCTGCTTCCATTCTTTGCCGTGCGCGGCTACGCGGTTGCCATATTTATTGAATGTGGTGAGGTGGGCAATTTCATGCAGGAGTGTGAGCAGGAAGGCATATTTGTTCAGTGAGCCATTGATGCTGATGCGGTGTCCTTTACCTCTGCCATCCGGATGCCGGTAGTCGCCGAGGATGCTTTGTCTTTCGCGGGTGATGGTAAGGTGGACCTTGTATATGGTGAGGAAATCCATCACCTGCCCGAAGGTGCCATCCGGTAAATACGACGCTAATGCATGTAAAGGCGCCTCTTGTTTCACGCTGGTATTATTTTTTTAGCCGGGTAAGCCGGAAGAGGCTTACGGTTTCAAATATGGTATAGACCAGGTACAGGAATAATAGCATGAAGATCGTGAGCTTGCTCACGTTGGGTTTGTATATCAGGACATAGGTGATAATGCCCAGCACACACAGCATGAGTTTACTGAGTGTGGAGCCGTACACTGCGCGGATAAAGGCGTTGTGATTGGCGGAAGCGAGCCCTTTGCGGCTCATCAGGTAAGAGACCAGTGTGATCACAGCCAAAGCCAGATTGCCGGCCATCAGTACATATACGTGTGTACCGAGGTCCAGCAACCGGGGTTTGAACATTATAATAAGTCCGTTTAAAATTCCAAAAACTGCGAATAATCTGATAAAAAATCTGTCACTCATTGCCGACGGGTGTCTTTAATAATTTGCCACAAAAGTATGGCTAAAGCCAGTAAAGAAAAAATGATAAGGAATACAGGGAACCGCCAGCCGATCCATCGGTCCAGCTTGAGGCCCGCAAACACACCTAGTCCTAATGTGGTCATCATCTGAAACGCCAGTCCGGCATAACGTAATACCAGATTGCGTTTATTCGGTTTCCTGGAGGACGGATTTTCCATGTTTCTGATTGTCCGGAGCCTGTTCGTCCATGTAGCAACGGCCATTGAACTTGGCAGTAGGCTCCATTTCAAAATGAGCGGTGTACACATCGCCTTTTACCAGTGCGTTCCCTTTCAGGAACAGCAATTCCTGTACCTTGATGATACCAGTTACCTTGCCGAGGATATCAGCACTTTCGCAAACCAGGTCGCCGGTAATATCTCCTTCAGGGCCAACTACGATCTTGGCTTTAGTTGATACAAGGCCGTTCACCTGGCCGTCTATCCTGATATCGCCTTCGCATACAATATCTCCCTGGATAGAAGTACCACTTCCTATAATGTTAATAGTCGACGTGGGCAACATCGTCTGTTTATCGCCCTTTGCTTTGTTGTTATTAAACATAGGTCTTCAGGTTTTTCAAGTTTAGCGATGTAAGATAGTTAAAATATATATTATTTTTTATTATTTGGATATTAAGAAGTTTTCTTCCGAAGATGATCGTCAGAAAAATATCAAAATGAATAAATAATTAAATTTTAAAATCAGTAAGTGCTGTTGTCTACTTTAGGCACTTTCAACATCGTCGTATCGAGCTTGCCGGTAAACTCCCCGTTGATGACCTTCTTGATATTGTCCAGGTAGAGATCACGTGAATTGATGGCAGATTCAAGCGAATCCGCACGCATTTTCAGACGGATAAATTCCTTCCGTTGTTTCAGGTCTCCATAGCCGGGGATATAATACCGCAGCGGCGTAAATACTACTGTAGCCACTGTAATGGCCACCAGCAATACAAAAAGGGTACTCAGTGCAATATACACGCTCATCCTCGACAGTTTAAAGGATGTCACCTCTTCGTATGTATCATCATTCATAATTACCAGGCGGTACTTATGACTCAGCTTTTCCAGGTTTCTCCGGTTGTTTTTCTTCCCCTTCTTGGCCATGTTAATGGTAGTACTTATAGAGATTTAATGCTAAATCAGGCCGCTAAAGTTAATCATAATTGTATAATAAGGAAGATTGTTTTGTTGATTAGCCGGTAACCGCTGATCTTTTTTCTGAAAATCAGTATATTATGGAAGGAAAGAGGGAAAATAAAATAAGAAACGGTATGGAGGGCGCTTCCTGCAATCAACTATTTTATTCTATCTTTAAAATATTTTTCCAAACTATTAGTTATATATATTTAAGCCTATACACCCTGGCATACATGAATTCCTATAAATCGCTTAAAAAATATCCGGTTTTATTTTCCTTATTGTTTTGCCTGGGATTACCGACGGTTATAGCCCAGAACAAGCCCCGGGACAACCAGTCGCAGCAAGCGCCGCAGAGCAATCAGAAACCGCAGGCTCACCCCAAGCCTCTGTTCAAACCCAGAGAGCCGAAGGTGCAGGACAGACGTCCACCCTCCGAGGTGATGCTGGAAAAAAAACGTTGGACTATCGTTCGTAAGTTCTTCCAGAACATGGCCACCCGCTTCAATTATTATTTCCATGCCCGTGTAAAGCTGGACCGGGTGGTGAAAACTGCCAGCCGCAGTGGCCAGGACAACTATAACGTATTGCTTCCCTTTTATCCTGCCAGTTTGCAGAACCAGGGTTACAGCAAGGCGGAGCTGGATTCGGTGATAGAGAAAACCAACATGGCTATCCAGCTGCATGACCCACGTGGTAAGTGGATAGATGACTGCTTCCTGCTGATGGGCCGCGCCTACTTCTATGAAGGGGATTTCGAAAATGCCAATAAAACATTCCAATATATCAACCTTGCCTTTGCTCCCAGGAAAAAATCAGAGTACAAGACTGTGATAGGCGCCAATGAGAATGATCAGATCTCTATCGCCAACCGGGAAAAAACCAAAGGCTTCCTGTCGCGTTTCCGCCACAAATCCGCCCGTAATGATGCTTTCCTGTGGCGCGCGAAAACGCTGCTGGAATTGAAAGAGTATGATGAAGTGCAGGCGCTCCTCAATATTCTCCAGGCAGATCCCAACTTCCCCCACCGCCTTGATGGCGGCCTCGCAGAAGTACGCGCCTACAGTAACTATATGCAGGGACGTTACGCTGAAACCATAGATCCGCTGCAGGTGGCCATAGACAAAAGCCACGACAAAGTAGCGAAGGCGCGTATGTCATTCATTCTTGGTCAGCTCTACGTGATGCAGCACCGCAACGACTCCGCCATGGATCAATTCAGACATGTGATACGGCTGAAGCCTGATCCCATGATGGATTTCCAGGCAAGGCTCCAGATTGCCAAAATGAATGCAACAACTGATGGCGGGCTTGCACAGAGCCAGTCTGCACTGCGCCATATGCTGAAGAAAGAACGTTTCTCACATTTCCGTGATGCTATCCTTTATACAATGGGTACCCTGGAGTATCCCAAAGACCCGGAAGCAGCACTGAATTATATGCAGCAGTCGCTTAAGGTTTCCAGTGATAACATTGTACAGCGCACCCTTACCTATAAAGGCATCGCGGATATTTATTACGATCAGCGTAAATACCTGGAAGCCAAAAAGTATTACGACAGCACTGCCGGCGTGATGACGCCTGATTTTGCGGATGCCGCTATCGTTAATACACGTAAGGAAGTACTGACAGAAGTTGCCGCGAAAGTGGCTGTCATACAGCGTGAAGACAGCCTGCGCCGCCTTGCGGTAATGCCGGAATCAGATCGTAACATCCTGCTGGCAAAAATGGCTGCTACCATTCGTACTGCGGCTGCAGAAAAGAAGAAGAAAGACGCTATGCAGCGTTCCAACTCATATGATAACCCTGCTTTCGGTTTCAATAACGCGGATAATAGCTATGGTCCTAAAGAAGAAAAGGGAGACTGGTATTTTTATAATCAATCCAGCAAAGCTTCCGGGTACTCTGAGTTTAAACGCAGATGGGGTAACCGGCAAGCTACGGACAATTGGCGTAGAAGTCAGAGCGGCGTAGTGAACCAAGCCAACAGCAATGCACCAATACAAGTGGAAACTGCCGCAGCGGAAGCTCCTGGTGCAAATGTACCACCGGACAGCCTTACCGGTGAAGTCCTCGCCAAGGGTCTCCCGCTTACGCCTGAAAAACTGGCCGCATCAGTGAAACTGAGTGAAGATGCCTGGTTTGAACTGGGCAAGCTGTATCACGACAAACTGGAGAACTTCCCGCTTGCCATTGAAACTTATGACTCGCTGCTGTTGCAATATCCCAACCACCCTCGTAAGCCTGAAGTGTTGTACTCGCTGTATATCTGGAATGGGAAACTGAACAGGACTGCCGAGGCAGAACGCTATAAAACACTGGTGCTTAACCAGTATGGCAATACTAACTTTGCGGACATCATCCGTTCAGGTGGATTGAAAGATGTAGATGCAGCCAAGAAAAAACAGATCAGTCAGGCTTATGATTCAGCCTATACAGCCTTCATGAGTGGTGACGTCGCAGGTGCGTTAGCGCGCAAGCGTGCAGCTGATACAGCTTTTGGCGTGAATTTCCTGCAACCGAAATTTGATCTGCTGGAAGCAATGATTGTTGTGAAGAATGATACATTATCTGCAACCGACAGTCTGCAACTCTCCCGTAAGGCAGTGACTGCCGTAATGAACAAATACGCTTCAGACCCCGCTATAAAAGCGCAGGCGCAGGCGCTGCTGGATGCGCTGGATCACCGTGCAGAACTGGTGAATTACCTGGCGCAGCTGCAGATCAGGAAAGATGAAGGAGGTGGTGTAATGGTGGATGAAAATATCTCCATGCGCTATCCCTGGCAGAATCCGCAACCTGTGCTGGTAGACCGGCTGAATACCGCCAAGACACCATTGGATTCTTCAAAGATCGCGGCCAATGTGAAGGGCGCGCCGACTGCTCCTATAGCCACGGTACAGCCACCCAAGCCTGTAACTCCTTATAAGCTTTCTGCAGATAATCCGTATTTTGTAGTGCTCGCATTCAACCGGGTATCAAAGGATTTGATGGACGAAGGGCTGAATCAGTTCACCCGCTATAATGCCGCCAAGCACGCCAGTGAGAAAATAGAAGTAGGCAGCTTTGTGCTGACACCTAATGATATTATGCTGATTTTCCGCATATTCCCCAACGAAGACAAGGCATTGACCTACTTCGACGAAATCAGGGAAGAAGCGGCGGTTAGTATCATCCCACGTATCCGGCCTACGGAATACACTTTCTTTGTGATATCGAGAGACAATTTCATCCTCCTGAACAGCACCAAGGATATCAGCGGATACCGGAAGTTTTTTGTGGATAACTATGTAACACAATAAACGATTAAACGCATATAGTCTGAACTGTGATTTATTTGATTAGTCTGATTTTCCTGATGTGCGAAGTTGTAAGCGATTAAAAATATTATCATAATCTTCACACATCAGGAAAATCAGACTAATCAAATAAATCACAGTTCAGACTATATTCGCATATCGGGAAAATCAAGTCAAATCAATTAAAAAATCGCAGTATCTTTGTTGGTCAGGCTGTTATACGTTGAATCGTTTATTGAAAAACAATATCTGTTTGGCCAACAACAGTTAATTAAACTGTCCATAAAACTTAAAACAACACAGGCGGTTTGTCCGTACATCAAATCATATAGCGCATGAAAAAATCGGTGAAAATATTGTGGCGTGTGGCGTTTGGTATGTTAGCTCTTTTCATTCTCCTGGTATTGCTTATTAATTTCCGTGTGATCGGTAATATGCCGTCTATGGAAGAACTGGAAAATCCGCGTGCAGCGCTGGCTTCCTCTGTAATTGCGGATGATGGCACCATTCTCGGTAAATACTACCAGGTAGATCGTTCCAGTAGCGACTACAACGAGATCTCCAAAAACGTGATCAATGCGCTGATCGCAACAGAAGAAACACGTTTCTACGATAATTCCGGCATTGATGCCAAAGGCACACTGGCTATTCCTTTTTACCTGCTTCTCGGAAAAAAGCGCGGTTCCAGTACCATTACACAGCAGCTGGCGCTTAACCTGCAGGCGGATAACCTGGGGAAACAGCGTGCTACCAATCCTGTCAGCAGAGCATTTCAGAAGTTGCAGGAGTGGATTATTGCCATAAAGCTGGAAAGGAATTTTACCAAACCGGAGATTCTTACGCTGTACCTCAACACAGTGGCTTTCGGCGATAACGTGTATGGTATTGAAAACGGCGCCCGTACTTTCTTCAGTAAAGATGCAGGGCATCTTTCCATTGAAGAAGCGGCTATACTTGTGGGCATGCTGAAAGGTAATACGATCTATAATCCCCGCCGTAACCCGGCGCTGGCGCTCAATCGCCGTAATACGGTGATTGATAATATGGTGGAAGCCGGCTTCATTACGCCAGCTGAAGCTGCTTCAGCCAAGAGTAAACCGATTGTACTGCACTACAACAAGATTGACCATAACAAAGGACTGGCGCCCTATTTCAGGGAAGTACTGCGCGATGAGCTTAAATCATGGTGTAAAGAGCATAAGAAGGCAGATGGCACTCCTTATAACCTTTACCGCGACGGTCTGAAAATATATACCACCATTAATCCCCGTATGCAGGTATATGCTGAGGAGGCGGTGGCTAAACACTTACAGGCCTTGCAAAAATATTTGTCTGCACAGTCTGATGTGAAAACCGGCAGCGTATGGAAAAAATGGCCGCAGTTTCTGGATAAGTACATCAAGGAATCTGACCGTTACCGTGCTATGAAAGATGATGAAGAGTCCGACTCCACCATCACCAGAGCTTTCAATACACCCACCCGCATGAAGGTGTTCTCCTGGAAAAGCTTTACTGAGCCTGATCTCAACGAAGTGGACACTGTGATGGCCCCGCTGGACTCTATTAAATATATGCGTGCAGTGTTGCAGGCAGGCTTTATGGCAATGGATCCGGAAAGTGGTGAAGTGAAGGCATGGGTAGGTGGTCCTGACTTCCGCTATTTCAAAAATGACCACGTTGCTAAAACCCGCCGTCAGGTTGGTTCTACCTTCAAGCCATTCCTCTACTGCTTTGCCATTATGAATGGTATGTCGCCTAACACGATGCTGCCCAATGAACCGGTTACCATCGGCAAGTGGACGCTCACACGTAACTCAGAAGGAAGTGTGGGTGGTAGTATTACCATGGCGGGTGCGCTGGCAAGATCATTGAACCTGGTATCTGCATACCTGATTAAACAGATCGGAGCCAAAGCATTCGCTGATTTCGCACAGAATAAGATCGGCTTTGAGGGTGAGATACCGCCGTATCCTTCCATTGCGCTGGGTACGCCGGAACTGTCGCTGTACGAGATGTTGCGTGCCTATACCATGTTCCCGGGACGTGGTATCAATACCAAACCTATTTATATCACACGTATAGAAGACCGCAATGGTAATATTCTTGAAACCTTTGCTCCGGTGAAGCGTGAAGTGATCAGTGAGCGGGAATCTTACACGATGGTGAAAATGATGGAAGGCGTGGTACAACCTGGCGGTACAGGTGCGCGTATGCGTTCCCGTTATAACATGCAGGGAGAGATGGCTGGTAAAACCGGTACCACCAACGATAACACGGATGGCTGGTTTATTGGTTATACACCAAAGCTGCTGGCTGGTGCATGGGTAGGTTGCGAAAACAACTTTATACATTTCTCTACCACCGCAGTAGGACAGGGTGCTAATACCGGTCTGCCTATATGGGCTTATTTCATGCAGAAAGTATATGGAGACAATACGCTGAAGATCAACAGCAGCGATAAGTTCCAGATACCGGCTAATATGGCGGATGAAAATTACTCCAACTACGAAACTAATGTGAAGCCTGGTGCTGAAGCAGAAGATATAGGTAACGGTTCTGAGTCAGACTACAACCAGGGTGACCAGGAAGATATGTACAGCCCAGGTGCTGATAAACCTGCAACAGAGCCGGCGCCTAAGGCAAAAGAAAAAGAAGAGACGAAGCCTGCTGCAACGCCGAAGCCGAAGGAGAAGGACGAATCTAAACCTGCACCAAAAGCAGTGTTCCCTCCGAAGAAAGAGAATAATTAAGAGTTATCAGATAAAAATAAAAATGGTTCGTATAATATCTATACGAACCATTTTTATTTTATTGAAAAGCCGGAGGCTAATACCTGTAACTTATTTGATCGCTTTATTCACCAGGTCGGCAGCTTCGCTGAGGAGGGTAGCAGATTGTACCTGCAGGCCGCTCTGTTCGATCAGGGTTTTAGCTTCAGCAGCGTTGGTACCCTGCAAGCGAACGATGATCGGTACAGTGATATTGCCGATGGATTTGTAAGCATCGATAACACCCTGGGCAACCCTGTCGCAACGAACGATACCACCGAAGATGTTGATCAGGATAGCTTTTACTTTAGGATCTTTCAGGATGATGCGGAAACCGGCTTCCACAGTCTGTGCGTTGGCAGTACCACCTACGTCCAGGAAGTTGGCAGGTTCACCACCACTCAGTTTGATCATGTCCATAGTAGCCATGGCCAGACCGGCGCCGTTTACCATACAGCCTACGTTACCATCCAGTTTTACGAAGTTGAGGTTGTATTTACCAGCTTCTACTTCTGTAGGATCTTCTTCAGTAATGTCGCGCAGTGCTTCCAGGTCAGGATGACGAAGCAGCGCATTGTCGTCCAGGTTTACTTTAGCATCTACAGCGATTATTTTCTCGTCACTGGTTTTGAACAGCGGATTAATTTCCAGCATGGCGCAATCCAGTCCTACGTATGCGTTATAAAGATTGGTAACAAATTTCACCATGTTTTTGAATGCTTCACCGCTGAGACCCAGGTTGAACGCGATATTGCGAGCCTGGAACGGTTGCAGTGCCATGTTAGGCTTTACCCATTCCTTGAATATTTTCTCAGGGGTGCTGTGCGCTACTTCTTCGATATCCATACCGCCTTCAGTAGAATACATGATTACATTCTGTCCTTTAGCACGATCGAGCAGGATAGAGAGGTAGAATTCTTTTACCGGGTTAGGGCCAGGATAATAAACGTCCTGTGCAACCAGTACCTTATTCACCACCTTACCAGCAGCGCCGGTCTGGATAGTAATCAGTGTACCGCCCAGGATATTGCCTGCTATGGTTTTAATATCTTCTGCATTTTTTCCTACAGCCACACCTCTCTGTTCAGTACCACGGATCTTACCTTTACCGCGTCCTCCGGCATGGATCTGCGCTTTTACAACAGCAAATTCATTACCATATTGCACCTTCAGTTGCTTGTAAGCCTCGGCGGCCGCTTCAGGCGTATCTACCGGAATGCCTTCCTGTACCGGTACATTATATTTTTTCAACAGTTCTTTAGCCTGGTACTCGTGTAAGTTCATCGGAATTAAATTTGCCGCTAAAATAGGTCATTATGTTTTAAATATAAAACTGCAGGCATTTGTGAATTAAAAAATAACTTTGCGCGGTTTTGTTTTTAATCCGACTTTTACCTAATATATAATAAATACGATGAGTGAATTAACGGACCAGATTAAAGCAGCGGGGGATTATATCAGAAAATTCTGGCAGGAAACCCCGGTAGCCGGTATTATACTGGGAAGCGGCCTGGGTAACCTGGCGCAGGAGATAGACAACAGCATTGAGATTTCTTACAGGGATATTCCTCATTTCCCGGAATCTACTGTAGAAGGACATTCCGGTAAACTGATCCTTGGTCGTATGCAGGGCAAACCCGTAGTGGCCATGGCTGGCAGGTTCCATTTTTACGAAGGCTTTTCTATGCGCCAGGTAACGTTCCCTGTGCGCGTGATGAAAGAGCTGGGTATACACACATTATTTATTTCCAATGCAGCCGGTGGTATGAACCCCGGTTTCAAAGTGGGCGACCTGATGGTGATCAGGGATCATATCAATCTGCAGCCGGAACACCCTTTACGCGGCCGCAATGAAGATACCCTGGGACCCCGGTTCCCGGATATGAGCGAGCCTTATGCCAAATCGCTGATCAATGCAGCCTATAAAATTGCGGCCGACAACAATATATCTCTGCATACAGGCGTATATGTAGGCGTGCAGGGGCCAACCTTCGAAACCCGGGCTGAATATAAATACATGCATATTATCGGTGGCGACGCAGTTGGTATGAGTACTGTACCTGAAGTAATTGTAGCTGCGCACGCAGGGCTGAAAGTTTTTGCGATGAGCGTGATCACCGACATTGGTATCAGAGAAGAAGAAAACGTGATCACACACGATGAGGTGCTGGAAGCGGCCAAAGCGGCTGAACCTAAGCTGACGCTTATCTTTAGTGAATTAATCCGGCAACTATAAACGTTTTTGTCAAATTCGGATGAGGCAATCTCTTATTATCATAGCCCTGCTATTGCTGGGCGGAAGCCAGTTACGGGCGCAGTTTAACACCAACCGTTTTGGCAACATGGGCGGTGGTAGTAGCAGCGGCTCCAAAGGACTGCAGCGTGATACCAGCAAGCATGATCATGAGCCGGACACGCTTACTATCACTTATCGTCTGCTGGGTGATCCAACAGAATATACTATAGATTCCTCTATAGCAGACTTTCAGTTGAACTACGTGAAAGTGCCTGCCAACTATGTAACACTTGGCAACAGCGGATCGGCAGCCTATAACCTCATTTATACGCCGATAATGAAACCTGGGTTTGATGCGGGTTTTCATGCATACGACGTTTATGGCAACAGGCATAGCGATGCACGTTTCTATTTCACCAACCGTCCCTACAGTGAACTGAGCTATCTGATAGGCAGTAAACAGGAACAGATAATAGGTGTGTCGCACACCCAGAATCGCACGGATCGTTTCAACTTCGCATTTGATTACCGCAAAGTGAATGCACCCGGTTATTTCCGTACACAGAATACCAATCACGATACCTATCGCTTCACATCCCGCTACCAGAGCAAAAACAAGCGGGCCAACTCTTACCTGAGCTTCTATTACAATAAGCTCAACGGTGGTGAAAACGGTGGTATTAAGAACGATGCGGATCTCAATGATTCAAGGTACAAGCAACGCCGAACCATGAACGTAAACCTGGGTAATACTGATATTCCCACTTACGGCTTCTTCGGCAGTACCATCCCGGTGAAGTCGCAGTACCAGGAAACGGGCTTTCTGTTTCAGCAGCAGTACGATTTTGGCCGTGGTGATTCCATTCACGTGAACGACACTACGGATATTTACCGCTTCTATCCCAAGTTCCGCATACAGTATACATTTAACTACGAAAACAATAACTATCAGTTCCTTGATACCGGTCCGGATACTACTTTCTATACAAGAAACTATAACCTGGCATACATTCCCGGAGATACCATCCGTGCAAAGCACGTCTGGAAGAAGATTACGAACGATCTGTCACTGATCCAGTTCCCGGTGTTGCGTAACCTGGGGCACTTTATCAACCTGGGCGCGCGTTTTGAAAGTATTACCGGTACTTTCCTGGATGCGGATATTAATTTTACCAACCTGGCTATACATGGTGAATATCGGAATAAGACCCGGAATAAGCTATGGGATTTCTCTGCCAAAGGTGAGTTTTATGTGATAGGCAGGAACAATGGTGACTATGGCTTGTCTGGTACATTGAGCCGACATCTGAACGACCTGTTGGGAGATGTGAAGCTGTCGTTTACTAACGTGAACCGGGAGCCGTCTTATGTTTACAAGTACTTCAACAGTTCGCGCGATACCTGGTATAATACCGGGCTTGCCAAGGAGAACGTTACGCAACTGCAGCTGGCGGCGGATAACAAGCGGCTGAAGTATAACCTGGAAGTAAACTACTTCCTCTTTAATAACTTCACTTATTTCAAAGATTACTACCACAGCGATCAGTATAAGTCGCTGTTCAACCTGTTGCAGATTGTATTCAGCAAGAAGTTCTCGCTGAAGCCGTTCCACTGGTATGCGGACATTGCGTTTCAGCAGCTGCATGGCAATGGCCCGATCAATGTGCCTACTATCTGGACACGTCACCGCTTTACCTTTGAAAAGACGCTGTATACTAACCTGAACCTGATGACCGGTATAGAGCTGAGATACAACACCAGCTATAACGCCAACGACTATTCGCCGTTGCTGGGTCAGTTTATATATCAGGATAAACAGAAGGTTTCCTACAGTGCACCTGATATTGCGGCGTTCATCAACTTCCGTATCAAGTCGTTCTCCGCTTATATACGTGGGGAGAACCTGAATACCTTCTTCGCTGACAATAATTTCACAGGCCCGCATTACCCGCTCAATAACTTTGCTTTCAGAGTCGGGCTGAGATGGTGGTTTGTGAATTAATTATATTATTTAATTATTTATCAAGGGATTCGGTATTTCTGATTGACGTGATTCATTCATCAGAATACTGAATCCCTTTCTATTTGCCAGGGATTATATTAGTGAAAACACTATTATTTGATCAGCTTGATAGTGCGCTTTTACTTCCTGTGAGAATCGAACGAAAGACGAATGAGAGGTGGACTTGATGCCTGCAAATGTAGTCAGTAGGGGTTTTCTCTACTCTCTAACCAATAGAAAAAAAGTAATATGTGAATAAGGGATTTATCTGAAATAAAACGTTAAAAATCAGAAGGAATCGTTTAAAATGGCATAATGCTGGGCGGAAACAATTTTATGCCGTATTTTTGTGTGTCATCATGAAACGATTTCTTGCCATATTTTTTGCTATGCTGTACACGCTGCTCACCAGCGGGTTTTCAGTGAACATGCACTATTGCATGGGCAAGCTGGCGTCCGTAAAGCTGCAATCGGCCCCGGCTGACATGTGCGGCAAATGCGGGAAGCCAACCAAAGGCATGGATTGTTGCAAAAATGAATTCAGGTTCTGCAAGGTGACAGAAACGCACCAGGCTGCCAAGGCCCTGCAAACGGACTTTCAGCTGAGCACTGACCTGACGTTGCCGGTAAAAGTATTATCTGCACCGTCGTTATCTTCCCGGACTATTCCGGCATTCCGCTATCTGCACGATCCGCCGGAGCCTCCGTCCAATCCCATCTTCCTTCAGAATTGTACTTTCCTGATCTGATTGCTGCATTGCTACTATGCTTCGTTAACTGAAGCACAGAATTGTATTGCTGTAATTTTTTCATTCAATTATTGATCAGATCATGAGAACGATACTATTTATATTATTTGCACTGGGCGTAACTTTCAGCGCGCAGGCTCAATTCAGGAAAGCCAGTCTGCAGGCTACCGGCCTTACGTGCGCCATGTGTTCCAGGGCAACCCTTGAATCACTGCAGACATTACCTTTTGTTGACAAGATCGATACCGACCTTAACAACACCACTTTTATCCTCTATTTCAAGAAAGATGCAGCCGTGAACATCGACGCTATCAAGCAGAAAGTGGAAGATGCCGGTTTCTCCGTAGGGAAACTGGTGATGACCGCTAATTTCAGCGACGTAAAAGTGCAGAAGGATGCGCATGTTTCCTTTGCCGGTAATACCCTTCACTTCATGGATGTGAAAGACCAGGTGCTGAATGGCGAAAAGGACATCACTGTTATTGACAAGAATTTCGTTTCTGCCAGGCAGTTTAAAAAATTCTCCACCGAAACAACCATGCCCTGTTATAAGACCGGTATGATGGGCGATTGCTGCAAACATGGATCAGCATTGGCTTCTACGAGAATATATCATGTTACTATTTAATACCGGCGCGGCGTATGAATAAACTTTTTATAGCTGTACTTGGTCTTATTATTATAAGCCGGCTGGCTGTTGCGCAGGAGCTGTATGTGAATACAGAACCTGCCAGTAATATGGCCGCCAATTCGCTGGGCATCCGGCTTACCAATAAGTTCTTTAAAATGGAGCACACCGGCACTGTGGGTATGCGTGTGGAGCCGGAGGTGATGTGGGGCATCAACAAGAAGCTGATGGTGCATGTTATTGGTTATGCATCCAACATGATGCAGTCATCTATCCGTGCGGAAGGAGGGAGTATTTACGCTAAGTACCGCTTCCTGTCGCTGGATCAGCAGCATGCACATTTCAGGATGGCCGCCTATGTGAAAGGGTCTGTAATTGATAATCCGTATTACCCCAAAGTAGATCCTGCCACTCACAGCAACAAGCCGTACAATAATGTGGAGCTGGATCTGGAGGGCGCTACCTCGGGTGTCAGCGGTGGTATTATTGCCACACAGCTGCTGCATAAGCTGGCGTTGTCAACTACGTTGGGGTATACCCGTTATATGAACAATATAAAGGACAATATCCCATACGAATTTTCACAGAATGCGGTACAATATAGTCTTTCAGCTGGTTACCTGCTGCTGCCGGTCACTTACAAAAGCTATAATCAGACGAATTTAAACCTGTATGTGGAACTGCTGGGTAAAACCAATACAGATGCAATAGCACGCAGCTCTTACCTGGACATCGCGCCGGCCGTACAGTTTATCTTCAACAGTACAACAAGGCTGGACCTTTCCTACCGTACGCAGCTGGCAGGAAATATGCCCCGCAATATGTTCAACTCCTTTCTTTTGAAGTTTGAGCATAATATCTTTAACATCAGAAAAAGATAATCCGCATGCAAACAACAGATTTATTTATAAGAAATATGGTTTGCCCGCGTTGTGTAAAAGTGGTAAGGACGGTTATAGAGGACGCGGGTGTTACCGTACAGGATATACAACTGGGAAAGGCTACCGTAAAAGGACAACCGGATGTAAAACAGTTGGAGCAGATCACGCAGACGTTGCAGGCGGAAGGTTTCAGCCTGATAGACGATAAGAAGCAACAACTGGTGGCCGCCATTAAAAATGTGGTAGTGGAAACAGTACATTACTCTGAACTGGATGAAATGCGGGAGAACTTTTCCACATTGCTGGCCAACAAGCTGCAGAAGGATTACCACTACCTGAGCAGTCTTTTCTCAGAGATGGAAGGAGCCACTATTGAGCAGTATATCATACAGCAGAAAATAGAAAAAGTGAAGGAGTTACTGGATTACAATGAACTTAGTCTGAGCGAGATCAGTTATAAAATGGGTTACAGCAGTGTAGCGCATTTATCCGGGCAGTTCAAAAAAGTAACCGGTATGACTCCCAGCCAGTTCAAACAATTGAAAACACCCAAGCGCATTCCGCTTGATAAGTTATAAAGACAGTTGTTTTAGTTTTAGTTTGAAGTGAGGCTACAGCACACCGTAGCCTCATTTTAAAATCAATGGGTATGAAAAAGGTGATGTCAGCTATATTGAAGGTGTTAAAATCATTATTTGTAAAAAAGGACTGTTGCAGATAACAGGTGTTATATTTTTTCAGCATAGTATTTGTAAATAGCTATCTTTACAAGCGATTTACTGCAGATGAAGAACAGAATTTTTATTATCAGTTTGTTATGCGGATCTGGAGTGTACATGTTGTTAGCCTGTGGCCACAGTAAGAAAAAATACACAGCCCCAAAACAGAAACAGATTGTAACGAACATCAGGCAGCTCGATGAAGTTGTGACGGAGAGTATTGCAGAGCGCCTGACCGCAATTAAAGACAATGAAGGATTGATGGAAGATAGCACGCCCGCCTTCAGACCCCAGGCCATCCGGGATTTTTATGAGGAAAACAGGAATGCCAGTCAATGGTCGCACGATGGTGTGATCAAGCCAGCTGCCGATTCATTGCTGGAGCTGATCCGGCAGGCAGACGATATGGGCTTGATGCCTGCGCAGTACCATGCACCTGCGCTTACGGCAGCCTGGTACCAGTTGACCAATGATCCTTCTGCAAAGAAGGACGCTGCTCTCTGGGCCAAGATCGACGTAATGATGACGGACGCTTTCATGAGAATGGCCTCTGACCTGCATTTCGGCGTAGCGCCAAGGGATAGTATCACCCTCAGAACTGATTCGGTATTCACAGAAACAGACCTGACCGGCAAGCTAAAACAGGCATTGCAGGAAAACAACGTTACCGGTGCATTGCATCAGCTGGAGCCCGTGCATCCCGGCTATCTCGCACTGAAAGAGGGTATCAGGGCCTTCAAAGAAAAATATGCGGCCTATCACTGGGATACATTGCCCCTTAACTATACAGATACCACAGGCTTTAAGCAGCTGGTTGCCAACCGCCTTGTACAAAGCGGTCATCTGGATACTTCCGGTGGGCAGCAGGTCGATACCTCCATGCTGAAAACCGGTATCAAAGCATTCCAGAAGGAATTCAACATATATTCTGACGGCGTTGCCGGCAGACGTACTGTGATGGCGATGAACAAGTCGGTACATGACTGGGTGGTGCAGGCAGGGCTGAATCTCGACAGGTGGCGCAAACTACCGGACACGATGCCTTCCAGGTATATCATGGTTAACGTGCCGGGCTATACGCTGCGCGTGATAGACAGCGGGGAAATAAGGCTGGAATCCAAAGTTATAGTAGGTACGCCGCGTACACGTACGCCGCTGCTCAATTCTTACATGACCAACTTTGTGATGTTCCCATACTGGCGGGTACCTTACAGTATTGTATTCAAAGAGATGCTGCCGGCTATCAGGAAGAATGTGAATTACCTGGCCAACAAAAATCTCGAAGTAATAGACCGGAGCGGTAACGCCGTAGATCCGTCGACGATAGACTGGAATAAACTGAGCAAAACATACTTCCCTTACGTGTTGCGTCAGATGGATGGTGTGGATAACTCACTCGGCATTATGAAGTTCAATTTCCGGAACAAATACAGTGTATACCTGCATGATACCAATAACCGCGGACTGTTCAAGAACTCTATGCGTGCTATGAGCCACGGTTGCGTGCGTGTGCAGGAGTGGGACAGTCTTTCGCAGTACCTGGTGCATACGCCTGATTCCAGCAATCATCGCGGGGATAGCGTACACGCGTGGATAGTACGGGAAGAACAGCGTCAGGTGGATTTGCCGGCGCGTATTCCCATCTACCTGCGTTACTTTACAGCGGAAGGACATGACGGGAAACTGGTGTTCTATGATGATATTTACGGAGAAGATAAAGTATTAAGAAAGCTGATGAAATTCTAGCTTTTACTGGCAATAAAAAAGGTTCGCATAATGTTATGCGAACCTTTTTTTATTACTTAAAGCCAGGGACTATTTAGCCAGCTTAGCTTTCAGTGCAGTGTTCAATTCTTCGAGGAATTCTTCTGTGTAGAGGTAGTGTTTACCATGCTCCACTTTGTTACCGTGGATGCAGACAGCGAGGTCTTTGGTCATTTTACCGCTTTCTACTACTTCGATACATACCTGTTCCAGTGCGTGGCAGAAGTTAATCAGTTCCTGGTTGCTGTCCAGTTTTCCACGGAATTCCAGACCGCGTGTCCATGCGAAGATGGAAGCGATAGGGTTGGTGGAAGTGGGTTTGCCTGCCTGGTGATCGCGGTAGTGGCGTGTTACAGTACCATGAGCCGCTTCTGCTTCCATGGTTTTACCATCAGGAGTGATGAGTGTGGAGGTCATGAGGCCCAGTGAACCGAAGCCTTGTGCAACGGTGTCAGACTGTACGTCGCCGTCGTAGTTTTTACATGCCCATACGAAGTTGCCATGCCATTTCAATGCGCTGGCCACCATGTCATCGATGAGACGGTGTTCGTAGGTGAGGCCGTTTTTATCGAATTCGGCTTTGAATTCCTGTTGATAGATTTCTTCGAAAATATCTTTAAAACGACCATCGTATTTTTTCAGGATGGTGTTTTTGGTGCTCAGGTACAGCGGCCATTTTTTCATCAGGGCCTGGTTGAAACATGCGCGTGCGAAGCCTTTGATGGATTCGTCGGTGTTATACATAGCCAGTGCGACGCCGTCGCCTTTGAAGTTGTACACTTCGTGTTCGATCACTTCGCCGTTTTCACCTTCAAACTTGATGGTGAGTTTGCCTTTACCTTTGGTAACGAAGTCGGTAGCGCGGTATTGGTCGCCGAAAGCATGACGGCCGATGCAGATAGGAGCAGTCCAGTTAGGTACCAGGCGGGGTACGTTCTTCATTACGATGGGCTCACGGAATACGGTTCCATCCAGGATATTACGGATAGTACCGTTCGGTGATTTCCACATTTGCTTGAGGTTGAATTCTGTTACACGCTGTTCGTCTGGAGTGATGGTCGCGCATTTGATACCTACGCCTACTTCTTTGATTGCGTTGGCAGCATCTATTGTTACCTGGTCGTTAGTAGCATCACGATGCTCCATGCCGAGGTCATAATATTTAATTTCAACGTCCAGGTATGGGAGTATCAGTTTATCCTTAATGAATTTCCAGATGATGCGTGTCATCTCGTCTCCGTCCAGTTCTACAACCGGATTAGCAACTTTAATTTTTCCTGCCATTTCGGGTTTTTTTTAATTAGAATTAAAGCAATAAAAATAAAAACTACAACTATTCAAGCAAGTCCCGTTATGGGATAATCCCGAAAAATACGAATAGCTGACATAATAACCAACAATGACCACTGATTTTTGTGATTGGGATGATTATTCTGATGGGTGAAGACAGAAGCGAAGATTGTCTGCACTGTGATTTATGTGATTAGTTTGATTTTTTTGATGACAGAAGAGGCTATATGATCTTTTCGTTAAGACAAAGACCCGCCCCGGATGGTCCGGAGCGGGTCTTTTATTTTTCCTGTTTTTCAGGATAATCAGCTGAATCAAAAAGAAATCAGAGTTGCATTTGTTTGATTACCTCATCAGCAAACTCGCTGGTTTTCACCAGGGTGGCGTCGTCCATGAGATTATAGAAATCTACGGTTACGCGTTTGCGGGCGATGGCGGTGCTGAGGCCATGTACGATGATCTCTGCGGCTTCTTTCCAGCCCATGTATTCCAGCATCATTACACCGCTGAGGATAACGGAAGATGGGTTCATGGTGTTGGTGTTGGCGAAGCGGGGAGCGGTACCGTGTGTAGCTTCAAATACAGCGTGACCGGTGGTGTAGTTGATATTGGCGCCGGGGGCGATACCGATACCACCAACAGCGGCAGCCAGTGCATCAGAGATGTAGTCGCCGTTCAGGTTGAGTGTAGCTACTACAGAGTAATCCTGTGGCGCCAGCAGTATTTGTTGCAGGAAGTTATCTGCGATAACATCCTTGATCAGCAGTTTACCTTCTGCCAGTGCGAGTTTCAGCTCTTTATTGGCAGCGTCTTCGCTTTGTTCTTTCTTGGTTTTTTCCCAGCGTTCCCAGGTATATACTTTATCGCCGAATTCTTTTTCAGCCAGGGCATAGCCCCAGTTTTTGAAACCGCCTTCGGTGTATTTCATGATGTTACCTTTGTGAACGAGGGTAACGGAAGGGCGTTTATGCTCCAACGCATAGACGATAGCAGCGCGTACGAGTCTTTCAGTACCTTCTACAGATACCGGTTTGATACCCAGTGAAGAGGTCTGCGGGAAGCGGATCTTCTTCACGCCCATTTCGTTCTGCAGGAAGTTCAGCAGTTTATCAGCTTCCGGCGTACCTGTCATATATTCGATGCCGGCATAAATATCTTCGGTGTTTTCGCGGAAGATGACCATGTCCACTTTCTCCGGATGTTTCACGGGAGATGGTACTTTATTGAACCAGCGTACCGGGCGTACGCATGCATAGAGGTCAAGCTCCTGGCGCATAGCCACGTTCAGGGAGCGGATACCGCCACCTACGGGGGTAGACAGAGGTCCTTTGATAGACACCAGGTACTCTTTCAACGCATCCAGCGTTGTTTTGGGCAACCATTCGCCGGTTTCCTGGAATGCCTTTTCGCCTGCCAGTACTTCTTTCCATTCAATTTTCCGATCGCTACCATAGGCTTTTTCAACAGCTGCGTCGAATACACGTACGCTGGCTCTCCAGATATCCGGACCAATTCCGTCGCCTTCTATAAATGGTATGATTGGGTGTGTGGGGACCTTTAACAGGCCGTTGTTCATCGTTATTTTTTCTGCCGGCATAAAACGGTTTCTTTATGCGTTACTTAAAAGTTGTAATCGGGTGCAAAGGTAACGCATTTCAGGTTAAAGGGTAGTTAACTTTCATGGCTCTTCTTCTCTCTCGCTTAAATTCTTGTACAGCGCAGGTATTAATATTATTTTAATATTATTTTAGTATTATTTTGATATTCTTTTTCTTTGCTTTATCAAGAGAATACAACAAAACCAAAAGCTATGACACCCTTTCATTATCTCGCGCTGGGCGACAGTTATACCATCGGTGAATGTGTGGCGGAAAACGAGAGCTTTCCTGTGCAGACGGTGAAGTTGCTACGCGGCAGTGGTTTGCAGGTAGATTATCCGGAGATCATCGCTACTACTGGCTGGACTACAGATGAACTGGAGCAAGGCATTAAGGCGGCGGGCATCTCGCGTACCTTTGATATGGTTACCCTGTTGATTGGCGTGAATAACCAGTACCGTGGCCGCTCTGCACAGGAGTATGCAGGTGAGTTTACTGCGTTGCTGAAAAAAGCGATTGCCTTTGCCGGCAATGACTCTTCGCATGTGGTGGTACTGTCTATCCCCGACTGGAGTGTGACCCCCTTTGCTGCAGACCGTGAGGGCGATGTTATCGCAACAGCGATTGATGCATTCAATGCCGTAAACCGGGAAATTGCGCAAAGCATGGCCGTGCATTACCTGGATATTACACATTATACCCGACAGGCGGCCGTAGACAAGGAACTGGTGGCTTCAGACGGATTGCACCCTTCCGGAAAGGATTATGCCCGCTGGGCGCAAGACCTGGCTCCGATATTTCTACAGACATTACAATAAGTAAGCATTCTCAATATTCCACTTCACCTTTAAGAGAAACCTGTTATGGAAAGCCATATTGTAAAAATCCTATCTGTAAAGCAGATCACACACAATGTAAGGCAGTTTACGATTGAAAAGCCCCAGGGCTATAGCTTTGTTCCCGGTCAAGCTACAGAAGTGGCTGTGAACAAGCCCGGTTGGGAAAACGAACGCCGCCCCTTCACTTTTACGTCTTTGAATGAATGGGACCACCTGGAGTTTACTATCAAAATATATGATGACCGTAACAGTGTGACCCATCTGCTTGGACAGTTGCAACCAGGCGACAGCCTGATTATCCATGACGTGTGGGGGGCCATACATTATAAGGGGGAAGGTGTGTTCATTGCAGGCGGTGCAGGCGTAACACCCTTCATTGCCATTTTCAGGGCATTGGAGCAGCAAGGCCGCCTTGGCAGCAACAAGCTGATCTTCTCCAACAAAACGGCGGCGGATATCATCCTTAAAGACGAATTCACACAAATGCTGGGTGATCGCTTTATCAATACCCTGACAAAAGAAAATGTACCAGGGTACGATCACCATAAAATAGATGAAGCTTACCTGAAAGAGAAGGTCAGCGATTTCAACCAGCATTTCTACATCTGCGGCCCTGATCCGATGGTGATGCAACTAAAGGAAACACTGCAGCGGTTGTCTGGGAATGCGGATCTGGTGACGGTAGAAATCTGAACCATGTTTTTTACCGGTTTTTTCCTGCCTTTTACCGGTAAAACCGCTTTTTTGGCCTAAACAGCCTTTCCCCACAGCTGTGGCCTGATTACTTTTGTATCGTAAATATTAAAGCAATGAAAAACGAAGACATTATCGCATCAAGAAGAAGAAGCCGCGGATTCGGAGGGCTGATACTGATTATAGTAGGCGTCTGCCTCTTGTTGCAGAAAATGGACCTGGATATTCCCAACTGGGTGTTTTCCTGGCAGATGCTCCTTATCGGTATTGGTTTGCTCGTGGGCCTCAAACACCGCTTCATGGGTTCAGCCTGGCTGATTATGATCTCTGTTGGCGGTATCTTCCTGGCCGGGGAGATCATGGACTGGCCTTATAATTCTGCCCGCTTTATCTGGCCGCTAGTGCTGATTGTGATTGGTATAGCGGTGGTATTTAACCGGCACAGGCATGACGACGAGGACCGGAAGGATATGTTTACAAGCGTATTTGCCAGAGACCTGGGGGGCGATCCGTCTGTGGGAGAGGACAGTATTAATGTATCAGCTATGTTCAGTGGGGTGAATAAAGTAATTGTGTCAAAAGATTTTAAAGGCGGACAGGTTTCCACCATCTGCGGGGGTGTTGATCTCAACTTCATGAAAGCGGATATCAACGGCAGGGTGGAGCTGGAAATCACCACCATCATGGGTGGCTGTGAGCTGCTGGTGCCTTCCAACTGGACTGTGAAAGTGGATATCATTACCATCATGGGCGGTGTGGAAGATAAACGCCCGGTGACGCTGATGAACAACGACAAAGATAAAGTGCTGGTGCTGAAAGGCTCCTGTACCTTTGGCGGAGTGGAGATCAAGAGCTACTGATATAAGCGTCACGCTATAACAGCACTAAATATAACTGTACGATCATAACTGTACTATTATCATCCAACTTTTAAATTCTTATCATATGCATTGGTTTGTTGCTAAGGTAGTTTACCAGATTATTTGCGGAAACGGAAGCCATACCCCGCAATTCGATGAACAATTAAGATTGATCAGCGCTATCACTAAAAAAGATGCCTGTGAAAAGGCCCGCGAAATAGGTATGCAGGAACAATATGCATTCCGCAACCAGCAACAGGAACTGGTACAATGGAAATTTATCAATGTACCGGAAGTATATACCCTGGATCAGCTGACAGACGGAATGGAACTATATTCACGCATTGAAGAACCGGGAGATGCAAACTCCTACATTGCGTGGCTGCAGATGAAATCAGCCCAGCTGCAGGGGCAACAATACTTTGAGCTCAACGTATAAAAGCTAAATCCGCTTCTATTGGCACAACAATTATTAAAGGGTAATCACTGGCGGGGGCTCCTCATTTCATTCCTGATATGGTTTATAATGTATGGAGCACTGCTTTGGTACTGGTTCGATTTCCCAATATTACAGGCATTGACAGATAGCTCCGTACATGTTGTATTGTTAGGGGCTTGTGCCGTTGTACTGAGCCGCAATCTTGCCTATTACCGTCCTGGCGCGGGGCCTAACAAGTTCCTGTATGTGACGATTGTAAGTATTGTGATGGCTGCTATCTGGGTTTTTTTCAGCCATTGGCTGCTGGTAAGGGCCTTCGATGCAGATACCGGATATACACACTGGTTGAACAATGCTATTCCTATTCATTTTATTGTTGGATGTATGATAATAGGAGGCATTGGTTTCAGGAGCCAGTTGTGGTACGATGCCGCAGAAGAACAGCATGAAAGGCAACGCCAGGAAGCCACCGAGAAGATTGTGCGCGAAGCAGAGCTGTTCAAGCTACGCCAGCAGCTGCAGCCGCACTTCCTGTTCAACAGCCTGAATTCCATTAACGCATTGATCACGATCCGCCCGCATCAGGCCCGTGAGATGGTGCTGAAGCTATCTGACTTCCTGCGCGGCTCTCTTAAAAGAGAGGATGAGCATTGGATAACCTTACCCGATGAACTGTCTTACCTGGAGCTTTACCTGGACATAGAGAAGGTACGATTCGGTCATCGTTTATCCACCACTGTTGTGCATGATGAAACAACTGCCAGGATGTATATGCCTCCCATGTTATTGCAGCCCGTTGTGGAAAACGCCATCAAGTTCGGATTATATGATACTACCGGTGAAATCACCATCAGCATAAAAGCCTGGGCAGCAGATGATATGTTGTATATTGAAGTGAAAAATCCTTTCGACAACGAACTACAACAGCAGCCCAACAAAGGAACGGGCTTTGGCCTCAGTTCCATCAGCAGACGACTCTACCTGCTGTTTGCCCGTGAAGATCTGCTGGAAACCAGCACAGAAGAAAACATTTTTATCACCCTTATTAAAGTACCGCAAACGCATGATAAAAGCAGTAATAATTGATGATGAACCATTAGCCCGCGAAGTGGTAAAGGAATTCCTGGCAGAGTTTCCACAGATAGAAATAAAGCAGGAGTGTAATGATGGATTTGAAGGACTGAAGGCTATACAACAACATCAGCCGGATATTATTTTCCTGGATATACAGATGCCCAAAATCACCGGGTTCGAAATGCTGGAGCTGCTGGAAACTATGCCAGCAGTGATTTTTACCACTGCTTTTGAAGAACATGCCCTGCGCGCTTTTGAAGTGCATGCAGTGGATTACCTGCTGAAACCCTTTTCCCGTGACCGTTTCACCAAGGCAGTACAGAAATGGCTGGAACAGCATGCCAACAGCAATGCTGCTGCGGCAGCCACTGCAGCGTTGCTGGAGACCGCTGCGGCTACACCTTTGCAAAGCAACCGTGTGGTGATCAAGATCAACGGAAAGATTAAGATCATCCCCGTACAGGATATTCATTACCTCGAAGCCGCTGATGATTATGTGAAAGTGATAACCCATGAAGGCAGCTTCCTCAAAAACAAAACCATGTCGTTCTTTGAGCAGACACTGGATCCGCAACAGTTTACCAGGGTACATCGTTCTTATATGCTGAACATTAACCAGGTAACACGTATTGATCCTTACGAGAAAGAAAACCACCTGGCTATCCTGCGCAGCGGTGCTAAAATATTAGTGAGCAAAACCGGCTATCCCAGGCTGAAAGCGGCATTGGGAATGTAATAGTATTTGATTATGTATTTATGTAGTTATTTAGAATGCAGCGGAGATCGATAATCCTTGTTTGATATAATATCGATCTCCGCTGCATTCTAAATAACTACATAAATAAATCCCTAAATAGCTTCTCCAGCTTCTCCTTCTTCAATATCTTCTGGCCCTGTGTGCCGCTTGCAATCAGCCTGGCGCCGCAACGGGCTTCATAATTACAGATGATTTCATGTCCTTTCAGTGTGGCGATGGTGGCGGTAAATACCACCTCGCTGCCTACGATTGCAGGCGCGTGATGATGCACTGTGAGTGTGGTGCCTATTCCTTCTTCATCCTCTTCTTTCATTTCCAGTACAAACAAACGGCAGCACCATTCCGCATCCCTGGCCAGCGCAAAGGTAGCGTACACCGGATGTACCTGCCCGCTGTCGAATGCCGCACAGTCTTCGCTGCGCACCTGCCTCGTGAATTGCCTGGTATCGCCGGGCTGAAATGGATGTAACATGTAATGGTGTATTGTCCGATACTAATTTAAGCTAAAAGCCGGTAGTTATCGGCTTCATGTAAATTAGTTGAATATTCAACCAATAAGCAGTATCTTTGTGAATATTTCAATGACGATGAATAATTCACCAAGGGTCAGCCTGCTCTTATCCCAGGCGCTGGGGCTTTACCGGTTGCGGATTAATGCCCTGCTGATACAGCACAATATTGACCTCACTTCCGAGATGTGCACCGTACTGAGGATATTGTGGAAAAAGGAAGGAAGGAAGCAGCAGGAGTTGGCCGATATACTGTGTAAGGATAAAGGCAGCATCACCAAGATCATTGATAACCTTGAAAAACGGGAGCTGGTGGAACGTGTGACCGATGCTGAAGATGCGCGGAACAAAAACATTGTGCTCACCGCCCAGGGCAAAGCCATGAAGAAAAAAGTAGTGCCTCTTTTAGATGGCTTTCTGGACAGTGTTATAGATCATGCCAGCCAGGCGGATCTGGAGGCCACCAGGCGTGTGCTTACGGGTATTATCCAGAAACTGAAATAGTGTTTTTTTAGCCTGATAGTTGAGTATTCAACTAAATTATTGATCTATGTCTTATGCATCATCTCCATACAGAAACAGTGTGCCAGACCGTATAAAAGGACCTGCTATTGTGCTGCTGGTATTGTTGCAGTCATTCGTGCTTAGCATCACACCCACTACGGCTTCGCGTCTGTCTGCCTTCTACGGGATAGAACCGGATACGGTGACATGGTTCTCACAAACAGGTGCGGTGGGAATGGTAGCGATGATCCCTGTGTATTACCGGCTGCGCATGTATTTCAAGAAGGCGGATCTGCTGTTGTTTGCGCTCACCGCCCAGGCGTTTCTTTCCCTCTTATGCTATACTATCAGTTATGCGCCGTTGTTATTGTCGGGCAACTTCTTTATGGGATTGCTGAAGCTGATATGCCTGCTGGATTTTATTTCACTGCTTACGGACCGCTATCCTGTTATGCGTCACAGGGCTATGTTTTACGGCATATATTATACGATTGCACGTACCAGCGGAGAGCTGGCTGATATATTTGTGAATCCGATGCTGGATGAATACAACTGGCAATATATCTATTTCATTGCTGCTATAGCTGCCGGTATTTGTATGATTATTTGCGTCCTGCTTTTCCACCGGCAGCGCATGCACCGGAAGGTTCCGCTTTACCAGGTGGACTGGCTCAGTATGTTCCTTTTTGCAGGCGCCGCACTGCTGCTATGTTATGTGCTGACCTTTGGCCGTACCAAGGACTGGTTTGATGACAGGAGCATCACCGGGGCTGCTATAGCAGGCGCTATGCTGGTGCTGCTCTTCGTGTACCGGCAGTACCATGTAAAACGTCCTTTCTGGAACCTGCGTGTATTCAGCCTGTATAAGCAGGTCCCGCTGGGTGTAGCCTTCATGCTGCTGTTGTATGTCTTTTACAGTACTAATATCCTGTTCAATCAATATGCAGGATACAATTTTCATAGGGAAGAGAATTATTTGTCGTGGGTTGCTGTAATTACGCTGGGAGCCTATCTGCTTAGTTTTCCGCTGACAGGACTGTTGCTTTACAGGGGGGCGGGAGTGAGGGTGATGCTGGTTATAGGGTTACTCTTATATGCTGGTTCGTTGTTTCTTTTCTGTCAGACTGTTCAGACTTACAATACCATTGACAGGCTGATTATTCCCTACCTGATGCAGGGTATGGCATACGGTGTGATGCTGACTACTCTGTCTACTTTCACAGCAACCAACGTACCGCGGAAATTCAATGCAGACAGGGTGATGGGGAGTTTGTCGTTCCGTTATATCATTGGATCTTTTGCAGGATATGCGTTGTACAGTAACTGGCTGTTCAGAGGTATGGCCCGTGAGCGGGCATTTCTCTCAGAAGATGTTACTTACTATAATCCCGTATATACATCAACGTTAAGTCATCTGAAAGCTGGCTTTCTTTCAAAGGGGATGGACGCAACGCAGGCCGGTAATGCGGCATTATCGGTGCTCAGTAAAAAGCTGCAGCTGCAGGCTATGCTGGCGTCTCTCAGGGATATTGCCTTGTATGTGGCTGTGGCAGCAGTAGTAGCAGCGTTGATCGCCTTATTGATAAAGCGTTTTGAGATGCACGAAATTGCTGCCCGCAATAAGTATAAACTTGTTTGATTTGTTTATGTGTTTATTTAGTTATGTAGCTATTTTGAAATGCAGCGAAGATAGGAAAGGCGAATGTCGGCCTTCGCTGCATTTCAAAATAGCTACATAACTAAATAAACGCATAAATAAATCTTATTGCACTACTAGTACCGGCACCTTTACAAAGTGCCTTACCTGGTTGGCGGTTTCACCATAGATCCAGTCTTTGATACCGCGGTGGCCATGTCCACCTAGCACGAGGAAGTCGGCCTGTTCATCTTTCACGATGCGTGCGATCTCTTTGGCGCGGTGCCGGAAACCAAGCAAGCCTTTGGCTTTGATGCCGCGGTTTTTCAGCAGTTTGATATATGTGTCCAGTTGTTCCTGGTCTTCGCGGGTTTCAAAGTCGTCCGACTCTTTACCGAAGTATTTGGCAGAAGCGCTTTCCACGATGTGTATGAGTATGTACTCCGTATGTGCGTTACCGTGAGCGATGGCATTGGTGATGATTTGTTCATCCTTGTTGCTGAAATCCAGTGCCATAGCAATACGATGGTATACGGGTTTCTCGAGTTCTCCGAGGGAGATCTGTGGTTTGTGTATACCACCGCTGGCTTCCAGCCGGTAGCGGCTGATGAGTGGGTAAATGATGGTGATCAGCAACAGGGCGATGAAACCGGTACCGGCGATGATGATGGTGATATCGATCCATATGTTGCTGTTGTCGGCGATGTACCCTATAGCTTCTGTGTATACCATGCGGATATTAAGATATACCAGCAGGGCGGTGATAGCCCAGCTAATGATCTTAACGATTGGTTTGATGGCATATTGCCCCATGGTGTGTTTATCACTTACAAAATGGATCAGCGGTATAATAGCGAAGCCGAGCTGCATACTCAGGAGAACCTGGCTGAATACCAGCAGTTCGCCTACTTTGTTATCGCCGGCAATCAGGATGGTGAGCAGGGCAGGAATAATGGCTACGAGCCGGGTGATCAGACGGCGTAGCCAGGGATTGATGCGCAGGTGCAGGTAGCCTTCCATTACGATTTGTCCGGCGAGGGTACCGGTAACTGTAGAGCTCTGCCCGGCGGCGATGAGCGCTACTGCGAAAAGGATAGGAGCCAGCTTACTGCTGAGCAGCTGTTCCAGCAGCTTGTGGGCGTCCTGGATCTCCGCAATGTCTGTACGTCCGGTTTTAAAGAACACGGATGCGGCCAGTATGAGGATGGCGGCATTTACAAAGAAGGCCAGGTTCAGGGCGATGGTACTATCGATGAAGTTGAGTTTCAGCGCCTGTCTGATGCCGCTGTCTGTTCTTTTGATTTTGCGGGTTTGCACCAGAGCGGAGTGCAGGTATAGGTTGTGCGGCATCACCGTGGCCCCGATGATACCGATGGCGATGTATAACGCCGTATTGTCCGGGAGGCTGGGCACGAAGCCTTTTACTACTTCGTTCATAGCGGGTTTGGCCATTACCAGCTGTATAAGGAATGAGATGCCAACAATGGCTACCAGGGCTACGATGAAGGCTTCCATTTTGCGGATGCCGTAACGTTGCAATACCAGCAGCAGGAAGGTGTCCAGCACGGTGAGGCTTACGCCCCACACCAGCGGCAGGCCGGTTAGCAGTTGTATACCGATGGCCATACCCAGCACCTCCGCCAGGTCTGTGGCGGCTATGGCTATTTCCGCGAGTACATAGAGAACGAAATTTACGAATGGGGGATAGGTTTCGCGGTTGGCTTGTGCGAGGTCGCGGCCGCGTACAATACCGAGGCGTGCGCTCAGACTTTGCAGGAGCAATGCCATGAGATTACTCATGAGCAGCACCCAGAGCAGTTTATAGCCGTACTGGCTGCCGCCGGCAAGGTCTGTCGCCCAATTGCCCGGGTCCATGTAGCCTACGCTTACCAGGTAGGCGGGGCCAAAAAAGGCGAAGAACTTCCGCCATTTTGATTTGCCATTTGTATCGACACTCTGATGTACTTCACTCAGGGAAGTAGTTGTATGCTGAAAGTTCATAAATGCTTACACGTGATGCCGGTGTGAATGTCATACCGGCCGTACCATAATATTTTTTGCCACCTGTTCACTGATTGTAATGGCGGGTTGATGTTTGAGCTTTATTTCAATGGAGTTGTCATATTCGTAATGCGCAACAACTTCCAATTGTGTGCCCAGTTTGATGCCTTTGGCGTTGAGAAAAGCCAGCAGAGCCACCGATTGATCAGTAACGGCCGTGACTACCAGCCGTTTGGCGTTAGCCTGGTCCAGCGAGGTTTGTGGCCGTGGTTTGGCCATTTTACCGTGTGCGTCGGGAATCGGGTCTCCATGCGGATCGATGATGGGATTACCGAGGTATTCGCTAAGGCGGTTGATGAGTTTCTCGCTACGCACGTGTTCCAGCTCTTCCGCCAGCTCGTGTACCTCTTCCCAGCTGAAGCTCAGCTTGTCTACCAGGAAGCACTCCCAGAGGCGGTGGCGGCGTATAATCTGGAGGGCAGCCTTTCTGCCTTCTGCTGTGAGGGCGATGCCCCGGTACTTTTCATAATCAATCAGACTCTTGTCTTTCAGCTTCCTGGCCATGTCCGTTACAGATGCAGGCTTGGTGTTGAGCTCATAAGCCAGTGCATTGGTAGTTACCACTGATTCGCCTTCCTGCAGTTTGTAAATGGACTTCACATAGTTCTCTTCTGCTATCGATAAATTCATATTGCCTAAATAAATATTTAGACAAATCTAAATAATTATTCCAAACTTTTCCATATCCGGTATGTTTTTTGAAAATAGCAGCGCACATATCAAAATTATATCTAACTTTTCGTCCAGAATCAACTTTTGTAATGAAGCGTTACCTGTTATTATTATTGGCTATTGGTGTTTTAGCGGCCTGTAAGAGCAAAAAGAAGCACGGCACCGGAGGGGAACCTATGACATTTGAAGACTTCCAGGCACTCTTTGTGCCGGGAGCGCTGCCGTATAAGTTGTCTCCTGATTCCCTTACTCAGAAAACGGCCGATTCACTGGCGCTGGATACCGCAGATGTGCACCGCTTCCTGACAAACACGCTTACCAAAGGCGACTTCGCCAGAAATGAAAAAGTGAAATTCTTTCCACTGCAACGTATAGCCGGCAACGATATGAACTATATGACCATAAAAGCGGTTGGAAGAACGCAGACCGCTGGTTATCTCTGCTTCCTTGACAAAAAAGGGAAGTACCTGAACCGCTTGCGTATAGCCAGCACTGTTAGCGGCGATGAGAACGTTACCTACACTACTATTGATACAAGAAATGTGATCAAGCTCAGTACTGAAAAGCAGCTGACAGCAAGCCGTTCCGCCCTGAAGGAAGACTTTTATACCATCAATAAAGATGGTAGTGTACAACTGATCATGACCAACTCCAATGGCCCTACAACGCCTGGTCAGATCTTCAATCCTATTGATACATTGCCACGTAAGCAGAAGTTCTCCGGTGATTATACTTCCGGTGAAATGAATATCGTGTCTATCCGCGATGGTGATGACCCTAAAACATTCCAGTTCTTTATTACCTTCTCCAAAGACAATGGCGCCTGCAAAGGAGAGCTGAGTGGGAAAGGTCGTTATATTGCCGGAAACAGAGGTGAATATAAAGACAAGGAATCCTCCTGTGGTATCTCTTTTCAGTTCTCTACCGGCAGGGTGGCCATTCGTGAGATTGGTGGCTGTGGCGCATATCGGGGTGTGAAGTGTTTCTTTGAAGGCGGCTTTGTGAAGAAGGCGGAGAAAAAGAAAGTGGAGAAAAAGAAAGGCAAGTAAGTACGCATGTATATAAAAATAAAGCGGACGGTTGTGTAAAAGCGATCGTCCGTTTTGTTTTATGGAAACTACATGGTAGTTATCAGCGTTACAGGGATATAAAATAAAAAAGGATAACAAGTGCTTGTTATCCTTTTGAAGTGGTGGGAGCTACTGGATTCGAACCAGTGACCCTCTGCTTGTAAGGCAGATGCTCTGAACCAGCTGAGCTAAGCTCCCTTTTTTCTTCGTTCGCCGCAACCTTTCGTTTGACGGGATTGCAAAGGTATAAACTATTTTTATTCTACCAAATTTTCACTGTAATTTTTTTTGATTTGTTTGATTTTCCTGATGAGTGAGTGATTGTCTGAACTGTGATTTGTGTGATTGAATTGATTTTTATGATGGGCGAAGATCAATGGGAACCTTTGACACTATTGATTTTTAGCGACATAGCTGTTTTTATAAAAATTACTTCATCATAAAAATTTACATTGATCTTCGCTCATTATAAAAATCAAACAAATCGAAAAAATCGTTGTCAGCGTTTGAATATACGCTTTACTGCTCTCCCCAGTTTATTAAGGTTGGCCAGCTGTTCCTGGATAGGCGCCAGGGTGAGATCTTCCGGCTGCAATCCTGCTTCCAGGTAGTCTATCTGCGTTTGTTCAGGATATACGAGTATCACGTTGTTGTCTTTGAAGTGACGGCCCAGTTTACTGGGAATACCTTCCATGTAAGCGTGGTAGGAGAGTGTTCCTTTGCGGGCTGTCACGACTACTACAAGGTCATCGCGGGTAATTTCCCTGGACAGGATCAGGAAGTCTTCGAGAGAGTCGAATGGTCTGAAAGTGAGCTCCACACTTAATTTCGACTGGCTTATAAATGTTTCTACAAATGTTTGTGTTTTAGCATTGCAGCTCATCAGCAGTTTGGCGCCGGCTTGTTTGGCGAGTATGAACATCTTCTGCAGGTAGTGCAGGAAGCCAATTTCGTATTCTGTATTAGGAGGTAATACCATCACCATTTTCTTGGTAGTGCTGAGCGGATGATGAAAATTACAAACGTAAACAGTTTCCCATACACTTTGTAGTACGTTGTCGAGTGTGGTACCGAAGATGTTGCCGAACAGACGGTCAGTGGTACTGGTTTTATCTGTCCAGCCCAGGATTACGTCGCTGATCATCAGTTCTTTGGCTGCGCGGGCGATACCATCCGAAACGTTAAGATCTACACGGGTTACGGCCTGTACATTGCTTTCAGTGGCGGAAGCATGGATGATGGCTTTTTCCATCATTTTGTTTGTCAGGTGTATTCTTTCGCGTGCTTCTTCATTATCCTGTACAACTGCCAGCGGATAAATGGGGGTGGGCGCCTGTTTGTCTTTGATCATCACGGCAAAGTCGAGTAGCGCTTCAATACGGTCGGGGTTGGAAACGGGTACCAGTATACGTTCCGGCTGATCGGGCAGCTCGGGTTTCTGTACGGATTCCTGCGTAGCGAGTTTACGGCCTGCATTTTCTGTAACGAAAGAGCCTACGAGACAGGTGATCAGGATCAGTACTACTGTGCCGTTGAGTACATTCTCATTGACGATGTGCATGTTGAAACCAATGAGTATCACTGCTATGGTGGCGGCAGCATGTGCACTGCTAAGGCCGAATATCACATTACGTTGTGTAGGGCTGTAACGGAAAATCAGCTGTGTAAAGAAGGCTGCGAGCCATTTGCTGCTGAGCGCCATTGAGGTGAGCGCACCTGCGATGATCAGTGCTTCGGTCCCATTCATGAGTACGCGCAGGTCTACCAGCATACCTACGCTGATCAGGAAGAAAGGGATGAAGATGGCGTTGCCTACAAATTCAATGCGGTTCATCAGCGGTGAAGTGTGTGGTATGAGCTGGTTGAGAGCCAATCCGGCCAGGAACGCGCCGATAATGCCTTCTACGCCGGCCAGCTCTGCCAGGAATGCAGCTGCAAATACCAATGCCAGCACAAAGATGAAGTGGGAGGTTTTATCATCTTTTATTTTCTTAAAGAACCATCTGCCCAGCATCGGCATGAGCCACAGAATGATGGTGGCGAAGACGGTGAGTGAGATGCCCAGTCTTACCCAGAAATAAGTATTCAGGTTGCCGGCCTGTGCACCGGTAATGATAGCGAGGATCAGCAGTACGGCTGTATCGGTAATGATAGTGCCTCCTACCGCAACCGTAACCGCTTCATTTTTAGTGATTCCCAGGCGGCTTGCCAGCGGATAGGCCACCAGCGTGTGTGTAGCAAACATGCTGGCTACGAGTATGGTTGCTTTAAAATTGAATCCCAGTACATAGGTACATACCAGGTAACCTAACAGCAGAGGAATAGAGAAGGTGAGCGCCCCGAAAACCATGCTTCTATAGCGATTTTTGCGGAATTCAGTCATATCCAGTTCCAGGCCTGCGAGGAACATAATATAGAGCAGACCTGCTTTTCCAAACAGGTCAATACTTCCTTTTTCAATGATTTTGAAGCCATGATCGCCAATAAGCATGCCGGCGATGATCAGCCCGATAATGCTGGGAATCCGTAGTTTACGCAGCAGGATTGGGGCCAGCAGTATAATGAATAGTACCAGTGAAAAAATAGGTACGGGATCTTTCAGCGGCAAACTTATGTCCATTAATAAAACCGGGCTATTCATCATATAACTGTTTTTTATTTAACAAAATCTCTTAACCATAACAACAAACATGGATAAATTAACGAATAATCCATGTAATTTTGCGTAAAGCTTAATTTAAAAAATGAGCAAACACACAAATACAGAGGTATTGCCTGAGGAACTGGAAGACGTCCTGGTAGCAGAAGACGAACAGTTTCCCTTCAGTCTGATCGTATGGAACGACGATGTTAATACCTTTGACTGGGTTATTTCCTCTCTGATGGAAGTGTGCGGACATACCCATCATCAGGCGGAACAATGCGCACTGATCATACACCATAATGGAAAATATGCCGTTAAAGAAGGCGAGTATATCAAATTACGCCCCCTTTGTGAAGCCCTTCTCGACAGAGGCATCAGCGCCACCATTGAAGAGATGGCGGATAAATAATTTTGAGATTTATTGATTTAGATATTTTTTATTTAAAAATGCGGTGGAGATTGTGAGATATAACATAGTCTCTGCCGCATTTTTAAATAACTAAATATCTAAATCAATAAATTCGAAAATCATAGCAGCCTCTCGAATAATTATGCCGGTTTTTCGTCTTAATAAAAAAATCATATTTCCCCCTGTCCATTTGTCAGAGCCAGATGGCCTTCTGGCGGCAGGCGGGGATCTTTCAATAGAAAGACTGTTGCTGGCGTATCGTTCCGGGATTTTTCCCTGGTATGATGAGCCACCGATCTTGTGGTGGAGCCCTGATCCCCGATTTGTATTGTTTCCTTCCAATCTGCAGGTGTCTGCCAGTATGCGGCAGGTGTTGCGACGTCAACAATTCCGGATCACTTTCAATGAAAATTTCAATGGTGTTATTGCCCGCTGCAGCCGCATTGCACGGCCAGGACAAAGCGGTACCTGGATTACAAATGAGATGAGGCAGGCTTATATGCGCTTGCATGAAGCCGGCTATGCGATGTCTGTTGAAAGCTGGGTAGGCGACAAATTAGCAGGCGGGCTGTATGGTGTGAAAATAGGCCAATACTTTTTTGGCGAGTCTATGTTTGCGGATGTGAGTAATGCTTCGAAAGCAGCCTTTATCACCTTTGTACAGACGTATGCCCATGAACTGAAGATGATAGACTGTCAGGTGCAGACGGATCACCTTGCCTCTCTGGGAGCAGGCTTTATCAGCAGAGAAGAGTTTCTTGAGCTGCTTAATTTTTCGTAACTTTTCAAGTACCCCGATTCCTCTAATCTAATATTTAAATTTACCACCAAATGAAAAAGCTTTCTTTGCTATTAGTGACTGTCGTACTGATGTGTTCATTTATGCCAGGTAAACGGCACACAGCGGTAGAAGACAGAGCCTTATTGATTTCGCAGTTACAACAAACGAAGGAGAAACTGCTCAAAGACCTTGAGGGTCTTTCTGATCAACAACTGGAATATAAGTCTGCGCCAGACCGCTGGTCTGTAATAGAGTGCGTGGAGCATATTACCCTGGCAGAAAAAGGCTTCCTGGATGGCGTGCAGCAGCTGGTAAAGCAACCTGCCAACCCGGAAAAGAGAAGCGATGTGAAGGTGACAGATGAAGGTATACTGACAATGGTAACAGACCGCAGCCATAAATTCAAGGCTCCGGATCCGTTGCAGCCGAAACATACGCTGGGCAAGCCCACGGATGTTATCAAAGCATTTACAGAGCAGCGTGACAAGCTCATTGATTATGTAACGAACACTACAGATGAGTTACGTAGCCACATCAGTGATAAAATGCCGTTGGGGCCAATGGATGCTTACCAGATACTGTTACTGGACGCTGCACATACTACCCGTCATACCATGCAGTTGGAAGAAGTGAAAGCCTCTGAAGGGTTCCCCAAATAAGCATATTCAGCTGTCAGCCATCTGTTCTGATGGTTGACAGCTCTTTTTATCTGATAAAATGTTGTTTGTTGAAATAGCTGATCAGCGCAGCTCCCAGTCTACCAGCTGATTTACCCATTCCGGGCGGAACGGCGTGATTACTTTGATGTAGTTGTCTGTGTAACCCTCCATCATGCCGTCTTTATTATGTCCTTCAAACAATACCTTGCGTGCCTGATTAATATGCTGTTCTGTGAAGTACTGCAGCTTTTTATGGCTCAGGTTGCGCAGCTGTTTGTTACGCTCGTGGCGTACGTTTACAGGCACGACAGGTTGTATCTCAATTGCGGGTGTATTGGCGCGCTCTGAGTAGGTGAATACGTGCAGGTATGATACGTCCAGCCCGTGCAGGAAATTATAAGTGTCCTGGAAATGATCATCACTTTCGGAAGGGAAGCCAACGATAACGTCAACACCTATTGCACAATGGGGGATGTGTTGTTTTATCAGTGCCACTTTTTCAGCATACAGCTCGCGGCGATAGCGGCGGCGCATCAGTCCGAGGATCTCGTTGTTACCGCTTTGCAACGGAATGTGGAAATGCGGCATGAATTTTTTGCTGCCGGCCACAAATGTGATGATCTCGTCGCTGAGCAGGTTAGGCTCTATGGAAGATATACGGTAGCGTTCTATGCCGTCTACTTTTTCCAATTCCTGTACCAGTTCGAAGAAAGTTTCTTCTCTTTTTTTACCGCCATGCAGTCCTTTGCCGAAGTCGCCCAGGTTAACGCCTGTGAGTACGATTTCTTTTACGTTGTTGGCAGCTAGCTGCCTGGCTTGTTCTACCACGTTGGCAACACTGTCGCTGCGGCTTTTACCTCTGGCCATTGGAATGGTGCAGAAGGTACAGCTGTAATCGCAGCCATCCTGTACTTTCAGGAAGGTGCGGGTGCGGTCGTTTACGGAGTAGGAGGAGTGGAAGGTGTTGACATCTTCAATATCGCAGGAGCAGATCTTTGTGCTGTCGCCTTTGGTGAGCGTTTTCAGGTGCTCGGCAATATTGAATTTTTCAGCGGCGCCGAGTACGAGGTCTACGCCTTCAATAGACGCGATTTCCTGCGGTTTGAGCTGGGCATAGCAGCCAGTGATGACTACCATGCTTTCAGGTGCGCGGCGCTGTATGCGGCGTACCAACTGACGGCATTCCTTATCGGCATTATCTGTCACAGAACAGGTGTTGATTACATAAACATCTGCAGGATTCTCAAAATCCGTCTTACAAACCCATCCTGTTCCAGTAACCTGCTTAAAGTAGAGGTCTCTGAAAAATTCAGCTTACAGCCGAGTGTATGAAATGCTACTGTTTTAACCTGTTCCATAAAGGAGGGCAAAGGTAGCAACTTTTTATGTCATAGTTTGGTAAGGAATTTTAAGTAATTTGCGACGCTTTCTTGAAACATATGAAATCATTGCAGAGATATTTACCCGTTGTATTGTTAGCATTGCTGCTCATTGCCGGCTGGCAGCAGAGATGGTGGAGGAGTAACAGCCACCAGGCATCGCCGGCCAGTCGCGGTACTGTGACCGTTCCCGCTTCTGATCCGGCAAACGGGCCGCTGAACAGGCATGCACGCCTTACCTATACGAAACATGCCATCTGTCGGATGGAATGCCGTCATGTGACAGAAACCGAAGTGCAGGAGATCCTCGCCGAAGGCGCTATCAACCCTGCAAAATCCAATCCTGAAGACCATCCATGTCCTACCTACGCACTGGAAGGTTATTCGCACGAAGGTCAGCACCTGCGTATTGTATTTGCTCCCTGCGACGATAACAGTGCGAAGGTGATTACCTGTATTGATCTTGACAAAGATTGGAGTTGTTATTGTGATTAATGAAGAGTGAAGGGCTTCTGCGAACTAATTCTCTTCTTTGCGAGAAATTATTTGTAGTTTTCCGGCTTATTATTTCATTTTCTCAACGGCGTTTATGGGCTTAATCATGAAATTGGTGCGTGTCATTTATGTGGTGTACGCCGCTATTATCTTCCTGGGCATCATGTTCCTTATACTGCCGCCGATCTTTCTGGCATCCTTGCTGGGTAAGGAAAAGGGTGGGAATATCATCTTTTATTTCCTGCGTTTCTGGGCGCATGTATGGTTCCCGATGGCAGGCATGCCGGTACGCCGCATTTACGAATGTGCGCCCGAAGACAAAGAGCCATGCATATACGTAGTGAATCACCGTTCTTACCTGGATGCCGCTATAGCCGTGAAGGTAATGAGATTACCTTTCCGTCCGCTGGGAAAAGTGGAAATGTCTAAGATTCCTTTTTTCGGATTCATTTATAAAAACTCCGTGGTGGCAGTGGATCGTTCCAATGCGCCGGCCAGGGCCAGGAGCGTACGGGAGATGATGACTGCACTGAAAGCAGGTATTTCCATACTCATGTTTCCGGAAGGCACTACCAATGAGAGTGATCAGCCGCTGCGCCCATTCCATAACGGCGCATTCCGTATGGCCATCGAAATGCAGATCCCTATCAAACCAGTATTATACCTCGATGCGGGTGACAGGCTGCCTCATACCGGTCCGATGAACTTAAATCCCGGCAAGTGCCGTGTTGTATTCCTGCCCACAATACCTGTTGCGGGTCTTACCCTGGATGACATCAACGACCTCAAGCAACGTGTGTACGAGGTGATGGATAGTGCCTTACGTAAACATCGTCATTACCCTTCTTTGCAACACGCAGGATGAAATACGCAGATGTAATATTGCCGCTGGCGTTACCTAAAACATATACTTATTCTGTTCCTGAAAGCATGGAAAACAGCTTGCAGGCCGGGAGCCGTGTGGCTGTGCAATTGGGTAAGCAAAAAAAGTATGCAGGCATTGTAAAGGCGATACATGAACAGGCACCCCTGTACAAAACGAAGCCGCTGCTGGATATGCTGGACAAAGATCCTGTCGTATATCCGACACAGCTAGCCTTCTGGAGCTGGATAGCCAGCTATTACATGTGCAGTGAGGGCGAAGTGCTCAATGCAGCGTTACCGGCGCATCTGAAGTTGTCCAGCGAAACACTGTTGCTCTTTAACGATACCTACGGAGAGGATTTCAGCGCACTTGATGATGATGAATACCTGGTAGCGGAAGCATTGCTGATCCGTAAAGAGCTTCGTATTGAAGAAGTACAGCTTATTCTCGATAAATCTGAGGTCTATTCTGTCATCAAAAAACTGATCGACAAAAAAGTCTGTCTGATCTATGAAGAGCTGAAAGAGGTATATAAGGAGAAGAAAGAGAATTATGTACAGCTGAACAGTATCTATCATGACGAAGAGCAACTAGCCCCTCTTTTCAACGAAATGGGACGCGCTCCGAAGCAGATGGAGCTGCTGCTTGCCTACCTGCATCTCCTGAAAACACAGGGCAGCGTATTACAGAATGAACTGCTGAAAAAGTCCGGCGCTACTACGGCGCAGCTGAAAGGACTGGTGGATAAAAATATCCTGTGGATTGAGAAACGCACCGTAGACAGGATCAAAACAAGTGAAGTAGATACCCAGATAGATTTTGATCTCAGCCCTGCGCAGGAGAAAGCTCTGCAGGAGGTAAAACGTCATTTGCAGGAGAAGCAGGTAACGTTGCTGCATGGTGTTACATCGAGTGGTAAAACGCAGGTGTATGTGAAGATGATGGAAGAACACCTGGCAGCCGGCAAACAGGTGTTGTACCTGCTTCCGGAAATCGCGCTTACGGCGCAGATCATCCGTCGTTTGCAAAAGCATTTCGGCAGCAGTATCGGCATCTATCATTCCCGCTTTAACAATAACGAACGGGTGGAAATCTGGAACAAGGTAAAGAACGGCGAGCTACGAATTGTATTGGGCGCACGTTCCAGCCTGCTGCTTCCGTTCAGGGACCTTGGCCTGGTGATACTCGATGAAGAACACGACGCTTCTTATAAACAACAGGACCCGGCGCCCCGTTATCATGCGCGGGATGCAGCCATCTATTATGCGGGCCTGTTCAAAGCCAAGGTACTGCTGGGTTCCGCCACACCTGCACTGGAATCTTATTACAATGCCCAACAAGGCAAGTACGGACTGGTAGAACTGAAAGAGCGCTTCGGAGGTATTGAGATGCCTGCCATAGAAATTGTGGACGTCAAAAAAGAGATGGCTGAAAAGACGATGGACGGCCATTTTACACAGGCGCTGAAAACGGCTGTTACGCAAAGTCTTGCAGATAACAAACAGGTGATCCTGTTTCAGAACAGACGTGGTTATGCCCCCTTCCTGCTCTGTACTACCTGCGGCTGGATACCATACTGTAAACAGTGTGACGTATCACTTACCTATCATCGTAACCAGGATAAGCTGCATTGCCACTACTGCGGCACGCGCTATCCCTATGCGTACACTTGCGAGGCTTGCGGCTCACAAACATTGGTGCCTAAGAGCTTTGGTACTGAAAAGATAGAAGACGATCTGCAAAAGATATTCCCTGAAGCACGCATTGCGCGTATGGACGTGGATTCCATCAGGAACAAAGACAGCCACAATAAAATGATACAACTGCTGGAAGAAAAAGCCATCGATATACTCGTAGGCACACAGATGGTTGTAAAGGGGCTGGACTTTGAAAATGTAAACCTGGTGGGTATCCTTAGTGCTGACAGTCTGCTGAGCTATCCTGATTTCCGGGTGAATGAAAGGGCGTTCCAGCTGATGGAACAGGTGAGTGGCCGCGCCGGCAGAAAGCACGGCTCAGGTAAAGTGCTGATACAGGCCAGCAATACCAGGCATCCGGTATTACATTATGTAACGTTGCATGACTATAAGGCTATGTATGAAGCGGAAATAGCAGAGCGGCAGCAGTTTGGTTATCCTCCTTTTTTCCGTATTCTCAAATTAACGTTACGACATAAAGATCAACAGATTGTGGAGCAGGCCGCACAGGTGCTGGCAAGTTGGCTGCAGCCACATATTGGTACGCAGCTGGTAGGTCCTTCGGCGCCTATGGTGGCGAGGGTAAGAAATAATTACCTGCAGGAGATGCTGATTAAGCTGCCCCGCGAAGCACGTGTAATAACGCATGTAAAACAGGTGCTCCGCGAGTTCTTTGTTCAGCTGCTGGCGGAGAAGCGGTTCCGCTCTGTAGTGATTGTACCGGATGTGGATTGTGTGTAGCTGTTAGCTTCCGGCTAATTGCTAATTACTGTTTTACCAGCACCAGCTCCTGCTTCTGCAGCGACCTGAATTTAGTTACTATTTCTTCAAATATTTTCTTGTTGTTACCTGCAAAGTCGCTCTGGCTGTACCATTCAATGGTGAAGATATGCAGGCGGTTGTTATCCAGTTCTGCTCTCATTTTAAAGCCCATAGATGGATTGTTGCTTCCACTCTGCACAGTATTGGCATTGAAATCATTCAGGTTGGCCACTTTATATCCGGCCGGAATATCTATATGGATACGCTTTTCCTGGTAGTAGGGAAAAGAGAGTTGTATAGGCAGTGTTCCTCCCGGCGCCGTCATATTCAGGTCCAGTGTGCCTCCGAGCAGTTGTCCCAGCCTGATCTGATAGCCGTTGCTTTGCTGGGTAACAATGTCGGGTGTCTGCAATGTGCTTGTTATTGTTACAGGCTTGTCCAGCGGCAGTGGTGTGAACGTTTCGTTCTGAGCTTTTACAGCTGTGGGTTTGCGGGTACCAGGCTCAAATGGCAGTATGGCATTGAATACGTTGTTCCGCAGGCTCTCTGCATCACCGGCTTTGGTAAAGGCGGTCTTGATATTCTGTGCTGCATAGCCACCGAATGATTGTGTTACTTCCCAGGAAGGTGCTGTGACGGAGCTGAGTGTGGCTTCCATTGTGATATTGCTGAGGGTATATTGTGGCAACGGCGTGGTGATGAAATCGGTGAGCACCTTACTTTCGTGGCTTGCGAGGGTATCACGGCAGCGGAGTGCGGGGCGGTTGGTCCACAATGAAGGATAGCACGGGAAGCGTGTATTTGATTCTGTTGGAGCCAGCGCCAGTTGAAGCGTGGGGAAGTAGAGCAGTATGTTGGAAGCGAACGCCCTGTTCACCAGCTGGGAGTCGAGGGGGAGTGTATCGCGGGCGGAGGTGAACAGCATCTGCACCGGTATATTCAGCATGTAGTATGTTGCATTGAGCAATCTTACCATTCCGTTTTTATCTGTTCTCTTAAACTGCAGTGCGTTGATGATATCCGGCGTTTCATACATTTCGTCGGAGTTTCTTATTTTATATGTTGTCTTGATATAATGTTCAACGGCGTAAATAAGTTGTGGTAACGGCATACGGCGATTGAGGAATGTCCATTTGTTCAGCTCTTTTTCCAGTTGTTTGTATTCCGCTTTGCTGATAGCTACATAAGGGATGTAGGCTTCTTCACCGAACTTCTGCCAGGTAAGGGTATCAATTTCCCTTCCATCAACAACAGCATGCAGTGCGAAATCCACCCGTTGCAGCTGGGGGAGATAAAAGAAGAGATCATTGGATTTCAATGGTGATATATGCTGCATTTGCAGGCCGATGTAATGATTGGTACCTGCCACGCTGTCTTGCACCGCCGGTGCGCCATTGGCGCTTTTGAAACGGAACTGCATGTCTTTGGGTGCTACGAGCATGAAGTTGGTGTATTCGCAGGGAATACCGGACTGGAGGTATTCGGAGCCGGCGTAATCGTACTGTACTTTGAGTGCCAGTTCATATTCCAGTTCGTAACCGGGCTGTATGGAAAGATTGTTGACTACGATAGCAGTACGGCCATCATTGAGTTTCATTGATCTTGTCTGATCGGTGAATGTGGCCACGCCACCCGAAGGGTTGATGCCACGCACACGGAATCCCCGGAGGTCTTCATTATCTTCCAGTGTCAGCACAAGCTGCGTAAGGCTGTCAGCGCCCTGCTGCGTATTGATCCGGATCTTTTTGTAAAGGGTTCTGTAGTGCGTGTATGCGTCGGTTTTATCCCGGAAGGAGACATTGAAGTCCCTTGCCACTCTGTAGTCCAGTATGGTATAGGGATGGGAAGATGAAGCCTGTGCAGCTGCCACAGGCTGCGGGTTATCTTTCCATGTGCCGGGAAAATAAGTGTTGATCTGAGCTTTTGTCTGACACGGCAGTATGGTAATTGCCGCAAATACAGTCAGTAATATAAATTGTTTCATCTGGGTTAAAGATATGAAATCATTCAGGCGTCACCTGAGATTTGTATGGCGTCTGATTCAAAAATATGTGTGCCGGTATCTTCCTTCTTCGCGATGTTAACCATGGCGCTGGCTATGGTAGCGGCTTTGATGCCACGGTATTTTTTCCATCTTCCCTGCAGTAAGAAATAGAACAAGTGCATGAGGTATTTGGCGATCCATTCGCCCAGCCTGAATTCTTCGCGTTGTCCTATGATAAAGGAAGGCCGGAAGATGCTGATATTGGGAAAGCCGATCTTCAGAACAGCTGTTTCTGTTTCTCCTTTAGTACGAAGATAAAAATTGCGGGAAGAAGGGTTAGCACCGATGGAGGATATCATCAGGAATTGTTGGAATCCTTTGTTATGTGCGATGGTAGCGGATCTCACTGGTATGTCGAAATCCACTTCCCTGAACTTCTGCTGTGAGCCTGCTTTTTTGATGGTAGTGCCGATACAGCAGAACAGTATATCGCCTTCCATCGCGGAGGCGATGCTTGCCGGATCTTCAAAATTGACGATGATACTTTCCAGTTTCGGCCTGGTATGGCCCCAGGGTTTGCGTACCAGTACTTTTACCTTACTGAAGTAAGGATCGTGCAGCAGTGCTGAAACGAGGTGTGTGCCTGTAAGTCCGGTAGCGCCGATGACAACAGCTGTTTTCTGCATAAATCCAGGTTTCGTAATTCGTAATACAAATCTATCTTTGTCGGGATTATAAAGTTACGCTATTATGGTATCCGAAAATGTACAGCTTCAGTCATATAATACTTTTGGCATTGGCGCCACGGCCCGTTACTTTGCTACTTTCGCCGGTAAGGAGGAGCTGGTGGCTTTATTGCAGGAACCACCCGGTGGCGGCATTCCGCATATGATACTGGGGGGAGGCAGCAATGTGCTCTTTACAAAAGATTATGACGGACTGGTACTCCGGAATCAGATCAAGGGTATGGAGGTAATAGGTGAAGATAACGATCACGTATATGTGAAAGCAGGTGCAGGAGAGAACTGGCATGGCTTTGTGCAGTATTGCATTGGTCAGAACCTGGCGGGACTTGAAAATCTCTCACTGATACCCGGTAATGTTGGCGCCAGCCCTATGCAGAACATCGGCGCGTACGGAGTGGAAATCAAAGATACTTTCCATGAGCTGGAAGCATTACATTTAAAGGATCATGGCGTTGTTACCTTCAATAATGCGGATTGTCATTTTGGTTATCGTGAAAGTGTTTTCAAGCGGCAATATCATCAGCAGTTTGCCATTCTTTCCGTTACCTATCGTCTTAATAAAACCCCTCATTTCAATACCAGCTACGGCGCTATCAATGAAGAACTGGAGCGTATGGGTGTGAAAGAGTTGTCGATACAGGCTATCAGCCAGGCGGTGATCAATATCAGGTCATCCAAACTACCTGATCCGGCTAAGATTGGTAATGCGGGTAGCTTCTTCAAAAATCCGTCTGTAGATGCTGCCAGGTATGAGTCGCTGAAGGCAGCATTTCCCAACGTAGTGGCGTATCCGTTAGATAACGGGCAATACAAGCTTGCAGCAGGCTGGCTGATTGAGCAATGCGGCTGGAAAGGCTACCGCCACGGAGATGCAGGCGTACATGCAAAGCAGGCGCTGGTACTGGTGAATTATGGCCACGCCGCTGGTAATGATATTTATAAGCTGTCGCAGGAAGTGCTGGATAGCGTACATGAGAAGTTTGGTGTGCAGCTGGAGAGAGAGGTAAATATTATTTAGTGATATAGCGCTTACAAATAAAGATTCCCCCTGCAGATACAGGGGGAATCTTTATTTGTAAGCGTATTACATTAGGCTTAGAGCTGCTCAGTAGTTGTAGGGCATATGCAGTCAGATAACCCAAATGTTGGCGGCGGCGGGTAGCAGATAGTGGTACTGATACCTCCCTGCACCCGGGCTTTAGTGGTTGTGGTCAACTGAGCAACAGTGAGTTTTTGCAGCAGTAATTTCTTGTTTAACGAGGTTGTTTTCTTTTTCATAAATGGAGGTTTAATGGTTATACTGAGATTGTATAAATACCTCCATTTAAAACTCAAACTAGCTGATATTATTGTCTGATATGCGCAATGATTTTATCTGCATGATCCCTGGAGTTTTCGATGAACCAGACATGGGTATCCATTCCGCCGCAGACCACGCCAGCGAGGTAAATGCCAGGCATATTGGTTTCCATGGTAAGCGGATTGTAGGCAGGATGTTTTTTACCATCATCAGATAAGCGGATACCAGCTTTTTCCAACAGGCTGAAATTTGGCTGGTAGCCGGTCATGGCAATAACGAAATCATTGGGGATAGTGATGGGGCCTTCCTGTGTGAGGATGTCCACTTCTTTTTCACGGATGGCTGTTACGGAAGCACGGAAGAATGTTTTGATGGAACCTTCCTTGATCCTGTTTTCAATATCTGGCTTCACCCAATATTTTACGCGGGAGCCGATTTCTCCATCACGGATCACCATCGTAACGTTGGCGCCTTTGCGGTATGTCTCCAATGCCGCATCTACTGCGGAGTTATGGGCACCTATTACAACTACCTGTTGTGTGGAATAGAAGTGCGGGTCTCTGTAATAATGCGTTACTTTCGGCAATTCTTCGCCGGGTACCTGCAGCAGGTTTGGAATGTCGTAGAAGCCGGTGGCGATGATCACCTTGCGCGCATGATAATTATCCTTTGTAGTGGTGATGATATATTCGCCGGCGTTTGGCGTCACTTCTCTTACTTCTTCAAATAGTTTTATATTGATCTGATTGGATGTGGCCACCCGCCTGTAATATTCCAGCGCTTCGGGCCTGGTGGGCTTGGGGTTGATGGACACAAAGGGGATACCACCTATTTCCAGTCTTTCAGAAGTGGAGAAGAACGTCATGTACAATGGATAGTTGTATAATGAGTTCACCAGGCACCCTTTCTCTATGATGATATAACTGAGACCTGCTTTTTGTGCAGCCAGGCCACAGGCAACACCTATGGGGCCCCCTCCTATAATCAGTATGTCGTAAGCAGCATTCATGATCTTCTGTTTTTACAATGCCTCCAGGTAGTCCAGCAAGCGGAACAACATCTGGTTGTTTTCTGGTATCAGGCCTAGATGCTGATGAATTTTTTCCATGCTTTGAATAAAAGGTCCTCCGCTTCTGATGGCGGTTTCGCCGGGTATCAGCATTTCATCGAGGGAGGCCGGTGTTAGTTCAGTATGGAACTGGAGCCCGATTACGCGGTCGCCGTATATGAATGCCTGATTGCTGGTAGCTGCAGAGGCAGCAAAGCGGGTGGCGCCGGGAGGCACATCAAAGGTATCACCATGGAAATGGAATGTGTTGAGGCGATGCGGCAACACTTTTTCCAGCGGTGCAGCCCGATCCTGGAACGTAATATCGATGGGATACCAGCCTATTTCCAGTTGCGTGTGCGGGTAAACATCAGCGCCCAGTGTATGGGCCAGTAATTGGGAACCAAGGCATATGGCAAGGATCTTTTTCTGCTGGCTGATAGCTTCACGAATGAGTGAGATCTCTGTTTTCATCCAGGGATACTGGTCCTGTTCATATACGCCCATGGTTCCTCCCACGACGATAAGCCAATCGGCGCCTGCAAACCCGGATGTGTCAGGAGATCCATCAAACCAGCGTGTAGCGGTCAGGTGGTGACCTTTACGGTTTATCCAGTCTTTAATGACACCTAGTCCTTCGAATGGAATGTGCTGAAAATAGTGGATATGCATAGCATTTTGAATAAATGGTTGGTCGAAGATACGATGCTATGCGGGAACCTGCGCGTACCGTTTATTATTTTAACACGCTTCTGACTACGCGGAAGTACTCGTAACCCTTCATACGGCTACTTTTTGTGCCGAAATAAGTGGCCCGGTATTTATCTGCGCCACCCTCATACAGCAGTGTCATGTTACGGTGACGGATATACGTTTCTATGTCTTTGGGGTACATGCCGTAATTCCAGTTTTCACCGGCTTTGCGAAGCAGGTAATTAATACGGCGGAAGCCTGTGAACTTGCGGGGATTATCGAGTACAGCTTTGTCGATGTAAGTGAAGATTACCTGCGTGCCTTTGGGATACAAGTTGATATACCTGAAGATGTTTTCCGCTTGCATGGCTTCTACCTGCGTAGTAAGTCCTTCCCAGAGGAACAATGTTTTATAGTGCTGACGATGCATGCGTGGAGATACTATGTCGGCCAGATTTTCCGTGTTCATATCGAGTTTCACATAATCCACATGTGTTACCGGATGACCGAGCAGGTCCTGCAACATTGATTTCTTGATGAACTGGATGGAGGGGTGGTCTACTTCCACAAAATTCACTGGTAGTCCGATATTAAGCCTGTGGGCGCGTGTATCGAGGGTAGCATTGAGAATGATGATCTGGTTAACGCCTTCTTCCCTTACCGCTTTTATCACCATGTCGTCGATCAGCTTAGTTCTTGCCACCGCGGCTGTGTAAGTACCGGGCGCCCTCAGTTGTATGTAGATCGCAAACAGTTTGCGCACAAACGAAAGCCGGCAGCAGGCAAGCAATACCTTATAGTAGTCGGGGAGAAACGCCGCTGCATATGGATCAAAGAATAGTCTGTCATTCTCCGGTCTGGTACTTTCAAAGGCGCGGAATAAGGCCATGAAAGTCCCAGTTTTACTGGTGGTTGGAGCCCTGCTCATTATGATGATGGTTGATTATGGAAGTAATCAAAGATAAGGATTAAGGTATCACAATGAGCGTGGGAAAATTCCCCCATTTGTTAATCTTTTATTTTAAGAAGATAATTGTCAGCAACGTACCGGCGCTGATCATTACCCACAACAGGATGCCCTGAAGCAGTGGCTTCCAGCCTATTCCCTGTAAGGACTGCCTGGTTAGATTAGCGCCGATGAGGAAGAGCGTGAGTGACAACGCTGTTTTGGCGCTCTTTACTACCAGCGGGCTTACTGTACTGATACCTGGTGTCCAGGTGTTCAGCAGCATGGCGATGATGAACAGTCCTATAAACCAGGGGATCTTTATTTTACCGCTGCCGTCTTTAAAGAAGAGGGTGGAGAGGAAGGCTACCGGGATGATCCACAGTGCGCGTGAGAGTTTCACGGTGGTGGCTATTTGTAAGGCTTCTGCACCATATTTGTTAGCAGCCCCAACTACTGAGCTGGTATCGTGTATGGCGATGGCGCTCCAGAGACCAAATTGTTGCTGTGATAAATCAAGCCAGTGGCCTATTGCGGGGAATATAAAGAGCGCGAGAGCATTCAGGAGAAAAATGATGCCGAGGGCCATGGAAGTTTGTTTTTCGCCAGGCCTGATTACGGGTGCAATGGCCGCGATAGCGCTGCCTCCGCAAATGGCGGTACCGCAGGAGATAAGGTGGGAGGTTTTACGCTCTATCTTCAGGATACGGCCCAGCAATGTGCCAAACAGCAATGTGCCAGCGATGGAGGCAACCGTAAAGAGGAAGCCTTCACTACCGGCTTTGATGGCGGTGTGTACGTTCATACCAAAGCCCAGTCCTATTACGGACAATTGCAACAGCCAGTGGGTGAGGCGGGGCGTAATATGGGCAAAGGGGTTGCCGATGGTGAGTGCCAGGGCGAGGCCCAGCAGCAGTGCTACCGGTGGTTCTACAACGGGTAGCAGGGTAGCTGCTGCTACGATTATGAATAATGCTTTCGGGAAATTACCATTCAGCCAGGCTGGTTTTATCTTTTGTTGTTGCATCGTCGTCAGGATTTGATTACGATGCAAAGGTCCGTACCATCCTGGCTGAAGTCAAATGGTGAATAGTAATCTATTATAACTAAAAGTTATGACTCCCATTAATCAACGGAGAGGATGAACTTGTTGAATTTCTTGCAGAAGTCTTCTTTCAGTGTGTTGTCGATGCCATTGAGGAAGTGAATAGTAAAGCCGCGTTGCAGTTTGCGGGAGGTGCTGCCATCGAGCTCGAGTGGTCTGGAATGGATAATGCCCAGCAGCTCGCCTGACTGGCATACGAGTGCAATGCGGTAGAGTGGGCTGGGATCGTCAATGCCGCTTTCATAATTGAAATAGAGGGTATATGGCTTGAGTGTTTTTTCTTCTTCGAGGTTGAAGTTGTGGATGAATGGTTGCAGGTCGGCTATGCTGCGGCCTTTGTGTTGTTTCAGGAAAGAGGACAGGGCGGTTTCCACGATGGAGCCGCCGCGGATGTTCTTCTTTTCCGTGTAGCCGTTGACGGTAGCCCACATCTTTTCACCGTTGGTGGCAACGGGTAGTTTGGTATCGCGTTCCAGCACGCCGGCAGCGGTACCGTTTATTTTGAGTTTACGGCCCTTGCGGAAAAGTGGTTTGGCGTATTCTTCCTGGGTGATATCGAAGTCTACACTGACGGGATAACATCCTTTTTCCTGCGGAGCGCAACGCAGCGGTACGTAGTCTTGAAGGGTAGCGACTACATCGCCGCCCGGTTTATTACATATAACCGTGCCTGAAGCTGTCCGTTCTCCCAGTATGGGAGCGGTGTCTGAGGATTTCTTTTTGGCAGTGGTGGTATTTGTTTTCCGGGCAGGCGCGCTGCCGGTATTTTCTTCGTTGTCGAATCTGCTGGATTTGTCTTTTTGATTACATGAAACGAGGATGACGGCCAGTGTCAGATAAAAGATCTTCTTCATAAATCACACTAAAAATGGTAACACAGGCCGTAAGATATTAATTCTCCGGCAATTATCTGGAAGAAGGCTCATCCCAGTCAGCACTTTCATCCCATTCTTCATCCTCATCGTCCCAATCTTCATCATCTTCTTCAATCAGTAAACTTTGTTCGGAACCAGGTTCGATGTTGTTGGCACGCCAGTGGGCTACGATTTCGTCGGCTTTTTGTTTGATTGGTTCGAAGGAAGAGATTTTTTTGTCATCGAAGAATACTTCTACATCGGGCATTTTCTGAATGGACTCAAAACAGTTCTGCAGCAGTGATATGTTGGCCGGAGTATTGCGCAGTGCGCTATATGAAAGTCTGACGGCGTCAAACGGGCCGCTATGGTGGAATACCTCTTCTCCATTGATCATTGGAAAAAGCCATACGAGTACATCATCGCCGGCTTCTTCTTCATTCAGGATGCCGAAGAAATCATCAAGTTGTTCAAAACCTAACGGGGCTAACTGTTCGAATGCATTGTTGCGAGGCGGGAACTTGGGATGTGTTTCCCCGGTGATTAAAAAAAGTTCTCCAAGCCTGGGTTTATCTTTTGTTGCAAACCTGAAGTCAATGAGGATGTCGTTTTCCATTGATACAAATTGAGTTTGTGTTGTAATTTAATGGTTTAAATCGGAAAGGGCCTGAAATAAATTTATTTCTCAAGTATAACGGCGGCGGATATTTGCCTATATGCGCGGAGGTATTTATTCAGGCGGGTTAAGTCTTTTTCCTGTATTTCCGGCATGCGCCGGATGTCCATATTGTCTGTGAGATCATAGAGTTTGACGATAGAAGCAAGTCTGTTTTGTAATGTACGGGCAACGAAATGATCGTAGTCTTCGTCTTCTGATAATTTGGTGATGCAGCGCAATGCGTTGATGATATGAAGGGGGATACCTTCCTGTTCCAGTGCCTCGAAGGTCCAGCTGGTATCTTCCACTACATCGTGCAATACTCCGAGGGCTTTCTCATCATCGGTACGTCCTTGCTGCATAACGCGAAAAACATGGCCTATATAGGGCTGACCGTATTTATCATACTGGTCTTTATGGGCCTCCATTGCGATAGTGATTGCTTTGGTTAAAAAGTTTTGGGATTTTTCCATTTTCGTATCGGTTGGTCCGGTACGAAAATAGAAAAATCCCAAAACACAGAAATCTATTTACATAAAATGATACCGAACGAAGGCTTCCATGGCAGCATATTTCTGCAGGCCGAGCTTGTCGTATAGTTCTGCGGTATTGGCGTTGCGGTCTTCGGCACGCTGCCAGAACTCGCGGAGGTCGGTACCCTGGAAAGGTACCACGTCTTTCTGGCTCTGGTGGATGAAGATACCGAGGCGTTTCTGTAATACCTGGTCAGGGCTCATTGGTACGGCCATTTCAATTTCATGGATTTCCCATTCCTGCCAGGCGCCTTTGTACAGCCATACCCAGCAATCTTTGGCCCAGTCGTCGTTTTTCACTTCTTCCAGTGCAGCAAAGATAATGTCGAGGCAAACTTTGTGGGTACCATGCGGATCGGCGAGATCGCCAGCGCAGTACACCTGTTGTGGTTTTATTTTGCGCAGCAGTTCTACCGTGAGTTTCACATCTTCAGGACCCATTGGTTTCTTTTCCACGAGGCCTGTTTCATAGAAAGGCAGGTTCATGAAGTGAGCGTTGGCTTCAGGAATACCTACATAGCGGCAGGTAGCTTTAGCTTCGCAGCGACGGATCAGTCCTTTGATGGCGCGGATCTCGTTGGTATCTTTCTGGCTTGGTTTCTTTACATTAATGAAGGCTTTGGCATCTTCGAGTATCTGGGAACTCTTGCTTCTGTCGATATCGAACATACCTTCAAAGCCTACGGCGAAGTCGATGAAGCGCAGTACAAACTCATCGTTCACGGCGATGTTACCGGAAGTCTGGTAAGCAACGTGTACATCGTGGCCTTGTTCGTGCAGGCGGATGAAGGTACCGCCCATAGAGATGATATCATCATCCGGGTGTGGAGAGAATATCAGTGCGGTTTTTTTAGCCGGCTCAGCGCGCTCAGGATGGTTAGGCAGCTGTGGGCCTGGTTTTCCGCCGGGCCATCCGGTGATGGTGTCGCGGATACCGTTAAATTCCTTGATGTTCAGCTCATATGCAGAACCATATTGTACGATCAGGTCGTTCAGACCGTTTTCGTTATAGTCTTTATCGGTGAGCATCAGGATGGGTTTGTTCAGCTTCAGTGCGAGGCTGGTAACAGCTTTACGGATGATACCCGGTGTCCATTCGCAGTCGCCGGTGAGCCAGGGTTCTTTGAAGCGGGTCAGCTCAGCAGAAGCCTGTTCATCGATCACGAAAGTGCAGTTAGGGTGCTGCTGCAGCAGGGACGCCGGAACCTGGTCCGTACTGTGGCCTTCTACAGAAGTGCGTACTATTTTGGCTTTGTGGGAACCCCATGCCATCAGTACTACGCGCTTGGCTTTCATGATATTGCTGAGCCCCATGGTGATGGCGAGGCGTGGCACCTGGCTCATGTTAGGGAACTCATATGCATTCGCCAGACGTGTGCTGTTATCCAGCGTCACGAGGCGGGTATGTGGGTTGGCATTGGAACCTGGTTCGTTGAAACCGATATGACCGTTGTTACCAATGCCCAGGATCTGTATGTCAATACCGCCGGCATCTTCAATACGTTTGTCGTATCCGGTGCAGTATTGTTTGATCTGGTCTTTCGGAATGGTTCCATCCGGAACGAAGTATTGTCCTTCCGGAATATCAACATGATTGAACAGATGTTCTTTCATAAAGCGGTTGTAGCTCTGTAAAGCATCCGGCTCTATGGGGTAGTATTCGTCCAGGTTGAATGTAATTACATTTTTAAAGCTCAGTCCTTCTTCTTTGTGAAGGCGAACCAGCTCGGCATAGAGGTACTTAGGAGTGGAGCCTGTGGCCAGCCCTAATACACATTTTTGATTGGCAGCCTGCTTCTCACGGATCAGCGCGGCGATTTCAGCGGCAACGGCCCTGGAACCATCTTTTGCAGAGGGATGTATATCCACTGCAATCTGCTCAAAGCTGTCAATCAGTTCGATTTCCTGATGATTAATCGTCATTTGTAAACGTTTTTGATTAGATGCGGTTTAAAAACGAGCCGGAAAATTAAAAAAAATACTGCTAATTCTGCTAAACTTTAGCTCATAACTTTAATTTTTGTGATTTTTTTTGATTTTCCGATGGTTATTTTTCTGTGATGTTTGATTTTTCTGATGAGAATAATGAACAGATGATGTATAGGGTATAAAATAAATAAGCCGTTACGATGACCGTAACGGCTTATTTATTTTATACCGGAATGCTTAATCTATGTTTCATCGGGATCATTACTATTATCATTTAAATAAAATCACAGTACTATTAATTCGTCTGCAAACAGCCAGGCTTTGTCACCGGCACCGGCCCCTCCTGCGGGAATAATGCCGTAGTTGCCGGCCTTCATCTTAATATAGCGGCCGCGTACCTGCTGCAGGTTGCCACGAACCTTAATAATGCCATCCTGAGCAAAGCTGTTTTGCTTGTATACTTCTTTCCAGGTTTTTCCGTCATCAGATACAGCGAAGCTCACTTCTTTCGGCGGATAGATCCAGTTGCCTTTGGATGCCAGGGAGTTCATACCGACAGCGTGTATATCCTGTACGCTATCCAGTTCCACTATCGCCTCAATGTTGGCGCCCTTGTAGCCGAACCACTGATTATCATTGAAGGTGGCATTGCCTTCAATGCCATTCACCAGTGCAAAGCTGCTGCCTGGATTGTAAGCCTTGTCAGGCTCTGCGGCCAGCGTCACTTTTTTACCCAGTGCTTTATGGAAGAAGAAACGCTGGCTGTATTCATTACCAAAAGGTTTATCGTTGAGGAACACCTGCGCGCGTACTGCCCCTGTTTTAGTGATCTGTACAGGCGTTGTATAAGGTGTTGACTGCGGAGTAGGAGCGGAGCTGTCGGTAGTAAAGAACACTTTACCGCCATCCAGTTTGCTGTCGAGCTTTACCTGCACGCCCCCTTTTTTATCTTCTGTCACCTGACCGGTTACTTCAAACACATGTTTGGCGTAGTTCACTTTCTTCAGATCCAGACGGGTCAGGTGGATTTTCAGTCTCTCCAGGAAGTTATCGTAGTTACGCTTATCGGCGGGCGACCACAATACTTCTGCCAGTGCAGTAGCGCGTGGATACACCATGTATTCGAGATAATCGGTGTTGTTGATGTATTCTGTCCAAAGGTTGGCCTGTGCGCCTTTGATGTAGGAGGCTTCTTCCTTGCTCAGTTCTGCTGGGATAGGCTCGTAGCTGTATACCTTGCTTACGGGAGTGAAGCCGCCGATAGCCAGTGGCTCATTAGGGCTCCGTGACTGATAGTGATCGAAGTAGCAATGGCTGCCGGGCGTCATAATTACGTTGTGTTTCTGCTTTGCTGCAGCGATGCCGCCTTCGATACCTCTCCAGCTCATCACGGTGGCGTTGGGGGCTAGTCCGCCCTCCAGGATCTCATCCCAGCCTATGATCTGTCGACCTTTGCCGTTGAGGTATTTTTCCATACGCTGAATGAAGTAGCTCTGCAGGGCGTGTGCGTCCTTCAGTCCTTCCTGTTTCATGCGCGCCTGGCATTTGGGACATTTCTCCCAACGTACCTTCGGGCATTCATCGCCGCCGATGTGGATGTATTTACTGGGAAACAGGGCTGTTACTTCGTCCAGCACATCCTGCAAAAAAGTATATACGCTATCGTTACCCGCGCAGTATACATCATCATATACCCCCCAGTGCGTGCCTACCTCATAGGGGCCGCCGGTACATCCCAGGTTGGGGTAAGCTGCCAGCACTGCGAGTGAGTGACCGGGCATTTCAATTTCAGGTATTACTGTAACGAAGTGGTCAGCAGCGTATTTCACTACTTCTTTCACCTGTTCCTGTGTATAGTAGCCGCCGTAAGGCTTGCCATCGTATTTATTGTCGCTGTATTTGCCGGCCATGGTCTCTTTTCTTTTGGAAGAGATCTCCTGGAGGCGGGGATATCTCTTTATTTCAATGCGCCAGCCCTGGTCTTCCGTGAGGTGCCAGTGGAAGGTGTTCATCTTGTGCATCGCCAGCAGGTCGATGTATTTCTTGATGAACTCCACGGGGAAGAAATGTCTGCCTACATCAAGGTGGAGGCCGCGATAGGCAAAGCGGGGTGCATCTTTGATGCTTACGCCGGGGATATACATCGCGTCAGCTTTCTGTACGGGCAGCAACTGAATCAGCGTCTGTACGCCGTAGAAGGTACCTGCGCCGTTGTTGCCGTTGATCACTACTTTGTTGTGGTCTGCTTCCAGCGTATAGCCTTCAGCGTTAGTTGTGTCGTTGCCGGTTTGCAGTACGATTGCATTTTTATCGCCCTGGCTTTTGATGTCCAGTTCATAGCCGGTAAGTTCTTTCAGCCAGGCATTGAACAGGGCAGCAGTTTTTTTATCGGCTTCGCTGGAAGCCACGATCACTGTCTGTTTATCCAGCAAAAAAGAGTCAGCCTTTTCACTTACGCTGACAGGTACAGGAATGATGCTTACTTTTCCCTTGGGGGCATTGCCGGGGTGGGAGCCTGTACAGCTCCACAGGCCGGCGGCGGCCATCAGCAGACATAAGCGGAATACATTTTTCATTGTCATATAACTTAGTTGGACTTTACAAGGGAATATTACCGGCAACAAGCGCCTATTTCAGTTCAAGTTCACATAGTACGGGTCTGTGATCGGAAGCAACAGATTCCTCTATGGTCCGGGCGCTGACGATGGTCCAGTTATGTTTCGGGTGGACCATGATGTAATCTATCTTCTCTTTAGGTGCATCCGCAGGAATTGTAGGTGCAACCTGTGGGGTGGCATCTGTGAATATCTTCCTGAGTACATTTATCTCTTTGGCAGAAGGAATAGCATTGAGATCCCCTGCCAGTATTATGGGTAACTGTGTAGCCTTGAAATGCTCAGCCAGCGCGGCTGATTGGAGGAGGCGGTCCGTTGGTTTTTGTCCCGCATCAAGATGTGTAGAAACAAACTGTATCAGACTGTCACTGGGTAATTTGACGGTAACAATACCTGCCACTCTTGGTTCATTTCCGCTTTGGGCAGAAGGGAGCTGTATGGTGACACCGTTTTCTATCGGAAACCGGGATAGTATACCTGTACCATATCCGCCGCCATCATAGTCCATCGCTTTGGCATAATAAGTATACATGCCGGTGATGGATGCCAGTTCTTTCAACTGATCTACTTTTTGCGTACGCTGTGTAACGCTGTCAACTTCCTGCAAAGCTACCAGATCCGGATTGGTGGCCAGTATTACATTGGCAATACCCTGAAGATCCAGCTCTTTTTTCAGATTTTCCCCGTGATGGATATTGTAGGTAAGTACTGTTACTTTGTTTGTCTGTGCAAACAGCGTCAAACCTGCAAAACAAGCCAGGGCAGTGAACAGCGTTGTTTTCATAAATTAAAATATTTGTCGATTAATAATTCCGCCAGGCATCAAATTTACTTAAATGCATCTTTTACCGGTTTACCGGTCCATACATGTGGGGGTTTCAACCCGAAGATCCATGCGATGGTAGCCGCAGTATCGTAAGTTACGATGCTCGATTTGATCTCATTATTCTGTTTTATGCCGGGGCCGCGGATAATCCAAGGGATCTGCATTTCCTCCATGGTTTTACCGCCATGCCCTTTTTGGATGCCGCCATGATCGGCTGTCAGCAGGATGATGGTATTGTCCCATATGCCTGCATCTTTCACGGCCTGCAATATTTTTCCCAACAGTATATCATTCTTATGCACCTGGTCAAAATAAGGCTGGATATTATGACCGATATTATGTCCTACACCATCCGGCTCATCAAAGTGGATGAACAGGAAGTCGGGCTTCTTTTCTTTTATATAGGCAGCTGCGGCTTCTGTTGCCAGGCTGTCGTTGTCATGTGTTGCGAGTTCCTTGTTCACAGCGGCTTTTGGGAAGAGATAACCGATACCCTGCCAGCTGTAGATCACGCCTATTTCGGCTTTGGGTTTCTGTTCACGCAGCAGGGTATATATGGAAGGAAACATACCATACTGGTCCAGTTCACGGGAGGGGAGTTCTGGTTTTTTGCTGTCCCACTCCGTATAGCCATGCAGTTCGGGGCCTGCGCCCATTACCATAGAAGCCCAGTTCACGGCGCTGGAAGATGGAAGTACGCTACGGGCCTGTAAGCTCCAGGAGCCGTCTTTCATCATCTGCTTCATATTCGGGTTATCCACATTCGGGAAACAATAAGCGCCAAAACCATCCATGCCTATCAGTATCACATGCTTTGCCCCTTTGACCTGCGCCTGTGCGAAGAATCCGCCCAGTAGTAGTCCTGCTGCAATGATTAATTTTTTCATTTTCTATTGTTCACTGGTTAGAAATTTTTTTTATTTGTTTATTTAGGTATGTAGTTATTTAAAATGCAGCGGAGATGGACTTTTTTAATAACTACATACCTAAATAAACAAATAAAAAATAAAAATAGTCTACTCTCCGAGATCATGCAATGTTTTTTCTGCTGTTTCACGAATTAATAATACTTCGCTTTGCTGCGTCTGCGAGATACCGTATTCGGGAACGCCGGGAATACCGCCCATGCTTACGTTCGGATTGCGGTATACCATGTGGCTGTCTTCATATGCTTTGGCGGAAGTATGGAACTCCCTGACATCCGTGGTTTTAATCAGTGTTGCGATGTTGTTGGCGCGTACGCCGGAACCGGCCATGATAGCGATTCTGTCGTTGGCGCGGATAACCAGGTCTTTCAGTAGTTCTGCTCCTTCGACGGCGGTATTGCGTGCACCTGAGGTAAGGATGCGTTCGCAGCCAATGCTGATGATATCTTCGAGTGCTTCAAAGGGATTGTCTGTCATGTCGAAGGCGCGGTGGAAAGTGACGCCAAGCGGCCATGCGAGATCCACGAGTTCTTTGCATCTTTTTTTATCCACACGTCCGTCGGGAGTGAGGATGCCTATTACTACGCCGTTACAGCCGAGTTGCTTGCACATTTGTATGTCGCGCTTCATCACTTCAAACTCAAGATCTGAATACAGGAAGTCGCCGCCTCTGGGTCTGATGATAGGGTAGATATCTATTTTTACTTTTTCCCTGGCTACTGCTATTGTAGCGTAACTGGGTGTAGTGCCGCCTTCCAGGAGGTTGTCGCAGAGTTCTATGCGGTTGGCACCGCCTTTTTCTGCTGCGATACAGGAGGCTACAGATGCTGCACATATTTCGAGGGTGAAGCTCATCGTTTTCCGTTTTGGTGGGTTTAGCATCCGGCCTATAGCTATCAGGGTTTTGCGTAAACATCCTGATAGCTATGGGTGAGTGTTTTATTTAGAAATAACTTTTTCCGTCGTACAGCACATTGTTGGTGTCGCCACTGTAAACTGCATAGCTGAAGCCTTTCTGCAGGCAGTAAGCGCCGTATTGGCCTTTTTTATTGAGGGCCAGGAAGCCTACCTGTATTTCCTTTGCTTTGGAGGGGCTTCTTTTTACGATGCGTGTAACGGCTTCCTTGCAGGCTTTTTCCGGTGGATAGCCCTGGCGCATCAGCTCCACCACGAGGTGGCTGCCAACAATTTTGATCACTTCTTCACCAACACCGGTGCTGGTAGCAGCGCCTACTTCATTGTCAACATACAATCCTGCGCCGATGATGGGGGAATCGCCCACGCGGCCATGGAGTTTGAAAGCCATGCCGCTGGTGGTGCAGGCGCCGGAGAGATTGCCAGCAGCATCCATTGCCACCATACCGATAGTATCATGATTGTACACGTTGCCGGGGAGCATCAGCGGATTAAATGCTGTAGCGCCTTTGCCGGGTTCGTAGGATTTGTTTTCTATGTTGATGACCGGCTTGTATTCTGATTTTTTCAACCACTCTTTCCAGGCTTTTTCAGATTCCGGAGTAAGCAGGTTTTCTTTCTGGAAACCGTTGGCCAGTGCAAACTGCAGGGCGCCATCGCCTACCAGCATTACGTGCGGCGTTTTTTCCATGACGAGGCGGGCAACACTGATGGCATGTGTTACATGTTCCAGTGCAGCTACAGAGCCACAGTTGCCATGTTCATCCATGATGCAGGCATCCAGCGTTACGCGGCCGTCGCGGTCAGGGTAGCCGGAAAAGCCTACGGTGTGGTTGTTGGGATCGGCTTCCGGTACACGTACGCCAGCTTCTACGGCGTCGAGCGCACGACCACCTTTTTTCAATATCTCCCATGCGGCATCGTTGGCTGCGCGGCCAAAGTCCCACGTGGATATTACAATTGGTTTTCCTTTTGCGGTCTGGGAACGTGCAGGCGTTCCCGTTACACCGTCTAAAGAGAAAACAGCGGCGCCAAGGGCCGCTGTTTTCAGAAATCTTCTTCTATCGTTCATATAAATAGCTTTTAGCGTTGAGCTGGTAGCTTTCAGAAAGCCCGTGGCGGTCAGCTTTTATAAAGCTGGCGACTGATAGCTTATTGCAGGAAGCTAACTAATCCTTCATTTCCCAGGCAAGTGCGCTGGCTCCGAGAATAGCGGCATCACTTTCCTTCAGTTCGGAGAACAGCAATTTAACTTTATTCTGGAAGATAGGAAGCAGGTTCTTCTCCATGTGCTCACGAACCGGTTTCATGATGAGATCGCCGGCTTTGGTGAGGCCGCCGAAAAGCACGATGGCTTCCGGACTGGAGAACATCACGAAGTTGGCGAGCGCAGCGCCCAGTATCTGACCGGTGAACTCGTATACTTCCATTGCCAGCGGATCACCTTTCATGGCCGCTTCATAGATCAGTTTGGAGTTGATTTCCTCTTTGGTGTGCTCACGCATCGTGCTGGGAGTATCCGGGCGGGTGGCCAGGAATTCCAGTGCGGTGTTGGTCACACCGGTTGCGGAAGCATATGCTTCGAGAGAGCCATGGGCACCGGTTCCGGGATGGTATCTGCCGCCGGGGATCACGATGATATGACCCAGTTCACCGGCAAATCCATCATGGCCGTATATCAGCTGTCCATTGGCTACGATACCGCTGCCTACACCTGTACCCAGGGTGATAACGATGAAATCCTTCATGCCTCTGGCAGCGCCGTAGATCAGTTCACCCAGTGCGGCCGCGTTGGCGTCGTTGGTTAATACTGCCGGCAGCCCGAATTTCTTCTCCATGAGATTGGCCAGCGGAATAATACCTTTCCAGCGGAGGTTCGGCGCATACTCAATGTTGCCATTGTAGAAGTTGCCGTTGGGTGCGCCCACACCGATACCCTTTATCAGTTCTATGCCGCCTACCTGCTCAATGAGAGCAGACATATGCTGGTGAAGTTCATCCATGAAGCAGTTCACATCTTCATGTTGATTGGTCAACATACGACCATCACATAAAATGTTACCTCTGCGATCTACAATACCGAATTTGGTGTTAGTCCCCCCAATATCAATGCCCACCACTAATTGCTGACTCATAATCGATTCCTTGAGATTTTAATATTGTTTTTACTCTAAATGCGAAAAATGCGAGGTAAGCGAAGCATAACACAGGCACAATGTAAGATGTGTGTATGCCAATGCTTGGAATGTCGGCAAGGCCACCCTGAACCGGAGGGATCAGTGAACCACCCAGGATCATCATTACAAGGAATGCTGAACCCTGACCAGTATACTTACCCAGGCCGGCGATAGACAGTGCAAAGATGCTGGGCCACATCACAGAGCAGAACAGACCACCGCTGATGAAGGCGAATGTTGCCAGTGAATCGCTGGTGAATAAACCGATCAGTACAGTAGCCACACCCAGCAAACCAAATATCATCAGGGTTTTGGCTGGTTTGTCCTGTCCGGCGAAGAAACCGATAATCTGTATGGCAATACAGATGGCATATGGATATAATTCAGATACATCGTTGCCTTTTAATACGTTGGCACCCAATACTACACCGTAGGCGATGAAAGGTACGATAACACACAGCAGCTTACGTGTAGTCTTGGAAACGTTGAAAACACTGATGGCACCGGTCCAGCGACCAATCATCATGCTACCCCAGAACAGTGACACGTAAGGGTCCAGTTCAGATTCAGCGAGTCCTTTGGGAGTCAGGAATCCGGGATGTTTCAGCAGTGCGCCAAGGTTACTGGCGATAGTTACTTCCACACCTACATAGATGAAGATGGCCAGCATACCGAGTGTCAGCTGCGGATATTTCATGGCGCCCCAACCTTCACTATTGCCTGCGGAGGACATTTTTGTATAGAATAAGATGCCGATGATACCAATGATACCAGTAATGAATAAAGGCAGTTCAAATTTCAGGATCAGTCCCAGCAGGATCAGAATGAACATCACAGTGATGCCGATGATAGAACGGCTGGCCTTAGGCGATGTTTCAAACACTTCAGAGTCCCGACTTTCAGGCATCTTCACAAAGGCGAAGATAGCGGCGGCAACAAGGAACAATACAATCAGCAGGATATACAACGTGTTGATTTTGCTGATGTCTGTGCTCACTTCACCCCCCTTGATGTTACCGAACAGCAGCATGCTCACAATAATGGGACCGATGGTTGTACCGAATGAGTTGATACCACCTGCAAGATTCAGACGGTGTGTACCTTTCGCCGGATCACCGAGCAGGATGGCGAATGGATTTGCAGCAGTCTGTTGCAAAGAAAATCCGAGCGCTACGATGAACAGCGCCATCAATATCAGTGCAAAGTAACCGAAGGTCACTGTTTGTTTGTAGTCAGTGTCCAATACAGTCAGAATTTTTTCCACACTGGCTTTGTTGAAAACGCCGGCGTATTGTTTATGCTCTTCGTCTTTTTTGAAACCCTGCGGTATTTCAGCAAGCAGCTGTGGATTGGTAACATATTTTTCTCCTGCTTCATTGCTGCCGATCAGCAGTGAGTAGGTGTCTGCTTCTTTCTCACGGCGGATTTTCACAAGCCTGTCAGATGTCTGCAGTTGTTGTTCTACCTGGAAACTATTGATGTCTTTCACCGTTTCCCTGATAGGAACAACCTTTTCCATATTCACACAGGGAATCATAATAGCCGATCCCAGTACAGAGATCAACAGGCCGTAGATGATACCTTTCCTGTAACCGATTTTGTTCAGGATATCCACTTTCCTGGCTGCAGAAGCCAGATAGAGAATTAATGATCCTATAAAATAGGCGCTGTAAAAGGAGAAGTCTACCAGTTGTGATTCAAGTTGGGTAAGGTTGAAATGCGATTTACAGAACGGAATAAAGATACTGTTGGATGCAGCGAGAAACCCCCAGAAAAAGAACACCAGAATAAGCACAAAGAACGATGGATGCGTACTTTGAGCGCCTTGCTTTGTTTGCTGAGCCATAAACGTGTTAAGTTACAGTGAAATTTTGCCGGATAAATGTATAATTATTTTTTTAGGATTTTTTAAAAAACCAAAGAAACCGTTGTATTTTTTTTCGTTGATAAAACGTTTTAGCCAAGATATTTATGAAATCTAAGATAAGTTCATTATGTTCGCGTTTATCTAAAAAACCAATTTGCAGTTCTATGTCCAACCAAACAGCAACAATGGAAATACCAGCCAAACAAAGCAGCTATGGACAATCAATGGCCATTATCGGCATGTTATTCTTCGTATTCGGTTTTGTTACCTGGCTTAACGGTACCCTCATCCAATTTTTTCAGATAGTATGCGAACTGAGTGTATCTCAGTCACTGCTGGTAACAATGGCCTTCTTCATGGCGTATTTCTGTCTTTCTATTCCATCATCCTTCATCCTTAACAAAACAGGATTCAAGAATGGGATGGCGCTGGGATTGCTGGTCATAGCCGCGGGCTCACTGGTGTTTATTCCAGCAGCTAATGCCAGAAGTTTTGGGTTGTTCCTCACCGGCCTGTTCATACAGGGCGCAGGATTGTCACTGCTGCAAACGGCATCCAATCCGTATGCCAGCATCATCGGGCCGAAGGAGAGCGCTGCAAAGCGTATCAGTATCCTCGGTATCTGTAACAAGACTGCAGGTGCATTAGCGCCGCTGATCCTGGGTAGCATTGTACTGAAAGGCGCAGCGCAGCTTGAAAAGGATATTGCCAACGCTGCGGATGTTGCCACCAAGAACCAATTGCTGGATGCGCTGGCATCGCGCGTAATCGGACCATACGTGGTTATGGCCATCGTGCTGGCTTTACTGGCCTTCATGCTGAAACGTTCTTCTCTGCCTGAAATTGATTTAGATAAGGAAGATGAAGGCACATCCGCTGCTACCAATGGCAAAACCAGTGTATTCCAGTTTCCTCATCTCCTGCTTGGTGTACTATGTATTTTTGTATATGTGGGTGTGGAAGTAATGGCTGGTGATGTTATCGGTTCTTACGGTAAGTCTATGGGTATGAGTGTGGATAACACTAAATATTTTACCACTTTCACTTTGCTGGCAATGCTGCTGGGTTATGTGCTGGGTATCCTCACTATTCCTAAAATCATCAGCGGACAAAAGGGTTTACAGATTTCTGCGGTGCTGGGTATCATCTTCACTGTTGCCGCTTATATGTCTTCCGGTTTTTCTGCTGTGACCTTCATTGCATTGCTGGGTCTTGCGAACGCACTGATGTGGCCTGCGATCTTCCCGATGGCCATTGATGGCCTCGGCAAGTATACTAAAATCGGCTCTGCACTGTTGATTATGGGTATTGCCGGAGGTGGCGTATTACCGCAGATTTACAGTGGTATGTTTGATCAGAAAAGTATGTTTAACTTCCTGTACAGCAGCAGCATGGATTTCAGACATGCTTTCCTCTATTGTATGGTGCCTTGTTATGTGTATATCCTCTTCTATGCTGTAGCCGGATATAAAGTGGGAAAGAAATAATGTAGCTTATTACAGCAACGATTTTATAAAGCGAAGGAGATCGGTATCAGTTATCTGCCGATCTCCTTCGCTTTTTTTAATTCAGTCATTCAGAAATACCTAAATCTCAAAATATTTTATATTTTAGGCGTAAATTTTACGTTTAATAATTTCTGAATGATACAAAAAACAAGGGAGAAGTTTATTGCACTTTTTGGAAAAGAGCCTCTGATCGTAGTTTCCCCGGGAAGGATCAATCTGATTGGCGAGCATACAGATTACAATGATGGATTTGTATTGCCGGCAGCTATCGATAAAAAAATAGTGTATGCCGTAGCCCTGAACGATACGCGGCAATGCAATGCCCATGCTGTTTTTACGAATGAAACTGTTTCCTTTTCTTTAGAGGATGTGAAGCCGACACCAGGATGGATCAACTACCTGATGGGGGTGGTGGACCAGTTGCAACGTGGCGGTTACGAAGTGAAGGGTTTCGACTGTGTGATCAACGGGGATATTCCTGTGGGCGCCGGCATGTCATCGTCAGCGGCTGTGGAAGGCGGATTAGTAGCTGCCCTTGATCATATCTTCCACTATGGAATGGATCGCATGCAGATGGCTTTACTGGGCCAGCGCGCAGAGCACACCTTTCCTGGCGTAAAGTGTGGTATCATGGACCAGTTTGCAAACCTCCACGGTAAAAAGGATCAGGTGATGCGCCTTGACTGCCGCAGCCTCGACTTCGAATATTTCCCTTTCAATTTCCCGGAATATAAAATTGTGCTGTGCAACTCCATGGTACACCACTCCCTGGCATCTTCAGAATACAATGTACGCCGCCAGCAATGTGAAGAGGGTGTAAAAGCCATACAGGCCATGCATCCTGAGGTGAAGTCGCTCCGCGACGCCACGATGCAACAGCTTGATGAGGTGCGCGATCAGCTCTCTGCTAAGATCTACGACCGCTGCGCCTATGTCATCTCTGAGATTCAGCGTGTGCAGGATGCAACGGAGCTGCTGAAGAAAGGCGACCTGCAACAGTTTGGTCAGCTGATGTATGCAACACATGAAGGGTTGAGTAAGCAGTATGAAGTAAGCTGTCCGGAGCTGGACTTCCTCGTAACGCTGGCAAAGGAAAGGCCGGAAGTAGCCGGTGCGCGCGTTATGGGTGGTGGTTTCGGCGGCTGCACCATCAATCTGGTGAAACAGGAAGAGGTGGCATCCTATCAATCGTATATCCAGTCCCGTTATAAAGAGGAGTTTGGTATTACGCCTGATGTTTATGTGACTACCATTGAAGATGGGGTGACAGTGAATTAGCTTTTAATTGTTAATGCAAATAAGAAACGGCTCTCTTGTAATTACAATGAGAGCCGTTTTACTTGCACTAAATAGCTATTTGGTATTAATACTGATCATCTAATGCGAAGATCGGTTTTCTGTTCATCCAGCGGCCGCGGGTGAAGTCAGGGATGTACTGTACGCTTCCGCCTTCAGCAACTGACTGCTCACTCAGCGGGGTGATGGCGTACCAGGTAGCCATGTCATACACATCCAGTGGATATTGAGCACCGCGTTTGATACATTCAACGAAGGAGTTGAGTACGAACCAGTCCATACCACCGTGGCCTGCGCCGGCAGCATCGTTGGCATAACGTTTCCACAGCGGGTGGTCGTATTTACCAAGGTAGCTTTCGGGATCTTTGAAGTCACCTGCTTTTTCCCAATCGTCGTGTTTCTTGGACACCTTTTCGATATAAATTGAATCCTGGTCGTCCATCCACAGGCCGTTAGTACCCTGTACGCGGAAGTTCAGGGAGTAGGGGCGCGGAGAGTTGGTATCGTGCGACAGCATGATCGTTTCGCCATTGTTGGTTTTGATTAGGGAAGAAACGATATCGCCCAGTTTGAATTCCACTTTAGCGTTGGGATGGCTTTCGCCGCCATTGTCTACGATATATTTATGAAGGCCACGGGATTTGGTAGCGACTGACACGATAGACAGCAGGCGGTTTCCGCGGTTCATGTTAATAACATTACCAATAGGACCCAGACCATGTGAAGGATACAGGTCGCCATTGCGGTGCAGGGAGTGGTTAGTTCTCCATTTAGCTTCAGACAGTGCTTTTTCGCCAAACTCAACGCCACCACCATAATATTGTTTACCGTTATTGAATTTTACAGGACGAAGATCGTGCTGGTAACCGCCCTGCAGGTGGGTGAGCTCACCGAAGAGACCCTGGCGGGCCATATTCAGTACAGCCATCACATCTCTGCGGTAGCATACGTTTTCCATACCAAACACCTGGATACCGGTAGCTTCGCTGGTGTTAACCAGTTCCCAGCATTCCTGGATATCAGATGCACCACATACTTCAACAGCAGGAGTTTTACCGGCTTTCATGGCAGCGACAGCCATGATGGAATGCCATTCCCACGGCGTAGCAATGATCACCGCGTCAATGTCGTCACGTTTCAGCATGTTGCGGAAATCTTCAGGGCCGTTGGTATATTCAGCTACTTTTCTTTTGCCGCCGTAGAATTTGGTGATCATGTCGCGGGCCTTGGGAACGGTGTACGCTGTATCAGGATCTGCGAATGCCACAACATCTACGTCGTCGCGGCGGAGGCATAGGTTCAGGTGACTGAGGCCACGGGCGCCTACCCCGATCAGGCCTATACGTACCTTAGGTTTTTTTTCATTGGCAAACAGTTTAGCAGAGGAGCTGAGCATGGAAATACCTACGCCGGCTGCCACTGTGTTCTTGAGAAAACTTCTGCGATGCAGTGGTTGTTTATTCATTGTTCAGTTTTTTATCGCGTATAAAGAATACGAAGGAGGGACTAAATTTATAAAATTTGTGAGGGGAATCCCAATCTATGCCCCTGTTTTCTTACAATTTTGTGATAAACGGTTGTTTTTTCTCTCGCAGAGGTGCAGAGAGAGCAAAGAACGCGAAGGTTTATTTATATGATTATTATTTAAACTGTCTTACTGAGAAGTGCGCTTTTAACAGGGCTTTGAGTGGGCTTTGCCCCTTGGTTAACCCGTGGAAGAATCGAAGATAATTTATGCAGGAGGTCAGTAGCTCTCTGCTGTTCCATTCTGAATTTACCGGGTTGCTCACTGATATGGGGATGTGTACGGACCTGTTCCAGCAAGGTTGCTGCCAATGAGCTGTTTCCCTGTGTGATGGCGATATCTGCCCGGTGAAGCATTACCTTGAAAAGATTATGACAGGGATAGTCTTTGTATTTTTCAATTGCTTTATCAAGGAGGGGGGAGAGCACTTCTATTTCATCGGCTTCATCTTCCTTTTTATAGCAGAAGTCTAATAGTTGGGAGAGCTTATCGCTGGCGGATGTGATGTCTTTGTCAAGGGGGGCTGTTTCGGTGGTATGCAGTTTCCTGCCAATGCGGATGCAGTTGCCAGCTAAGTCGTGGAACATGAACTCCCTGACGCCGTAGCTTTTATCTCGTATATCGCTGATGCGTGGCAGGCCGCGGGAGGGTAGTTTTCCATTAGCCTTACGGAGAGCGGCAGTAAAGGCTTCATACAGCTCGTCTGTTTCATCTGTGGTTATGTAGCAGGTGTGGTAAGACTTACCAGGAACATGTGTTTTGAGGCCATAGAAATGCAGCTCTATCCAGTCCTTTCTGACCACGGTATATGGGTTGGGGCTTTTCTGCCGGTAGGTAACTGTAAAACCCAGTTGTTCATAAAATTCAATGGTTTCATCCACGGATGTGCAGGGGAAGATAGGTACGATGCTGTTCATGATACAATACAGACGATGAGGGCGTAAAATTAGCGGGCGTTTTTCAGCAGGAATTGTAAGATTTCGACATTCAGGAGGTGGCTGTGGGCAATATGCTGATGATTTTCCGGTAATCTTTCGGGTGCATGCCCGTAAAGGTTTTGAAGTCGTGGTTGAAATGGGCCTGATCAAAATATCCTGCGTTGAGTGCTATCTGCACAAGCGGAGCGGGTGTGAGCAGGCTGCTGAGGGTGGCTTCAAACCGGCATATTTTGGTGAAGAGCCTGGGCGAGAAGCCGACGTGCTCTTTAAACTTGCGCTCAAACTGCCTTTGTGACAAGGGTACCTGTTTTAATAATGCCAGTATGCTCATCTGGCCATGTGATTTCCTGATGCTTTCTACAGCTGCTGTAATGTACACAGGCAATGGGTTTCTGAGGAGGGGGGTGAGGAGATCTGAAGCGGGTATAGGTGCCGGATTGCCCCTGCAGGCCGGAAGCGAAGGGCCGTGCATGCGTACCGGCGGAGTTGACCTCCTGAAAACTGCCTTTATAATGAAATACAATACGAGACGAGCTACTGGCAGTGGAGAAGTGGGTGAAGTCATTTTTTCCGTCTGTAGCTGCTTCGCCGATCCAGAAATAATTCACATAACCAGCCAGTTCCGCTGGTGGGTTTATCCGGAAATATCTCATGCATTAAATATAGAAAATCCTTGTGGCTTTATGCTCTTTGTCTCTTTTGCGATAAAAAACAATCAAAAATTGCGAATCTGCAATTGAATGGGATCATCATTCGGGGTTATCTTCGCTTTTCACGTAATTCCTAACCTTTTCAGTTGCAATGAAAAAAACTACCTACTTACTGGCTGCCCTGCTCGGCTGCAATGCGGTGATGGCACAGGAGATCAAGCCTTACGGCGCCTTGCCTTCCAAAGCGCAGGTGGCCTGGAACGACCTGGAATATTATATGTTCATCCACTTCGGGCCGAATACCTTTACTAATAAGGAGTGGGGGCATGGAGATGAAGACCCGAAAGTGTTCAATCCTACCCGGCTGGATGCCCGGCAATGGGCGCGTACGGCCAAGCTTGCAGGCATGAAGGGAATCGTGATCACGGCAAAGCACCATGATGGTTTTTGTTTGTGGCCCAGTAAATACAGCACGCACACGGTACGTGAGAGCGCCTGGAAAGACGGCAAGGGAGATGTGCTGGCGGAGTTGTCGGCTGCCTGTAAAGAGTATGGTCTGAAGTTCGGGGTGTATCTCTCACCCTGGGATCGTAACCATCCCAAGTATGGAACACCTGAGTACAATGGTATATTCGCCAAGACGCTGGAGGAAGTACTCACGGGCTATGGGCCTGTATTTGAGCAATGGTTTGACGGCGCCAATGATGGCACAAAGAAGCAGACTTATGACTGGCCGCTGTTTCACGGCGTGGTGTATAAGCACCAGCCCGACGCGGTTATCTTCAGTGACGTAGGTCCGGGTTGCCGTTGGGTGGGTAATGAAAACGGTATTGCCGGCACTACCAACTGGAGCACATTGAATGTAAAGGGCTTTGCCCCCGGGGCCGGCGGCCCTCCCGCCAAATCGCTCAACGAAGGTAATGAGGATGGCGAACGGTGGATACCCGCCGAATGTGATGTGTCTATCAGGCCGGGATGGTTTTTCAGTCCGGAAACCAATGACAAGGTAAAGTCTGTACCTAACCTGCTGGATATTTATTACGGCTCTGTTGGCCGTAACGGCAACCTGATCCTCAATGTGCCGGTGGACCGTGAAGGGCTTATCCATCCTAATGATTCTACCCGCCTGATGGAGCTCCGCCGGGTGCTGGATGAATCTTTCAAAACCAATCTCGCTAAGAAAGCTGTCGTAACTGTTACGGATACACGAAAGAATAATACGGCTGTAAAAGTCTCCAACCTTACAGATGGCAATAATGCTACCTATTGGGCTACGCCTGATAATGTAACCAGTACGGCTATTACCCTGAACTACAAAACGCCGGTAACTTTCAACCGTCTGGTGTTGCAGGAATACATCGCACTGGGGCAACGGGTGAAAGGGTTTACCGTGGAGATCATGGAGAACGGCAAGGTTAAAGAGATCGCCCGCGAAACGACTATTGGTCACAAACGTATACTGCGGCTGCCGGACTGTACAACCAACTGGGTGCGCATTAAGCTGGATGCCAAAGCTTGTCCTGTGATCAGCGAGGTGCAGTTGTATCGCGCAACGAGTGAAACGGCTGCGTCAGTGAGCGTGAAGACACATTCAGATGTGGCGCCCACCAGGTGGAAGGTGATCAGGGCCGGAAAGCCTGCCGGCGGAGCTGTTGCAGCCAGGGCCATAGACGGTAATCCTGCCACAGTGTACCGCAGCGAAGCGGCTGCTTATCCACATGAACTGCAAGTGGATCTCGGGGAGAGCCTGGTGCTTAAAGGTTTCCGTTACACGCCGCCAACAGATCAACCGAACGGTATCATATATGGTTATGCATTTTATGTGAGCCAGGATGGAAAGAACTGGGGAGGGCCGGTGGCTACGGGGCAGTTCGCCAATATCAGGAATAATCCGATACCGCAGCAGGTATCTTTCACTCCGGCGCAGGCCCGTTATATCCGCCTGGTGGCGTTGACTCCGGCAGGAGAGGGCGACAAACAGGCTGCAGTAGCTGAGCTGGAGGTGATTACAAAGTAGTTTCCCGCAAAGAAGCAAAGAAAGCAAAGATCGCAGAGGATATTTTTAAGCTGGCAAAGAGCTGTTTTACAGTCCGAAAATCATGTAGGATACTCTTAAATAGTCTTATTTAACTTAAAAATATCCTCTGCGATCTTTGCTTTCTTTGCTTCTTTGCGGGAAAAATGAGAAAATTTTAACTTTTCACGAAAAAAATTTCGACCATTTAAAAATATATTATTATAACTTTGCGGTTAATCTAAACTAAAGACAATATTTATAACAATTTAACACTGAACTGAAGTTGGAAAACGTCGCAACTCATACCAACACCTCCGCATATCATCCCGCTTTCACTAAAGGGGTGTATTCTGTTGGGTTCAATGTCTTTAGATTCCTTTCCCGACGACCCAGAATTTGATAGCGCTTGTCCATACAACCGCTGTCGCACCGTGATTCCCCAATCCTCCGGTGACTATTTCCTTTTTGGAACTTTCAATTAGCTTATTGATTCACGATTTCAATTTTAAAGGTTGGAAAATCAGCATATCATCGTTAGGGTAGCCACTCCTGACGATATTCACTATTCAAAGACCATCACTGATGAGATGGAGGCTTCTGCAAAGGCGCGTGGAACAGGTATTGCCAAGCGCTCTCCCGCCTATGTAGAACTGAAGATGCAGGAAGGCAAAGCCGTAATAGCCGTAACAGACAAAGGAGAATGGGTAGGCTTCTGTTACATTGAAGCCTGGGGCCATGAAAAATTTGTAGCCAACTCCGGCCTTATCGTAAACCCTGCATTCCGCGGGCATGGCGTAGCGAAATCCATCAAGCATAAAATATTCGAACTCTCGAGAGAGAAGTATCCGGATGCTAAAATATTCGGTCTCACCACGGGTCTTGCTGTGATGAAGATAAACTCTGAGCTGGGTTATGAGCCGGTTACTTATTCTGAGCTGACAGATGATGAAGAGTTCTGGAAAGGTTGCCGTAGTTGTATAAACTTCGACATCCTAACAAGCAAGGACCGGAAGAACTGTCTTTGTACTGCTATGCTGTATGATCCCGTGGCGAAGCTAAAGGAAGCGGAAGAGAAGGCTGCTGCTGAAATGGCTGCCAAGGCTGCTGCCAGCAACAACCAGATGACAGTGAGTGCCAGTGGTCACATACATCATGAGAAAAGGCGCCGCAGATTTAAAGGAAATATAAAACTGTATGAGCGTTGGTTGAGATTTAAAAGATTTGTTTTGCTGAATAGCAAAAAAGAAGGTGGTGCTACTGGTACCAGGAAAAAGTTTTTCCTCTTCTGAGCGTCCTCACAAAATGTATATTGTTCTGAATTATAAAAAATATAATGTCGTAAAATGAAAAAAGTAGTACTGGGATTTAGCGGAGGACTTGATACTTCCTATTGCGTTAAATATCTGACTGAAGAAAAAGGATATGAAGTGCATTCAGTGATCGTGAACACTGGTGGTTTTTCTGAAGAAGAACTGCAGGAAATTGAAAAGCGCGCTTACAACCTGGGCGTTAAAAGTCATAGAACTGTTAATGCAATACGTTCTTATTATGATGGCGTTATCAAATATCTCATTTTCGGTAATGTACTGAAAAATAATACCTACCCGCTGAGCGTGAGTGCA
>NZ_DATLKJ010000102.1:0-40353 GCF_035538455.1 Chitinophaga sp.
TTCACTTAACGGGGTCTTCGTTTTTATAGTCTTAATGAAAATATCAATCAATCTACACAATCTTCGTACATCAGAAGAATCAAATCAATCACACAAATCACAGTTCAGACATTACAGTGCGCGTTTCACCGCTTCTGCGTAGGCAATATTTGAATTATACGTGTATATCATCATACCGCCTTTGGCACCCTGTTTAGGTATCCATTTGGCGATGGCTACTGCATTCGAAAGACCGGTACCTCCTTCAGCATAGGCGCCGAAAACCACTTTGGAGGCAGGTATCAGGTTAGTGCCTGTGAGGTAGTTCATGGCCAGTTGTGCGCGGGTGGTATCCCATCCGTTGTAAGTCTGGAGCTGGAAATAATTGAAGGCGTCGCGGTAGTTGGCGGCGATGGGGTCCCACGAGTATACATCGATGCCGGAAGCGATATGCAGCTGGGTATTGTTGGCGGCTTTCATGCCGAAGTATTTTGTGAGCTCGCCTACACAGGAGAGGAAGTTGGGGGTTGCAGCCATGCTGGCGCTATACCAGCCGTAGTAACCTGTTTTTTGGTAGCCCGGGAAACGAGGAATGGGAGATGGAGCAGCTCCACTATGCTCTACATCGAGGCTGATACCATTCAGCTTCATGCTGTCGAGTAATAAGGTTTTCAGCTTCTGCGCCCATGCAGCCGGAGAGGCATATCCGTCGGGTTTACCATCCTGCCAGCTTTTGCTGTCATCGATATTCTGGAGCACCAGGATACCGCGTTTTTGTAATGCTTTAATATCGCTGTAATACTCTGCATAAGAGCTATAGGTACCCATCATGCCTTGCCCTGCGGGGTTGGCAATAGTATCCAGGTAATGGTAGTATTTAATGCCAAACAGGATGACGATGTCTACACTGTCCGGAATGTTCCTGAGTTTGAAACCAGGGTTGCGGCCGTCGGTGATGAAGTAGGCAATACATTGCCTGGCGCCTGAGCTGGGCGTGCGGGAGGTAGCAACAGCAGCCTTGTTGGCGGGGATTTCCTGTATGCCCTCCTGTACCTCTTTTTTACAGGCGCTGAAAAGGATGGTGCCTGCACATAGTGCGGCCATGATGATAGATGTTCTCATGCGTGAAATGTTTATATAAGTGAAGAAATAGAGAAATGACTACGTGGACAGTCGTGATAATAATGCTCATTGTTCAGCTATTGGGTTACCAGATAAGAAGATACGATTTTTTTGCGGACTTCCTGATAAATCGTTTTGCACTTGGATGTTAATCCATGTCCTTAAAAAAATAAAACCGGCACGTAGTGATGGCGTGCCGGTGTATATGAAACAAACTAACCAATATGCCTATACGGTTCTGAAGCTCAGTTGGTACATCCTGCCTCTTTCCATCAGTTTTACTTCCAGCTCGCGCATTTCTGCAGGTACCAGATCTACCGGCGCGACAGCTCTTACTTCCTCTGCTTCACTGCTGAAATAATTCTTTACAAAGGGAATCCTGCGGTATTGTTTCCGGACATGTTCTGCTGTTTCGTCAATGATGACGATGCGGGTACCAGGCTTGGCTACACGAATCATCTCCCGGATGGCCCGCTGCCGGTCGTTGAAGAAGTTGATGCCACCTACATGAAATACGCTGTCGAAAGTATGGTCCTTAAAGGGCAGGTACTCTGCATTGCCTTTGAACAGTTGCATTTCACGGTTCCATTTCAGTTTATTGCGTACAGCCTGCCGCAGCATACCACCGGATATATCCAGTCCATAGTACTCTGCGAAGTCGGGAAGGACCTTGATGTTCCAGCCTGTGCCCACTGATGTTTCCAGTACTTTATAACCTGGTCTCACTTCTACATCTGTCATCCATTTGCGGCGCAGCCGGTTCAGGTCAATGAAAAGGGCCATGATGCGCTCCGCTATATTGCTGAAGCGGCTGAAGCGGTCATAAAGGTGCTGATATTTCTTATTCAGTCCGTTTACTTCTTCCAGCGACAAAAAATCAGGGATGCCATTGAATACGGGGATGTTGTTGCCGGATGTATCTTCGAAATTGAGGGCTTCTGTGGTATGTACAGATTGATGATTATATGGATTGATGAGTATCTCTGCTAATGCCTGGCTTTTCATGGTTCTCGTCGTTTATGCTGCAAAACAACGTAACCTTCGGCAACCAGAAAACAGAGATTGTATAAAAGCCCCGGGAATGTCGGTGAAACGCATAATTGTTCCGGTGGACTGTGGTTATTTATGATTGATTTGATTATCCTGATGAGCGAAGATTATATCCTGCTCACCAGGATAATTACAAGTGTTACACTGAATTACTATTCGGTGGCGCTTTTAGCGTTGATAACGCCCCAGCCGAATTTGCTGCTTTTATTGGTATAGAGACTGGCAGATTCTGCCATTTTGTTCAGTACATCGCTGCTGGTATAGGAGGGGAATTTGCTCCATACCAGTGCTGCAATGCCGGCGCAGGTGGCAGTGGCCACAGAAGAGCCGCCCACGGTAGAAGGAACATCTCCCGCCATGGCGAGTGATAAGGGATGCTTCCCATCTTGCACCCTTTCCATTACGACGGTGAAATCTACTTCCTTGCCCACGTGACAATCAGCGCAACGTTCCGTCTGATTATCTTTTACGCCGGTAACTGCTACCACTTCGTCCATATAGGCGGGGAAGATAACGCCCACGAAGCTGGCGGTGAAGGAGGTGGAGGTACCTGCGGCGCAGAATATGAGTTTACCTTTTCCTTTAGCATAACGGATAGCATCTGCAATTTTGCTCTCTTTGATAATGGTCCCCATGCTCATGCTCACGATTTTCACATCGGCTGAATTGCCGGCCAGTGTGAAGGCATCGGTAACGCCTTGTACTTCGTCGCTGCCGCTGATTAATACATCATCTGCGGCGCGTACGGTTACGAGGTTGGCATTATAGGCAACACCGGTCATGCTGTTGTCGTTGCCTCTGGGGGCGGCGCATACGCTGGCCATTTTGGTGCCGTGGCCGCAGCCGTCTGCAGTGGTGCCACCGGGTCTTGTCACTTTCTTTTGAATGGTTCTGCCGGAAGATGCACCCTGGTTGAAATCGTCGCCCAGGTTTTCCTGATCCGGGCTTACGCCAGTGTCAATGATCATTACTTTGATGCCTTTGCCGGTAGCGTTGGTCCAGGCTTCATCAATTTTACTATACGTATAGTTCCATGATTTCTTTGTTCCGGGCTGCATGTTGAAGTAGTGGGCGCCGGCAACGAGGCTGTTGTCGCCTGTATTGCCGCCGCATCCTGAACCGGAACCGGAAGAAGAGGATGATTCGGTTTGGGGGGCGGAGGTGGTGTTAGTCAGATCACCATAACCGGTGGGTTCTGCATAACGAACGAGGGAAGATGAGCGCAGGGCTTTCAATGTGGCCTGCCTGGAAACTTTTACATCGATAACCGGCAGTATATCCTGATTGAACACGATAGTGGCCGCGCCTTTTTCGTTTTCACGGATAATCCGGAGTACCTCTTCCCTGGCGGCTTGCCACTCACTGCTGTGAATGTCTATCGTATGGATCTTTTCATTCAGCCCGGAGAAGCCAGCGGGCTGATAACCTACAGAGAGGATGCTGTCACTGTGCAGCAGTGCGCCCTGCACCATATTGATGCTGGCAGCTGACCATTCAAATTTTCCTTTTGTCTGTAATTCATTTTTGATAAAACGGTTGATGTCGGCGATGCTACTAATGGTAGTGTCATTGTTCACAACTGAAATTGCCTGTCTGTCTGATTTGTTACAAGACGACGCCCAGCACAATACGGTGCCAAGGGCCAGGGTGTAGACCTTTTTCATAAGAATATTTGAGTTAAGAAATAACAGGTTGCTACAACATCATTATTCACATAATAATTTGTACCGGGTTTAATAGAAATAACGGATAGTGCTTAGCGCTCGATGCTCTCTGTTCAGATAATGCAGTGGAAAGATACAGGGAAATTTTTGTAGCGGCAGGTTAAGAAAATATTAAGGGGGCTGAGGCATGAGTAAGAGGGGCGCTCTCATGGGCATTAGAAGCGCATTATAAGCTGATTGGATGTGTACCAGATTAAAATAGATATTAGCTTTCAGGCTTTAGTGTTTATCTATGAAACCTAAAGCCTAAAAGCTAAAACCTGTTATCGGCTATAATTTTACGCTTTTGCTGATCACTTCTTCGGAGGTGAGTCCAAATATCGGTGGAGTGGGGACGCCGATGATACCAAGGTAAGTATAGATCTGTGCGCGGTGATGTATTTCATGTTCGATCATGGCGCGCAGCCACTTCCAGGTAATTATTTTACCATCGCCGGGGGCGAGGCATTCGCGTTGGAGGTCTTCATCGCGGAGGCTGCTGAATATTTCCATAGATTGCCGGTGCATTTCATTGAAGTAACTGATTACGTTGTCGTAACCATCGGCGAGGTCTTTGCCGCAGCCCTGGTAGGCGCTGGGTCTTCCCGCGACGGTTTCCCCATACATATACCGCTCAATAGCCACAATATGTCTGACCTGGTCGCCGAGTGTGAATTTACCGGGTTTATAGGTCCATTCCAGCTGGTCGGGCGGGATGACCTGTATTACCTTGCTGGTACGTTTCCGTATCTTTCCAAAATAGTCGATGAAAGTGTCTACTGTTTTGATTTCCATATACCATTAATTTGCTTTAATGAGGGTTACAATAGCGGTGGCCACCTGTTTTTCCAGGTCTTCATCAATAGAGTAGAGGTCTGCTTGTGCGATGGTGAGGGTTCTGCCGCCTTTGAGGAGCCGGGCCCGGGTTACCAGTCTGTTTCCCTGTGCGGGGTTCAGGAAGCTGATTTTGAATTCCACCGTGAGAAAGCTGGCATCGTTGGTGTGTATGGTGCCGGCTGCATAACCTGCAGCCGTATCGGCCATTGCGGCCAGCACGCCGCCATGAAAGATCCCTGAAGTCCGCAGCAGGAAGTCTTGCGGCGCAACGCTGATTTCCATATAGCCGTGACCGATATCTGTGATCTCTGCCCCATAGGCAGCCATGAGTTTTTGTCTGGCAAAGCTGTCGCGTATTCTCTTTTCTATCTGAGGGTCGGGTTTTTTCATAGCGTGTTGAATTAATTTTCGAATTTAGGAATTATAATTGTCAGAACTGTGATTTATGTGATTGAGTTGATTATTTTGATGTGCGAAGATTATAAGGAAGGCCCATTTAGAATCACTCTAAATGGGCCTTCCTTATAATCTGTTATCTTCTTCTTTATAATTCAATCATATGAATCACCGTCCCAATCACTTGGGCAGCACTTCGCTCAGTTTTTTCTCAAGGTCATCACCGCGGAGATTTTTTGCAATGATTTTTCCATTAGGGTCGAGGAGGAAGTTCTGTGGGATACCGCGTACTGCGTATAGTTTGGCGGCTTCATTGTCCCAGAATTTCAGATCGGAAACATGTGTCCAGGTAAGGTGGTCGTTGTTGATGGCTTTGAGCCAGGCATCTTTACCGGTGGGCTGATCCAGGGAAACGCCCAGTATGGTGAACTGTTTGTCTTTGTATTTATTGAAGGCAGCTACCACATGCGGGTTTTCTGCACGGCATGGGCCGCACCAGGAAGCCCAGAAATCAATCAGTACATATTTACCTCTGAAGTCTGCCAGGCGAATGGGGTTGCCAAGTGTATCATTCTGTGTGAACTCCGGCGCTACAACACCGATAGCGGTCTGTTTCCAGCCATTGATCAGTTTGGAGAACTCTTTGCCTTTGCTGCTGTTTCTGACGTTGACAGATAAACTACCGAAGATCTTTTCCAGTTCATTCACATCATCGGGAGTAGAGCCAGCATAGTAATATAAGGCATCCAGGCTGACGAGCGTACCGGGATTGGCTTTTACGTAAGCGCCATAAGCTGCCTTTTCTGTTTCGCGGAGTGCCTTGTATTTGGCTTCTGTTTCTTTTTTAAAGGCTTCCGTCTTCTGTGTTTCTTCGCTGGCTGTTTCGTAGAGTTTGTACAATTGTTCTCTTTCTGCATTGGCTGGTTTGAGCAACACTTGCAGTCTTGCGTTGTCTGCATTCAGGCGGGACCCGCTGATAGTAGCTTTGGAAACAGAATCGGGGCTATTGAGCGTAATGGCGCCTTTTTCGAGGTATACGTCAAGTACATCACGGTCGTATGGCCTGACGGGCGGAGTGGCATGTTTCAGGACCAGGGTGGCTTTCACGGGATCTTTTAAGTTGCCTTTGAATTCGAAGGTTCCGTTTTTAAGATCGGCGGAATCCTGTATTCTGTTGCTTTCGGCGCGATAGTACAGGAATGCTTTTGCAGGCGCCTGCAGATTACCTACTTTTCCTTTGAGCGTGAATGCTCCTTCCTGTGCATAGAGCGCAACGGGTAACGTCATTGCGGCTATTGTCAGCATTTTTTTCATTGATGAGAATTTAAGATGATGATATTATGTTGAATGTAATGGTTGATTAAAACGGCCTGGTATCGACTGGTACGCCCCACTGCGGATTAAATTGCAGTACGATGTTGGAAATGGTGAGTATAAAATCTTTTGAGTCGATGGCGCCGGTAAATGTCTGGTTGCCAAGTTTGTGCTGTATGGTTGTTTTACCCCAGGGTTTGCCGCCTTCGAGGCAGAAGCGTTTCAGGTCGAGCAGCCGTTTGAAGGAGCCCACTGGTAGTTCGCGGCGTCTTTCATCCAGTACGGCTTTGATCACTTCATCCTGTGAGCCGACTGTTAACGGTGGTGTTCCTGTTTTATAACGGTATTTTCTCAGTGTATTCAGATCATTGATGGCATCAGCCAGCCGGTTGGTGCGTGCATAACCTTCTGCACGCATGAGCAGTAACTCGGGATAGCTGAATCCTGCCGTCATCCAGGTTTTGGCGTTGCCGCCAGCACTGGCGGTACGGTAGTATTGCAGCCGGGCGCCGTCGTCATAGGTAACGCTGTTGTAAGTTGTTTTGTAACCGGGCGCTTTGAGCAGGAAATATTTATACCGCAGGTCTGTAGCTGAATCAAACAATGCGATGAACTCATCTGATGCATAACCGTAGGGAGATGTGCCTGCAGCGGCATCCAGCCTTCTGAAGAACAGCATTTCGCGGCTATTGGCAGCAGTTAGGAAATTGTCCTGTCCTTTGATAAGACTGGTGAGCGGATTGTCCGGCGTGGAGAGACTGAAGCTGTTGTAGTCATAGATAACCCTGTCTGGCCCGCTGCCGGCAGCGGCTGTCCATGCGAGGTTGGCGTAGTATACCACGCTGTCATACTTCTGCGTGAAGAGGTGGTAATATGCCAGCAAAGCCTGTCCTGTCGCCTTATTGGGGCGTGAAGGCCAGCTGGTTACTTCCGGCAGTCCAGGTAATGCGGTGTGAATGTCTGCCAGCACTTTTGCAAATGCTTCTCCCTGCGTGGAGAGATCTGGCATAGGTGCTCCCTGATCTGCGCTGGTTACATACGGAATGCTTTTCGTACTGTTGTTGCCGCCGGGCTTATACACAGGGCCATATATCTGGGTAGTGATGAAATAGCTCCAGGCCCTGTCTATCAGCGCCTGTGAGACTACCCGTGCAGCATATTCTTTTTCTTCAGGTCCGGACAACTGAAGGCTCTTTATTCCATCTATCACGTTGTTGAAATATGCCATGTTACCGTAGGTGCCATAACTACTCCACATCCAGTCTGATACGGCAGGGTTTTTATATGGCTGCCGGAAAGTATAGGCATAGAACCGGTCGATGTTGGGATGGTTGTTGGCTTTATACGCAATGTTTCCCAGGCCATCTGTCAGGCTGATATTATCTGTGAGGAAAGGCAGCAGGCTACCGCGGTTGTTATCCATAAAATTCCAGGAAGCAATGCCGTCATTGTCCAGCAGATGATCGAAGTCCGCCACTTCTGTAGGAATGAGTTTCCCTTTGGGTTTCACATCCAGGAACTTGTTGCATGACACAAAGGCCGGTAGTATCGCAGCGATGGTATATAGTAGTCGATGTATTTTCATGATCGTTGCAGTTGATGGTTAAAGACTGAAAGTGATGCCTGCATAGAACTCCGGCCTTAACGGCAGCGAAGTATATCCCTGTTCGGTGAAGGCGCCGGTACCGCCGGTCGTGTTGATTTCTGCTGTTTCCGGATCACGATGGTCGGAGTTGGCGGTGAGCATAAACAGGTTCCTGGTCTGGAAGTATATTTTTACATTTTCGAAGCCGATCCGTTTCAGTAATTTCCTGTTGAGCGAGTAAGCCAATGTTACATCGCGCAGTTTCAGGTAGTTGGCGCTTTCCAGAAATATGTCTGAATACGGGAAGTAAAACATATCCATGTTCCAGGAAGATAGTTTAGGGTAGATGGTTGTGTTCTCATCTCCCGGCTGGCGCCATCTTTCGCTGACATGTTTATTCTGGAAATTGGAACCGCTGAAAACATCTCTCCTTAATACATTTCCCAGTTTCGAAATGATCATAAAAGAAGCGTCGAAGTTTTTATACCGGAATGTGTTGGTAAAACCGATTACATATTTCGGGCGGAGTGTACCGCCGTATTTCATATCGGCTATCTCTACGTTGCCACCGCTTACTTTCTGTCCTTTGTCAGAATAGAATTGTGCAACGCCATTGTTATCGAGGCCGGCGAAAGGATAGCCGTACATGGCATCCAGCGGGTCGCCTACGCGTCTTACACTGGTGGTAAGCGAGGATGCATATACGTAGCTTACATTATACCGGGTTACTTTGTTTTCGTTATAGCTGAAGTTGGCCAGGGCGTTCCAGGAGAAATTTCTTCTTCTCACCACATCTGCATTTACAGACAGTTCGATGCCATTGTTGCGCATGGCGCCAATGTTTTTGGTGAGGGAGGAAAACCCGCGCGTAGGGTCCACCTGATCGGGCGCCAGGAGGTCTGTGCTGTATTTGCGATAGTAGTCAAGCGTTACATTCAGGCGCTGGTTGAACAGAGAGAGATCGATGCCAGCGTTGGTGCTTTGTGTCTTTTCCCAGCGCAAGGAATTGTTGGGCGGAGATGAGATGCCATAAGATACATCGCCGGTATATACAGAATAGCTGCCGGGCTTGATGATCAGGAAGGGACCTGCGTTCAGGGATATGTTACCATTGATACCATAGGAGCCTCTGATATCCAGCCTGCTGATCCAGGGAACATGAAAGAACTTCTCTTCGGCAAGTTTATACGTAGCGCCGGCAGACCATAGCGGTTTATAGCGGTAACGGGGGTCTGTGCCGAAGAAGTTGGTCTGATCCAGTCTTATGCTGCCACTTACAATAAAGCGGTTGTCGTATTCATAAGAACCGTTGGCATACCATGATACAAAGCGGTTATCCTGGTAAGTGTATGCGCCGATGTAAGCATTGGTACGATTGGCCAGCAGCATGTCGGCATCGTACACGCCAGCGTTATAGTCCGTGTAATTGAATGTAGCAAATGTACCGGCCTGGTCGTTGTATCCAAAGCGGGTAGGGAAGGCGTTGTTATCAGTGGTGTACTGGCTGATCTCATTACCAGCAATCAGCGAGATGCGGTGTTTTCTGCCGAAGTCATTGCTGTAATTCAGCTGAGTACGGAACATGTATGCCTGGTTGTTACTGCGTGTTTCATCTATCATATTACCATCCGGGATATAGTGTTTGGATGGATTGGAGATGGATGTATTATCATTATACAGGTTGCGCATCGTGAAGGAGTTCTTGTCGTATATATTCCTGATGAGTGTATTGCCCCTTGACCACATACCACCTACTTCCGCGCGCAGGTTATTGAAGAGGCGCACGTTGACGCTTCCACCCAGGCGCAGCAGGAGATCCTGTGTTCTGGAACTCTGCCTGGTAAGGTCTTCCAGCACATTGTAGTTGAGTGGCTTCAGTCCATTGAACTTCGTGTAGTAATCTTCCTTCGATTTATTTTTGGAGATAAGATCCTGTGGTTTCCCTGTTGCCGGATCAACGATAAGATCGTAAGGCTGTATGGTGCCATAAGGAGAAAAGCCCAGGAGATCTGTCCAGTTACTATTGGGCGCGGCGCTGGTAGCGTAGCTGACATTGGAGAACAGCCGTACCGTTACGTCCTTGTTGGGTTTCCAGTCGTTCTTAATATCGAATAGCAGGCGATTGTCGTAATTGCGTATCGTGTTGTTTTCATTGCTCACATATTTAACAGCCGCATTGAGCATACTCTTTTCGCTACCGCCTGAGAGTGAGATATTATGTTGCTGGGTGAATTGATTGCGGAAGTAGTATCGCTGCAACTGTTCCAGTCCGTTGTTATTGCGTAGCTGGTTTATTTTCTTATCAGCTTCTCCGGCACTCATCCAGCCATTGTCTTTTGCCAGCATGTAATAGACTACAGGACTTGTTTTGTCGTAGGCTTTGTAAGAGTTGAGTGCATCAGAAGGGTCCTGTTTGTATACATCTATTTCCGCATCGATGTAATCGGAGGAATTGGCGCGGTTGAGATAGGAGAGTTGCGGCTTCAGCGTTACGCCGGCTGATCCTCTGTAAGCTACGCGCAGCTTGCCGCCGGCGCTTTGCTTTGTAGTGACCACGATAACGCCATTGGAAGAGCGTGCGCCATAAATAGAAGCCGCCACCGCATCTTTCAGTACAGTAACAGAAGCGATATTATCGATGTTGATCGTTTCAAGCCCGCCATTGATAGGGTATCCGTCTACTACTATCAGCGGCGCTCTGCTGGCGCTGGAAAGGAAAGTGGACACCCCTCTGATCTCGACATTGCCTTCCTTTGTGAGTACGACGCCTGCGGCCTGTCCTTCCAGTGCGGCTTTCAGGTCGGGCTTCAGTTTATTTTCCAGTCTTGCCGGATCAATTACGGAAAAGGAGCCGGTGGCCCTTTCCCGTGAAATAGTCTGGTATCCGGTGTTTACAACGGCTATCTCTGTGAGTTTACTGGCGGCACGCCGCATACGGAGGTTGAGTGTTGTTCTGTTTTCGGCGGCGAGCTGCATGCGTTCAAACCCGATAGAGGTAAATATCAATACGGCGCGATTGTCAGGCGTGGTCAGCTGGTATTCTCCGTTGGCATCTGTCTGTGTTCCTTTGGTGGTGCCGCGTACGATGATGGTGACACCTGGCAGCGGATTGCCATCTTCATCCGTAATGCGGCCTGTAATGGTGACGGGTGGAGGCGGTGGGGCCGGTTGCACCGGAACGGCAGGTATAACCTGCATCATGAGGGTAACGGTTTTGTCTTCGATGGAGAAGTCAAGCCCCTGTCCGCGGAGAGAAGCCTCGAGCAATTCTTCTACGGTTACATTCTTTACATCCAGAGTGACAGGGTTCGTGTGTTGGACTATATCATAGTTGTAAAACACAACATAACCGGCTTGTTGTTTCAGTACTTTGAATACTGTTGTGAGCGGCACATTGCGGCCGGTAAAACTGACTCGTTGTGCTCTGCTAGCCGCACTGATATGCAGTGCGCCGGCGAGTAAAAAGATGGCAGATAATCTCATGGTCGTCCAGATTTTGGCAGGCAGACTACTCCGTTGAATCGAGCTGGTGTATGCTGAACGCCGGGATCTGCTCCGGGAGGAATGATATTCCTGTACAATGGTTGGTAGCTGTACTGCAATAGAGGGTGTGCACGACATCGCCTCTTTGATTTGGTACAAAGCAGTTGAAATCATACTTTTGATTTGGGTGATAAAATAGTTTACGCGACTAGTTGTTACCCTTTTTCAAACCAGTGATGTTGGCTCATCACTGGTTTTTTAATGGGTGGTTTTTGTTGGATTATTGTTCTACTTCGATCGGCGGTTGGTTTTAAAAGTGAATAAATCAGTTATTACTATTGGTTGTGCGTTAGTTTTATTTCAGGACAGTAATATGTCTTCCTTCTATGCTGAATCTTACCTGGTTTTGTTCCAGTATCTTCAATACTTTGGTCAGGGGCAGATTGCGCTGCATGCCACCGGCGAAACGCAGGGAGGGTGGTATTCCTTCGTAGGTGACGTCAATATTGTACCAACGTTCAAGTTGCCGCATCACTGTTTGTATATCTGCTTTATCAAAGATGAAAAAACCATTCTTCCAGGCTGTTTCCTGGTCTGTATCAACGTTTGCTACACTAATTGCTGCATTCTGTACAACCGCCTGTTGCTGAGGAATCAGGCGCCTTGCTGCTCCGCCTGCTGATACGTTTACCGCGCCCTCCAGCAATGTTACCTTCATGGTCTTTTCGTTGGTATAGGCCATGATATTGAAGTGTGTGCCCAGTACTGTTACGTCTGCGCCGTTCACTTTTACATGAAAGGGTTGGCGTGCCAGCGGGGCCACTTCGAAGTAGCCTTCGCCGGTGAGCTCTACTGTTCTTTCACTACCAGTGAAGGCAGTGGGGTAGTGCAGGGAACTGGCTGCATTGAGCCATACGATCGTGCCGTCAGGCAGGGCTACCTGGTATTGCCCTCCCTTAGGAGTGGAGAGCGTATTATAACTTACCGCTGTTGCCGTACCGGCAGGCTGGTAGGCCAGCTGGCCGCTTCGCAGCTTTACCACCTGCGCATTGCCCTGTTTGCCGAGCGTACCATTCTGCGCATCATCCAGCTGGATAACTGAGCCATCGCTGAGGGTGAGTACAGCTTTGTTACCGCCTGGCGCCACTTCGTTGTGATACCGTAGTGATACCGGCGCCGGAGGCTTTTCAGTGGTTGACGGCTTCCAGAAATAATACAGGCAGCCGGCGAGTACGCCTATGGTGACAGCGGCGGCGGCCCATGACCACCATAGGCGGCGATGTACGGGTATGGTCACCGGTGTGGTTTTGTCTGTCGCTATAATGTGTTCCAATAACGGCTGCCAGGTGGTGGTATCTATATCAGTTGCCGGCGGCGTTTCCATCATCAGCTCAGACAATATGGTTGTACATATTTCCCTGTTGTCTTCCTGTTGCAGGAAGCAGTACAGCTCCTCCTTGCCGGCGGGCGTTTCCGTACCGGAAAGCCTTTGCCGCAGCAGATGCTTTAATCGTTGTTCCTGCATGTTGTTTTTATTATCAGTATGCGCTGTTTACACTGTTCCCTGTATGTATAGAATGAGCTGCGGCAATGAAGGACCTATCCTTTAGAAAAAAATTTTTAGCGATATATCATGATAAGCCATACCAGGGGGATACCGTATCCACATCGTTCGAGATGGGTTCTGATGGACCTCAGGGAAAATACGAGTGCATTTTTTACTGTGTGTGGTGACAGCTGAAGGGCGTTGGCGATTTCTGGTATTTTCATGCCCTGGTTGCGGCTCATCTGGTAAATGCGCCTGCGTTGGGGCGATAAGCCGGCTACGGCTTCTGCTATGATGTGATGTATTTCCTTGATGCTGATCTCCTGTGTAGGGGCAATGGTGGCAGCACCAGCTGCGTTGGTACGTAATCGTTGTTCGGTGGCTTCTTTGCGGAGGTATGTGTAACATTCATTGGAGGCCACCCGGAAAAGCCATGCCCGTGGGTGTTCAATCTCCGGGAGCTTATCGCGGTTCAGCCACACCCGCAGGAATGTTGTCTGTATCACTTCCCGGGCATCTTCTTCTGATTTTACTATCTTTTGTACAAAAGGCGCCAGTATGTGCAGCATTGCATGAAACAACCGTCCAAAGGCATCTTCATCACCTTCGGCTATCCGCTGGAACAGCGCCTGCTCTTCATCGTTATTATTATGCATTGTTAACATCCCATCCGCCGGGAGTCTGCGTAAAGAAACACATTGTGGATACCGCTTCTCCAGTTCCCGGTCTTTAAAAATACTGCTAAGATTCATATTATACCCGGTTTTTCTTTCATAAAATCAGCAGTGCCACTTTATTGGTCTCTATCCGCATGCCGGTGGCAAGGCGGTGCTGCTATATAAAAACGACTGTATTTCTATTAGTCTACTAGTTTTGTAGACAAATTTAAATGGGATTCTTCTTTTAAACAAAAGAAAATATAACTGCGCTGCGGTGGCGCTGTTACAGCGGATGTGGGGATGGGGAAAATACAGGGGGAGGCGGGTGGGAAAACTTTTTTTTAGCGGCAGATTTTCTGCTGACATACTGTTGTCACAACCCGGTAGTTTCTTTGTATTGTAAATAAAAACAACCACACTATGATACACGAAATGATCACTACCAACACTACGATTGCTTCCCTGATGAAGAACTATGCAAACTATAACAGCTGGGCCAACAGCCGTCTGGTGGAATGGCTGCGTTCCAAACCAGCACATGTTCTGGAGCAGGAGGTACCTTCCAGCTTTAATACTATCAAGCAAACGGTGCTGCATATATTACAGGCTCAATGCTATTGGCTGTGTATGATTAAAAGACAGTCTTTTGACACTGTGACTGATTTCAACTGTAGCCTGGAAGAGGCTTTCGCCGGTATTGTGGAGCAATCCGCAGCAATGGCGGATTATGTGAATAACATGACAGCTGAGCATATTGAAGAGGTGACTTCTATCGTCAGCCCCTGGTTCCGATCAGACTTCGAGAATTTTGAATATATCCTGCATTGCATGAACCACAGTACTTATCACCGTGGCCAGATCGTTACGATGGCGCATAATCTGGGTGTTACGGAAGCGCCGATGACTGATTACAATTACTATAATGTGAATGCCCGTTAACCGGCTAATTTCACGCGGAAAGCACCCATGGATGTTCGCGGCGCATCAGCTTTGATGCGGCCGCTCACGATCAGGTGCTCCAGCCTTGAACTGAGGAATGCATCCCCCAGGCCGTTACGGGGATCACATAGCCCCATAGCATTACCAATTACCCTGGCTGCCGTTTTCCAGCTACGGGAACAACTTTGCAGCAGCAGATCATCGTGGGCGGAGAGGTCCAGGAACTGCAGAATTCCATTTTCATCACATTCCCTGAGCAGTTCAGGTCTGGCTACAATTCTTTCATATTCCTGTGCAAGCTCGTTGCGCGCTGTATCATTCAGCATTACAGCCTGGCTGATCATCGGGGCCAGCTCTTCTGCGCGATTCACAGGGAGGGCTCCATACCCATGATTCGGCGGCACTTGTACCAGCATAACGTTAACGGCCGTATGTTGCAGCCAATAGCAGGCCATCCTGATAAATACATAATCGTTCCCATCACTGCCAGCCCATAATAGCAGTCTCTTGACGGGTTGTTCGCGCAGCTGCGTCAGCAGCCTATGCCAGGGTTCAAAAGCGTCAGTGTCTTCAGCCCAGTTGACGCCCTCTTTACTAAAGCTTAATCCCTTCAGAAACTTCATCCTTTTCACCCCATCGTTCAGCGGGCCTGTGCCTGGAATATCATTTATACAGAAGGTTTCTCCTTCCAGCATATTCTTGCTGATGGCCCACCTCAGCGTGCCGGCTCCACTCAGGGAAGATGTTACGTGCAAATCAGTCATAAAAAGCTATTACCCAAAAATAATCTTTAATACCGATTCCGGCTTTAACATGAGTTTAACAGCTTATCCAGCGGCATACGGTAGGAAAGTTTCAAGACCTGGAGTTTTACTGTCATACGCGGTGGATATTCCGGCCGTTTTTTTAAACAACTAAAAGCAACTTTATGAAGCACAAGTTATTTTTTGCGACAATACTGACAGCAGCCGTTATGGTAGGCACAGCCGCCGGAACGATGGCGCAACAGGCCCCGTCAAAGGCGCCCCGTAAACAGGCTACAGATACTGCGAAGAAAGCATCCAGCCATGTTGTTGTGCCGGTAGGAAAAGCACCGCAGAAGGAAGATCCGGCAAAGAAGCCGATTAAAAAACATTAAAGATCATAGCCGCAACCAGTGCGGCAACAGATGGCGGAATCGATATGGTTTGTGAATTACGCGGTCTCCCCCTGCTTCAGCAGAGGGGGACTTTCCCGTTTGATAGACTGAGACCGCCATTATTAAAATGACATTAAATCTTAAAAAATAATGATGAGACAGTAGAGGGGGGAGCATGAAATCACGTTTCTAGTGTACAACGAACGGGCCTTCAACAAGGAAAACTGTTCATGCGCGCGGAGGGAGTCGCATCAGAAGTACTGTATTTATTATAAAATTTATCGCTTGTGCGTGCAGATGGTCTTTACGAACAGTTCCGGCTGGTATTCGAAAAATTTTATAACCCGCTTTGCAAATATGCTAACAGTTTTGTGAAGGAAGAGAGTGTGTGCGAAGATATTGTACAGGAAGTGTTCGTCAGGATTTGGGAAACACGCAAAGACCTGATACAATCTGATAGCCTGAGATTTTATCTTTTTACAGCGGTACGCAATAATAGTCTTACCTATCTGAGCAGGGAGCAACGGCTGCCGGTATATAGCCTTTCTGAGATGGATCTGGAAGATAATGACGCCATAGCAGAGATGACGCCATCATCAGAAGAAACGGTGAATTATCAGGCATTACTGGGACAGGGTATAGAGCAGCTTCCGCCGAAATGCAAGGAAGTTTTTCTATTGAGCCGCATGGGAGAACTGAGTAACCAGGAGGTAGCTGACAGTCTTGGTATATCTGTGAAGACGGTAAATAACCAGTTGTGGAAAGCATTGAAGCTGCTGAAAGCTTTTGCCAGAAGTGCGGGTTCGTGGATACTGATTTTTTTATGAGGAAGATAGGAACATTGCAATAGTTTATGTTTTGTTAAGTAGGAGTGAGAGAAATTATGACTGTATTACCAGATAGCATAAAAGAGATTATCGTAAACCGGCTCCGGGGTGCTATGACACCGGAAGAGGAGAAGGTGCTGGATGAATGGCGAAGGCAGCAGCCAGCGCATGAAGCCGAGCTGGCCCGCTATGATGCGGTGTGGGATCAGAGCGCTGAAATACTTCGCAGTCCTGATTTTGATGTAGCCAGAGCATGGCAGCGTGTAGACCAGCGGTTGATGCGTAGTGTGGAAGAAGAGGATAAGCAGGGTCGCACTGTGATGATCTGGAAATACCTCAAAGGTGGCATTGCAGCGGCAGCAGCAGCAGTTGCGATACTTGCCGGCTGGCAGCTGTTTCACAAAACAGATAAGCAGGTAACATGGAGGGTGGCCACCGCAGATACAGCGAACAGGTATGTCCGCCTGCCGGACAGCTCACTGGTGCTGCTTCGTAAGGGCGCTACCATTACCTATAGTTCTGCGTTTGGTAACCGTGACAGACAGGTAGCACTTATCGGAGATGCTTTCTTTGATATCGCGCCAAATGAGAAACTACCTTTCCGGGTTCAAACTGAAAGGTCATTGATAAAAGTACTGGGCACCTCTTTCGTAGTAAATACGACCACCAAATCAGACCGCGTGGTAGTAATGACCGGAAAGATTATGTTCTCCGATAAAGCAGCTCCGGAAAATCAATGTGTCGTTTCAGCAAAAGAAGATGTGTCTTTTACCGGCAAGTCATTTGAAAAAAGAGACGTAACTGATTCCAATTGTCTTTCCTGGCAGACTGGTGTGCTTCAGTTTACCAATACGCCGCTGCAGGAGGTGATCAGGGATTTGTCATCATATTATGGAACAACTGTTAAACTGAATGATACGCTAAAAATGGGCGCAGTGAAGGTTACTGCCAGCTTCCGGGGACAGCCGCTGAACGAAGTACTGGAAGAAATAACTGTTATTACAGGCCTTCACTACCGTAAACAGGAGGACAATGTAATCAATATTTACTGACCCTTTTTCTTAGTGAATTAAACAGACGGTGATTAAAGCAAACGATAATGGGGGTGTCCGCTCAGTTACAATATAGTAAAGCAGGACTGAAACTATTTTTATTACTGATCATCCTAACTGGCGGCAGCAGTGCCTTTGCCCAGGGGAGGCTGCTCGGAAAGAGATTTACGTGCCATACCGTAAAGGGAACAGTGACAGCTTTATTAGAAAAACTCGGTGTGTGGAGTGGCACTGTCATTGAGTATTCAGGACAATATCTGGAAGGAGGCGGAATTATAAGCCTGCAGGAAAAAGAAACAACAGTTGGCGAAGTATTGAATGAGCTGCTGGCGGGAAGAAAGGTGAAAATAGCGGAGCGGAATGGAAAGATTGTGCTGATTCCTTCAGAGGCAGTGTTGACAACCCTAAAACCCCCGGATGAGTATATCCTGTTTGGATATACCACTGAAGAGAGTAGCCTGGAACCTTTGCCTTATGCAATTATCAGGGATATGGAGACCGGGCAGATGTGTCAGTCGAATATGTTTGGGTATTACAGCCTCCGGTTGAACGGGGGCATTCACCATATAAAAGTGATGCACGCAGGTTATCCTCCAACAATGTCAGAGGTGTTTATCAACGCCACAACGAGACGTAATCTCGCTGTGAGTCCTGCCGTATTGCCGGAAGTAAAGGTGACACCTGGTGCGATGGTACCGAAAGATGGCGGTTCCAGTATGGAAAAGTATTTGTCTACCGCTTACAACAACTTTCTTGGTGAAAGTGATCCTGTGCGGTCATTGTACATGATGCCGGGTAATACGGAATCGCAGGAAAGCACGGGTAAGCTGATGGTGCGCGGAGGTGATCCGGAGCAGAGTATTTTTCTGCTGGATGGCAATCAGGTATTCAATCCAACGCACCTGCTGGGAGAGTTGTCTATCGTCAGTGAAGTGTCGATGAAATCGATCAGGCAGTTCAAGAATGATTTTCCCGGCCGGTTTGATGGTGCATTGTCATCCGTAACGGAAGTGAATACCAAAGACGGCAGCATGGACAAATGGAGCGGACAGGCCAATGCAGGTCTGCTGGCAGGCGCCCTAACGCTGGAAGGACCACTGAAGAAAGGACGTACCGCAATGATGGCCTCCTTCAGACGAAGCTGGTCTGACCCGCTGCTGCATATGATTGACAGCAACTCCCGGTTACGGTTTTACGATATTCATTTTAAGGTCACGCATCTGTTCGACAGCAACAATAAGTTAATGGTCAGCGGATATATGGGCGAGGATCGCCTGGAGCTGAGTGAAAATGAGTACCAGAATCTGCAGGTGTGGGGCAACCGGCTGGCAACGGTTAACTGGAGTCATGTATTGGGGCCGCGCGCATTTGTAAACACGACGGTGAATGTGAGTAACTATCATAATCTCGCAGGTATGAAGTTCACGGTGTATGATTCCACCGGAGAAGCCAAGGAGACGAAGGCGTACAATACCTACGCATCCATAGAGCGGTATGAGGCCAGAACGCAGTTTGAAATCAATGCATCGCCTACAACACAATTCCGCTTCGGTGGCAAGGCGCTGTATACAGTGATACATCCGTTTGGAACAAATATCTCTTCGAAAGTGGGGGAAGTGCCGGATGGCTTTAAGGCGATGAAGCCGCTGCCCTTCACAGAATATTCACTGTATTATGAAAATGAGTTCAGGCTTCATCCACGGTTGTTGATCCGACCCGGCGTGCTTTTCAGCTCGTACAAGTTCAGGAGTTATAACTTCAGTTCATTTCAGCCGAGGTTATTTGCAGCATACCGTATCGGGAAAAATCAGCATCTGAGTTTTTCTTACGCGAGGATGGCGCAGTACCTGCATCAGGTGACAAGCCCCTATCTTGGTGTAAACAGTGAGCTGTGGGTGCCCAGTACTGCACTGTTGCGGCCCGCTGAGAGTGATATGTTCAACCTGGGATACAATCTGAATGATAATAAAGGCAATTTTTTCTCTGCCGATGTGTATTACAAGAAGATGAACAACGTCACCAACTTCGCAGATAAAGGAAATAACTTTTATAACGAAGATACGTGGGAGCAGGACATTACTACCGGCAAAGGCTGGAGCTATGGTGCAGAGCTGCTGGCAGGCAAAAAGTGGAAGAAGTGGCAGTTCCAGTTATCTTATACGTTGGCGTGGAGCTGGCGACAGTTTGAAGATGTGAATGACGGGAAGAAGTTTCCCTTCCGTTTCGACAGGCGGCATAATGTGAATATTGCTGCCAACTATCGTCCGGATAAGCACTGGGATCTGGGGATGGTGTGGTATTTCAGCTCAGGTGACTGGTTGCAGTCGGTGAACATTCTCCCGGTGGAAGATGATGATGGTTTTAAATACGACTGGTCATCGCCTTACAGCAAACGGGGGCCCTGTAATCAACGGATTAATGCTAATGTGAATTATCATTTTGTTACAGGCAATTTGAGACACAAGGTTTCAGGAGGTTTGTACAATGCATATCAATCAAGGCTTAAATATTCGACGGATATCGAGAATGCGGGTGATAATGGTAACTTAAACTTATCAGGCAATCGAATATTTGACCTTACATATTATCTGTCCTATACCTTGAATTTCTGACAGATGATATATTGTTAGATCTAGCGAATTTATACTCAAAATAGTTTAACAACAGAGGTGCCTCTTTTGCGGCTGGCCTCTAATTTTCACTAGTTTATTTTGATCGATGCTTCCCGGTTTAACGGATATGATATGGTTAAGACTTTAAATCGGGAATGTACACCGCTTAGGTGTGGCACTTTATCAACAGAGGCGCCGCTTTCGTGGCTGGCCTCTATTTTACTATGATTTATGTGATTGTTTTGATTCTTCTGATGAATGAAGATTACAGTGAAGATTATAATGAGATAAAAAATGAAAAAGGAAGGCCCATTTAGAATCAATCTAAATGGGCCTTTTGCATATATCATTGTATCTCACAATTATCAAAATAATTATGCACATCAAAAAAAACCGCGGCCCGGGTGTAGGAAGTTTTGGGCGTCTCCTGTTTTACCAATAGAGATCAATCATTAAATGAGGCTGTATGAAATATCTGATACTTGTAATATTCCTTGTACTACAGATAAGTCATGTGGCCGCGCAGCAGCTGAAGATAGAAGCTGGCCTTAATCTCGCGCGTGGTATGGGTGGTATGGGGGTGGAAGCCTTTTACGGAAGTATGTTACCGGGGCTCAAAGCGGGTATTGCCGCTGACTTTGATGTTTCCGGACCGGTAGGAGTCCAAACAGGTATTTTCTTTCAGCAATGCGGTAGTGTATTTCCGGTAGCGGATAAAGAGACAGGTAATTTCAGCAATAGTGTATTGCGGCTCAACTACCTGCAGTTGCCGCTGTTGATTACCGGATACTTCAGCCTGTCGCCCGCTACGGGACTGCTGTTGGGAGCCGGACCTTATACCGCATGGTTGCTGAACGATAAGGCATATGGCCTGAAATATTTAAAGAATAAGAATCATTTTATTGGATACCTGGATAACGATGCAACAACAACGTTGCAACGGCTGGACTATGGCCTGTCATTCACGAATAGTTTTGAGATCCGGCGAATGCTTAGTATCACGCTGCAGGTGGATTACGGCTTGCGTAACCTGTCCAGACAGGGTGACGATAGTGTGCTGCGTAATCAATCATTTAATTGTTCAATCGGATATATCATCAGCCGCAGAAAAGCAATGTTACGGAAACCACGGGCATCGCAGATGCTCTTGCCTATGGCTGTACTGTAGTAGTATATTTAAACACACCAAGCATATGAAAAAAGTAAGAATGTCTCTGAAGGGCATTGCCTGTGCACTATTGGCAGGAATGGCGTTTGCATCCTGCAATAAGAAAGATACCCCGGCTCCTCCGCAGCCTAAGAATGCCGGCATACAACTGGTACACGCTTCCCCCAAAACCGGTGAACTGTCCATCGATGTAAACGGTAAAAAGATCCAGGACAAAGTACAGTTCCTGAATCAGTCCAAAGCCTATATGGCAGTGGATGTGCAGAATGATGCCGCTTTGAAATTCACGCTTGACGGAAGCAAAGTGGTGGTGGACAACAAGTACAAACTTGCAGACAAAGGAACTTATTCCCTTTTCCTGTATGATACGTTGCTGAATAATAAGATCAGGGCGGTATTGCTGAATGACAATCTCAGCGATCCGGGTAAAGGTAAAACCAGCCTGCGTTTCCTGCACTTGTCTCCTAATACGCCTAATGTGGATATTGATGTGTTCAAGGGCAGCGATAGTATCCGCCTGGTGAGCAATACGCCATTTATCGGTGAGAAGCCTGATGTTGCGGTGCTTTCCACATTTAAGCCAATTGCATCCGGCGATTACCGTGTTAAAGTGAAAGTAAAAGATGGCACAGTTAAGACGATTCTTGACATCCCATCTGTGAAGCTGATGGAAGGGAAGATTGTTACACTGTACCTAAGCGGGCTTGCCAAGGGCACTGGAGCCTTAGGGGTAGGGCTTCAGCAATGGCAGCATAAATAGACCATAGCCAGGAACCATGCACGAGGCCACGCCAACGGCGTGGCTTTTCTATTTGCCAATATAGTACAGGAAAATGCCAATGATTTGATTTTTCTATATTTCCGGAGTATCTTTCTTTGAGATAACCATAACCATTCCAATCACAGATCGAATTTGGCCCTCATGAACACAGAAACTATCCGGATACATCCGAATGATAACGCTATAGTGGCTCTTACAGATATGCCGGCGGGCGCCCCGGTGAAAGACAATGGACATGAATACACGCTGACGGAACCCGTTCCGGCCAAACATAAGTTTGCAGCAGCCCCGCTCCAACCCGGAGATGACATCATTATGTATGGCGTGCTCGTGGGAAAGGCCATGCACGCGATTCCGCAGGGCGGCCTCCTTTCCGTGAGAAATGTACAGCATGCCTCCGGAGGCTATGCGCTTGGCAGCCGCCGTACCGGTTGGGATGCGCCTGATATAACAACATGGCGCAATAAAACATTTATGGGCTATCACCGTCCTGATGGATCTGTTGGTACTGCCAACTACTGGCTGATTATACCACTGGTGTTTTGTGAAAACCATAATGTGGAGGTAATACATGATGCCTTCATAAAAGAGTTGGGATACCGCATGCATACATCTCTGCAGCAAACGCAGGTGCAGCAACTGGTATCGTTATATAAACAGGGTAAATCGCAGGAGGAGCTGCTGGCAGCAGATCTGGGTAGTTCTTCAGGCGGTACGGCCGGGGAGCAGTTGTTTCCCAATGTGGATGGTGTTAAGTTGCTCACCCATACGATGGGATGTGGTGGCATCAAAGATGATACCGTTGCCTTATGCGGCCTGCTGGCCGGATATATCACGCATCCTAATGTGGCCGGGGCCACAGTGCTTAGTCTGGGATGCCAGAATGCACAGGTGTCGCTGCTGAAGCAGGAAATAGAAAGGCGTGACAGTCAATTTTCCAAACCATTGTATATACTGGAGCAGCAGGAAACGGGGAATGAAACCGTGTTGCTGGAAAAGGGGATCAGGTATACGTTTGCGGGTCTTGTGCAGGCCAATGCGATCAGGCGCCAGCCTGCGCCGTTGAGCAAGCTATGTGTAGGGCTTGAATGCGGCGGCTCTGACGGCTTCTCCGGCATATCCGCGAATCCTGCATTGGGACATACTTCCGATCTGCTGGTAGCGCTGGGAGGCTCCGTGATATTGTCAGAGTTTCCGGAGTTATGTGGGGTAGAGCAGGAGCTAAGCGATCGCTGTGTGGATGAACCGGCAGCCACGCGTTTTATGGACCTGATGTCGAAGTACCATGCGCGTGCAGAAGCGATGGGGTCGGGGTTTTATGCTAATCCATCTCCCGGTAACGTGCGCGACGGATTGATTACGGATGCTATCAAATCTGCCGGTGCGGCGAAAAAGGGGGGTACGTCGCCGGTGGTTGATGTGCTGGATTACCCCGAGAAGCAGCGCAAGCCGGGGCTTAACCTGTTGTGCACACCTGGCAGCGATATAGAATCCACGACAGCGGAAGTCGGCTCCGGCGCATCTATTGTGGTGTTCACAACCGGCCTTGGCACGCCAACCGGCAATCCCATTGCGCCGGTACTGAAGGTGTCTACCAATACGGCGCTTTACAATAAAATGAACGACATCATTGACCTGGATGCGGGTACAGTTATCAGCGGTGAGGAGACTATTGAGCAGGCAGGGGAACGTATTCTTGATCTGATCATCCGGACAGCGAGTGGAGAATATAAAGCCAGAGCTACTTTCAGCGGTCATGATGATTTTATTCCCTGGAAGAGGGGGATTTCTTTATAGCCGTTAGTTGTTAGCCGCTAGCTGCCAGCAGCTGGCTCCTGGTGACATATTCCTTTACGTACTGCAGGGGTGTTTTGTTGGTCAGGCCTTTGAACTGTCTGTTGAAGTTGGAGAGATTGTTAAAGCCGCAGGTATAGCCCACCTGCGATACACCCATGTTGTTTTCGATCAGCAGTTTGCAGGCATACCCGATGCGCACTTCCAGCAGGAATTGCCAGTAAGTTTTCAGCGTTCTTGACTTAAAGTACCTGCAAAATGAATTGGGGCTTATGTTAGCTGCAGCCGCCACTTCTTTCAGCGTTATTTTCTGCTGGAAATTGTTGAAGGTATAGGTGTATATTTTGTTGATGTTATCTGTGCTGACAATATTGTAGGAGTTAGTAAAGCCAATGCTGGACAATAGTGAGTACTCATTAGAGTTAGCGATCATGTCGAGCATATGGAGCAGGGATGAGATCCGCTGAGTGGGGCTGGCTTTAAGGATCGCTTCCATCCTTGCAGTGATCAGTTCGCAGGTTTGGCCATTAATCCGGATGCCATGTCTGGCTTTAGTCAGCAGGTTTTTGATCTGTTTCATTTCAGGGAGGTCGAGGAATCCGGGCCCCCAGAAGTCGCTTTTGAAATGCACGGCCACTGCTTCTATCTGTAAGCCGGGTAGTTCCTGGAAATAAATATCATCGCTTCGCCACATATGCGGCAGATCAGCGCCCAGCAGAATCAGGTCGCCGTCATCAAATCTTTCCATACTGTCGCCTACCAGGCGCATGCCGCTGCCTTTGCGGATGAGGGTCAGCTCTACTTCCGGGTGATAATGCCAGTGATTGTACAGGTAAGGGTAGATGTCTTCCCGTACGCTGAAAGAATAGTTGTGCCCGGTATCAACTTTACGCAGAATCGGTTTCATGCAGTGGAATTAAGGAATGAATCTAACTATAATTCTCCGGAGATACAAGGCCGTAATGCCAATATAGTATTAAAATGTGCTAATCGGGTAATTTTTCAGGAGTATTTAAAGACTTTATTTTGTATAGATACTATGTTGGATGAAGCGGGTATATGCCAACCCGTGATAATACTATATCAGCAGCGCACCATGTATGAAAAAATCAACAGAAAAGCCAATCCCGTCAAACCGAATCTACATCATCAAATGACGCACATGAATCATAGACGCATGAATCATTGTATCAGCATATTCGTATTGTTGCTTGGCTTTACGATACCTGCAATGTCACAACAGCCGGGTAGCTTCAACGGGCTGGACATGAACCTGGGTAACCTTTACCGTCTGTCTGACGCGCAGACACGCTCTATCAGTCCGGAAAATTTCACTGGAGAAAAAGGGAAGGGGGGGATGGCCAGGCCGGAAGATAATAAAGAACCTAACCGGGCCAACGCAGCTGGCGCCGCCAGGGACCTTGGGCAGGGATGGAAGGTGAATCCGTTTATTGAGATCAAATCCGGACAAACATTCACCCTTGCTGAAATTGATGGCAGCGGAGCTATTCAGCATATGTGGATGACACCAACTGGCGTCTGGCGGTTTTCTATTTTACGTATTTACTGGGATGATGAAAAGGAGCCTTCTGTGGAATGCCCGGTGGGAGACTTCTTTGGCATGGGCTGGGGAGAATATGCCGCGCTGCATTCATTGCCGGTAGCGGTAAACCCGGGCAGTGCGTTCAATTGTTACTGGACCATGCCCTTCCGGCGGAAGTGCCGCATCACCATGGAGAACATCAACCATGAAGCGATGCGCCTGTATTACCAGATAGACTATACGCTTACCAAAGTGCCGGATGATGCGGCATACTTTCACGCGCAGTTCCGTCGCAGTAATCCCAATATTACTTCCGACTATGTGATAGCAGATAATGTCAAAGGGAAAGGCCAGTATGTAGGTGTATACATGGCGATAGGTGTGAATAATAATGGCTGGTGGGGAGAAGGAGAGATTAAGTTTTTCCTGGATGGCGATACAAAGTTTCCCACCATCTGTGGTACTGGCACAGAAGACTATTTCTGCGGTTCCTATAATTTCGACCGTGGCGGTAAGTACACGGAGTTTTCCACACCTTATTCCGGGCTGCCACAGGTACTGCGACCCGACGGCACTTACAGGTCGCAGCAGCGTTTTGGTTTGTACCGCTGGCATATCATGGATCCTGTACGTTTCAGCAAAGATCTGAAGGTAACCATACAGGATCTGGGCTGGAGGCATGACGGGCGTTACCTGCCTCAACGTTCAGACATTGCATCGGTGGTATTCTGGTATCAATCAGAGCCTCATCATACTTTTCCCAAGTTGCCAACTAAAGACGAACTGGAAGTGAATTGACAATCATACAGTGAGCATAACAATAACGCATACACGAATCTAAACCTGATCTGACCAATGGAAAAACCTTTTATGATCCCATGGCTGATGCTGGCCGTTTTCCTGGCGGGATGCCGCGGAAACGGGCCGGGAAAGAAGCCTGGAGCGTCTTCATTCGGCGAAGATGCAGATTTCCTGCGCCAGCACCTCAAGAATGTGGTTGTGCTGCAACATACAGCAGACAGTAGCCAGGTGCTGGTGAGCGGCGACTACCAGGCCCGCGTGATGACCAGTACCACCGGCGGGCGCTCCGGTAAAAGCTATGGCTGGATCAACAGACCGTTGATTGCATCTGGCAGTTATCGTTCGCACATCAATGCCTATGGCGGCGAAGAGCGTTTCTGGCTGGGGCCTGAAGGAGGGCAGTATTCGTTGTTCTTTCCGAAAGGGTCCCCCTTTGATTTCAGCAACTGGCAAACGCCCGGACTGCTGGACACTGCCCACTTCAATCTCGACAACAGAACAGATGCCAGCGTTACCTACAGCAAGCGCGCTACGCTGAAGAACTATGCAGGAGCGGATTTCGACATTACTATCATCCGCAGGATCTCATTGCTTGACACTATTGCATTCAAGAAGCGCACAGGTATTGTGCTGCCTGCCGGTATATCACTGGTGGCCTATGAAACCGAGAATAAGCTCGCCAACAGTGGCGTTCAGCCCTGGAACGAGCAGACAGGCCTTTTATCCATCTGGTTGCTGGGTATGTACCAGCCCTCCCCGAAAACAGTGATTGCCGTGCCTTTCAGACCATTGCCCCAGGCTACTCAGTTTATTCATGATGATTATTTTGGAAAGATATCCCCGCAAAACCTGCAGATAAAGGACAGCTTACTACTAATGAAAGCTGATGGAAAGTCGAGAGGAAAGATAGGGTTGTCGCCCGAAGTAGCTCGTCCGTTAGCCGGCAGCGTAGACCTGGAGACCGGCAGCATCACGCTGATCTGCTTCAGTGTGGCGGAAAATGGCCGCTATGTGAATTCCAAATGGGAACATCAGCGGGAGCCGTATAAAGGTGATGTGCTCAACTGCTACAACGATGGGCCGCTGCCTGATGGCTCGCAGCTGGGACCTTTTTATGAGCTGGAATCTTCTTCTGATACCCGTGCGCTGCGACCTGGTGATTTTATCATTTACCGGCAGATGACGGCTCATCTGGAGGGAGATAAGGCAGCTATGGACCAATTGTCAAAGATGATATGGAACAGATCGTTGGACGAGATATCCCGTGTTTTTCCTGATAGGTAAGGATTCCTTACTTTGTAAAGCAGGTGTTATGAATCACATAAAACTCTACCGCACCCGTAAAGGTATTTTTGCTGAGTATCAGCAGCAATGGTATCATATTTCTGTAGAGTGGGATGAACTGGTGAACAGACAGCCTTTGTTTTCCGCTTTGCGGGCCTTACTTGCAGATGTGCTGTCACAGCCGGATATCGCCAGTATCGTGAGGGGGGATCTGCTCCCACCTATCGGTAGCCAGGAAGTGTGGGCTGCGGGTGTTACCTATCAGCGCAGCAAAGTGGCGCGTATGGAAGAATCTGAGATGAGTGGGGCCGCTGCGTGTTACGACAAAGTGTATATGGCTGAGCGCCCGGAACTTTTTTTCAAAGCCACGCCGCAACGTACTGTGGGGCATGGGGATGAAATTTACATCCGGCGTGATTCTGATTGGAACGTGCCGGAGCCGGAACTTACCTTGTTTGTGAACAGAGAGGGTAATATCTCCGGCTATACGATTGGTAACGACATGAGTTCGAGAAGTATAGAAGGAGAGAATCCGCTTTATCTGCCACAGGCGAAAACATATGAGAGATGTGCCGCTATTGGTCCGTGTCTGTTGGTGACAGAACTGCCCATACCTTCAGATACCCTTATTCAGATGAAAATTTATCGAAACGGAGCCATGCTTTTTCATGATCACATCAGCATCAGCCAGATGAAACGCACGCATACTGAGCTGGTGGAGTACCTGTACCGGGGATGCCGCTTTCTCCACGGCTGCTACCTGATGACAGGCACCTGTCTCGTCCCTGGCAATGGATTCACTTTGCAGGAAAATGACCTGGTAGAAATAGCCATCGATCATATTGGCGTATTGCTGAATACTGTAAAAGCAGGTGTATAAGATAAAGACGATGCTCTCTGTTCGCGGGCCGGACGCAACTGTTGTACCGGCAGTTGCAGTAAACCAGGCGGTAGCCGAAGCTGCCTGCCGGCCCGCTTTTTAAATGGGGTACACTTACTTCCGGAAACGATGTGTAATGAGCTGGAAGTCTTTTGTCAAACGGCTTTACAGCGGCAAAGGTTACAGCCTGTGTATATCAAAAAAATAAAAATCTGTCAATAATTAACTGTACCTTCAGGGCATAAAATGGAAGCGATGTCTCAAACAGTATATTTGTAAAACTCAATCGCCTCGGGTCTATTGAAAACCTCACCTGCAGGCAGTATACATTCAACACAAGCACATCATTGATTTGTCAACGGGCCCTGTATCAGCACCAGTCTTTATGGAAACAGAGAATGGAGCGCCAGAGGCGTTTCTCGTGGAATAAACGAAATGATAATACCGGTAATACCGGCAAGGGGCTTTCTATGATATAACCACGCCAGCAGTAATTTTTATATATGAAACAGGAAACTAGTAATCAGAAAAAGCAACCAGGAATTGCCAGCCTGTTAAAGCCGTATGCAGGAATGATCTTTCTGCTGATATTGTTTACCCTGCTGGGTAACGGTTTTAACCTCTGGCTACCCAGGATCATCGGGCAAGGCGTGGACGCCTATACCCACGGAACTTTCGATGCAGGTCCGTTATCGCTGAAGTTCTCACTGGCGGTTTTCGTCATCCTGGTGTTTACTTATCTGCAGAATATTCTGCAGACGTATGCTTCAGAGAAAGTAGCGAAAGATCTGCGCACCAGTCTTTCCGACAAGATCTCCAGGCAGCAGTACTATTGGGTGGAGCAAGCCAATCCATCCCGACTGCTCACCAACCTTATTGCGGATGTAGACTCCATCAAAATGTATGTATCGCTGGCAGTAGCCACGCTGGCATCTTCCATTTTTATCATCATTGGCGCCTGTATCCTGTTGCTTATTATCAACTGGAAACTGGCCCTGGCAGTGATGGCCATACTTCCGATAATAGGCGTGAGCTTTTTTATGGTGATGAAGAAAGTCCGGACATTGTTCCTTAACAACAGAGAGGTGATGGACTGGCTCAACAGAGTGATCAATGAAAGTATTCTTGGCGCGGCGCTGATAAGGGTGATCAATTCCCAGCAGCTGGAGTACAACAAGTTCCTTGGCGCCAATACCAGGGCACTCAATTTCGGGGTTTCTATCCTGAGAATATTTGCCGGGCTGATACCGGTGATCACACTGATAGCGAGTCTGGGCTCGCTGATCATTTTGGTGCTGGGTGGACATTTCGTGATCAGTGGTTCTATGACCATGGGAGATTACGCCGCATTCAGCGCCTACCTTACTTTGCTGATCTTCCCCATTCTGCTGATAGGCTTTATGAGTAATGTGATTGCACAGGCTACGGCGTCTTATCAGCGTATCAGCGCGGTGCTGAATGCGCCGGATACCTCAGGGAAAGGCACCGTTAATGCATCTGTGCAGGGAAATATTGAATTTAGAAATGTAACGGTAAAATATGGAGAGAAGGAAGTGCTGAAGAATATTTCTTTCTCTGTGAAGGCAGGAACTAAAGTAGCGGTGATCGGGCCAACAGCAGCGGGCAAAACACAGCTGTTGTATCTGCTCACCGGATTGATACAACCGACATCCGGGGAAGTACTGGTAGACGGATATACAGTAGCAGATTACGATAGTGGTTTTTATCATAACCAGGTAGGTTTTGTATTTCAGGACAGCATCATTTTCAATATGAGCATCCGCGAAAACATCGCTTTCAACCAGCAGGTGACGGCCGGTTCCATGGAGAAGGCTGTTACTACGGCAGAACTGAAAGAGTTCATTGCCAGCCTGCCGGAGAAAGAAGATACCATCGTTTCTGAGCGGGGCTCGAGTCTTTCCGGCGGACAAAAGCAACGCGTCATGCTGGCGCGTGCACTGGCGCTGGAGCCCAGGTTATTGCTACTCGACGACTTCACCGCACGTGTAGATACTAATACGGAGAAAAAGATCCTGGATAATGTGCAGTACAACTATGCCGGGATCACATTACTCTCGGTAACACAGAAGATTGCCTCCGTGGAGCATTATGATCAGATCCTCCTGCTGATGCAGGGGGAGATTATAGCAGGCGGCACCCACCAGGAGCTGATGCACAGCAGCCCGGAATATGTACAGATCTATAAATCCCAACAAAGCACCAGTAATTATGAATTACAATCTTAGCCAGTTCCCGGAAAAGCAACACAGGGCTTCCAATCTGGCAGCCTTTCGTAACCTGTTGCAATTGATATCTACCGAAAAGAAAAACCTTGTTCTTGCCCTTGCTGCTATGCTGGTGAACTCCGGATTAAGCCTGCTGGGGCCTTTCCTCATAGGATATGCCATAGACCATTATATAACACATAAGCAGTTTCATGGCGTATTGATATTTGGTGGCATTCTGCTGGGAGCATACCTGCTGGCCTTTCTCGTCAACTATTTCCAGATGCGGTTGATGGGAGGCGTAGGACAACATACCTTGTTCACCTTGCGTAATGCAGTTTTTCATAAGATACAGGAGTTGCCGGTTGCCTTTTTCAACCAGAATAAGGCTGGTGACCTGATTTCACGTGTCAACAATGATACAGATAAGCTGAACCAGTTTTTTTCCCAGTCGCTGATGCAGTTCGTAAGCAATATTGTAACGATGTTCGGTGCGGGTATTTTTCTGCTGGTCATTAATTACAGGGCGGGAATGATAGCACTGGTGCCAGCTGTGTTGATATTGATCTTCACGCGGGTGCTGTCGCCCTGGGTGAAAAGAAAGAATGCTGCCAGTATGAAAACCACTGGTAATTTGAGTGCAGAGATACAGGAGAGTCTTAACAACTTCAAGGTGATCATTGCCTTTAATCGCCGTGACTATTTCAGAAAGCGGTTCAATGAAGTGAATGAGACAAACTACCAGACCTCCGTCAAAGCGGGGCTGGCAAATAACGTATTTCTGCCTTTCTATGCTATGTGTTCGAGTATGGCACAGCTGCTGGTGCTTGCGGGCGGCGTTTACATGATTGCGAAGGGTGAGTTTACAATCGGGTTGCTGGTGAGCTACCTGGCGTACGTTAACTATTTCTATTCTCCATTGCGTTCGCTGGCCTCTCTGTGGGCCAACTTCCAGATAGCGATGGCAGGGTGGGACCGTATCTCTGAAATACTGGGGCTTGAAAGCAATCTGACTACCATTGAAGACCGCACTTCCACTGGTGCTTCTGCATCATTGCTGGAATTCAGGGATGTGCATTTCGGTTATCCCGGGGGTAAAGAGATATTGCATAATATCAGCTTTAACCTGGAGAAAGGGAAAACATATGCACTCGTAGGGCCAACCGGTGGGGGTAAAACCACTACCGCGTCATTGATAGCCCGGTTGTATGATCCGACCAGCGGAGCCGTGTTGCTGAATGGCCGGGATATAAGATCGTACAGTGCAGAGGTGCGCTCGCAGCAGATCGGGTTTATCTTGCAGGAGCCGTTTCTTTTTACAGGCACTGTGCGGGAGAACTTATTGTATGGCAACAGTCAGTATGAAAGTTATACTAATGAACAGCTTGAGCAGGTGATTAAAGAAGCCAACCTGGAGAAGCTGCTGGCGCTTTTTGAGGAAGGGCTGGAAACAAAGGTGGCATCCTCCGGAGATAGCATCAGTCTTGGCCAGAAGCAGTTGATAGCTTTTATGCGGGCTGTGTTGCGGAAACCGGGTCTGTTGATATTGGATGAAGCTACTGCCAATATCGATACTGTTACAGAACAGTTGTTGGGAGAGATCCTGGAGAGGCTGCCACAGGAAACGACCCGGGTGATCATTGCCCACCGGTTGAATACCATAGAGAGTGCAGACGAGATCTTTTTTGTGAACTCCGGTGAAGTGACACGGGCCGGCTCCCTGCAGAATGCAATGGATAAGCTGATGAATACGGGGATTAGCAGCTGATGGTTATTAATTAACCCAGGTGCATGAACAGGGATTTTTGCGGCCGTAGTTTTGTTTCATCATCAGAAAATTAAAACACAAACTATGAAACAAGCTGCTAAAACAACCGCATTCAGTCTGACAATCATCACTGGCCTTTTATTGGTATTTATAGGGGTTAGGTTTTTATTGGCGCCACTTACTGCGGAAGATGCATTTGGCATACATGTGCCGGTGAGCGGAGATTATTCCTTTCATTATATCAAAGGCATCCGGGATCTGTTTTCAGGCGCCATCATTGTGGTGTTGCTGCTGATGAAGGAGTACAGGGCATTGGGCTGGCTGTTATTACTGGCGATGATGGTACCAGTGACCGATATGTCATTGGTGGTCTCACATCCGGGATATGAAGTGGCGAAGGTGTATCCGCATGCAACAGCAGTGGTATTGGCAGTAGTGTTAGGGATTTATTATATACGCACAGCGGGCGTGAAGCGATAAAATAAAATGGCCCTCCTGCAATAAGCAGGGGGGCCATTTTATTTTGTTTCAATCAGGCAGTTTGGTCATCGATGGCGGCTGCAGGTGCATTGGCTTTAACGGATGCTATACCGTTATCTCTGCCGGAAGTGCTTTCATACATCTCGCTGGTACCGATTACCTGTCCGTTGGTGGCTTTGAGGTTGAAATAATGTTTACCATTGGTAGCAATTTTTTTCTCATAACGTTCATCATGTGGCGCATTGGTCTTCACTGAAGAAATTCCATTCTGGCAATTGGCTTTGGTAGTATATCCTTCACTTACCAGGATAGTCTGACCATTACCGGTTGCTGTGAGTTTGAAACGGAACTCGCCGTTGTTGCTTTGGGTGATAACAAAGGTGCTCATAAGATATGTGGTTTTAGATAGTGTAAAGGTAGGGTGTTTGGGGGAACATGAAAAGTTTACCGGGAGGATTTGTCGGGGAAATGAAAAAATCTTTTTTAAATATAAACCTCATTTTAATATTCCATAGAGATCCTCAATGCTTAAAATAATCAATTATTAATTTTGTGTATTAAGATGCAGTTGATAGAATTATCCCCCTATTTTTTATATAACTGGATAGAATTAATGTTTGTTAATCTTTTGATTGGCGAATGTGAAAAATAGTTATATTACGTACTGTAACCCTTTTATCATCTCTGACTGTTCCACTTCATTTGTTTTAGTTTTCACAGCTATAGTAATGGTATCAATTCAATCTGATATAGCATTTAACGGCTAAATACTATTGCTATGAATGTTTCAGCGTTCCGGGGGAAACGAAGACAGACAGACCCGCGTAGGATAATTGTGGATGTGATCAGCTTATTGTTAATCCTGCTTTTCTTTTATGCAGCATTCAGCAAATGGATGGATATGGAGAAGTTCCGTAGTCAGTTGGGACAATCTCCCTTGCTTACTTCTTTTTCCGAATTGGTTTCCTGGATAGTGCCTTTAACTGAGGTAGTGCTTTCTTTTTTTCTGCTATCAGCGCGGTACAGATTGGCGGCGTTGTATGCCAGCTTCGGCCTGATGGTAATGTTTACGGCTTATATAGTAGCCATTACGCATTTCAGTGAATCGGTGCCCTGTTCCTGCGGCGGCATATTGCAACGGATGACCTGGGAACAGCATCTGGTTTTTAATCTGGTGTTTGTGATACTGATAGTCCTGGCGATCCTAATCTATTCACCGGGAAGGATGTATAAATCTTTGCGCAAAGACAGGGATAGCCGAAAACCTGCAGAAGAGAGTAGGCGTATTAAAGGAAAATAATTTTTCATTATGAAGAAATTTAAAGCAATGGGTATTGGTGTAATGCTGCTGGCTTTGGCATCAGCGTTCTTTTCGACGAGGTCTAATGCAGAGACTCCTGACCAGGGACAGGATTATGGATTTGCGAAATGGTTGAATAATTATACTTGTACGTACAGTAAATTAGATTTTTCCCAAGTATGTAATGTTCGCTGGACCGGTCATGTATGTACAATCAGGGGAAAGGGGGCGTTTGATAATCAAATTAACTGCGAAATAGGGTTTTCTGCTTACTTCCTGAGAACATTGTTTTAATTCATTTTTAGTTACTGACGGGAAGATAGGCAATTCTTCCCGTCGTCATGTAGATACATCCTATGAGCAAACGTGTTTTAATATTGCTGAGTATAATTGTAGGGGCAGTGTTTTTAATAGGTCTCTTGTGCTGGTTAGAGGAAGTTAAAGCAAATCATCTGAATGGATTTGAGCGTAACTTTTTATATGAAATACCCATAAAAAAAGCAGAATGGAGTATAGATAGGTCAGACTGGTATGTTGCCGGATTTACCGGCGAACACATATATGTGGCCAACCTGGAATTTCTTAACTATCTGATTGACGTGAATATAGTGGAAAAAGAGACCCACAGAGTTATGGTTCACATAGGAGCGAGCTGGTCTAAACCTCGTTTGGGTGCAGCGCTAATGGTATTGGATAGCTCGTTTTATATTGCAGATGGTAGTTCTTCCATTGTTTTTTTGGGTGGTATAGAGAATTGGGAGGTTGAAAAAACAGATACTGTTAGAACGAGATTTGATATCGGAATACCCATTTCAGATTCGAAAATCATTTTAAGACTGGTGCGCAACAAAGCATTTATGCTGGGGATAAGCAACGGGAAGACGCTCAATATTAATGATTCCCTGCTCACACAGCAAGATGAGGGAATTATGAGTATGGATGGATTGATGAAATATGATAGGAGACAAGGTAGGTTTGTCTATACTTATTTTTACCGTAATCAGTTTATCGTTTGTGATTCTTTGTTAACAGTATTATATAGAGGAAATACAATTGATACGGTTCAATATGAAAAAATTAAGGTGGGCAAGCCCGACAGGAATGGAGATGTCAGAATGTCCGCTCCTCCTCTGGTAGTTAATAAACAAGTGGCAATTGATAATGCTCATCTTTATATAGCATCGGGGATTCGGGCGGATAATGAAGGCCGTAAAGCAAATCAGCAAAATGCGGTGATCGATGCGTATGATCTTTCGAATGGCAAATATCTATTTAGCTTTTATATTCCGAATGAATATCAGGAGAAGCTTTCGGATTTCCGGATAATTGGAAGCAGATTTATAGCTGTATATAGTAATAAGATTGTCATGTACACATTTAATGTATCCAAATTTGATAATACTACATATTAACGCTGTTAAGATGAGGGTACAAACCAAGTTACTTTTGGGTCTGATTATGATAATTGTATCTGGTTTTGAAATATCTGCGCAGCCAAAATGCTCTTCGGGACTATTTCTGCACATTGATAAGGCAGTTTATCTGCCCAATGAAAGAATATGGTTTACAGCATATTTGCTAAACTTAAAGATAAGTGATAGCACTAAACACCTGAACACGCTCTATGTGACACTCTGTAATGGTAAAACAAAAAAGCCCATTCTATCAGAGCGTTTTGCAATCAATCATGGAATTAGTAAAGGAGCATTATTCTTACCAGATTCTTTATTGGCTGGGGAATATTCGTTGCTAGCTTATACAGATGAATATGTCGCTAACAAGGCTGAGAAGGAATACCAGCAATGGATTAATATCGGTTCTGTAAAGAAGGCTGAATCCATAATTAAGCAGATAAGTTTAGAGAATGAAGGTCATGTTCCGCCGTCGCAAAAGATTAAAATATCACTTCAACCTGACTCGGCGATTTATCATCGAAGATCGAGATCTTCCTGGAAAGTGAAATTAACAGATGATTATGGGAATCCTTTACGAGGCATATTTTCAGTTGCTTGTGTCTACAGCAGGCGTCTTCCTCCGGGTCGGTTGAACGATATTCGACATTTTTACTATGTAGATCAATATAAGAATGGCAGTAAACCAGTATTGGATACTAGTATGGATATAATCAGGCCTTTGCAGGGATATGTTTTATTTAATGAGAAAAGGCCAAAACACTCAGTGAAGATGCTGCTGATGAAAGATAAAAACATGAATATAATAAATACCGATGAGAAGGGTGGATTTGGCATAGATCATTACATGCTTGTAACCGGTAATAATACGTTAATGCTGAGTATCCTCGGTAATTTGCAGTCATTGTACACAATACAGTTAGTTGAAAATGCGGATAGTATTAACCTTCAGTTAGGGCAATATAATTATACTATAGATAGGTTACCTCCGGTGGTTGAATCAGATGTATTTACCGCTGAGGAATTGGGACGACGGGTTAAGACTTTAAAAGGAGTGACTGTAAATGCCAGAGAAGATAATGAACCATTGGATTTAGCGCAAACAGTTAAAATGAAGAGCTGCAACGCATATGTATGCCAATTACAACATTGGATGTGTGATGGAGCCCCTCCGGCTGTACCTCCAAAGATTGGCGAGAAATACTATGATAGGAGAAGTGGGAGGTATATATTATATATGGGGGAATGTGCTACGGATCGTCAATCCGGTGAATTTATAAAATCAATCAAGCCCACCCACGAGGAGGAAATGTTCCCGCAGATTGATTATACTAAGATCCAGGAGCTGACTCAGGAAGTCAATTCGACCCTTTATTGGAACTACCAGCTTGTCACAGACGAAAATGGAGAGGCAACTTTCAGTTTTTTTACAAATGACTTGAAGGGGGTATTTACCTGTATTATCCAGGGGGTATCTACCAAGGATATTATTTCAGCGAAGAATTATTTTGAGGTGGTAGAGTAAGCAATTATACAATGATTGAATTAACTTCATACTAATAACTCCAACTATTATGAAAACACTGCACACTTTACTGTTATTGGTTTTCCTGGGGAATACCATAACCACTGATATTTACGCACAGGTTATTAAAGGTACTTACGCTATCCGGAATGTAGCTACAGGCATTGTTCTCAGGATCAAAGATGCCGGTACTGAAAACGGAACTCCTATTGTGGCGTACTCTCCCGTAAACTGGAAATGTGTTACATGGGACTTTAAGCATCAGGAAGATCAGACTTATCAGCTGCAGAATCTCTATTCGGGAAAAACCTTTCAGCCGAAAGGTGCTAAGGCGGCAGATGGGGCTGGGCTGGAGGAACAGCCGCTGGTAGCAGGTAATATGGTACAGGAATATGAGTTTATCCCCGCAGGGAAGAATACTTATCTCATAAAATTGAAAGGCGCTTCATTATATCTTACCCCAGCAGATAACAAAGGGACGGTGAATGCTGGCATCCTGCTGGCAAAGAGAGCCGATGGCCGTTTACAGCAATGGACGTTACAGGAGCAGTATCCGGAAATGTGATGATCATTACTGTTGTGGAGTGCTCATGACTTTCTTCCGGTGCATCACGCCCCATTCCACGATAGCCTGTACCATGGGGGAGAGGGTATCAGCATATTCTGTGAGCTCATATTCTACTATGGCGGGGATGGATGGAGCCAGTATATTTTTTTTGATAAGGCGGTTTAGTTCCAGCTCTTTCAGCTCGTTGGACAATACTCTGGCAGAGATGCCGGTCACCATGCGTTGCAGCTGATTGAACCTGTGCGGCCCGGAGGAGAGCGCAATCAGCACTTTTAGTTTCCATTTCCCACCAATGGCGTACAGGGCATCATCCACAGCGGGCAGCATGCCCAGGCATTTAAAGCTGTTGAGGGGAAGTGTATTAACAGATGTTTCTTCCATGATCGATCTTTAACTAATCAAAAGGTTAGCGGTAACCTATGTGTTACCCCGGTGCATCAGGTGATATAGCCGGGTAATTTTGTTGACAGGTATTCAATCAGCGCAGGCTGAAAATTTCAACAAAGTTATCCGCATAAAATTATGAAAAAAGTATTGCATGTTGTTTCCAGTCCCAGGGGAGAAGCGTCTAACAGCATCCGGCTGGGGAACAGGATTATTGAACGTATTGAAAGCCGCTATCCCGGAACAACCCTTCAGGTGAATAATGTGGCGGAACATGAATACGGCAGTTATAAGGCGGCCTATATTGATGCGCTCATGCGGCGGCCAGATGGCTATACACCGGAGCATACCGCGTTGCTTCGTCGTTCAGATGATGCCGTTGCGCAGGTGTTGTGGGCAGATATTCTTGTAATCAGCTTTCCGCTGTACAATTTTAACTTTCCTCCGTCGCTGAAATCGTGGATAGATCACATTATCCGGGTGGGCATTACTTTCAGCTATGCTACCGGCAAACCGGAGGGGTTACTGAAAGAGAAGCAGGCATACCTCGCTGTAGCCTCTAATGGTGTATATTCTGAAGGGCCGATGAAGCTATTTGATTTTGCAGAGCCATATCTCAAGCATGTGCTGGGCTTTGTGGGCATCACGGATGTAACTACTTACCGCATTGAGGGTGCAGGCATGTCTGAACACAAAGACATTGCTGTGCAGAAGGGGCTGGAGCGGGTAATGATATGAGCGCCATACGATTGCAGTGAACAGGTGTTTTATTGTCAGGAAAGAAGATTTCTGGTGTTAACCGGAGATTTTCTTTCCTGGTAATTTTTTATTTCATTATCTTTAAGGGTAATGTATTAAGAAGTGAATAAGTATCCTTTTGAGAAAACCTTATAGTGGCTTATCTAAATCAAATGTAAACAGTCTGGCTTTAACTCCCTCCGCGCGGTTTTTATTATTGATATTTTCTCTTATACGGAACAATTGACGTACTTTTATAGTGACCCTCTGTTTCACTGAAAACCTCATAAATAACTCGTATGAAAACTGGTCTATTGAAGTCAGTGTTTGACAAATTGCTCTCTCCCGGCACAAGTGAATTGGAAAAACCAGCTGAGAAAAACCCGGTAAGGATTGTAAATGGTATTGCTTTGACGATGTGCTTTCTTGTAATGTCGGTGGGTTTTTCCTTTTATTGTTTGAACAGAAGTCCGCTTATACTTTATCCTGTTATTATTGAGACATTATGTTTTTTGTCGGTTCTGGGATTGAATCATTTAGAAAAGTATTTCAGGGCTAACCTGGCAATGCTGGTGATACACGTAATATTTGCTGTTTACTGGAGCATTGTACTCGGAGCTGCCATCCAAATGGAATTATTGATCGCATTTCTGGCGCTTATTGTTTTTCACTTAAGTAGCGCTTTTGTGATATACAATGAAAGAAAGGTGTTGATCTATTGCCTGGCGGGGACCGTAGTATTAATGGTTGGAGTTCAGGTTAATAATCATTATGCTCTATTAAAACCACTCAGTTTCGGTCCAGACATTGCGAATGTGGTTAGAATGGTTACATCCGGAGCATTTATGTTATTGATCATTATAATAATGACCACTTATGTTTTTCAAATAAAGAATCTGTTAAACTCAGAGAGAAAATTAAAAGATGCATCTGTTGCGAAGAGTATTTTTCTAAGAGAAACTTATCACGAATTAAGGACTCCTCTGAATGCGATTTTCGGAATTGCACAGCTAATGCAGCTGCGTAAGGATGAATATGCCACTGAGGAAGAACGTCAGGAGATTGACGACCTTTATTCTGCCTGTTATGTAGCCAGGAATATTATCAATAATGTGCTGGATATGTCCAGGATTGATGCAGGCCGTTTTAATACAATCAGTAAGGAATCTCTCAACTTGCGGGAATGTATTGAGCACTGTGTTATAATGAACAGATACGTGGCCAATTCAAGGGGGGTAAGGATAGAATATCAGGCAGATAAGGAATTGCCTACTGTTATTTTGAGTGACAAGCTTGTTTTGATCAAGATTATCAATAATCTGCTGTCCAATGCTGTGAAATTCTCGTCAATGAAGAGCACTGTAGAGATCAAGACATTCTGGAACAGCCAGCAGTTGGTATTCCAGATCAAAAATAGAGGTGTAATCAGTAAAGAGAAAGTTGCTAAGATATTTGAGCCA
>NZ_DATLKJ010000103.1:0-43806 GCF_035538455.1 Chitinophaga sp.
AGCGTATTCGCAAAGGCCAATAACGGAAACCACCCATGATAACTGTACACACCTGTCGGGCTGGCCACATCAGGGCCAGCCCTGATATTGTGTATGCTTTCGCTTGTCATTTGATTATCAAAGGATGCAAAATTTGCGTACTAAGGACGAGACAAAGGCATACCAACGGTATACCAAAGCCCAGTCAACCCCCAGGTAACGCCCTGTTAAAAGCGCACTTGCTATAAATGATCTTATCTAGTAGTGCCAGAACTAAGCTAGACACGCAGCAACAGGAATCCGCCTATACTACGTTTGACCACCATCTAAAAAGGGACGCACAGGCGTCCCTTTTTAGATGGTTCACTGTCATAACATCATGCCTAATATCTCAACGACAGCACATGATCCGCCAGTTCCTTACCGGTCTGCTTACCGTTTTCGCTGTCGAAATCATAGTGGATACCGCCATACACACGGGAGATAGCCGCTTCATCAATCATAGCGTTGAAGTTATCAAAATACCGTGGGGTAAAACCGTCCGGTATTTTCTGCTTGTCGGTGAAAGCAAAGCTATGACCAAAGTAGTCTTCCAGTATGTGACCGACAGCACTCGAGAAAGTAGCATGACCAGATGTATAGGCAGGGAAGGGCGGCGTACCGATCAGACTGTTCCAGCCTGTGTCAATACGGTTACGGATATACGTAACCGGACGTAACACGTTGTACTTGTATTTGTACTTCCAGCAGATGATACCCGCATCGTTCAGGCCTATGCCTACTTTGGCAAGGAGTGATGCCGCCTGCCCGAGACTGAGATGCTGCTCGCTGACCAGTTGTACTGCAATGCCTATCAGGTGGCCCGGAGGGGTGAAAGTGTTGCTGCCATCCGCCCAGTATTTGGCAATCGTATTTTGCTCAGGCGTCAGTGTTTTGGAGATCTTGTACACCCCGTTAGCAGATTGGTAGAAGGCGGAGGTGGTGTCTGTTGAATAGGGTGGCGGCAGAATCCTGGTGAGATCAGGCTGATCCGGTTTTACCAGCAAGCGGTTGTTGCCCCAGTAGGGTAACATGGCGCGCTGAAATCCCGGCGGAGTAGGCACCCATAGCCCCGGACCAACGGGTGGCGTGTAGTCCGTAGGGAAGTTGTTCAGGTAGCCATCTTTACCGCCATCCGCAGCAGACCACTGATAAATAGCTGCTGCTATCTGTTTGCCAAAGGCAGTGGACCGGTCAATATCTGCCTGTGTGTAGCCGTCGCTCAGTGAGGTAAGATCATTGCTTTCCTGCTGATCGATCAACTGTAAATTGGCTGGCGAGGCATTGGGAAACAGGTACCTGATGATGTCCGCCATGGCGCTGTTGGCCGCTATTGCCCAGATATACCTTTTCCCGCTTTCCGGTGTGGGCAGCGTGGTAAGGCCGTCCAGCTGGCCCTTCAGTGTAGGCACGCCGTATATGCCCCATACAACGGCTTCATGCAGCGCAATGCCCGTATAGGCAATTGCCCTGGCGGCAACAGGTGGTGCAAAGCCTGGGCTCTCCTTGATCAGTTTCTGTTCCAGCTTAAACCAGGATACAGGTACCGCGCAGCTGTTGCTGAATGATTCCGTGGTTACTTCAGGTGGAGGAGGCGCAACCTCTTTTTTACAGGCGATCATTCCGGTGATCAGTAATAGATAAACGCAACAGCGTTTAAGTGTGGTGGTTTCCATAATGAAGGGGTTTATCAATTAAAAAATAGGGGTGTATCCTTTGAATTGCATCCAAATGCTAAAATACTTAGTATTTAATGAAAACAGATCGCAGTGTCAGGAGACAAACCGGCAGTTCCCTGACACCCGGTGATCAACTCCTGGCTTTCAGTTTCCAGAAGCCTGTGCTGCCTGGTTTCCGCTCATCCGTTGCCTTCACCAGCAGGGTATCGCCGGCTTTCAGGTTACCGAATACCTCCACCGCACTATCCGTGGTGATGCCTTGCCTTACGTCTGTCCAGGCGGCTTTGCCGTCTTTCACCTGTATCACAAATTTTCTTTCCTGTGTGGTGGCAATGCTGCTGAATGGCACCGTGAAAGAAGGAGCACCTCTTTCGAGCTTCAGTTTTACGTAGGCGAACGCGCCGGCTTTCAGCTGATGTCCGCTGTTGTCTACCCTGAACTCCCACAGCTCTGTACGCGTAGCAGGATCTATCGTCTCTGATTTACGTGCAAGCATTGCTTTGAAATATTGCGTAGGATAGGCATCCACCCGGAAGTCAATTTCTTTGGATACAGCCGCTGCCACATATACTTCGGGAACGGCTACACGCAGACGGAGCACATGGTTGTTCTGTACGGTGAGCAGCTGCGCGCCGGGCCCTGTAATAGCGCCGGGATCTGCTTTACGTGCTGTGATCACTCCATCGAAAGGAGAGATGATATACAGGTAGCCGGATATGGCCTTATAGGATTGCGCTTGTTTCCCTGCAGCTGCATATGCGGCGCTGTCGGCCAGCATCTGGTTGCGGTTCCGCTCCAGGTCTGCCGGCGCAACGATGCCGGGAGTAGGCGCCTGTGAAGCGCGGTATAGCCTTTCGTACTGGTCTTTGCTGGACATCCACTTCGCCCTGGCCGACTGTACGCTCGCTTCTGATTCGGCAAAGCGGCTGTTCACTTCAGGGGCCTCAATAACCGCCAGCACCTGTCCTTTCTTTACGCGGTCACCCAGGTCCACTTTCATCTCCCGGATGAAGCCCTGCACCTTTGCAAAAAGTTCCGCACTCTCATATGGGATCAGCTCCGCCGGCAGCTCTATCGTTTTCTTTACCGTGTCCCCGCGAAGGATAAATACTGGTATCGTATCCGGAACATTGCCGTTGGCGGTGTTGTTCTGTTCCTGCCCGTTTCCGCCGCAGGCGCACAATACAGGCAATAACAGGTATATAGCAATATGACGCATGTGAGGTAGACGACTTTTAATGTTTGTCATAATTTTTACTGTTTGTATCATCAGGATCGAGAGAAACCGGTTGATAGGATTTCCTTCCAGTTGTTTGCTGATAGATATGAGGAAGAATGAATAGTACGGTGACAGCGGACAATAACAGTCCCCCGATAACGGCAATGGCCAGTGGCGCTGTCTGGTCGCTGCCTTCGGCCAAACCGAGCGACATTGGTATCATCCCGGTGATCATAGCAATGCTTGTCATCAGTATGGGACGTAGTCTGCCTTCAGCTGCCTGCATATAGGCATTACCGTTACCCTGTCTGCGCAGCTGCTCTGCATGCGTTATGAAGAGCACCGCATTGGCAATGGCCACACCCACCGCCATGATCGTACCCATGTATGACTGTATGTTCAGTGAGTTCCCCGTCATCAGTAGGAATAACAGGGAACCTGCCACCACGGCAGGTACTACGGATAATATGATAAGCGCAATACGGAATGATTGAAAATATACTGCCATCAGCAGAAAGATAACCACTATGGCAATAAGGAGTCCTGACTGAAGGCTGCTAAGCGTTTGTTGCAGTAGTTCAGGCTGACCGCGTAATAATATTTTGGCGCCGTTAGGTAGCTTGCCCATGCGTTTGATCAGCTGATCCACTTTGCGGAATACACCGCCGGCATCCTCCTCTTCAATATTGGCGGTGATGGTAATATAACGCTGCTGGTTCAACCGGTCATATTCTCCTGCGGTACTGGTCCGTTTCCACGTAGCCACTTCGTTGAGGTAGTGCTCATTGCCCACAGGTATGGCTTCCAGCTGACTGGTACTGTTCATGCGGTATTCCGGGTATTGCACCTGCACCTGGTAAGCGGTGCCGGTGGCCTTATCCAGCCAGTAGCCCGGCGTGGTAAAGCGGCTGGAAGACGTGGCCGCCACAGTTGATCGCGCAATCTGTTCGCTGCTAAGTCCGGCTTGGCCTGCCTTCACGCGATCTATGTCCAGCCGGATAGCCGGGTAATCCAACGGTGTGGCTATCTGTAAGTCGCGCAGCGTGGGGATCTGTGATAGCTGCTGCATCAGCTGTGTAGCTGTTTTGCGGCCTTCTGCGAGGTTCCTGTTAACTACCGCTATTTCTACGGGATTGGTACTGCCCAGGTTAAGTACCTGTTCAACTATATCGCCTGGCTCAAAAGAGATCTTCACTGCAGGTATCTCCTGTCTGACAGCCGCTCTCAGCTTTTCCTGAAAGCGCCTCACTGGAATAGCGCCCTTTTTCAGCCGGATACGGGCCACAGATTCATAAGGTCCGCCTGTCCACAGATGGATATAGTTCACCGGGTAGCTGGATGGCTGTGTGCCTACAAACGCGGAAGTGATGATCGTATTACCATGTCCTGCGATACTGTCTGCCAGCTGCAACAGTTTACGCGTGGCGTCTTCAGTGCGCTCAAAGCGGGTGCCTACGGGCATGCGTAAACGAACCTGTGTTTGTCCGCTGTCTGTATGCGGAAACAGCGCTGTGCCGGCAAACCGGAACAATAACCACAATATTCCTGCTGATACCGCGAGGAAGAGCGCTGTGAACCAGCCGGAGGCTACACGCATGCGGTATCCTGCTGTTGCATAACGTTGCCGGATACGTTGAAAGAAACTTGCTGCACGGCTTTCTCCGGCAGTATTATTGATACGCGCTTTCAGCAGCAGGCTGGCTGCTACCGGTACAAAGGTTTGTGATAACAGAAAGGACGCGATCATAGCGAAGCCTACTGCCAATGATAATGGCATGAACATGGCTCTGGGTATGCCGTTCATGAACAAGGCAGGTACAAACACTGACAGTATGCTCAGTAATATGAGCAGTTTAGGCGCCGCAATCTCCTTGCTGGCATCCGCTACAGCCCTGGATTTGCTTTTACCTGTCTCCATGTGCCGGTGAATATTTTCGATGGTCACCGTCGCTTCATCTACCAGTATCCCAACAGACAACGCGAGCCCGCCCAATGTCATGATGTTGATGGTCTGGCCTGTGAGGTAAAGCAGGATGGAAGAAGTGAGTAATGCCAGCGGAATGGTGAGCACCACAATCAATGCGCTGCGGGAGTCGGCCAGGAACAGCCATACGATCAGGCCCGTAAGAAGGGCGCCCAGCCCACCTTCGAAGAGAAGGCTGCGCAGCGAATTGATCACGTACCCTGACTGATCAAAGGCATAGCTGACCTTAATATCCGGAGGGATAGCGGCCTGCATGTCAGGCAATGCGGCCTTTACACGTTGGACTACATCCCAGGTGGAGGCATCCGCTCTTTTCGTAACAGGAATATAGACGGAACGCTTACCATTGATCAGTGCGTAGCTGGTGGTAACGTCGGCGCCGAGGCTCACAGTGGCTATATCCTTCACATAGACGGAAGGCCCTGTACCCTGTTGCAGTGGCGTATTCTGGAGGTCCTGCAATGTTTCGATCGTGCTGTTCTGCGGCGTGATATAGGTAGTATCACCGATACGGATATTACCTGCCGGTGAGATCGTATTGAACCGGGCAATCGTCTGTACCACCTGGTCTGGTGAAAAATGGTAAGCGCGCAGTTTTTCAGGGTCCAGGGTGATAAGCACCGTTTTCTGGTTGCCACCGAAAGGGGGAGGTGCTGATACGCCCGGGAGCGTAGCAAACATTGGGCGTACACGAAACAAGGCCAGGTCCGATATCTCACTGAGGGATCTGCTCTCTGAACTAAATACCAGTTGTCCTACAGGGACGCTGCCCGCATCAAAACGCGTTACAAAAGGAGGGACTGTACCTGGTGGCATAAAGGCCCTGGCGCGCGTTACATAGCCTGCAACCTCGGCCATTGCCTGGCTCATGTCTGTACCTTCATTGAATACAATCTTGATGATAGCCGCACCCTGTATGCTTCTAGACTCCACATACTTTACGCCGGTGATATACAGGAAATGATATTCATAGTAAGAGGTAACAAAGCCTTCCACCTGCTCGGGCGACAACCCACCGTAGGGCTGCGCCACGTATACCGCCGGCAGCCCCATCTTCGGGAAAATATCTATGCGGGCATTGCGTATGGACAGAAATGAGAAAAGCAATATTGCTATAACGGCAACGAATACACTAACGGGATGCCGCAATGCCTGGATAATCAGTTTCATAAAATATATTGTTATTTCATGTTGTCGGTGAATATTTCTAATCGTCCCTGTGCTACGGCTACTTCCAGCAGCGCGCGCCACAATTGGAGGCTGGCGCGGTAACCGCTTGCTTCTGCTTTCTGCAGATCGTATTGCCCCTGTGTCAGCCTCGTGAAATCGGTAAGGCCGTTTGCGTAGCCCAGCTTCAGCCCATCAAATGCAAAACTTGCTGCCTTCGTCTGTATGGCTGACTGCCGCACAATCTCCAGGTTCTGATGATAATTGAACCATGCCGTTCGTTGTTGCTGCCGGAGGTCCAGCGTTGTCTGTTCGAGCTGTGCTTCATCGGCTTTCAGCAGGAAACGGTATTGCTTCTTTTGTAGGTTGGTACGTGCGAAGCCGAGGATAGGAAAGCTCACCTGGAGGCCCGCGCCATAGTTATTGCGCTGCAGTGACCAGCCGGCTGGCTTGTCTATGCTGCCATCTGCCGCAATGCCTGAACCACGTGCATAGGCATTGGCCCAGAGATCAAGCCGGGGAAGCCAGCTGTGTTGGATCTCTTTCAGGGCAGCAGCACTCACGTCCTTCCTGGCGGTGTAATACCGGAAATGCGGATGGTTGTTAAGCGTATTTGTAGTATCCGGAGATGATGGCAGGCGGCCTAACAGGAGCGTGTCTGAAAGTACCAGCTGGTCCGGGCTGATAGATAGGTTCCCCAACCGTGAAAGCTCCGTGAGCTGCGCATAATACTGTTGTTGCAATACCAACAATTCAGTACGTGCCTGTGCCAGCGCCGCCTGAAATTGTGTGGTGTCGATGCCTGGGCGGAGACCCTGCCGCGCCAGTACAAGCGACTGTTCCTGGCCAGCCTCTGTACGGGAGATATTAGCACGGCTGCTCTGCATCAGTTGCTGCAGATAAAGGGCGTCAAGGTAGGTGGTGATGGTAAGGTATTGCTGCCGGAACAAAGCATCGCTGTAGTAACTCGCTGCCATCTTGTACTGCGCTGCCGCCCTGCGGGCCGCAGCTTCGCGCTGACCAAAGGTAAGCGGGTTCCATCTGATCATCGCCATCAGGGCAGTACCTGGAACCGGATCATAGATATTGCCACTGGATGGCGGCCCGCTGATAGGTAACAACAGTCCGGGATAGCTCATGCCCGTAATGTTGTTATAGGTGGCATAGCCAGCCTGATAGCCTGCCGTCACCTCCGGAACAAGCGTGTTCCGCTCAAGTTGTTCACTGTATTGGGCTGCCTGCGTTTGTAAAGCATACGCTTTCAGTTGCGGCTGACTGGTCTCTACCAACTTCAGGGCTTCCGCAAGACTAAGCGTTTGCTGCTGTGCGCCCGCTGCGACAGCCAATAACAGGAGGCCGCAGCCGACAGATGCCCATTTCCAGTATGTGTTCATTAAATTGTTATGTTTTCCTAATATATGAAAAGGTAACCAATTAAGGATGTATATAATTTAAACTTTACAATATGTTATCCCACTGTTAACCTGGCGCATAATTTTTTCCATCCGGATAATTCGTTGCAAATTCGCACCAACAAACTGCAACAGATAGAAAGTAACCAAAGGTTTTGTATTTATTTTACCTAAAACCCAATTTTTTTTACGCGTCTTCATGTTTTAGCAGTGTCAGTAAAGTGTCGTGCTGACAATTAATCTCCAAATCAAATAAGACCCTTATAATTAATTGGTATCAAAGGAATTGGATAGCTTGATATTTTTGGCATGGTATATGCAAATGTGCGTGTGCTTAGCCAACGAGCTCCATAGTTTTGACCATGTTTCTGTGAGGCACCAGTAATCAGCTGATGTCTTTTTATCCTACCATCTTTATCATCCTGAACTCCCTCCTTTGTCATTCCTGACAGAGAGCGGATTTCTATTAATTAACTGTTCGCAAAAACAACAGATTATGAAGCGTATATTGATTATTGAAGACGACACATTTATGGCACGCGCGGTGAATCTTATTTTAGGTAAACAGGGCTACAATATAACAATCGCCCAGAATGGTAAGGAAGCAATCGGTCACATGGAAGGAGGCGATTTTGATCTGATCATAACAGACCTCATGCTGCCTTTTGCAAGTGGTCTTGAACTTTTAAGCAGGCTTAAACGTAATCAGCTAAAGAAGGGTACACCTGTAATGATACTTTCCGCTATCACCAACGAAAAAACAGTATTGGATGGTTTTGATCTTGGAGCAGATGACTATCTGAAAAAACCATTTGCCCCAAGTGAACTGGTGTCCAGGGTAAACCGTCTGGTACAGCAGGTCCAGAACGTGTATTAATCGTATTTCTATAGTGTCTATTTTTAGTTAAGAGAGTCATGTTTTCATTCTTTAATGGGATAGAGTCGTGGTTTGTGGAAGTGAAGGAAAATTTTTTCTGGCTGCCCACATTCATCAAAGGAGCTATCATCGTTTCCTTACTCGCTATTGCCGGCATCTTTTTAGCTTACCTGAACATGTTGCTGCTGAGGGCTGTGAAGTATTTCCAGGACCGCAGGAATGAACCAGTAGCTGAACAGATAGATGTGCTCATGTTGGAGCATATGGTTCAGCAGGACATCTTTGATGAAAAGCAGCCGCCTGCCCTGAACGAATTCCGTAAGCTTCCCCTGCATCATAAATGGGGCAGGGAATTACTGGTGCAGAAAATACTGCACTACAGGAGGAACTTCAGCGGGCATGTGGCAGATCTGTCGAGGAGCCTTTACATAGACCTGGGGCTGCATCAATATGCACAGCAGAAACTCAGCAGCCCCAATCCTAAAAGGATTGTAGAAGGATTGAGTGAATTGTTCAATATGGAAATTACAGTGGAAGAAAAGGTAGTACTGCCATTGATCAATCACCATAACCGCTATGTGCGCGAAATGGCACGCTGCTATTTCGCCAAATGTTCAGCTGAGCACCCGATGGATTTTCTACAGGAGATCAGCAAACCCTTGCTGGCATGGGAACAGTTTGAACTGTTCCGCCTGGTCACCCAACGTACAGATATACCGGTACCGTCTTTTGCAAGATGGATAGATCCTGCTTATCATCCTTCTGTAATATCCTTCTGTCTTAAACTGGCCGCTCATTTCCAGCAGTTCGATGCCATCCCTGCGGTGATGTCTATGCTGAAATCAGAGAACCTGGAATTACGTGCACTGTCCATCAACAGCCTGGGAAAACTGATGGCACTGGAAGCAGAGCTGGAGCTCGTCAGCATGTATGAAGAGCAACCGTTATCCTGCAGGGAGGAGATACTTAAGGCGCTTGGCCGTATCGGAAGCGGCAGGCAGCTGGACTTCCTGCGTAGCCAGTTCCTCAGCTCAGAAGACTTTGAGATCAAAAAACAAGCGGCAAAATCAATTGTTAATCATAAGGCACTGGCTCAGCTGATGTTGCAGCAACTGCAGGCGCAGAGCGTAGGGCAGCATCATACCATATTGCAGCATTGCCTTAACCCTCTAATAAAATATTGATGCAACATACTATCTGGACAAATATTACTAAGTTTTACGAACATGCTGTCTTCTTTTATTGTGTGTTGTTGTTTGCGTTCTACACCTTCCTGGCGTTCCTGTCTTACTTTGCCATCAGGCGGTACAGCTGGAAAAACAGGATCAGGGAAACGCTGACATTGGTGGAGTCTCCACTTACACCGGGCATTTCTGTTATTGCCCCGGCATATAATGAAGCAGTGACCATCATCCCAAACGTACGCTCATTGCTCACCCTGAACTATCCCCGGTTTGAGGTGATCATTGTGAATGACGGCAGTACGGATGAAACGCTGGAGAAACTGATCAATGAATTTGAACTGTCGGAGATAGATTTTGCTTATAATCAGCAGCTGACCTGTCAGCCTGTAAAACGTTTCTTTAAGTCAGACAATCCTGCTTACGCCAAACTCCTGGTGGTCGACAAAGTGAATGGTAAAAGCAAGGCGGATGCAGTGAATGCCGGTATCAACGCTGCGTCTTTCGCTTACTTCCTCAATACGGACGTAGATTGTATCCTCGACCGGAACACCCTGCTGAAACTGATCCGTCCATTTATGGATGAAGAGACCAGGGTGATCGCTACGGGCGCCACTTTGCGTATGGCTAATTCCTGCGAAGCAGATGCCGGTATGCTTACTTCAATCAAACCTCCGGAAGAGTGGCTGCCCCGTTTCCAGGAAATGGAATACATCCGCTCTTTTGTGCTGGGCAAAATGGGGTGGACTTCCATTAATGCGGTGCCTAACGTTTCCGGCGGACTCGGTCTCTTCGATAAAGAGATTGTCGTCAAAGCCGGCGGCTATGATCCCAAATCGCTGGGAGAAGATATGGATATGATTATCCGTATGTGCAAATACATGTGCGAACAGAAGCTGGAATACGCGGTACGTTACATCCCCGAAACACTTTGCTGGACGGAAAGCCCGTCTACGTTCAAAGTATTTGGCAGGCAGCGTACCCGTTGGGCAAGAGGATTGTTACAGATCTTCAGTACGCACCGGAGCGTGTTGTTCAATCCAAAATACAAGCGCCTGGGCCTGATCGTATTCCCCTACAATTTCATTTTCGAACTGCTGGCGCCACTCATTGAGTTTGTGGGCCTGCTGTATTACATCTATATCGTGGTGTTCAACATCATCAACTGGGATTTCGCCGTCATCCTGCTGTTGTTCATTTATACCTTCTCGGTGTTCATCTCTTCGCTGGCTATCCTCTGGGATCAGCTGACCTTCCGTTATTACCAGAGCTGGAAGGATGTTGCCAAACTGTGCATGATGACATTCCTGGAGCCATTTTTATATCACCCGTTGGTACTGTTCTTTGCCATGAGAGGCTACTTGTATCAGCTTACCGGTAAGAAGCACGGCTGGGGCAATATGCAGCGTAAAGGTTTCAAACAACAGCCTGCGGTATAATTATTCATCAGATCAATTAAGAATGGTTTACTGGAAAAATATAATACAGGTCTTCTTTTTATTCGCATGCCTTTTCTATGCATCAGGCGTAGCGGCACAGCGCAAGGGACTGGTGTCGTCAGACGTCCTCCTGCAAAGAGCGCTGGAAGAGACCAATCAGCGTCACGACTACGAAAAGGCCAAAGCTCTCTGTCTGAAAGCATTGAAGCAGAGCCCTGGTTACACAGATGTTATGCTCTTACTGGGACGCTTATATGTACTTACCGGCGATACGCATGCTGGCAGGATACAATGGCAGCTGGTCCTGAGAAAAGAGCCGAAGAACATGGATGCCCTGCAATATCTCATCAACCTGGAATACAACCAGGGCCGCAGCGGTGAGGCTGTATGCTATGTTGATATGGCATTGGCCGCCGATCCCGACAACAAGGATCTGCTCATGAAGAAGTATGGCATCCTACAGGAAAACAGGCTGAAAACGGAACAGGAAAAAGTACTCGCAAAGCTAAGCACCTTATTTCCCAACGATGAAAAAGTAAAAGGAATTAAGGCAGAATATCTGGCCGCAGGGAAGAAAGAAGAGGCGAACAACACACCGCAGCCGGAAGAAACGCCGGTGCGCAAACCAGACAGCAGGACCATCGAAAAAGACCGCCTGACGAACGCTTATCTCGCTGCCAGGAAACGCGGCGATAAAGCGCAGCAGATAACCCTGAGCCGTCAGCTGCTGGAACTTGAACCGGGTAATAAGTCCGCGTTGAATGCCGTCATCAATACGTACTACAGTATGCAGCATTATAATGATGCGCTGCAGTGGTGCAATGCCGCCCTGATGCAATATCCTTCTGATGCGGATTTTGTGCTGAAGAAAACAGGCATCCTGCAGGATATGCGCCAGTATGATGCTGCCGCGGTATCTGCGGCCTGCCTGCTGAAGGTGCAGCCCAATCAGCGCAACCGCCAGATCTACTATGATATACAACGTCAACGGATAAACGATTTTTCAAAAGCCGGTAACGGCGACAGCGCCCTTTCCGTCATCAACGTATTGTTGCAACAGGCGCCCGGCGATACCACCCTGCTGTTCAAAAAATCAGCTCTGCTGGAAGCCGCAGGTCAATACACGGAAGCGGCCACATTGAGTCGTGCACTGATGACGCAGTATCCCGCCATCACAAAGTATAAACAGGCATACACTGATCAGCTGATGACGGCTGCCCGCCGCGAACTGAGCGGCGCCACACCTGCAAAGGCACAACCGTTGCTACAGGAAGTGGTGCATACGGACCCGCATAACCAGGATGCATGGCTCAGCCTCATCAATCTGCAGAACCGCAACGGCGCTACTACAGCGGCCACTCAGTACTGCGACAGCGCATTGTCGGCGCTCGGTAATAACACGATCATCTTACAAAAGAAATCAGCACTGCTTCAGCAGTCTCATAATTATCCGGCAGCGTATGCTATCTCCGGTCAGCTGCTGCAGCAACATCCGGCAGATACCACCCTGCGCAGCATGTATACAGACCAGTTGATGAGCCATGGCAAACAACTCCGTGACGCCAACGCATGGGATAGTGCACTGACCGTATACCGGATGGCCTATGCATATAATCCTGCTGATACGCTGCTGCTGCAAAGCCTTGCCAATATGCACCTGGCGCTGAAGCAATACGATAGCTCACTGGTATATACCAATAAGGGGTTGCAACTGTATCCGCAGGATAAAGCGCTTCTGATGAAAAAAGCAGAGACGTTGGAAACACTGAAACGATACAGGGAGGCGGCAGCCACCGCAGGCTCACTCAAACACCTGGACCCGGGCAACAGCAATATCCGGAACTATCACGCATGGCTGCAAAGTAAAACATACCGTAACCAGGTGGGTGTTATCCACTTGCAGAGTATATTCGATAATGGCAGCCGTCCCGGCAGTATCACGTCTTTGCAATATCTCCGCTTCCACAACAGGGGAAGCATCGGCGGCAGGATCAACTACGCTGACCGTGCCGGTGGCAACGGTGTGCAGCTGGAAGCAGAAACATATTACACACACAACAAAAGCAACTATTCCTACGGTCTGGTCAGCTGGTCGAATGCAGATGTGTTCCCCCGCTTCCGTGCAGGATATTCGCTCTTCCATAATTTCGGTAAAGAGTGGGAAGGGGAGCTGGGCGCCCGCTATCTGAGGGCCGACAGCGTAGACACCTGGTCTGGCGTATGGTCTGTAGCGAAGTACTGGAACAATTACTGGGTGAACCTTCGGGGTTATGTGATCAATGAACGTGGTAAATGGTTCCAGGCATACACGCTCACCAACCGCTATTATCTCAATGACCAGAAAGACTTTGTAGCGTTAATGTTGTCGCTGGGTACGACACCTGATGACCGCAGCAGGAACTACCAGTTTGCCAAAGCCGTTGACTTCTTCTCCAGCGGCATCGGAGCGGGTTATCAGAAGACTTTCAATTACAGAACCACACTCGGACTGTTCGGCAACTGGACCAATCAACATATCGGCAACGGGCAATCGTACAACCAGTACGATATTTACCTGACGCTGTTGTATAACTTTTAATACATGAAAAGGTGTTTCTATATTCTTTGTCTTATGCTTGCTGTTACGTCGCCGGCCCGCTCCAGTGATCTGGAGCTGGTGTCCGGCGGATCTTCGGCCTACCGCATCAGCATACCGGCGCAACCCTCGCCGGCAGAACAGAAGGCGGCCGGTATCCTGCAACACTACATGCAGGAGGCTACAGGTGTGAAGCTGCCGGTGCAACAGGAAGATAATGCTACCACAAAGACTATACGTATCGCCTATACGAAAGGTATCCCTGCTGAAGGTTATGTTATTGAGGTAAAGGATAATGACCTGCTGATATCAGGAGGGCCGGGAAAAGGCGTTGTGTATGGGGTGTACACCTTTCTCGAGAAACTGCTTCACTGCCGTAAATGGGACGCAGGACCAGCAGACGTTCCATCTACCAATAAGGTAACGGTACCCGGCAACACGCACATCAGCGAAGCGCCGGCTTTTCGCTACCGTGAAGTATACATGCCGGCCGCTGTGAATGACGCAGAATATCTTGACTGGCATAAGCTACAGCGGTTTGAAGATCTCTGGGGTATGTGGGGACATACATTCGGCAAGCTGGTGCCGCCGTCAGACTACTTCAAAACGCATCCGGAATACTATGCACTGGTGAAGGGCGCAAGACAGCCTACCCAGCTGTGTCTCAGCAATGATGGAGTATTTAACATCACCGTAGCCGCGCTGCAAAAACAGATGGAACAACACCCGGATGCATTGTACTGGTCTGTAAGTCCCAATGACGACAATGGCTACTGCGAGTGTGACCTTTGTAAAAAGACAGATAATGTTGAAGGCGGGCCACAGGGTTCGCTTATTCATTTTGTAAATTGCATAGCTGCCCGTTTTCCTGATAAAATATTTACCACGCTGGCATATGGCCATACGGCGCGGCCTACGCTGCACCTGAAGCCTGCAAATAATGTATATATCATGCTTAGCAGCATTGATGCCTACAGAAGCTTGCCCCTGAATAATGAGGCCAGTGCTGCACCTTTCAGGAACTACCTGGATGGATGGGGGACTAAAACATCCCATCTCTTTGTATGGGATTATGTAACGCAGTTCACCAATTACCTGGCGCCGTTTCCGGTACTACATACCTTGCAGCCTAATATGCAGTACTTCCGGCAACACCAGGTGTCTGGCGTATTTGAGCAGGGTAGTGGCGACACCTACAGTGATCTCGCAGAACTGAAAAGTTATCTCCTCGCCAAGCTGCTCTGGAACCCCGATGCAGATGCCCGGCAGCTTACCGCTGAATTTGTGCAGGGCTATTATGGTAAAGCGGCTCCTCACGTGAACGCCTATATGCAGTCATTGCAACAGCATGCCGTAAGTCAGCCTGCCCTGGATATTTACGGTAATCCCGTCAACGAACATGTTACCTTTCTTACACCGGCTTATATTGATCAGTACAGTACTTTGCTGGATAAGGCGGAAGCTGCGGTGGAAGGCGATGCCGGGAGAGCGCCGCGGGTACGCAGGCTGCGGCTTGCGCAGGATTATACATATCTGCAGCAAACGCGTTTCTATGGCATAGAGCAGCATGGTATTTTTGAACAGCGTGATAACGGTAGCTGGAAAGTGAAAGACGGTTTTCAGCAGCGTATACAACGCTTCGCAGACGCTTGCAAACAGGCGGATGTAAAGGAATTGTCGGAAGGCGGACTCACACCGGATGCTTATGCCGCAGAGTGGTCTAAGATACTGGCCGCAGGCGCTCGTCCCAACAAAGCGCTGCATGCACAGGTGGAGCTGCAAACTCCTGCGGCGCCTGAGTTCCCGGCGAAGGGGCCAGCCACGCTGGTAGACGGGAATCCCGGTTATGATGACTTCAGCTATAACTGGCTTTGTTTCTACGGTAAACCGATGCGGGCTACACTCGACCTGGGAAAGGCTGTAGCAGTGAAAGCCGTGGCCATGAATTTCCTGGAAGATCCACGCCATTGGATATTCCGTCCGGCAAGTATTACTGTAGAAGTATCTGCCGACGGGCACACCTTCAGGGAGATAGGTAACCTAAAAAATGAAATGCCTGCAGAGCATTACAACATAGAACGCCCGGCTTATCGCTTCGATAATAAAGACATCATTCCCGTAAGATATATACGGGTGAAAGCCACCAACTGGCCGGAGCTGCCCGCATGGCGTTACCGCGAACGCAGGTTGCCCATGATAGCCTGTGATGAAGTATGGGTGGAGTAACTATTTTTCTAAAATCTGATCTAACCGAAGGGGTAACAGCCGGCAATTACAGGAAGCCGGCTGTTTACATATCAGCTGTATGCTTCCTGGTGTCATTCTATGGAAGATGCATCTTCAGAAGCGCCATATTTCCAGTACGCATAGGCGTCCAGTTCCGTATTGTCCACCTGCAGCTCTTTGCGGAGGTAATGCCTGATCTCCCTGATCGCGGTAGCTTCTGCGGCGGCGTATATAAAGCGGCGATGTGTTTCCTTGTCAGGCAGGGATACATTTCTTACCATGTCTTGCAGGAGAGTGCCGGTGCCAGGGTGTGGGTTGTACAGCCAGGAAATGATCATGTTATGCGCTCTTGTGTTGATCTGTTGTTCTTCGGCAGGGCCAGGTACTTCAATCAGCGCCACTCCTTTGGCGTTCGCAGGCAGGCTTTCGAGTATGACACTGATTACCGGTAGCGCCGTTTGATCTCCGGCAAGCAGATACCAGTCTGCATCCGGGAAAAGCGCTTCTTTTCTGGCTTTCATGGCTACGCCCAGGATATCACCTGGCTCTGCTCTCATTGCCCATGCGGATGCTGGCCCGGTATCGCCATGCACAACAAATTCAAGATGCATTTCTTTTTTCTCCAGGTCAAGCGCACGGAGGGTATAGGTGCGCACGACGGGCTTCTCTGCACCAGGTGGGGAGATCCACTTACCGTTATCAAAAACAGGGTATTGTATAGTGGTGGCCCCTGCAGGCGGGATGTAGATTTTATTGTTAACACCGGTGGTGACATCGCTGAACTTCAGCACATCATCACCCCCCAGCACAACGCGTATCAGGCCTGGCGTAATGTGGTATTTGCGTAATACGGCGAGGGTTTCGCAGATGATGGCTGGTTTGGTTTTGATCTGTCCGGTTGTTTCCATGGTCCTGTTTTTGTGGTCATAAAATCGGGCTTACACAACAAAGGTCGGCGTACCAGGGGGGAATCATTTACGGGATCGGAAAAATCATTTACGGGATCGGGAAAAAGCGCTGGCACATTCTACCCTGTAAATTGACGCATAAGCACCCTGCATTGCATGAATATTGATACTAAGTTTATGTTGTAATACCACGTTGGTTTTTCACAGTGTTAAAACAGATATTTATGGAAACACTTACTTCAAAGAAACCCGCATTAGAGGCTTTTCTTTCGCTGTATGACTATCATTCAAAATTATTCGTCAATTCGCTGGCAGGCGTATCCGAAAAGGATGCTGCCAACAGGCTGGGCACCAAAGCCAATCATATCGGCTGGATAGCAGGAAGTCTCCTGTATCAGCGCTTTTCGCTGGCATCTTTTGTTGGCATAAAGGATGAACCTGAAGGCGCGGAGCTGTTTAAAGACTGGAAAGGCATACAGGATGATGCTACCTATCCTTCACCGCAGGTCTATGTCAGAGACTGGCAGCGGATTTCCCCCATACTCCGCGACGCCTTCGCTGGGCTAAGCGAAGAAGAGTTGAACGGTCCAGATCCGCTTAAAATGCCGGGTGGCAATTATACCCTCTTTGATACCATCATGTTCTGTATCGACCGCGAGTCTTATTGTATCGGGCAGATAGGACTGCTCCGCAGGCAGGTGGGTCTTGATGCAATGAAGTACGATTGATGGTGGAAGCTGGCTTTTTAGCCTTTAGCGGATAAGCATAATGTTAAACAAACTTAAATGGCTATCCGCTAAAGGCTAACAGCTAACTCCCGATTCCCCATTCGCTTATACCTTCAATAGAGGTTTGCCAGTACCTGGAATCGAAATGTGAGCGGTTATCGTTGCCCCACTTCTCCATTGTATAGAGAATAGGCAGAATGCTTTCTCCGAGAGGGGTAAGGTGATACTCTACTTTCAGCGGCAATCCGGGAAATACTGTTTTGCCGATGATACCCATATCTTCCAGGTCCTTCAGCTGCATATTTACCACACGCGGACTTGATAAATAAATAGCCCGATGCAGTTCACTGGGACGTTTAATTCCTGAATGGATACGTTCTATTATCCAGGCTTTCCATTTTCCTCCCAATATCTTGATCGCTATAGCGATGCCACAATCAAGGTTTTCAGGTATTTTCTTCTCGTACATAATCCAGGTTATTTGATCCATAAAGTTAAGGGAATAGGGAGAAATTTTTCCCTCCCTGAATCTTTTCTCCCTTATTGTTTTATGCTGCCCGGCTACTGAACTTTGTTGCATCAGAAAAAGAATAAACGAATAACATTATGGAACAGAAAAAGGAAATTACAGTCATTGGTTTGGGCGATATGGGGGCGATGCTGGTACGTACATTATTAGAGCAGGGTTATAAAGTAACAGGCTGGAACCGTTCAACGGCAAAGGCTTCCGCCCTGGTGGCACAGGGAATGACGCTGGCGTCTTCTGTAGAACAGGCTGTCAGCGCAAGCGAAACTGTCATGGTATGCGTTACCTCCTATGACGTGAGCAGGGAGCTGCTGGGCACTCCTGAAGTGACAACCGCGTTGTCGGGCCGTACTCTGGTGCAGCTGAGCAGTGGCACGCCTAAAGATGCCCGCGATGATGAAGCATGGGCCAATGCCAATAATATTGTCTATCTCGACGGCGCTATACTAGCCGTTCCCAGCCAGATAGGCCGCCAGGATGCGCTCATTTTTGTCTCCGGCTCACCGGCTGCTTACCAGGCCAGTGAGGCGCCGCTCCGTGCGCTGGCGGGCGGACTACAATTCATGGGCGAAGATCCCGGAACGGCTTCCACCTGGGATATGGGCTTCCTGTCTACACTCTTCGGCAGTGTGATAGGCTTCCTGCATGGCGCTAAAGTATTCCAGTCTGAAAATATCCCCGTAGCGGCGCTCGGCAATATGGTTCTGCAGGCTGCCCATAACCTCTGTGAAATGCTCAAAAATCAGGGAGATGTAATACAGTCCGGTAACTACGGAAACTCCGAAAGCTCTCTGGATATCTGCACAAACGGTATGGACCTTTTCCTGAGACAGGCGCAGGAAACAGGCATTAATGCAGACATTCCTGCCTTTATTAAGAGCATATTTAAGAGAGGGCAGGACGCGGGTTACGGTAGTGAGCAGCTGGCAGCGGTGTTTAAAGTACTGTGATAACCGCTCAGCAGGATAATCATATAAATCACAAGTAAATCACAATCAAAAGAGGCTCCGGTTTTGTCCGCCGGAGCCTCTGAATGTTTCTTGGTTTTCCTACGCTGGCATTACCCAGTTCAGGTTCCAGGGTCTGATCTCAGATCTGTTTTACCAGACCACCCCTTTTCAGAAACTTTCATGGTAATAAGTGTAATAACTATGCCAGCATCTTACGGTTCAGGTGTTTCGTCTTCTTGCAATGGCATGGTCTGCGGAACGAAATCGATATTGTCTCTTCCATCGTCATATACCGGGCGGTACACTTCAGGGATCTCACCCGGCCAGTTGCCATGTGGTGGCCGAACGGGCGTAGTCCATTCAAACGGGGGGCTTTCCACGGATTGAGTGATGAAAGTTTGCGCCCCCGGAACATGTTGTAGAAAAAATTAAGAGGGAGAGGAGCTGTACCGCAAATACTGCATTAGCTGTGGTGCTGATTACACGGTTTAGCACCGCATATTGTTTAAAAGCCTCCCGGTTGGAGAAATCATCACAACAGCTGTGGCGGCTTTCAGGCCCTTTTCTTTTCCGGCGCCCGGATTCATACTATTGTTCTGATACATGAGAAGAATGACAGGAAGACAACATTTATCATGCCAGCGGGGTTATAATAAACTGTAGCAACATTATTGTTGCAGCGGGATTATTATTTCACCATAAAAAACAATCACTATGGCTATTGTTAAAGTAATAGAGGTGATCGCCTCTTCTCCAAAAGGTATTGAAGATGCTATTGGCAATGCGGTGACAGAAGTATCAAAAACCATCCATAACATTGACTCCGTTTACGTGAAAGATATAAAGGTGCATGTCAGTGATGGGAAAATATCCTCCTATGGCGTAATATGTAAAGTGGCGTTCAGGGTTGACCAGCATTGATGATCGTTTGATAATGTCTGAACTGTGATTTATTTGATTTGTTTGATTTTCCTGACGAGCGAAGATCTATTGGAATATAATATCCTGGTCAAAAGGCCCTCATAAAAAAGCATCCATAAAAGCCTTCGCTCATCAGGAAAATCAAACAAATCAAATAAATCACAGTCCGGACATTGTTACAGCATATCAAATAAGTAGTATAGCGGCGACTCTTCCAACACCATCCTTGTTACGTTGCCTGTTTTCTTCTCCCATTTCACAAGGCGGATGTAGCCTTCTGCTATTTCAATGCCGGTGATGTCGCCATCGCTGAAGCAGCAGCAGCCGGTGTTGAAGTACGTGGGTGGTACCTTTGTTTTGACAGCGCGCTTGCCTGCGTATTCGGCTTGCCGTCTCAGTAGCTCGTCATTAATCTTTTTTATTTCAGCGTTGCCTCCTTTGGCTGTGGCGCGTTGCAGCTGGCGGTTCAGCCGGTCTATATGATCGAGTGAGGCGAATACCGGCTTATGCGTGTGACCTGCAATCAGTAGTGTATTACTGTATTGTACGCTCCATTCATGCATCATCAGATTGTGCTGATCCACGAGATCGAAGGAGTCCGAGAGGGTATCTGTATGTATATCGAAGAAACGTTGTATGGGAGTCCAGATGGCAGCTACGAACCATTTGCTGAAAGCGTTGCCGTCACTGCGTTGATCACCCTGGTGGCCGTGCGTAAGGAACACCTGGTATTCTTTTTCATTATAGCGGGTGCTGAGGATTAGTCCTTCATATACTTTAAGCTGTTTGCCAAAGATCGGATGGAGGAACTGTTGCTGTGGCAAAGCATATTTCCATTCCAGGTCATGGTTACCGAAGATACGGAAGTAGCGTTCCTGTTGCTGGAACCTGGCTTCTTCCAGTAATGCCAGCCGGTTCTTCTCCATCACTTTTGCAGGTGTGCTTTCCCACAGCTCTTCGCAATCCCCGAGATTTACAAAGGTGAAGTTATTGTTATAATAATAGCTTAACGCACCCAGGTAGTTTTCCTCTGCTGCCATAAAATCATCTGCTGCATCGCGCGCTCCTTTGTGCTGATCGGAGAAGATGATGTAGCGTGTGCTTTCATGGTCGAAGGTAAGTCGTAATCCTCTCTCAGTTTTCCCGTCCAGGATCTCTTGCCGTAATTTTGACAGGGAGTTGAAAACCGCAATCCTATTTGGTTTGGAGGACATGCGATTGGACAACCAGATGATGCAGCGGGCAAAAATCTTTTTCATGTATCAGAATACTGTATAAATTTTTACATCCCTTTCATTACGGTGAAGAGGGTGTCATAGAATGGTTTTCGTTGCTCAAACATAGGAAAGTGTCCTGAAGCCTGTATCCAGTGAAGTTTCGCTACGGGGTGTATGTTCTTCAGCTCATAGGCGTAAAAGGCGAGGGCATCCTGCCGCGCGGCAATTACCTGGAAGGGTCCCTTGTAACGATACAGGGTTTTGCTGAGGTCATAGTTTATTCTGGAGAGATCTTTTATCATCAGTTGTTGCATAGTTGTATTAGACTTCGCCACATCAATTTTTTTCAGGAGGCTGTCGATGATGGTTTTGTCAAACACATACGACATGCGCATGATACGGTTGTATGCCGCAGAATCGGCGGCAGTAGCCTGTCCTGTATTGATCTTTTTCCCAAGACTGTCAAACTGTTCCAGTTCTGATAGGCCCATCCTGGCTTTGAGATTGTTGACATGTGTGGTGAAAAATTCCTGTGAGAATTTGTAGTAACCGGGGCATATAAGCACGAGCCCTTTCACCCGTTGTGGATACGTAGCGGCGAAGTTCATGGCAAGCATAGCGCCCCAGGAATGGCCGTAGAAGAGCGCTTTCTTCAATGAGAGATGATCGAGCAGGCGGTTGAGATCATCCAGCGCAGCCAGCATATTGATAGTAGTGGAATCAAATGGAATGGGGATGGAAATACCGGTGCCTCTTTGTTCGAGCAGGATAACACGGTATTGTCTGCCCAGTTCCTGTGCCACCTCTTCCTGTTGTTGGCAGGAGTTGCCGGGGCCACCGGAAAGCATAATTACTGGCTGTCCCTGACCATAAATATGATAGTAGAGATAACCGTGGGCATATTTGATGGAATCTGTTTTCTGACCTTTACAGAGGTTGGTAACAAGCAGGATGGCAGGGATCAGGTACAATAGCTTTTTCATAAACGAAAGTTACAATAAATGTTGCTCCCCGGATCTGTCAAAAATATTGTTTCAAAACGGGTATGATCGCAGGGAAGGGCATAGTGAAAAAGGAAGTTATTGTATTTTATGCTGCCCGGATGGAGTCATACCGGGCAGCATGAATCATGAAGGAATAATACAGGTTTTATCAGGATGAAATAAAACCGGATCGTGAAGACATTACATGAAGAACTGCTCTGAAATAACTTTACCGTCTTTCACATGGTACACGCAAAGTTCATCCATCTTTGCGCGGTCTTTGCCTTTCATTTTGATGTCCATAGTAAGCACAAAAGCAATAACATTACCCGCAATCTGTGGTGTTGATACAGCCGTGCCGTAGCTGGCTTCAACCATTGAACCAAATTTGCGGCCCTTCTCTATGATGTTGTTCAGCCCTTTGGTTTCCTTTTCAAAATCAGGAGTGGCATAAGGTTCAATGCTGACTATATCATCTGCATATAACTCCTTTTGTGCAGTTTCAAAATCTGCTTTGCGGCAGAGTTCTGCCAGGCGTGCGGCGATTTGTTCTACTGTCATGATTATAAGGTTTTTATTGATAGACAACAAAGCTACGCAATTTAGTATCGTTTTATTGTTTTCATAATTTCCTTTAATTCCCTTACCTTCAGGGTATTCGGCTTTAAGCCATCATCGCCGTTTTTGGCAGGAAAATCAATCGAGTAAATTGAATAACGTAAGGACAATCATCAGCGGTACGGGTAGTTTTATTCCGCCGCAGATCAAAAGTAACCGTGATTTTACATCGAATACTTTTTTCGATGATCATCGGGAGCTTATCCAGACTCCGAATGAGGAGATCGTAAGGAAGTTCCAGCAGATTACAGGGATTGGAGAACGCCGCTATGCTGACCAGAACCAGCTGACTTCAGGTATTGCCACCATTGCTGCCGCTAGGGCTATCGCAGATGCAGGCATTGATCCGGAAACGATTGATCAGATTATTGTAGCACACAACTTCGGTGACATCAGTAAAAACTGTATCCAGACAGATGCAGTACCAGCACTTGCCTGCAGGGTGAAACATTCGCTGGGTATCAGGAATCCGGACTGTGTGGCTTACGATATTCTGTTCGGATGCCCGGGATGGTTGCAGGGCGTTATACAGGCTCACGCCTTTATCAACGCCGGCGTAGCTAAGCGCTGCCTGGTTATCGGTGCTGAAATACTGAGCCGCATTCTTGATCCGCACGACCGTGATAGCATGATCTTCAGCGATGGAGCAGGTGCTGCTATCCTGGAAGCACGTACGGATGCAGATGAAAGCAAAGGTATCCTCTCCGCAGCTGCACAATCATACTCAACAGAAGATCTCAATTACATCAATATGGGGCGTTCCTATTCTCCTGAAGAAGATGACCATATCAAGTATGTGAAGATGCATGGACGCCGGGTGTACGAATTTGCACTCAAGCATGTCCCGGTGGCCATAAAGAAAGTAATCGATGATTCCGGTGTACAAATCACCGATGTGAAAAAGATATTCATCCATCAGGCCAACGAAAAACTGGATGAAGCTATTATCAAAGCGCTATATAAGTTATACGATCTTACGCCTGATCTGCCACACGTAATGCCAATGAATATTCACACTTTAGGAAACAGTTCTGTCGCCACAATACCTACACTGTATGACATGGTTCGTAAGAATGTCTTTCCCGAACACCAGCTCCATAATAATGATACGATCATCTTTGCTTCCGTAGGCGCAGGAATGAATATCAACGCCGTAGCCTACAGGATCTGATCTGTCTGATATCTTTTTTCTGAAGATAATCAGCCGGTTGTGCGGCTGTAATCTGGTATGGTCGGATTTTGAAAATCTGCACCTGTTTTTGTAATTGTATTTGTTGCAATTTTGCTGCGACAAATCCATATTGCAAAATGAAAATCCGTTTCTTTCAGGTAGATGCGTTTACAAATAAGCCTTTCAAAGGTAACCCTGCCGGAGTGTGCCTGCTTGACGCTCCGATGAACGAGCAGGAGATGCTGGCCGTTGCTGCTGAAAATAGTGTTCCGGAAACGGCCTTCCTCTTTAAAGATGGAGATGTGTACCACCTGCGCTGGTTTTCTCCGGCGGTAGAGCGCCCGTTATGTGGCCACGGCACGCTGGCCACTGCGCACGTACTCTGGGAACATCAACTGGCGGCACCTGATGAAACGCTCCGCTTTCAGACTGTCAGCGGTGAACTGACGGCAGCAAAAAGAGGAAGCCGTATTGAACTCAATTTCCCTGCGCGCGCCTGTAACGCAATTGATCTGCCTTCCGAGCTGAAAGAACTTTTCGGCGACAACTATGTGAATGCCGTGTTTTCCCATGACCGCTATATTGTTGAGCTGCATACAGCAGAACAAGTGATCGGCTTTGAGCCGGATCTGCAACTGCTGCGCAATTATGGTTGCGTTATTACCAGCAGGTGGAATGGCGCGCCATATGATTTCGTATCCCGCTATTTTGCACTGCCTGTTGGCGTACAGGAAGATCCTGTAACAGGATCAGCACATTGCAGCCTTGCCACTTACTGGGCGGAACGGCTACATAAGACAGAGTTCCTGGCTTACCAGGCATCAGCACGCGGCGGCGAGCTGCGCGTGATATTGCAGGGCGACCGGGTGTTGCTGCAGGGAGAGGCGGTTACCGTTATTGAAGGCACCATGCATATGTAATTAATAAACCCAAAACATTTCTTTATGTCATCTCATTATGAAAAGTTCAGGAGCCTGCACCATCAGCCAGAGTTATTGTTGCTCGGCAATGCCTGGAATGTGTCCAGCGCTAAGGTGCTGGAAGCCGCAGGCATTAAGGCTATCGGCACTTCCAGCTCGGCCATCGCTGATACGATGGGTTATGAAGACGGTGAGAATATTCCATTTGAAGAACTGTTCCAGATTATATCGCGGATCGTGAAGAATGTGCAGGTACCCGTTTCTGCAGATATAGAAACCGGCTACAGCAGCACACTGGAAGGAATACTTGCGCATATCGATCAATTGATCAGTATTGGCATTGCAGGGATCAACCTGGAAGATTCCACTGCCTCCAGAGACAGGCAGCTGGTGCCGGCTACCGTGTTTGCGGAAAAGATTGCAGCCATCAGGAAATACCTGGCAGCGGGTAATAAGCAGCTCTTTATCAATGCCCGCACTGACGCCTTTCTGCTGAAAGATCCCGCCAGCCTGGAAGAGAGTATTTCACGCGCACGCCTGTACGAAGAAGCCGGAGCAGACGGGCTTTTTGTGCCCTTCATTGAACAGGAAGAAGACATCCGTCAGATAGTAGCCGCTACAAAACTACCTGTGAATGTAATGGCCAGGCCTCAGCTTCCGTCATTGGACAGGCTCAATGCCATCGGTGTGAAAAGAGTCAGCATGGGCGGCAGCCTCTACTGGGCCCAGAAGAAACACCTGCAAAGTAATCTCGACAGTATCCTCACTGAAAAAGTATTCAGCGCCTTGTATTAACAGGCGCTGAATACTTCAGCCTCTACCTATCCGCCTCTCCAAAATATTTTTATTCTCTTATACAAAGATTGTCAACCCTTTAACCCCATCCGGTAGTAAATATTCATAAAAATATTTGTGTAGTTAAATAGCTACATATATATTTGTAGTCAAATAGCTACGCAATGAATTTAAGAAGAGATGTATTCCAGGCCATAGCCGATCCCACGAGGAGAGCTATACTGCTGCTGGTAGCTTCACAAGCCATGACTGCCGGCGCTATAGCTTCCAATTTTGATACAGCAAGACCCACCGTCTCAAAACACCTGCAAATACTCACGGAATGTGAGTTGCTGAAACAGGAACAAAACGGAAGGGAGATCTATTATCACATAAATGCAAAAAAAATGAAAGAGGTAGCCGATTTCATTGAGCCGTTCCGCAAACTATGGGACGACAGGTTCAATAAACTGGAAGAAATCATGAAGAAATACAAAACCAAAAAATAGATTACATGGAGCTAAAAACCAAAGTCAACGCTGAGGATGGTAAACTGGAACTGAAGGTAACGCGGGAGTTTGACCTGCCGGTGGATTTGCTTTTCAAAGCCTATGAAGAACCGGAGATCCTGGAACAATGGATGGGCACCAAAGTACTGAAACTGGAAAATAGAAAGCATGGCAGCTGGCAGTTTGAGACGACCAGTCCTCAAGGTTACAAGTTCGGACTCAGTGGTGTGATCCATGAGTTTATCCCGAATGTGAAGATCATACGCACCTTTGAAATGGAGGGCACTTCTTTCGGGGTTCAGCTTGAGTTCCTGGAATTTGAGGCACTTACAGAAGATACCAGCAGACTGAATATGCATATCATATACAGATCCCTGGAAGACCGCGAACAATATCTGAAGATCGGCATGGCAAGAGGTATGAGCCTGGCGCATAACCAATTGGAGAAAGTAGTAAGCAAATTAAAAAAGCAGTAAGCATTATAAAAAATAACAAACCATGACAAAGAGAAACAAAATCATTTATTGGATTGCCACTATCTGGTTATGCCTGGGTATGACTGCAACCGGATTATCTCAACTGTTCAAAGTGCAGTCGGATGGTGCTGTAGCGCCTCCGGGAGTGTATGGTATCCAGTATCTGGGCTATCCTGTTTATTTCCTTACCATACTGGGTATCTGGAAGATCTTAGGCGTTATAGCACTGCTGGTTCCCAGATTCCCGCTGGTAAAGGAGTGGGCTTATGCTGGCTTTTTCTTCCTCACTTCAGGCGCCATCTTCTCGCATGTGGCAAAAGGAAATCCGGTGGCTGAAATTCTTCCGTCGCTGCTACTGCTGGTGCTTACGGTGGTATCCTGGTATTTCAGACCAGCAAACAGAAAACTGGTGCCGGCTGCTCAGCAGCAAGGATGAATATATGGAGAAAACGATGTTCCACCGCTGCGGCGTCATATCACGTGGTTTATTTTAGATTAATAATTATTTAACAGCTGCTTAATGCAGTGGTCATATTATTGTTGAATCTTCAGTCTAAAACCCACATGAAAAGAAAAACCATCCTCGCAGCGATTGGTGGATTGTTGTTAACCGCCTCCTGTACAAAACAGCAAGACCAGCTAGCTCCATTAGATGCTTCCGCACACAAAGCATCTGCTAATGTCAACCAAAGCCTGGCTATAGTGTCGCTAGGCGCTCCCGTAGCCGAAGCTAAAGTGTACAAGTTACTGCCCGGCTATGATAAAAGCGAGAAATTTGAAGCCAGCGGCGTATACTATCTCAACGGATACTTTTATGTTGTGTGCGACAACAGGTACAAGATTGCAAAGATAAAGAGCACACTTCCCATCAACAGCAGTGACAACACTTTGCTGGGTTCCGGTTCCGGCGACTCACAGTTTGAGGGGATTACCTACAACAGTACTGCGCCCGCTCGTTTTTATGTAGTGGAGGAAACTGTTCAGAATGGCAGCACCTATCAGCCCCGGATCAGGGAGTATGATGCTGCGATGAGTTACCTGAGCAGTAAATGGGCAGATTACTATTTCTCGTCTTCCAACAGCAACAAAGGATTTGAAGGTATTGCCAGTGTATACCGCGGCGGCGTGGAATACATGCTTGGCCTCGTGGAAGGCACGGGCAAGATCCCTGTACTGAAGAAAACATCCACCCAGTGGCAAAAGGTGGCAGAGATCACGTTGCCTGCCTCTGCATCTTTCGGAGACTATTCGGACCTGACGCTTTATGGCAACAAAATAGCTATCACCTCACAGGAAGATTCCCGCCTGTGGATCGGCACACTGAGTGACACCTCCTGGTCTGTAAGCGGGGGCATTACCTACAGCTTCCCCACCGGCAATGATCAGGGGGTGGTAGGCCCTGGCGGAAAAGTGCTGTATGCTAATGTGGAAGGTGTTTCTTTCCTCAGCGCTACCCGGATCGTAGTGGTTTCCGACAAGGCTAAGTCAGACCAGCCGTCTTATCAGACCTACAAAGATCAGTCTGTACATATTTTTGATTTACCATAAAAGAGTTGCCGGTAACAAGCCTCCGGGTGCTAACACCTAGAGGCTTATTGCCGTTTCTCCTTCCTTCAGCGGCGCCTTTTTATTCCCCCAGATAAAGTCACCGGTGAGTCCCTTCGGCAATATAACAGTACCGGTTATACGTTTTTCCTTTCGTTTAAGTGATACTGTTATATTGCCCTGCGGATGCGGCATGGTGCCATTCACTTCCTCCAGCGCGCCGGGGGCAGGCGCTATCTTCACACGGGCAAATCCGGGTTGCGCCGGCATAATACCACAGATGGTGGCCAGGAAATCGTAATTGGGACTGGCGCTCCAGGCATGGCAATCGGAGCGGGTGGGCTCAGGATTTTCAGCAAAGGTGGTCAGCCCGATCTTCAGCATATCACGCCACGGTTGCAGCTGGCTGTAATACAGTTCAGCCATACCTGCCTTTTTCATGGCCTGCGTAAGATAAAAACGATAATAGAAGGTAGCCTGACTTATGGTGCTGTCTGTAATAACCCGCTGTAATACCTGCCGGGACTGACCTGCGGGCACAGCGCCTGTTAATACGGCCATGATGCCTGCATGCTGACTGAAAGATTTTTTCTCTGGCGTATTGGCCATTGCATAATGGGAGGCATCAAAGCACTGACGGTACACAGATGCGGCGAGTTGCTGCGCCAACTGTGCGTAATGCTGCGCTTCCGTGGTTCTGCCGAAGCCGCCAAACAACGCGGCCGCCTGTTGCAGCGTATATACATATTGCAACGTGATCACTGCTGAATGCCCGTTGGTAGCGCCATCGGGTACACCTCCCGGGAATGACGTATTCCAGTCAATAAAGCCCCACCAGGGCATGGCGCCCAGCATCATGCGGGAGCGGTCTATATGATTTTCATACCAGTCGAGCACACCTGTTGCAGCGGTGAGATATTGCCGGAGAAAAGCGTCATCCTTGCGGTGCATCCAGTAATCATATAACATGGTGACCCAATAAAGGGAAAAGGGGGGAATCACCTGCAGGCGGCTGCTCGGATAGCGGCCCTGGGTAAGCCCTTCTGGCACGCGGGAGCAGTAGAAGTCGTGGATGGCTTTACGCATCAGACGGTCGTCGCCGGCTACATAAAGGGAGATCAGTGACTGTATGCGGGTATCGCCTTCATATTGCAGCTGCTCATAGTAGGGGCAGTCGAAATAAGTTTCACCGGCACAGAGCCTGGCGGTGCGCCAGCCGGTTTCCCAGATAGCCGTGAGAGAACGGTCGTTGCTGCTGAAAGATGCCTTTTCTTCAAATGGATAACCAGTGCGCATGCCATACAACCTATTGAGCTGCAGTGGTTCATTGCCAGTGGTAATATCCAGCTGGAGGTAACGGTAAGTGCGGACCCACAGCGGCCGGAACGTGCGCTGGTTGCCGCCATCTGGTTCAAAGATGTCGTAGTTGCCAACGATCTCCCTGCCATCTGCTTCGTCGCGGTTGCCTTTCTGGCCGTTACGGAGGAGCGCTTCTGCGTAGGTGAGACGGATACTGCTGCCATTGCCTTTGCTCACGGTCAGTTGAGGATAAGCGACGGTGTTATGCGCCTGGTCCAATAATATACTCGCGGTGCTGTGTGCCGGTACCTCCAGCGAACGGCGGCCACTGAGCCATTGCGTATCGGCGTCTATGCCCCTGGTGCGACGGATAATGCTGATAGATTCCGGTACTTCCTCCATGAGTGGGATGGTGCGGGGGGTAAGGGTCCAGAGGTTGTCGGAGCCATAACCAGCCGGCACCGGGTGTGTTACCCCGCGGGCTGGTAACCATTGGGAGTCGTTGTAGTCCGCCTGTTCCCAGTTCCAGGGGTAAGCGTTGCCGCGCACCTGGTCGCCGGGGCCTATGACCATATAGCTGTGCAGCCTCGCGCCGTTATCGAGGGAGCAAGGCGTATAGGCTTTATCGTTATATACTTTCCAGCTGCTATTGGTATTCACCATATATTCCGCTTCGGTATCGCCTTGCATGAGCCAGCCGGTCTGGTTGCTCACCTGCGCCACGGGCGCATGTTCGCCCATATTCCAGACCAGGGCCGCAATGATGTTAGGCCCTGTATGAAGGTAAGGGGCAAGATCCACCGTTTCGAAGTTCCAGTTGTAAAGATCGCCGCGTGCAGGGCCGCTGCATACGGCGCGGCCATTGACAAACAACCGGTAACGGTTATCAGCGCTGAGGTGTACGTTGAATGATGCGGGTACTTTGGCCAGTTCTATTGTTTTGCGGAAATGGTAAACGCCGTAGCCCCGTTGTTCTGCCTGTGGACAGGTGATCCAGGATGCAGGCCAGGAACCTGTAAGCAGCCGCTTGTCAACGGGCCCCTGCGCGCGCAGGCTGGTGGTAATGGTTACGATGATCAGTAACGACAGGAAGGTGCGTTTCATAAAGCGTGGAATTTGATCAGAGATTTATTACAAGATACGCTGCTGTTTCCGGATAATCAACCCGGCTGGTGTTAACCGGCATTGATCGATCAAAAATGGCTGTTCGCTGAAAAGAAAATGATAGGGTGCAGGCGGTTACTATTTTTATCACGGGAAAAAGTAACCGTCATGAAACGTCAACGAGCTGTTTTATTTCATTGTTGTTTCTGGCTGCTGACAGCATGTGTGATAGCAGAGCCACTGTTGCGGGCGCACGACTTTACAGGTCTTTTCCGCTGGATCCTGTTGTTCCTGGTTTTCCTGGTGTCTTATTACGTCAATTACCTGTATTTGCTCCCGCAATGGATACAGGCGCGGCGATGGGCATTGCTGTTGTTTGGCTGGTTGTTTCTGCTGTTCACAGATACGGTGATCTACACTGGTATCAATCATTTGTATGGGATCACCTACGCAGCGACTATCCAGGGAAACCTCTGGTACGGCCTGTGGTATAGTACCTGGCTTTTGGTGATGCTGATGGCGTTGGGCATCGCATGGAGGTTTACAGAAGAATGGTCGCGCCGGGAGGGCGTACAGGAACAGATAGAAAACCTGCAACTCAAAACGGAGTTGTCTTTCCTGAAAGCGCAGCTCAATCCGCATTTCTTATTCAATACGCTCAACAGTATTTATGTGCTGGCCTACCGGCAGTCCGCCGCCACGGCGGATGCAGTCATGAAGCTGTCTGACATGATGCATTACATGATGGACGACAGCAGACGCGAACGAGTGCTGTTGTCGCGGGAAGTACAGTACATACAGCAGCTGATAGCATTACAACGGTTACGTGTACACGGAGAAATGTCCTGTAGCTTTATAACAGAAGGGGAGATAGACCGGTACACCATCGCGCCCTTGCTGCTGGCGCCCTTCGTAGAAAATATCTTCAGCCACGCCGTACTCAATGATAAGAACGACCCGGTGTGGATACATCTCAAAATTGAAGATGACATTTTATACTTTAAAACACGGAATGCCATCAATACCACGCTCAGAGAACTGTCTCCGGAAACGGATACAATACATCCCCAAAGACTGGAACTGCTTTACTCCGGGAGGTATACATACAGTGTGGGAGTGGAGAAGGGGCATAGTACGATAACCCTTATCATCAGGTTGTGACGGTGGTTTTTTATGATTTGCGTGATTGCCCTGATGAGCGGAGATTTACGTGAATGTTTGTTTAGAGTGATTTTTTAAACATCTCCACAAATCTTCGCTCAGCAGGATAATCATTATAATCAAAAAAATCACAGTACCTTTGCGGGCAATTTTTTATCGAGATGCGAGGAGCAGATTTACAGAAACACATCCTTATCCTTTTGGGACTGGGTATTGGCGGTAGCGCTATGGCCCAGCAAAAAGACACCCTGAGCGTGCATGATCTCGGGGAAGTAATAGTACAGGAAAACAGGCTGGCAGCGCCTTTGAAGGCCTCTAACCGCAACATAACCATTATCAGCCGCAAGCAGATAGACGCCATGGCGGTATCTTCCATCAATGAAGTGCTGGCCTTTGTGCCTGGTGTTGATGTGCGCCAGCGCGGTCCCTGGGGGATTCAGGCGGATATTGGTATCGATGGTGGCACCTTTGATCAGACGCTGGTTCTCCTGAACGGTATCAAGATCACCGATGCGCAGACCGGCCATAATATGATGAACCTCCCCGTCCTCCTGTCGGACGTGGACCATATAGAGGTGTTGCGAGGCGCCGCAGCACACATATACGGAATCAATGCACTGAACGGCGCCATCAATATCATCACCCGTAAAGCCGCCTCTACCGGCGTTACCATCAACGGAAGCCTGGGCAGCAGCTTCAGGAAAAATGAGAAAGACAATCTCTACGGTTCCTACGGCGGTGGCGTTTCCGGATCACTTGTAACCCGGAACAGCAATCAAACGCTGTCTGCCAGCGCCAATGCGGGCAATGGCTATCGATACAATACTGCTTACGATAACTACAGAGCCTTCTATCAGGGAACCTTTACACAGGATAGCGCCCACCAGTATAATGTATTGGCTGGCTTTGTCAAGAACAGCTATGGCGCCAATGCATTCTATGCGGCACCCGGAGATAAGGAATCGGAAGAAAGCGTAAAGACTTTTCTGGCTGCTGTGAGCAATACGTCCCGCATTACCCGCAAATGGGTGATGACGCCGCGGATCAGCTACCGTTATACAGAAGACGATTATCGCTATATCAAGCAAAACAAATCGAGTAATCTCCACGACAATAACATCCTCAGTGCTGAACTGAATAACAGCTTTGAAACCAGCATCGGTTCATTCGGAGCGGGAGTAGAGGGCCGTTACGAGTATATCAACAGTAATAATCTCGGGAATCATAACCGTACCAACGTTGGTATCTATGGAGAATATAAGTCTAAAGCAGACCGCAGGTTCAACTTCAGCATTGGCGGTTATCTCAACTATAACTCTGCCTATGGCTGGCAGTTCTTCCCGGGCGCTAATGCAGGATTCAATGTAACCCGCGACCTGAAGCTGTTTGCCAATGCAGGTACTTCACAGCGTCTGCCTACCTATACCGATTTGTATTATAAGAATCCGGCTATCATCGGTAATGATCAGCTGGGAGCGGAAAGAGCTTTTTACGGAGAAGCCGGCGTGCGCAAGTACAGCGGGAAGTTTACATTCTCAGGAAGCGCCTTCTTCCGGCAGATCACTGATTTCATTGACTACGTAAAAGACAGCCTGCCGCAACCCTGGCAGCCGCAGAACCTGCAACGTGCCAATACCACAGGCTTTTCACTGAATGCAGGCTATAGCACGGCTTTCAATAGCGGGGTATTCAACAACTTCAGTGCTAATGCTGGCTACAATTATCTTTCACCGGAGTTCAAAGGTGTAAGCTACAAGATCTCGCGTTATGTGATAGAGAGCCTTCGTCACCAGATTACCGCCAATGTACAGACCAGCCTGTTGCAGCATTTCATGGTGTCAGCCTCCGCACGCTACAACATGCGTATCAATTATAAAGACTATACCGTAGTGGATGCGCGTATAGCGTATAGGCTTCCCCGTTATCAGGTGTATGTTGATGCCAATAACCTGCTGGATGTTACCTACATCGAAGCCGGCGCCGTGCCGATGCCTGGCAGATGGCTTACACTGGGCGCCAGCGTCAGGTTGTAGGCACACTTGTCATTGATGCGTGATTACGCTGGCAGTGACAATCCCTTTCTGATCACCCGCACCATGTGCAAATAGTGTATATATCTTACCCGCTTGCAGCGTAATGTCTGTAAGCGGGTATTTTGTGTTACCGGCAGTTATACTGAAAGATGTTACACCGGCATCCACATTAATAAAAGGCCCCAGCTCATAGGCTGATCCTGCCAGGTTGCCGCTGCCGGCGCTTCCGTAAGGCGCCGCATTAAACAAGGGGGTAGTAACGCCATTACGTTCCCATTGCAGCTGCACGTTGCCTGCGCCCGGCGCAAGGTTTACAAAGCGCAGCTTAGCCTTGCCGGAAGCGGGAGCGGAGAGGTCGTCGTAAAAAAGGATCAGCGTATCTTTTGTGTTGTCGTTCCTGCGCGGGGCGGCAAATACCGTATGGTAGAAGCCTGCAATAGGTCCGTTAGGCCCGCCGTTCTCTGTATATGCGGCACTATTGCCAAACTGCCGCGATACCTTATAGCTGGTGCCACCACTTTCGGTGACGTTGATCTGCACATTACCATAAGTAGCTGGCAGATAGGGAGAGGCCTGGTTTACCGGTACTGCCGCTGTAGTCACCTGCTGTGTAAACGTCCAGAAGTTTACCGGCGTTGCTGTTACCCGTGCATTGGCGAAGCTGATGTACGCATACAGTGGTGGTCTTGCTGTACCGTCTACATCCAGGTAATCACTTTTGGAGCAGGAGCTGAAAATCAGTGTGATAACTGCTATGTATATACGAAAATGTTTCATGCTGTATGTATATTGATGATGCGATTAAAAACGCGCATAAACGCGACCAAAAGGTTGTATGCCTGCGCTGCCGTTCTGGATACCAACCACAGTGGGATTACGCAATCCGGAAATGGCTTTTTCGGTATAGTCGCCCACTTCATTGAAAACATTGTTGACACCCACCGTTACCTGTATTGCTTTGCTGATCTGGTATCCGACGGATACATCGGTAAACCATACGGGCCTTAGCTCCTGGAAGTAGTAATCAGGCTTCGGGAAATTGGCATTCTGTGCAGTAGCTGTGGTAACAGCCCCGAAATATACCGTGCGTAGCAGCAACGTGAAAGGCTTCACCTGCCACAAGCCCTGCAGCGTAATCTTCTGCTGCGGAATGTTGGTAGTAACGCGTGCCCGCTCTGCTTCACTGAAGATGATGTTTTTGTATTGCTCCAGTCCTTTGGGGGTATTCACATGCGTCACTTCATTCTTTACAAAGTTACCGCCCGCCAGCAACTGAAGGGAACCCCGTCCCAGCGGTACTTTATAGCTACTGGTAAACTCTATGCCCTGCGTGCGGGTGCTGAAAGCGTTATAGAAGAATTTTGCCTGCGTGGTACCTGTCTGCAACAGCAGTGACCGCACATCTGCGGGAAGATTGGGATCATTGGCGGAGAAGTTGCCGGTGTTGCCTACGCGGTTACTGATCTTTACGTAATAGGCATCTACACTGATCTCCACGTTATGTGCCGGTCGTGATGTAATGCCTGCGGTATAACCGGTGGATCTCTCCGGCGTAAGCGCCGGAATACCCAATGCCCTGGTGGCGGCGCTTTTGTTGGAGGCGGTTACCTGATCAATCGCACGTCCCTGCTGGAAGCTGGTAGAGGTTTCTGTGTAATAGAACTGGGCAAGGTCCGGAGCGCGGAAACCACTGTTGACAGATGCACGTATTCCCAGCCACGGCCCGAAACTATAACGGGTGGCCGCTTTGCCGGTAGTCACATTTCCAAAATCGGAGAAATTCTCTGCGCGCAGTGCAGCAGATACCAGCCAATGTTCTGTAATGTTGGCTTCCACATCTATATATCCGGCCACAATGGCGCGGTTTACATTCACTTCATTAGTGGGCCGGAACCCGGCATGGATCTGTGATCCCGGCGAAAGGCCATTGAGCGCTATCAGTCCTGCCGCCGAAAGATACGGCACGCCTGCGGCACTGGTGTCCACTTTATAGATCGTGCGCAGGTCCCCTTTGATGTAGGAAGCCTCTTCACCTGCAATGATCTGGTATGTTTCCGTGCGGTATTGTGCGCCAAAGGCCAGATTTGCACCGTGTAGTACCCGGGGGAAGTAGCGGCTGACGTCGAGGCTGGCAGTATTCTGGGAGGCATTATACCTCCCGGCATCAAAGGTGGTAGGACTTTTAGCGCCCAGGCTTGCATTCAGTGAATTGCTGATCACATTGCTGAAGTCATTTTTGCCGTATACGTTGGAGAGGTCAAGCTGCCAGGCGCCTGCTGTCCCCTTGATGCCAACGGCAATGGATTTATCGGTGATGCCATTGTCCATTGCGGGAAGGAAACCCTCAGGGTAGAGCGTAGTGTTATTGCGCTCTGTCCAGCCGGGAAGACGGTATACCGCGGTGAATTGGGAATTGCGATGACTGATACCGCCGAATGCATATATTTCCACATGGTCTTTTACGGGTATCGCGGTATTAAAGAAGAGTAACGCATCCTTGGACTTGTTAGAGCCGTTACCGCGCTGGTCAAAGAAGTGGCGGTCTATACCCCGGCTCCTGAGAATGGCATCATCGGTTTCTTTCGTATATACGTTATCGTAATCGCGCGTGTTGGCGCCACCGCCGTAGATAGGTCCGTTATACAATCCTGCGTCATCGCGGCCTGGTTGAAGGGCCACTGCCTGTGTGGCAAATTCGGCGGTAGCGTTGAGATAACCGCCGCGCTGACCTATCCTCGTACCGTAGTTGATACCTGAGCGTGTACTGGCGCCATCTCCACGGCGGCGTGTGGTCACGGTGGTGCCTACGATAATATGTTCCGTTTGTTTTTTCAATACAATATTAATCACACCCGCGATAGCGTCTGATCCGTATTGCGCGGCAGCCCCATCGCGTAGTATTTCAATACGTTCAATAGCGGCTACTGGTATGGCATTGAGGTCGTAGCCGGTAGCGCCGTTGCCCAGGCCGCCCCAGTTGATGTTGGAGCTTTTATGACGGCGTTTCCCATTCACAAGTACCAGCAGCTGGTCTACGCCCAGTCCTCCGAGCTGGGCGAGGTTAAGCGCCGACCCTGCATCACCGGCATTACTGCCATTGACAGAGTGAAAGGAAGGCGACACATACTGCAGCAGCTGGGTGATACTGGTTTGTGGCGCCGATTCCTGTAGGTTTTTCAAATCAATGATGTCCACAGGTACGGGAGAGTTCAGTTTGGTACGGTTTACGCTACGCGAGCCAACGATCTGTATTTCGCCGAGCTGCCGCGTCGTATCCCGCTGCGGGATGTCCTGTGCCTGTAGTACGCCGGCAAGCAACAGGGGAGATATGACAGGGAGTACAATTTTTTTCATAGTCCTGGTTGATGAGTTGATGAATGCCGCTGTTGAAAGCGGTCGTCGGTAAGGGCTACCAGAAAGGCTTCCAGGTCGCTCATCTCCTGATCACTGAGATGCAGTGGTTTGTTGAGCGACAAATCGCGGTTGACGCCATTATGTATCACGGCGTCCGGATCATTGTAATAGGCGATTACTTCACGAAGCGTTCTGAACATGCCGTTGTGCATATACGGTGCCGTGACGGCTACATTTCGCAGGCCGGGTACTTTAAAGAACCCTTTGTGGGCACTGTCTTTCGTGACCTCATACCTGCCGGCGTCAGTGAGCGTGGTCCCGTTGTATAATCCTATGTTCTTGAAACGGTCTGCTGTAAAGTCTTCCCCGGAATGACAGTTATTGCAGTTGGCTTTTCCGATGAATAACATACGTCCACGTATAGCCGATGGCGTTAGTGCATTGTCGTCTCCTGCGATGTACCTGTCATATGGGCTGTTAGCCGTTTCGAGCGTACGTTCATAGGCTGCGATAGCCTGTGCAAGATTGACTTCCGTAGCCGGACTGCTGAACACCTGCTGGAAAAGCCGGCGGTAGTTATCGTCTGCATTGAGGCGCGCCACTGCTTCGGCAATGGGCAGGCCCATTTCGTCCGGGTTGATGATGGGCTGCAGTGCCTGCATTTCCAGGGAGGCAGCGCGCCCGTCCCAGAAGAAATTCGGGCGGCCGGACTGGTTGGTGATACCCGGTGTGTTCCGCCGGGTTGGCGTTTGATGGATACCTTTACTAAAGGCCGCCGTATCTGCGAAACCATATTGAGGCAGGTGACAGGAGGCGCAGCTGATGCTCCGGTCTTTAGACAGCAACGGATCAGAGAACAGCTTTTCTCCCAGCTGCACCTTTGCCGGAGGATCGCTGCTACTGCTGGTTTTGAAACCATACAGGCATAGCGCCCCCGATAAAATGAAGATCATTTTTTTCAGCAAGGGAATATTTTTATGTGGTTATTTGGTTATGTAGTTATTGAATATTTGGTGGTGGACACAAAAAGGAAGAACCCTTGAAGAGTTTCTAAATAACAAAATAGAAAAATAACAAAATAAATGGGGGGTGTCTCTTTGGCATTCCCGGGAGTACAGGCACAATAACCTGTACTCCCCAGGAATTATTAATGGGGTAGCTTACAAGGACTAATTATTTGGCGTTGGCCACCAGTGTTACTTCGAGATCAAAGTCATCGTAGATCGCTTTATCACCGATGCTCGCGAAGAAGCTCTTGGAGCCGTATTTAATGTTGTATTTGGTACGGTCTACCTTGATGTTGGCTTTAGCTGTCAGGTTGTTACCAGCAACAGTAACAGCTGCAGGGAAGCTGATAGGATTGGTAATACCTTTGATAGTCAGTTTACCATCCACATCGTAGCTACCATTACCCTTTGCTTTAACGCTGGTGATAACGAATGTTGCTGCCGGGAATTTCTCTGTAGAGAAAAAGTCTTCGCTTTTCAGGTGACCCACCAGTTTAGCGTTCCCATCAGCATCAGTGATGTCTGTAACAGCGATGCTACGGGTATCCAGGGAGAAGGTGCCGCCTTTCAATGCATTGTTTTCTACTTCCAGTTTGCCATCAGCGACGTTGATAGTACCGCTGTGCTGACCGGTTACTTTTTTACCAACCCAGGACAGTTTGCTTTGTTTAGCGTCTACCTGGAAGGTAGTGGCTTTCTTTACAGTAACAATTTTGGTAGATTTGGTTCCTTTAGTGACAGTCGCAGGAGCGTTGAAAGACATCAGGATTACTGAGCCTCCAATGAATAATAATGACGCTAATCGTTGCATATATGTGTGTTTAGATTTTTGCGCAAATTAAAGGTGTTTGGTGAATAAGCTTTGCGCAATCAGGAAAAAAAAAGTTAAATTATTTTTCTGCGATCAGCGCGTCCAGATCCCGGTTCCACTTCGCTACATAGTCTTTGTAATACTGACCGGTGATTTCACCGGTATAACCGGTATGTATCTGTCTTACTTCACCGTTACGATCGATGATGATGGTTGTGGGGAAGGCCATCATGCGGTTAAGCGCCGGTAATTTCTCTGACGCCACTTTCTTATCAGCAATGCCACCAAAAAGAATATCATATTGTATGTTGTATTTTTCTTTTAACTTACCCAGCGTATAGCGGGCATATTCTAAATCATCTTTCTGTTCAAATCCGATGGCAATGGCTTCCACGCCACGGTCTTTGTTTTTGTTAAACCAGGGGGAGAGGAAGGATGTCTGGTCCGTACAGTTGGGACACCAGGTACCAATGATCTCTACAATCACCACTTTCCCTTTATACTTCTCATCACTCAGCGAAACATTATGCCCGTTAAGATCCGGCAGCGTAAAGTCCAGCTTTTTATAGCCTTCCTTCAGATAAGTGAGCTTATAAGGATCAGGCAGTTCTGCGGCCGCATTTTTCTCGCCATCAAATTTGATATTGTTATAGATGCCGAGGCTTAATTCGCCGGTGAGTGTTTTATCATCATTGATCTTTCCTTTGATATAGATAGGACTGGGGCCTGTGAAGCCCGATAGCTCAAATTCATCGCCATGTACGGTGCCTTCCAGCTCGCGGCTGTCACCCACCACAGAGAGAATCACCCCCGTGAGTTTACTGCCTTCCTGTTTCAGCAGGCCAATACGATTGGGCGTAGGTTCCTTGCTATAGATCTTCAGATCCCATTTGCCGCTAACGTTGAACCTGGGCGTTTCGGTAGTGCCGGGGGCATCAAAGCGATAGCCGACACCATGCTCAGCGGTGAAGGGTAGGGCGTTACCACGGAAATTGGGAACGAGGCTCCGGTATTCCCCGGTGATTCTGCCATCCGATTCTATCTTAGCAACGAGGGCAGCATCATAGGTATTCATCTTTATAAAGAGTGAATCATTGCCGATCCGTTGTACATGAAAATCGTCCCTGCGGGTACCGTTGAGCAGCGTAAACACAGCATGTTCAGGGTCTTTGCCTTTCAGCTCAAAGTTGAATGGTACCTGTGATTCGCTGAGTGTAAATACGCCCCGCCATACGCCTTCCTTTACGAAAGGCTTGCCTGGAGCTGCAAACAGGCTGCTGCTCCATAACGTGGCCGCTATAATACCAGATGAAAAAAAGTGTTTATGTGCTTTCATCGTTTATGTTTTTTGGTTGAAGGAAATATTTCTCACGGGCAGTTTCCTGCTGATCCGCTGAGAACCAGTTATACAGCAAAACAATCCCGGTGCAGATCATTTACTGTGCAGCAAAAAATAGGGTGATAGAAAAAAGTAATCATTTCCCTGGGCATACAGGGAGCGGGGAAGATATTACCAACATCGGCAGTTGAGAAGATGACAATAGTTCATGCTAATTAATTTATAGGCTTCCAGAAAAATAGTTGGTGATATTAAACTAATTAACGGTGACTTAATTAGAAGTGATGAAGCAAAGATAGGAGCGTGATTTTATATTTCCAAATAAAAGTCTATAATTTTTGTGGACTATTGGGGCGGCGCCGCAAGGAGACTAAGAACGTCCTGCGATCTTTGCTCCCTTTGCGGCTTTGCGAGAAAATCACCGTATGTTTGCAGTTTAAATATATTGATTTGAGTCGTTCTGTTTTCTTAATAACGCCGCCATTTACACAGCTGAACACGCCATACCCGGCTACTGCTTATCTGAAGGGATTCCTGAATACTAAAGGCATTTCCTCATTTCAGGCAGACCTGGGTATAGAAGTGACGCTGGCTTTATTTTCAAAACATGGACTGATACGATTGTTTGAATATATTGCTGCTTCCGGCCCGGAGAAGCTGTCGGAGAACACTGCGAGAATCGTCAGCCTGCAGGATGATTATATCCATACCATTGATGCAGTAATATTATTCCTGCAAGGCAAAAACCCGACGCTGGCGCACCTGATCTGTAAACGTGACTTCCTCCCGGAGGCTTCCCGTTTTGGTCAGCTGGACGACCTGGTATGGGCCTTCGGCTCTATGGGAACGCAGGACAGAGCCAAACACCTGGCCACCATGTATCTGGAAGATCTCTCTGATCTCATTCAGGAATGTGTGGATACACACTTTGGTTTCAGCCGCTACGCAGAAAAGCTCAGCCGTTCTGCCAACAGCTTTGATGAGCTGTATGATGCATTGCACCAGGGCTACACCTACATTGATCACATCCTTACCGGTTTGCTGGCAAAACATATGGAGGCCGTGCAGCCTGCTATGGTGGCCATTTCTGTACCATTCCCCGGCAACCTGTACGCCGCGTTCCGCTGTGGCCAATGGATCAGAAAGAATTATCCGTCCGTTAAAATCGCGATGGGCGGCGGATTCCCCAATACCGAACTGCGCTCGCTCTCAGACCCGAGAGTATTTGAATTCGTGGACTTCATCACGCTGGACGATGGCGAAGCGCCGGTAGAACAGCTGATCTCCTTTATTGAAGGCAACAGGACCACAGCTGAATTGAAGCGCACCTTCCTGCTACAGGATGGAACTGTTACTTATGTCAATAACGCGCAGTGCCATGATTATAAACAGTCGCAGGTAGGCACGCCTGATTACGGCGACCTGCTCCTGGACCGGTACATCTCCGCTATTGAGGTTGTGAACCCCATGCACAGCCTGTGGAGCGACGGCCGCTGGAATAAGCTGACCATGGCACATGGTTGCTATTGGGGCAAATGTACTTTCTGTGATATCTCACTCGACTATATTCGTATATACGAACCCGTGGCCGCCGCTTTACTATGCGACCGGATGGAAACCATCATTGCGCAGACGGGGCAGAACGGGTTTCATTTCGTGGATGAGGCCGCGCCACCTGCATTGATGCGGGCGCTGGCACTGGAGATCATCCGCCGTAAACTAACAGTGAGCTGGTGGACAAATATCCGTTTTGAAAAAAGCTTTACCAGGGACCTCTGTCTGCTGCTGAAGGCCTCCGGTTGTATTGCCGTGTCCGGCGGACTGGAAGTGGCTTCGGATCGCTTGCTTGGCCTCATTCAAAAAGGTATTACGGTGGCACAGGTGGCGCGTGTGAACAGGCATTTCACCGAAGCCGGCATCATGGTGCATGCGTACCTTATGTATGGCTTTCCTACTCAGACGGCACAGGAAACGATCGATTCGCTGGAGATGGTACGGCAGATGTTCCAGGCGGGCATCCTGCAATCCGCCTTCTGGCATCAGTTTACCATGACAGCCCACAGCCCGGTAGGACTGGAACCTGCGAAGTTCAATGTACAGAAAGAAACCGAAGAGACAGGCTCTTTTGCCAACAACGATATTATGCATATCGATCCTACCGGTGCAGACCATGAGAGCTTCAGCTATGGGTTGAAGAAATCGCTGCTCAACTATATGCATGGCGCCTGCCTGGATTTCCCTTTATCTAAATGGTTTGAGTTCAAAGTGCCGAAAACCTCGGTAGCGCCGGATTACATCGTAAAAGCACTGCTGGAGGAGGAACCAGGTTCCATCAAGCCTACTTCTAAGGTTGTGTATATGGGTAAACAACCGTCTCTGGAAGTCATTACCAAATCCAAGAAAGGCAGCAGCTGGGAGATGGCCTCGCTCACGTTCCAGAATAAAAAGGAAAAGCTCAGTATAAGCGTGCAGCCTGAGCAAGGTAGATGGCTTGCAGATATATTACTGCAACTTTCCGTTACTAACGTTAAAACCTATACGTTGCAGGAGGTAAGGGCCAGCTACGAAGCCGCTGGATTGGAAGACTTTGAGCTTTTCTGGGACAACAAACCTGTCAATACATTATACAGATCCGGATTACTGGCACTATAGAATAAAACCATAAATGAAGAGAACCTAAATGGTTGTTTAAAAAACAGGTGGTGTGGAGAGGAAAAAAAAGTATAACAGATTGCCATGATAGTGGTAGTTATACGGGTATTTCCGTAATATCTTCGCCGACATACATTGTTTTCTGTGAGGAGTTATACTATACAACATCAATACAAATTATCATTATTGAAGGTCACTTGCTTTATAGCGGTGATGTTACTGTGTGTGTCTGTACAGGCACAGCGTCAGGGGAGGGAGTACCATGTATCGGTTAATGGAAATGATACGGACGACGGAAGCCTGCAACGGCCACTGAAAACTATTTCGGCGGCGGCGGAACTGGCAATGCCTGGAGATGTGATCACCGTTCATGCCGGCATTTATAGAGAACAGATTGTTCCTCCCAGGGGCGGCAATTCAGATGTCGAAAGAATTGTCTATCAGGCTGCAAAGGGAGAAACAGTAGAGATAAAAGGTTCTGAGGTAGTCAAAGGCTGGGAAAAATCAGATAATGATACCTGGGAAGTGAAAATTCCTAACAGCTTTTTTGGCAACTTCAACCCATATAAGGACCTGATCCACGGTGACTGGTTCAACCCAAATCCCAAAAACAGGAAATACCATACGGGGGCAGTGTACCTTAACGGCGACTGGCTCATGGAAGCTGCCAGCCCTGAACAGGTGATGAAACCGGCAGATGAGAAGAATCTGCTTTGGTGGGGAATTGTAGATGCTGACACCACTACTATCCGCGCCCAGTTCAAAGGCGTGGACCCTAACAGGCAGACCGTTGAGATCAATGTCAGACAAACCGTTTTCTACCCAGACAAACCGTTTATTAATTTCATTACTGTACGGGGCTTTACCATGCAGCAGGCTGCTACTAATTGGGCGCCACCCACAGCAGAGCAGATGGGGTTGATCGGCGTGCATTGGAGCCGCGGCTGGATCATAGAATCCAATATCGTTCAATATTCGAAATGTGTAGGTATCTCATTGGGCAAATATGGTGACGACTTCGAT
>NZ_DATLKJ010000104.1:0-2068 GCF_035538455.1 Chitinophaga sp.
GAAATGTCTGTGAAGTATGTGAACCTTTATTTATTATACTGTGTAGTTCTTCTACTTCTGCCTTGGTTAATTTGATTGTATAACGTATCATTTGTTTATCCATTGATCAAATATACAAATAAATACGCCATTTTATAATTAGCATAACACTAGTAATGATTGTGAAAATGATATGATATGATAGCAGGGATTTCTTTGGACAAGATACTATTAGGAAGGGAAAATCTACCATATCTCGTGTGCCTGAAAGATCACTATCTTAAATAATTACGTTGTATGAACAGATATCAACTAAATTATGTCTCCACGCTGCAATCAGGGGATATGACTGCATTCCGGCTTCTGGTAAAGGATTTCGGGGCAACGTTACATTATTTTGCATATAGTATGGTAGGTAATGAACAGGAAGCGGAGGAAATTGTTTCCGATGTCTTTATGAAGGTATGGCAATATCGTGCCCAGCTGCCGGGGCCGGATAATATAAGATTCTATCTTTTCAGGGCTGTAAAAAATACCGCACTCAATTATATCAAAAGCAATGACCGCCGTAATGATCATCAGGCCGAGTGGGTAGTAGAGGTGCAACCTCCTGAAAATCCCAATCCGGAAGAGGTGATGATCAGCAAAGAACAGGTAACACGCATTCAGCAAACGATACAATCATTACCTCCCCGTTGCCGGCAGATCTTTACTCTTATTAAGGAGGATGGCCTTTCTTATGAAGAAGTAGCTCAGTTGCTTGACCTATCTAAGGCCACAGTGAGTACACAAATGAGACTGGCCACAAAAAAAATATGGGCAGCGTTGTCCTCCCCCATTGCTTTTTCTCACTCCTGAAAAAAAATTTTCTTCCACTTCATCATTTTTCAATTTACAGTTGTCTTTATTTATAGCAATTATCACTGAAAGATGGCACAACGATTTTGGGAACTGCTGTCACGCTACTGGAGCAAGGAGATTACCACTGAGGAATTATTAGAACTGGAATCCCTGATGCTGAGAAATCGTGATGCCTGGCTTAAAATGGGTCTTATTGATCAGGTATCATTCCATAAAATACCTATGATCTCTGAAGATACCGTTGACAATTTAGTAGTAAAAATCAGCAACCAGTCGACTATTAAAGCCGCTATGCCAAATCGGCTAAAACATTGGATTGTACGGGCATGCGTAGCCCTGGCCGGCGCCGGGTTGTTCTTAGCGCACTATCTGTACAGTAAACGAGATGATACTTACAAACAAGTAATCACGGAGATGGGAATGAAAACCAAAATGCGGCTGCCAGATGGCAGTACCATCTGGCTAAATGCAGATAGCCGTCTCCGCTATTCCGGCAACTTTGGTAAAAACAACCGCGAGGTATATCTCGGCGGCGAAGCCTATTTTGACATTAAACCGATGGCGGGCATACCTTTTATCATCCATACCAGTAAAATGGATATTAAAGTGTTAGGAACAGAATTCAATATACGTTCCTACGATGATGAATCATACGCAGAGACGGCCCTTGTAAAAGGCACAGTGGAAGTAATTCTTAAGGAGAACGATCATCGGGAGAATATTATACTGAAACCGAATCAGAAAATCGTCTGGAGAAGAATAAACAATGCATCTAAAGTTACCGCGAGTACACAATCAACCATCAAAGTGGAGCGTCAGCCATTATCAATGCTAACCGGCGACAGCAGCCTTACCGAAGAAACTGCCTGGATGAGTAACCACCTGGTTTTTCACAACGAAACACTGGAGGCATTGTCGCACCGCCTGGAACGCTGGTACGGTATGAAAGTAATCATCCGGAACCAGGAGCTGAAAGAACGCAGGTTTTCAGGTCGCGCCGACAACCTGCCTGCTGAAAAGCTACTGGACCTCTTACAAAAGATAGTACCATTTGAGTATACGATCAAGGATAATATTTTAGTTATTCAATCATTGTTGTCCGGTAAAAAATATACATGTTCTGGTGTAATTCATACCGGTTATGGATTACACCCGTTTTTAAATTATCAGCTATTGTAGGTAGCTCCCCTCTATGGAGAACTGCAAACCGGATTATTTATCCTGCGCC
>NZ_DATLKJ010000105.1:0-55094 GCF_035538455.1 Chitinophaga sp.
GAAAAATAAATCATAGGAATGTCTGAAAAATTATACTGGACAACGGTTAACCCGTTATTAAAATCAGTACTAAAAGAGCTGATGAAAAATGCTCTGTTTGATCGTTTCAGATTGGTTGGTGGCACTTCGCTAAGTCTGCAATTGGGCCATCGCATCTCAGTAGATATAGATTTATTCACTGACGCAACTTACAACTCCATTGACTTCACACTTATTGATAAATATCTCAGGAAGAAATTCAGTTACGTTACAAAGCCTCATTCAGATCTGATCGGTATGGGCAGGTCGTATTTTGTTGGCACAAATGAAGAAAAGAGCATTAAACTGGATCTGTATTATACAGAACCATTCATTAGACCCGTATTAATACGAGAAAATATAAGGCTTGCATCCGTAGAGGATATTATTGCCATGAAAATAGATGTTGTACAAAGAGGCGGCCGCAAAAAGGATTTCTGGGACCTACACGAACTATTGGATACCCATTCTCCGGAAGAAATGATCCGCTTACATGCCAGCCGCTATCCATATAGCCACGACCAGTCGTTGATTCTAACCAACTTCACGTCATTCTCAAGTGCTGATGAAGACTTTGATCCCATTTGTATGAAAAATAAATACTGGGAGCTTATTAAATATGAAATCATACAATCCATTTCGAAATAACAATGCAGTCTGGGATTTGACCAATTTACACCGATCAAATCCCAACGATACCTACACCTTTTCCGGTGTATAATCCTCCGGTGCTACGTCCCTTATTTCCGACGCCGGCACTTCTTTTCTGAACAGGTAATGATAGATCACATAACCGTCATCTGTTACGGAGTAACTGTTCACGATCTTCCACCCTTCAGCACCCATGTAGTTCAGCGCATCAATAGTAGAATTGAACTTCTTCACCCTACCGGTTACCTTGTCTCTCATCTTCTCTACTCCTGCCCAGAACGAAGTAGGCTGTCCAAAATCTACGCGTACCTTCGCTTTGCCGGAGAGCCCCACGCCGTGGGCTACCACTTCGCAATAGGTTTCCTTTACTGTCTGTGCAGACAATGCTGACGCGCTTAGCAGCAGCGCGGCTAATACCAATACTCTCATTGTTGTGATGTTTAATGAATAAAAAGAATGGAAATTGAAGCAGCTATAGGAATACGCTGTTTTCTGTGGAAAAATTGCAATTGGATTTTGTTGCTGATGTAATTACTGGTTTCCTGTTTTGATGGTTCCGCTTTTGAAGGTTAGAGAATGACTACAGTTTCACTTTTCGCACACTAAAAACATAACAAAAACGCTGCCGTATTTCTGACTCTCCATAAAATATCAATCGGCAAAATAAATGTGCGGTATAACGTTATCGGATACACATTACTCCTGGCGGAAGGAACCCTTTAAATTGGCGCAACCACCCCTCTCCTCCTCCCACTGTAACAAATACCTTTGGCGTATGGAAAATTCAATCACCGTAACAGTACTGGTGCAAGCAACCATAGAAGCGACCTGGTCCTGCTGGACTTCTCCCTCACATATCAGGAAATGGAACAGCCCTTCCGGCGAATGGCGCACCTCTCATGTCGACAACGACGTACGTACAGGAGGTCGCTTCCTCTATGCGATGGAATCCAAATCCGGCGAACGGTTCGATTACACCGGCACATATGATGAAATAAGGGTCTATGAAATGATCAGCCAGACCCTGAGTGACGGAAGAAAAACCATTAACCTCTTTGCAGACACACCGGATGGCGTGCGCATCACTGAAATCTTCGAGCCTGAAAAGAACCTGCCAATGGCATTACAACAGGAATTCTGTACAGGCGTACTGAATAACTTCAAAACGTATGTTGAATCTTTCGTCAGGACACTTTAAGCGAAGGCTATTTTATAATCGCGGGAAGGATATACTCCACCATCATCTTATCGGCCTGCTGGTGTGCATAACCACGGCCATAGGCAGTACAGGTAATGACCACCACTACCGGCAATCCCTTGAACACAAATATTTTATTGCCGCCATTGCCGGAACAGTAATAAGCTTCATAAGATTTACCATTGACATGGTACGTCTTATTCCAGAAAAGATAACCGTAGTACTCCTTGTCACGCCCTGCAATAGCTCGCTGACGGGAAAAAGTTTTAGCCACCCAGGCTTCAGGTATAAGCTGATGACTTTTCCAGCGACCATTGTTTTGATAGAGCTGGCCATACTTGGCAAAGTCCAGTGCATTCATGCGAATCCCTCCGGCCGTATTGGGCGCATATTGCGGAGTATACTGCCATTTATAATGGGTAATTTGCAGCGGCGCAAACAACTTGTTGTCTGCGTATCTCTCCAGTCCGCCAGGCACTATCTTATCCAACATGCTGCCAAGCAACATGACACCAGCTGTAAAGTAATGCCACTGACCATGGTACTTAACCGTATCCATCGGTAGATCCAACGTAAATTTCACCCAGTTGTCTGCAGGGTACATATTCTCTTCATTGCCGGGAGATTCAGGATCATCATCGTCTCCGTCAAAACCGGAACTCATAGTCAACAGGTCCCTTATCGATACGCTGTCTTTGGCAACTGAATAGCGTTCATATTTCTTCAGATCATAGTATCTATGCAGCGTCAGATATTCAGATTGCAGGTAGCCTTCGCCAATGGCAATACCGGTCATAGTAGAAGCAAAGGATTTACCCACAGAGCGCATGTCATGCAGGCTATCCCTTCCGGCGCCGTTAAAATACTCCTCTATCAGCAGCCTCCCGTTCTTAATAACCACAACACTGGTTACGTGTTTAAAAACATCTGCTTCGATGTTGGCAATCAGCTCTTTGATCCTCCGCTGGTCAAATCGCGCTGAAGAAACCTCAAGACCCGCATAGGGCTTCAGAGGTGATATATGAATCCCTGCATAATCGGTCACTGGCTTTCGCTGCACCTGTAGCTCCAGCTGACCGGCAGCAATCAGGGCCCCCACCTTTACCTCCGGCGTTTTAATATAGGGTCTGATCTCAATTTTAAGTTGGTGCTTCCCTTCTGTAAGCGAACTATCGCCACCGTTATACATAAAACGGCTCCAGAGAAACTGACTCCATACCCCACCCTCGTTCTGATTATCAATTAGCGGCCGGCACCAGTTAACTTCCGTTTGTTGCTGCTGCATAGCCGGTGCCCCAGGTAACAGGTTAGTCTGATAGATCAACCTGTCATCTACATAAAAGGTAAACTGATAATTACCGCTTTTATATAAGGACTCAGGGCTTAATGACGGCGCTAGCTCCTGCAACCGCGCTGCTAGTGGTTTATCCATCACCACCGTCATAAAGAGGTTGCTTTTATTGGTCAACCGATAATTATTCAATAGGTCACGTTGCTGAAGATCACCTGATAGGATTTTCTTCTCAGTAAATAAAATAGCCCCCGGCAATATCTTAGTCCCCCGCACATCTTTCGTCTGGCCGGTTAAATCAGCTGGAAGCATCAATAAGAAAAATAAAATTAGTAGCTGCTCTCTAAAGGGTAAGTACACAAGAATCTGTTTAGCGTGAAAATAAGCAATTCCCTGGCTCTTTCTTCAGAATGTATACCGAACCCGCACGCCAGTGCTATACACGCACCTGGAAAAAGCAATGTGGCTTAAGCATTCCGTTCGGATACTTCAACCATGTTTTAGGATACTTCAGTCATTTAGTACTCCATCCTGAATTTGTCTTGCCATAGTTTTGAGCACTTAATAACCAGACGACATGCCTGTGGGAGAAAGGACGCTCAATATTACATCCGGAACGGTTACAACGCAATACAACTGGCGTTTTAAATTAACGGCAAGTGTGATCATCGCCGCATGTCTGGTACTGTCACTGATCTTCATCAATCCATTCAGCGAACTTGATAACATTATAAGTACCTACTTCGGTCTCGATCTGCTGTTTGACATCAGTTGGTTTTCTATCATGGGCTGGAGCATCATGGAATGCAGCCTGCTCATCTCCGGGATCATGGAAAAATATATTCCCTGGGAGAAGGACGCCAGAAAAAGATTCATCCTTCAACTCATCATACAGAGTATTTCCATTGTCACCATGCTCCTGCTGCTGATAACACTCACCAACATCTTTCTGTCATTAGCCGTCCATGAACAGCTGGTGGACAATGATGACCTGGAAGGATTCAGACAGATTATCTTCATCAGCATCGGTATGTCCCTGGTAGTAACAGGCATCCATTCAGGCGGATACCTCATCAATAAATGGAAGGCTTCTATCCTCGAAACCTCCACATTAAAACAAGTGGTCCTGGAATCACAGTTACAATCGCTGAAACTCCAGCTGGACCCCCATTTCCTCTTCAATAATTTCAGCACGCTATCCAGTCTTATATCAGAAGATCCCGGCAAGGCGCAGGAATTCCTGGAATCTCTCTCTCAGGTACACCGGTATATGCTCTTCAATCTCAACAAAAACATTGTGCCGCTTACGAGCGAATTGGAGTTCATCGATGCTTATATATACCTGATCAGGATCCGGTTCGGAAACAATGTGGATATTTCAATAAATGGTGCCTGCCATCCCACGCATCCGGGAATTCCGCCCATTGCACTGCAGATATTGATTGAAAATGCTGTCAAACATAATATCGCCTCAAAAACACATCCATTGAAGATCACGATACTGCTGGAAGAAGAGTTTGTAACAGTATCCAACAATGTCCGGAAAATACCCAGCATTGTACATTCCAGCAAAGTAGGATTGAAAAATATCATGGACCGGTACCTGCTGCTGTCTGATAAAACACCTGTCATCACAGCAACAGGACAGGAGTTCACCGTGAAATTACCATTACTGGATATAAACAGGCAAGTCTATGAGAATATTGATCATTGAAGACGAACTACACAACGCTAAACGGCTCAGCAGGCTGCTTGAGGAAGTGGAACCCGGCATAGAGATACAGGCCATACTGGAAGGCGTGGAAGAAACCGTAACATGGCTGGATGAAAACGCTCATCCCGACCTGATGTTCCTCGACGTACGGCTCAACGACGGATTGTCTTTCGACATCTTTGCAAAAACACGGGTGAACTGCCCGGTGATCTTCACCTCCGCATTCGACGAATACGCACTCAGGGCTTTCAAAGTAAACAGTGTAGATTACCTGCTGAAACCTGTCAATAAAAATGAACTGAAACAAAGCCTCGAAAAGTTCAAAGTCAATCTGAAAGCACCATTCCTGTCAGCAACATTAATGGAGCTATCAGCGATACTTACCAAACAGAAAAAGAACTACCGGTCCCGCTTTCTGCTACCGGTGCGGGATGCCTATCATACCCTCTCTGTAGAGGAGGTCAGCTACTTCGTAACGGAATACCGGAGCACCAAAGCTATTACAGACAGGAATGGGACATTCATTATTCCTTATACACTCGAAGACCTGGAAGAACAACTCAATCCTGATGCATTCTTCAGGATCAACCGGCAGTACCTGGTCAGTAATAAAGCGATCTCGCGAATACACAACTATTTCAACGGCAAACTGACCATTACGGTGCATCCTGAAACAACAGAGAAACTGATCGTCAGTAAAGACCGGGCCAGAAGCCTTAAAAAATGGCTCGACAGATAAGCTGCCATCAATGACTTACAATATGCCAAAGAAACCACGAACAAGGCGGACAGGCATTCCCACGCCAAAACACAGACATTATTCAATTAAAAGACCATGCACCTGCAACCAGACATTCAACAACCTACACCTGCTCCGCTCAGTACCAGGATCAATGAAATTGATATTATCAGAGGACTTGCACTGCTGGGCATCCTGACCGTAAACATTGGTCTGTTCTCATTTCCCGTACTCTACGCTAATCCGCAGCATTACTGGTCTGCTGGCATAGACAGGATATGCGACAAGCTCGTATATTTTCTGGGAGAAGGGAAGTTCATTTCCATCTTCTCCTTTCTCTTCGGACTCGGGTTTACTATTTTCATGCAAAGAGCCCTCGCCAAAACAGACAACCCTAAATTACTGTTTGCCAGAAGGCTGGTTATACTGCTGTTGATAGGGATGATACATGCCAACCTCATCTGGTACGGCGACGTATTATGCATTTACAGCTTACTGGGATTTCTGCTGATGCTTTTCTGGCATATGTCACCTGAACGGCTGTTCAAATGGGCAGCGGGCATAATGATTGTTTTTACAGTAGTAGCGATAGGCATTTCCTTGATCTGGGGCGCCACACAGCCGGATGCTCCCACAACTGCCATTGCAGGAATAAAACAGGCAGAGGAAGCAGTGCGGCACTACCAATCCGGCACACTCCGCGAAATCTTCTGGCAGAACCAGTCAGACCTGTGGATTGTAAGGATAGGATACACGCTGATCTCTCCCCAGATCTTTACGATGTTCCTGCTGGGAGCCTATGCAGGCAAAAGAAAGTTATTCTCAAACCTCAGACAGCATACCCCGTTCATTCGCAGAGTACAGACGGTATCACTGGCAACCGGTTTGCCGCTGGCCATAATCGGCGTCATTTGGCGCGATCTCCCGGCCAGCACCGGATCTGATCTTGTACAACTCCTGGAGAGCTACTTCGCAGGTCCAGCCATGGGTATCTTTTATATCGCCACCCTGGCACTGCTGCTCCAAAGCCCCGGTTGGAAGCCGGTTTTCTCGCCACTTGCCGCTGTAGGCCGTATGGCTGCTACCAACTATATCATGCAATCGGTATTGTGCATCTTCATATTCTATCACTTCGGACTGGGATTGTACGGAAAAACTAGTCCTGCCAGAGATCTGCTGATAGTCGCTGCCATCTATGCCCTACAAATCCTCCTGAGCAACGCCTGGCTAAAACGCTTTAAATACGGGCCCGTAGAGTGGTGCTGGAGAACGCTTACCTATTACGGGATGAAACAGGCCAGACCTATAGACTGACAAACAAACAAAAGCCGCTTCCCGGAAAAATATTGTTTGTTTAAAACATCCTGCTTAAATTTGCCGAACAGTGTTCGGTAATCTAACCACTGATTTAAAACAGCACAATATGGGAAGTAAAGAGAGAATAGCGAGAGAGAAAGCAGAGGTACGGGAAAAGATCCTGGAAGCGGCCCTTAAGATCATTATTGCGGAGGGCTGCCTGGCGCTGAGCATGCGCAAGATTGCGGACCAGATTGAATATGCCCCGGCCACCATCTATGAGTATTTTGCAAACAAGGATACCATCCTCATAGAGTTAATGGGCCAGGGATATACATTGCTGGGCAACGCCATCAAAAGGGCAGCCTCCGGTCATACTACCCCGCATCATAAACTAGAAGCCATGTGGCAGGCATACTGGAACTTTGCGTTCCGGCATACTGAACTCTATAAACTGATGCACAGCATCCAGGTGAGCTGCCCAACACCAGAGGGAGAAGCGAAGAATGTACATCTGCCACGTGCGCTGTTCATGGAAGTGATGACGGAAATGATCCCTCCTTCCGCTTCTGCCGCCGGAATCGCGGAAAACAAATACTACGCCATGTGGGCTTCCGTACATGGCCTGATCAGCATCAATATCGTCAATGAAAAACTCAGTAAGGATAAGAACAACCGCATAATGAGAGATACTATCTCCGCTATCGTTAACAGCAAATATGCCCAGGTATAACCTGGTTTGCCAGCTGACAGCTTAACCTGAAAATAACAAGGAAGATATACTTCCTTTTTTTGAGTGCAAAAACCGAACAGTGTTCGGTAATAAAACACAAATAGAAACGAACAATCTTTTAGTAATTACTACTTAAAAACACCATAATGGAATACATTATTAAAACAATACTGATAGGTATCGGCGGCACCATTGCGATGGACATATGGGCACTGCTGTTAAAGCATCTCTTCAATATCCAGTCACTCAATTATGCCTTTGTAGGACGATGGATCGGACATTTCTCCAACGGAAAATTCATGCACAACAGTATCGCCAAAGCCCCTCCCATCGCCGGAGAGAAAGCAATTGGCTGGTGTGCCCACTACCTGATTGGCATTACATTCTCTATCCTGCTCGTCATCATCTGGGGGTATGAGTGGATTGACACCCCACGCATTATCCCCGCCCTGATCATCGGGATTGCTACCACTATTGCGCCATTCCTCATCATGCAACCCGGGATGGGACTGGGGATAGCCGCTGCTAAACTACCCAATGCCAATACCGCCCGCTTCAGAAGCCTGCTGACACACACCATCTATGGTATTGGATTATACCTGACCGCTTTGATCCTGACTATACGCTGATAACCGGAATACCCGGAATCAGAATGCTGCCTACTGAAGGGGATCGCTGTAAGCGTCCCCTGTTCGTTTATTCATCACTGTTAATTACCGGCAGAAGCAAAATCGATTTTTTAGTTACATACAGAATTATTAACTTAATACCGGATAATATTTCATCACCCAAAAAACGCCCAATGAAAATCCATCTTAACCTGAAAAACCTGGCCTTCTCCTGTTCATTATTATCTGTACTGACAACCGGCTGTAAACGTGAAAACATCTCTGTAGACAATCCACCGGCAGCTAACAGCAAGGCACATACGGAGGCCACCTCCCTGCCCAACCCCGGCTTCGAAAGCTGGAACGGCAACCAGCCACTCTCCTGGAACCTTAGTGCTTCCGGTAGCGCCAGGGCAACCGGCGGTCATTCCGGACAATATGCCGCGCAGATCTGGAACTGGTACTACTATGTAAAAGGGTTCCTGACCAATGGCAATGTGTTTAATGCCATGCCCGGGTATGACTACAACAATACCGGCGGCATCGCTGTCAGCGAAAGGCCCGCTGCGCTCACCGGCTATTACAAGTATGAACCAGGCAGCAACGATGGGAAAAAAGATTCCGCCATCGCCATCATCGCACTACGGAAATACAATGCTGCCACCCGTAAAAGCGAAAAGGTAGCCTACACTGAAGTAAGCCTTGGACCATCAAGTCAATACAAACTTTTCCGCATCCCGGTCAGTTACGCTTCTTCAGTAGTACCCGACAGCCTCGTGGTTACCTTCATTTCCAGTCGCAACGGCTTTTGCAGCGGCGCTTCCAACGGCAACTGCCTCTACCTCACCTTAGATGATCTCGCACTCGAATGCAGTAGCGGGAAAAAAGAAATTGCGGTAAAATAATCGTTAATTTCCTGCTCGTTAAACGGAAAAGACCGAAGCAACAATCGCTTCGGTCTTTCAACATTAATTCCCTTTCCTGAATCGGGAATATTACCACCCAAAGAGGGCACTTACAGCGTTCCTCTTTTAATTTCATATTATCTGTTATCGTTTATCCACCGCATGTTATGTATCCGCAGTGGCAAAATCTATTATTGCAGATACATACAGTGATCAATAACTTAATTTTCAACAACCCAAAACACGCGACAATGAAAATCCATCTCGACCTGAAAAACCTGGTCCTCTCCTGTTCATTATTATCTGTACTGACAACCGGATGCAAACGTGAAAATATCACTCCAGACTGTCCCCCGGCACCCAACAACAAGGCGCATACAGAGGGTACTTCCTTGCCCAACCCCGGCTTCGAAAGCTGGAGTGGCAATCAGCCATTCTCCTGGAGGCTCAGTACTTACGGTAGCAGCAAAACTACCGGTAGCAATTCCGGACAATACGCCGCACAGATCTGGAACTGGTACTCCTATCTGAAAGGATTCCTGACCAACGGGAATATAGCAACGCCCGCGCCAGGGTTTGATTACAACAACACCGGTGGCATCGCTATTAGCGGAAGACCAGCCGCGCTCACCGGTTACTACAAGTATGAATTAGGCGACAATGGTGGAGGAAATGATTTTGCCGTCGCCATCATCGCGCTGAGGAAGTACAATCCTGCTACCCATAAAAGTGAAAGGGTAGCCTATGCTGAAGCTAACCTCGGGCCCTCCAGTCAGTACCAATTTTTCCGCCTCCCGGTTAGTTATCCTTCTTCAGCAATACCCGATAGCCTCGTTGTTACCTTTATTTCCAGTCGAAGTGGCTATTGCGGCGATTCCGGTGGGGGCAACTGCCTTTACCTCAGTTTGGATGACCTCGCGCTCGAGTATCCTGGCGGGAAAAAAGAAATTGCAGTAAAATAACGATCGGCTGCTCTGCAGCCATGAGATCAATACAGATATCGTTGAGGCATACACACATCAAAAATAGAAAGACCGAAGCAACCATCGCTTCGGTCTTCTGTTTTCTTTATACTTCAACATTAATTCCCTTTTCCAAAATCCGGCGCAGTCTTATCATACCATACACGCTGTGTGCTCAGCGTAGGCACATCCTGTGCATTTGGTGTAAATCCTTGCTGTTGCATAGCCTGCGCCCAGTTAGCACGATTCACTTCACCGGGATCTGTAAGCCAGAAACGGCGGGGTATCTGTTCATTAAACGTTTCGCGTGCATAGTAAGCAGAGCTGTTTTTCGGATAACCGGTGCGCCTGCAGAAAACATATGCTTCATTAGGCTGACGATAGAAGGCCAGGTACTCCTGCACATAAATGCGTTCAAGATCATTGACTCCATTGAACTTCACCATCGGATGATTAAGATAGTTGCCGGTCTCCGTATCCCCACTGCCACTGAAGCCCGTCTGTGAACCCGCTGCCACAGCTATCGCATTCATCGTTTGTATCGAAGATGTTACGCCTTTTACGTACCAGTCTGCAGCAGTTCCTTTGGTATTAACAGCGCCGGCATATCCTTTCTGAATGAATTCAGCAATGTAGAGACATGTCTCCGCATAAGTAACAGACACGTCAAGGAAATTACCTGTTGCCTGATTCAGCTTGGGCGAGAAGAATTTCCGGTTGATAGGTGATATCAACGAAAACTTCGTGTACGGCCCTACCGGGAAGTCGTTGCTAAGGAACGCTGCCACAGTCGGATTAGTAGTCCAGTCGGCTGGTCCGCCCTGGTAAGCGATCAATGGATCATTCACGTTAATGAATGAAGGCAACGTTACGTTGTACTTCGCCAGGGTATCTTTAAAGCTGCCCGTAAGCCCGTTCTTATCAAAATAAATCGGCAGGCGCGGATCATTGCTGCCTTTCAGGAATTGCATGATAGAAGTGGTAGCATACCTCCGGCTGCGGTAATCAATGTCTCCGCCAGACCCAAAAGGGGTGTACAGGGAGTTCTGGTACTTTACCTGTCCGTCGTTACTGTCGATCGGTCCCAACGGGTCCTGCATCACCTGCTGGAATACAGCCTGGCATTTGGCTTTGTCTGCATTCTCCAGCCTGGCCGCAATGCGGAGCTTAAGTGTATTGGCCAGCTTCACCCACTTGATCCAATCGCTCTGGAAGAAAATATCAGACTTCCCATAATCCACTTGGTTGCTGAGTGAAGCATCAGACAATACCTTGATTGCATCATTGAGCTGCGCCAGCCAGTTATCAAACAACTGCTGCTGCGCATCGTAAACAGGACTATACTTACTGTCATAACGCCCCTCAATAGCCTGTGAATAAGGGATATAGCCATTCATATCCGTTACCTTGATGCCATGCAATACCTGCAACACATAAGTGACCATTTTAATTTTCTGGTACTGGTCTTTATTCGGCATCAGATCTGCCTGTTTTCTGATCTCAAAAAGATTCGGCAGGATCTGCAGATAATAGATGTTGTAACGGGTGTTCACATTGCTGGTAATCTCATAGGGACTGGATGTTACATGCTGTGTGAAGCGCATCAGCTGCTCCATACTCTCCCATACCCATTCAGTACCCTGATACGTCACCATCTTGTCTTCCACATAGCTCAGCAGGAACTTCACATCCGGCTTGTTCACCACGCTGGGATTGGTGTTGATGTCCCCGAAATTCTTCGTGCAGGCGGTCAGCAGCAGCAGTGATGCCCATGCGCCTGTATATTTATTAAGCAGTTTTTTCATGATCTCATTTTTTTATGTTCACAATTCCTAGAAGCCGATGCGAATAGTACCTGCAATAGAGCGTACCATCGGTAAGAATCCTTCCTCACCGGAGAACGCAGTATTGTTGGAGTTGTTGGAAGCCGGGTTGTAGTTAAACGGCAACGAGTTGTACAGGTACAACAGATCGCGCCCAACAACAGCAACACTCAGGTTGTTCAGCATCATCTTTTTGCACAGCTTCTCCGGGAACTGGTAAGCCAGTGATACCTGTCGCAGTGAGATCCAGGAATTCTTCTTGATCCAGTAGTCTGCCACACCGGTGGAGGAAGATCCATACCGGTAGTAAAACTGTGGCGCATGTGTAGGTTCTACCAGTCCCTTTTCATAGGCCTGCGCATAGGTCATACCTCCTACATCGGCCATAGAACCGTTCGGCTGCTGTATTTGCTGACCCTTTGCAAAAACGCCATCGGGAATGAGTCCGTCATCATATGTCTGGTTATCATACTTGCTGGTCCAGGTGATTCCGCCATGTGCGGCATCACGGCCCTGCAAGGTATTGGGCAATACGCCGGTATGCGTGCCGTAACGATAAGTGAGCAGTACAAAGTCGCCGCCGAATTTGGCATCCAGCAACACATTCAGGGAGAAATTCTTATAGCGGAAGGTGTTACCCCAGCCCATACGGAATTTAGCATTGATGTCACCCACATCCTGCAAGGTGTTACTGCGGGCAGGGAATCCGGCCCTTGCATCGGAACGCCATGCCAGCTCCGGTTTGCCATTATTAGGATCATCGATAGGGTTGCCATTCGCATCCTTTGCCTGATAAGTCTTAGAGTGAATAGTAGTGCGCAGCGTACCATATGATTTACCCACTATTGCCCAGGTGCTGATCTCTCCTACATTCGCTTTCAGATCGTACTCTGTTCTGCCAGGGTACAGTTCCTTGATAAGGTTTCTGTTGAGAGAATAATTGAGGTTGGTGTTCCACTCAAAACTCTTTGTCTTCACCGGAGTACCATCGATCATCACTTCTATACCACGGTTCTGGATGTTACCGGCATTGATGATAATGCCTTCCAGCCCTGATTCAGGCGGTGTGCCTATATCAAGGATCTGGTTCTTCGTGTTGTCCTGGTACACGGATACATCAAATCCGACACGGCTTTGCAGGAAGCGCATTTCGAGCCCCAGCTCCTTGGCGATCTTCCTTTCCGGTTTCAGATCAGGTACCAGCGCAATAAATTTCCCGGTGAGCGGGTCCGGATAACGTGTATAGGTGGATATTGGCAGATCCTGGCCATTGGAAGACGTATACCCGTTGAAAGCAAAGCCGGGATTAATGGTAAACGGATCCGTGTCTTTACCCAATGCCGCAATGTTACCTCTCAGTTTACCATAACTGATCCATGACGGCAGCTTAAATGTTTCTGAGAACAACCAGGAAAGACTTACTGCCGGATAGTTATAGAAGTTGTTGCCCTGACCATTTGTATAGGTCAGCGCAGAAGACCAGTCACCGCGGAAAGTGGCCTGCAGGAATAACTGGTTCTTATACGCGAGGTCAGCACTGGCGTAGAGGGAATTGAAGGCCTTCTTCGCCTTCAAACCACCTTCAGCTCTCGGCTTCTCTACAGAATTAGCCAGAAAATAGTTACCGGGATAGCTAAGCCCGCCCTGTGTTTCGCTATAGTTATAGGTAGTCTGGTAACGTTGTGTCTCACCGCCTACATATCCGTTCAGTTCCAGGTCCTTTGTCAATGTTTTATTGATCATCAGCATCCACTTCAGGAAATAGCTCTCCTTGCTGGTGTGCCCAAGGCCATAGAGACCACCGGTGAAGTTCTGGCCCTGCCCCAGTTCTTTGTTTTCATTCCTGGTGTAGAGGTTGTTCACGTTACCTTCAAGCTGCAGTTTGGCCCAGGGTGTGAGCGTAGCTGTCAGCGCTATGCGCCCCCTGATGTTCTGTTCATTCTGCAGGTATTCGTTTTCGAAGAGATTGAACCAGAAACGTGATTCGGGCGACTTATTAGGTTCAGCAGGATCACCAGGATTCGGAGCGCCGCCAAACTTACTGGTGTAGTGATCTTTTTGCATCCAGTACCTGGTATCATAGTTACGTGGTAATATCCAGGTAAAGAGCTTACCGAAGTTATAGGAAGCGAAAGCATCGAGGCCGCCAAGCCGTGGCGGGTTACGGCCGTCGAAAGAGGAGTAGGTAGCGCTTACATCCGCACTCAGGAATTTATTGATGACATGTGTAACACGGAGGTCCACACTGTTCTTCAGCATTTCATTTTTATAGACAATACCCCTGCTCTGATCACGGGTATAGGAAAGACGGAATGTGGAACGGTCGTTACCTCCATCTATGGCGATGTTGGTAGCCGAACCGCGGCCAGTCTGGAAGGCGTCGAGGAAGTTGTTGGGTTGCGCTACATACTTAGTGGGTGTGCCATCATAATTAAGCACATCCTGACCGCTGAAAGCGGGGCCCCAGTTTTCCAGCTCACGGCCTACCTGTCTGTCTATGTAAGGCTTCCCGGTAGCCGGATCTGTCGGAAACACCTTGGTTCGCCAGTTCTCGTTGGCTTTATAGTTAGGGTCACGGTTGTCTGTAAAGAAAGCGCCTACCGTGCCACCGCCAAATTCATTCTGGAAATCAGGGCCGGAATATGGCTTGAAAACATTGAAGGTCTGACTAACGTTAACGCCTATACCCTTTCTTTCACGGCCTTTCTTGGTAGTGATGAGAATAACGCCATTGATAGCCCGCGAACCATACAATGCTGCGGCAGCAGAACCTTTGAGCACAGACACACTTTCAAAATCCTCCATATTAAGGTTCTTGAGATCATTCCCGAAATCGCGGCCGGTTCCGCTGAAAGTATTATTCTCTATAATAACACCGTCAATAACGAAGATGGGCTGGTTGTTGTTACCCAGGGTGGAATTACCACGGATGAGTATCTTCGTACTCCCGAAAAGGCCACCGGCTCCCTGATCTATCTGTACACCCGCAACCTTTCCCTGTAAGGCATTTACAGGATTGATCTCATTGGTGATCGCCAGGTCACCGCCTTTGATGTCCGTTACCGAATATCCCAGGCTCTTCTTTTCCTTTTTCACACCAAGAGCGGTTACTACCACTTCGCCCAGCTGTTTGTTGTCTTCCAGAAGAATGACATTCACGGAAGCCTGGTTATTCACCGGTACTTCCTGCCGGGTATATCCCACGAAATTAAAGACAAGGGTGCCGTTCCCGGGAGCAGTAATCGAATAGTTACCGAAGTTGTCTGTCACAACACCTGTGCTGGTTCCCTTTAATAACACTGAAACGCCCGGCAACGGTTCTTTGCCGGCTGTAGTCACCCGGCCGGTCACCTTTTTGTTTTGAGCTGATGCCACACTGCAATAAAACAGCAGCAGCAATTGCACAATAATCCGGCAAGGGCGGATATGCTCGCGTGTCCACATACAATTGTTTTTTTGGTTGATAAATAAAACTATGACTCGGTTAATTTTGATTTGCGTGCTTTAATGAATGATCATAACGTTTGATTGAAATAGCTCCTTATTCTGGCTGATGAAAGTAAAAATAGGTTATAACAGAAGATGAAAGAGAGAGGTCTGAAACAGATGAAAATCGTAGAACTAAACTAGTTAAGCGGATAGATACAAAATTACTGTAGTTTCTCCTTTTATAGTGTTTTTTTAACGTTAATAACGATTATGCATATAGGCGCTCCTATTTACCAATAATAACATCAGCCCTCCTCTTTTGGTTGCAGAGCAATCAAAAGAGGAAGGCTGATGTTATTAACTGCTTATGCTACTTTACCAGGGGCTTTCTTCCCCGGCAATGTCGTTGCTGAAGTATTTTCCGGTGGGTCCGTCCGCATCGAGTGTGGCAAAGCGTACAAGTAACGCCGCAGCATTTTCAACAGAGCCGGTTCCGTTATGATTGTTGAAATCAGTGGCGGTATACCCCGGGTCTACAGCATTAACTTTAAATGCAGTATCCCGCAGTTCATAAGCCAGCGCCACGGTGTAGGCATTCAGTGCTGTTTTGGAAGGACCATATGCACCGCCTTTTACGTGATAGTACATCCAGGCCGGGTCACTGTGTAATGTCAGCGAAGCCAGGCCGGAAGTGACATTTACGATCCTCGGCTGCGCCGCCTGATGCAACAGGTCAAGAAATGCCTGCGTTACATTCACCGCGCCAAAGAAGTTGGTCTCAAATACTTCACGGATACCGGATGAAGACACAGATGACGCCGCCTGCGGTACTTCGCCCCGGATACCGGCATTATTAATCAGCACATCGAGGCTGGAAGTAGTGCTGCCAGTCAGTTCACGTGCCGCTCTGATAGAATCCTGGTCTGTTACATCCAGGGGGATTACTTTAATGTTAGTGTTATCCAGTACTGCTATGGCCTCCTCTCCTTTTACGACATCCCGGCTACCGATGTACACGAAATAACCTGCTTCCAGTAACTGCCTGGCAGTTTCAAAACCTATGCCTTTATTGGCTCCTGTGATGAGTGCTGTTTTCATCGGATCATGTGTTTTTATGTTACAATGCAAAATTACGTACGTACCTGGCAGCAGCCTAGCACACATTCCGGTATCAATGGTACATTTTCCGGGCAGCAGTACGGAAGGCAAGCGGAGTCTGGTTGTAGCCGCGTTTAAAGAAACGGTTGAAATAGGAAGCGTCTTCAAAGCCAAGTGCAAAAGCAATCTCTTTGATAGCATTGTCTGTATGGAAAAGCATACGCCTGGCTTCCAGCAGTATGCGCGCATGGATATGTTCTATCGCTGGCTTACCGCTCTGCTCCCGGATCACATCTCCCAGATGACCCGCAGAGATATGCAGAAGGTCTGCATAGGCAGCCACTTCATGATGTGTCGTGTAGCTGGTTTCTATAAGGCGGAGAAACTTCTTCAGTAAAATGCGGTCAGCCTGGCCATCTTCCGAAATAAGTCTTTCTGTATATAACCTGCTCAGGTAGATCAGCAATACATTCAGGTAAGCCTGTAGCATACCTTTATGCCAGTCGGGCTGCTGTTCAAACTCTCCTGTCATCTTTTGCATAAGATCCCGGACAAAGACGACCTCTCCTGGCGTCAGGGATAACTCATGCCCATTATGCGGATTCTGGATGATGGGCAGTTGCCGTATCTGCCAGTTAACAGCATCTGCCAGGAAAGCCTCTGTAAAACATATCGCGATCCCGCGCATAGGCTCCGGCTCCTCTTTAAGATGTACCTGATGCGGTGTGGTGAAATAAAAGGTATCAGGTTTTAGCGTATAGGATTGCATATCCACCCAATGCCGGCTGCTACCCTGTTCCACAAGCACCAGAAAATAGTAGTCTTTACGATGCGGCGTCAGGAAAATAGAAAAGTCCTTGTATTCTCCTTCTATCACGCGCATATCAAAAAGATCATTCCTCCCGCCCGTCTGCGTCAACGAATATTTGGGTATACCGGAAGATAGTGCCTGTCTATACATAACATAAATGTAAAGGATATCTTCCGGTTTTTAAATGCCTGTTCTGATAACGTATTACCGCGGTTGTTGCTGTGTAACACAGTGTACCATACCTCCATTGGCAAACAGGTTACGGCAGTCTATGCCAATAACTTTTCTTCCCGGGTACAGTCCTTGTATAATACTGTTGGCAACAGCGTCATTGGGATCATTGTAATTAGGAACAAGGATGGCATTATTGGAAATATAGTAGTTGATGTAGGACCCTTTCCCGACTCTCTTCCCATAAGTGGTCACAACCTCATGCTGCGTAAGCGGAAGCTTTACAAACTTATAGGCATTCCCATTCTTATTGATAGCGGCGTAAAGCGTACGAACGTCCTGCTGGGGCACCTGCCAGTAATCCAGGTCATCCTCCGACATCGTGATGATGGTGGATGCATTGGCGAATCTTGCAAACCCGTCTATATGCATATCTGTGATCTCCAGACCGGCACGGCCATCCAGCCAGATGAATTTAGTGACCCCCAGGTATTTTGTAAATATCGCCTCTGCCTGTTCCTGCGTCATACCAGGGTTCCTGTTCTCATTTAAAACAGAGCTTCTGCAAGCCATTAAAACGCCATGCCCGTCTATTTCCACGCTTCCGCCCTCATTAATCATAACGCCGTTGAGGTTTATATGCTGGAGGCCCTGATCTCCGGCTATTTTAGCTGGTATCTTATTACAATTCTCATAAGCCGCTTTATTGCCCCAGCCATTAAAACCCCAATCTTCAATCAGCAGTTTGCCATTCTTATCCTTCACATAAATAGGACCGTTATCGCGCACCCACACATCGTCTGTTGGGCTGATCGTAAAATCCACATTCGTCATCGGAACACCGGATGCCTGTAGCAACTCAGTGATCCGCTCCCGCTCGGTCTGGTCATAGGCAATAAGATGTACCCTCTCACCAGAAACCAGCGCCTGCGTCATAGCCACCCAGGTTGCATCCAGGCGGTTCCTGTAGGTTCTGCCATATTGATATTCATGTGGCCATTGTAACCAGGTGCCCTCATGAGGCTGAGACTCTTCAGGCATAGTATATAATACTACAGGATCGCCCGTAGGAAGAGGCTTTGATATGATGTCTCCTTCTTTTGCACAGGAGAAAAAAATTGTTGATAAAGTCATTAGCGTTGTTACCATCTTTTGCATAATTAATTTGTACGGTTTTGAGATAGCAAATCTACCGGGATCAGTATCCATAATGTTGTCCGGAATTGACAATCTCATTTAAGCGGTAACCAGATATAGGTCAGTTGTTCTTCGGGAGTAGCCGTATTGTCCGGATGCTTGATGTATTTTTCAACAACCGGTGCAGCTGCGAATTCCAGGTTAGTATTCAGTATCCAGCCGGAATATATTCTTTGGTAAGTATCTTCTATCGTTTCATAAACACCCGTATGCGTAAACTGAGCATATCTGCCACCCGCTATCATCTTCGAAGGCAGCTTTTTATCGGTAGCCTGTAAGAAAGAACAGGTATCATACCTGCATTTAAGGTCTTCACGTATCAGCGGTTCATCAGCAATAATGCCATAGTACTCATTCCCATAAGCCGGGAACGCATGCTGCATAAATTGCTCCCATAGCAACTCGATCTCTTCATGAACATAACTGATGAAAGCACGCTGATAGTAAACAGGTGTAGGCGGAACATACACAATTTCAGGCTCCAGCAGCATATCCGCTTCAACAGGCAGAATGCTTGCTTCTGCCAGTAAAGGCTCTTTCCCTGCCCTGGCTTCCTTAGGCGCAATGCCAAACCGTTGTTTAAACGCCTTCGAAAATGAAGCCAGATTGGCAAATCCGACCTCCAGCGCAATCGACGAAAGACTTTCTTTCGTATAAAGAATCATCTTGTACGCATTCTCAACTTTAAGCCGCTTCTGGTAAGCCCCGATAGTTTCCGAACAGGTGTACTTAAATATGCGTTGTATGTTCCTGTAAGAATAGTTGGATATACGCTCCAACTCCGTTATGGAAATAACACGGTTATAGTTCTCCTCGACAAAGCTCAATGTATCATGAACCCGGCTCAGATCAATTGTACCTTCCGTTTTCATTTTGCGCGCTTTATAACAGCAAATTACCAAAAAAATGAACGCGCTACATATCATCTGTCGGGTACAAATTGATTGGCTATCTGCGCCATAAAAGGCATCCATAGGCATACATGATGATATTTTATAGTAATATTGGCAAAATTACAGGCGCCGGCATATGCCCTTCATCCGTTTTTTTTAGTAAACACACAGATATGGCATACCTTCCGCTGTAATGTTCCCGCCGCTAAAAGCGCGGCACGCATCCAACTGGATAACTTCAAATCCTTATACAAAACACACCATGAAGCAATTTTGCCTTACTATTTTATTTCTTATCGCATGTATAGGTTCTTATGCACAAACTCCAACCGGCAGACAATTATGGAAATATCAGACAGGTGATAAAGTCATTGCCACTCCCCTCATCGCTGGTCAATACATCTACTACGGTAGCACGGATGGTTATGTTTACTGCCATCTTCTGGAAGATGGCAGACTGAAATGGAAAACCAAACTCGGTTTCCCTGTCAGATCATCTGCCAGTGCCGGACCCGACCAGATCTTTGTCGGCTGTGAAGATGGAAACATCTACGCCATAAATATGCAAAGCGGCAGCATTCTCTGGAAATTCAAAACCAAAGGGGAAAAGGAATACGATCTGTGGGACTACTACCGGTCAACGCCTCAGTATCACAACGGTAAAGTATTTGCAGGTAGCGGCGATGGCAATATATACTGCATCAATGCAACGAATGGCAGCGAACATTGGCGCTTCGCCACAAACGGCATCGTACACGCTGATCCCGTAATAGATAAAGACACCCTATTCATCGGCAGCTTCGACGGATACTTTTACGCATTAAATACAGTAAATGGTCAGCTGATATGGAAATTTAAAACGGTTGGCGACCGCACCTTCCCTAAAGGTGAAGTACAAAAGGCGGCACTGGTCACCAATGATGCGGTTTATTTCGGAAGCAGGGACTACAACATCTATGCTATTGACAAAAAAACAGGAACAGGGTTATGGAACATGAAAGAGCGTGGAAGCTGGGTCACAGCCACGCCCTATGAGAAGAATAACAATATCTTCTTCGGCACTTCAGACACACACGCCTTCTACTGCCTGGGTAATGTCTCCGGCAAGATCCGGTGGAAAACAGCCATACCCATGCGATCCTACACCACGCCGGTAAGCTACGACACACTCATATTTACAGGATGCCACAACGGATACATATATGGCATAGGGCAAGCGTCAGGCGCCATAAAATGGACATTCCAAACAGCGGCCAGCAAAAAGAACTATGCAGCTGTGTACGCCGATGATGGTCATTTCAGAAAAGACTTCCAGCTCTATACAGATGAAATCACTACCAAAACCAGCGAACAAAAAATCCTTCAGCTGGGATCTGTCATCTCATCACCCGTTATAAAAGACGGAATTATCTATTTCGGCAGTACAGACGGGTGCATGTATGCAGTAAAGATTGATGGTTAACGTAGCATACAATACACTATACAGAAATAAGCTGCCCCATAAAATGAGGCAGCTTATTTGCAAATATCACTCAGCCTACCTGTAAACGTACTCGAACTCGTAAGTCTCTATCAGTTGCTCAATCGGTAGGTTATATACTTCCAGCTTTGTCACCAGATTATTGTTGTTATATGTGTAACTGTACCTTCTGCTTCCTGCTTCTGCGGGGTTGTTGGCGGAGAAGAAGGGCTTGATGAGATCATCATAGCTATCATAAAAAGGAGGGTAAATACTCCAGATATTGACGCTGAAGCCTGCCTGCTCGCCACCAGGGAGATTCAGCCCCTTATTGATATTGAGTTGGCTGTCGTATCCCAGGTAGTCTGTCACCCAGGGCGTGATATTCAGCGTATCGGTAATATTGCCAACCCATCCGAAATGCCTGGTTTGCCGGAGGTTCTTGTTACTGTCGTAAAAATAATAGACGATCTGTTGATCCCTCGAACCCGCATTGATCTCAGTGTATATGGCTTTCACTGTGGTGTCATTTACATAAGTATATGTCACCGGCTCCTTCCATTTTTCTTCTTTTCTGATAATCCGGCCCTGTACATCATAACTTAATTTTATCGTGGAGGTGGCTGCATAGGAACGGCTATAAAAGCTGGTAAGCTGCTGCTTACTATTATACTTGTAGAGGATGGTGTCTTTAGTATGGGTGCCGGCATATGTTTGGTCCTCGATCTTCTGCACCGGCTTTTTAAAGCTATTGTAGCTGATCGTCACAGTAGAGACAGCATCATTTACCGACGACCGGAAAGATACTTTGCTGATAAGCCATTGTGACGGCGCGGTAGTATGTTGGGCGCCTGCATCCAGGACCTCATCACCCAGCACTGCTTTCCGGCAGGCACTAAAGAGCAGTGTGCTCACGGTGATCATAAGCAGGTAATATCGATATGCTTTCATGTCATGTGATTTTGTCTTAACAATCAGGTAGCTACTTTGCAAGAACATACTCAAATCTGTAAACATAGCTCCTGTTACTGTATTCCACGGCACTAACACCGTCCAGCCTTGTTACCAGGCCATCCGCGTTATAGGTCGCTGTTTGCTTTACAACGTTTGAATTCAGGTTGTAACTGAACTCCTGAAAGTTATTCCTGGAGTTAAAGGGCGCCGACGCGTGGCGGGATGCTTCAGACTGGTACTGATAAGAAGTCAGCCACGTAGGATCCACGTTGATCGCTTCATTGACATTAGCCTTATTGTCGTATTTCGTGAAAGTGGTCACAATTGTAGGATACCCCGGGAGCGTGTCGGTAAGTGGGCCAAATTGGTCATCAAACTCACGGATCTGTTTCAGGTTTCTGTTGGAATCGTAGAAATAGTAAACAATATACCCACTCCAGCCTTTAGGTCCACGAACCGTATAGTTGATATAGGCAACCGAATCATTTGGATAGTTGTAGGTGTACTGGCCTTTGAGAAGACGGCCCTGTACGTCATAAGTAATATTGACGGTATCCAGCCTGTTGGTGGATTTATACTTCGAAATTCTTCCCGCATTATCGTAGAAGAAAAGGATGGTCTCATCAAATAAAGTAGTATACCTTTTCCCCTTAACCTGCTTACTTATCGGTTTGTTCTGACTATTGTAGGCATAAGTGGCAGTCCAGTTGAAATCGTTGTCTTTGGTGGTATAGATTACTTTGCTCAGCAACCATTTGGGTACACCCTCAACAGTTGCTTTCCGCGCACCCACATTGCCGCCGGGCAGCTTATCTGCCACATCTTTGCGGCAGGCGGAAAAGAATAGTGTGCTCGCTGCTACGATGAGCAGGAAATATTGATAGATTTTCATGTCATATTCTTTTAAAAAAAATCAGGTTACTACTTTGCAAGCACATATTCAAACCGGTAAACATAGCTACTGCTGGTGAGTTCATCCGTGCTGACGCCATCCAGCCTTGTTACCAGCCCCTCTGCATTATAGGTGGCCGTTTGTTTTACGATACTTGAATTCAGGCTATTCGTGATCTCCTGATAGTTATTTGTGAAATTAAAGGGCGCCAGCGATTCGTACGATGTTTCAGATTGGTACTGATAGGAGGTCAGCCAGGTGGGGGACACATTGATAGCAGCATTGGCATTGGCGTTATTGTCATACTTCCCGAAAACGGTTGCGACGAAATAGAAGGCATGAAACGTATCGTTAAGTGGGAAAAAATTGTTTTCGAAATCCCGGATCTGTTTCAGGTTCCCTTTTGAATCGTAAAAGTAGTAGACAAGATAATTAGTCTCATCTTTAGGAGCACCATCAGTATATTTGATATAACTGACTGTATCGTTTACGTAGTAATAAGGGTACTTGGATTTGAGAATGCGTCCCTGTACGTCATATGCAATATTGATCGTATCCCATCTTTTGCTGGATTTATATCTTGAAATCCTTCCGGCGTTATCGTAGAAGAAAAGGATTGTTTCATCCACTACCGCGCCTATTCTTTTCCCCTTAATCTGCTTATTAATCGGTTTGTTCTGATTGTTGTAGGTATAAGTGGCAGTCCAGTTGGAAACATTGTTTTTGGTAGTATAAATTACTTTGCTCAGCAACCATTTAGGCGTGTTCTCAACAGCGGCTTTCTGTGTACCCGCATTGATGCTTTGCAGTTTATCTGTTGCATTCTTTCCGCAGGCGCTGAATAAAAGCATGGCAGTCACAGTGATGAAAAATAAGGGGTAGAAAAATGTCTTTTCCATAAAATAGTTTTTGGGTGATAAAAGCTTCCGTATTAGCTATAAGAGATGGCAGTGCAAATAGGACATACTCCAGGCATCGATGGGGCAATATTAATGTATTCCGCTGCGATAACGTTTCTTACAAAGCAGCAAAGGGACTGAGCGTACGCTATGTGGTGACAGCCAATGGAAAAAACGGGGACTAAACAGATAATTTTTTATCCGGAGGAACCCAGCTATGCCTGGCCTCCTTCGACATCAACAATTCCCTGGTGTAGAACTGAAGTATATAATCTCTTTCGAGGAAAGGCTGTTGTAAAAAAACAGTAATCTGCATACAGCGGATTTTCATAACCCGATTTGTTAATTGTCTATCGATGAGATAATTTCAGGAAAAAATAAAATGCATGACTGATGCTCAACTCGGTTATATAGATTTTATAGCAACATTAAAACAAGATATACAGGGAGCAAGATCACAAGCAATTCTGATTGTTAATAAGCAATTACTGCTGCTATATTGGAAAATTGGAAATAGGATTCTACAGCAACAACACATTGAGGGATGGGGGACTAAGGTAATAGATCGGATTAGTAACGATTTAAAAAGTGCGTTCCCTGATATGAAAGGGCTTTCTTCCAGAAATTTGAAATATATGAGGGCTTTTGCAGAGGCCTATCCAACATTTTCTAATAATATTAGTTCTGATATTCAAATAGTTGAAGATGGGCCAATTGTGCAAGTGCCGCTTGCACAATTGACTTGGTATCATCATATTACAATCCTTGAGAAGTTAAAGGATCCGGATGAGCGTATTTTTTATATTTACCAAACTGCCACAAATGGTTGGAGCCGCAATGTATTAGTCCACCAGATTGAGGGAAATTTGTATCAAAGAACTGGTAAAGCAATTAATAACTTTCATCAGTCTTTACCTTCAGCTCAAAGTGACTTAGCTAAGGAAATCATAAAAGATCCCTATAAGTTCGATTTTCTGACTATGAGTGAGAGATACCATGAAAAAGATCTGGAGAATGCATTAATCACTCATATTAAAAATTTCTTATTGGAACTGGGCGCTGGATTCAGTTATGTTGGACAACAGTATCAAATTGCGATAGGTAATCAAGACTTCTACATTGATTTATTATTTTATCATCTAAGATTAAGGTGTTTCATTGTAATAGAACTGAAAACAGGGCCATTTATACCAGAATACGCAAGCAAACTGAATTTTTATTTAAATGTGGTAGATGATCAACTCCGGCATTCCTCCGATCAGCCTACAATTGGTATATTAATTTGTAAAGAACGGAATAAAGTAATAGCAGAATATGCACTTCGGGGAATTAATAACCCTATCGGTATAGCGGAATACGAGCTAACGCAAGCCATTCCTGATAATTTAAAAGGAAACTTACCATCAATTGAAGATCTTGAAAGAGAGTTGGAAAACTGAAGTGTAGAAGGGATTATTATTCATAGAGTTAAAACGGAACGCCTTCAAATCTTAAGATCTGAAGGCGTTTTAATATGCTGCGGAGAGTCAGGGATCATCATTGCTGAAATCTAACGCCAGCCTAATCCCGGAGCCACATGCTCTAAAATAGAAGACAATACATGCAGATTGTAATCTACTCCCAATGTATTGGGTATAGTCAAAAGGATCGTATCTGCCTCCTGAATAGCCTCGTCCTCAGCCAGCATCTTTATGAGTTGATCTGGTGCTGCAGCATAGCTTCTTCCGAAAATAGCACGTTTGTTCGGTTCAATCATTCCGATTTTATCGACCTGATTGCCTTCCCGCCCAAAGTAATGTCGATCCTGATCGTTTACCAATGCGAAAATAGACCGGCTTACAGAAACCCTTGGCTCACGCTTATGTCCCGCTTTTTTCCAGGCTTCTTTGTACAATCTGATCTGTTCGGCTTGCTGTATATGGAAAGGCTTGCCACTTTCATCAAACTTCAGGGTAGAGCTCTGAAGGTACATTCCGTTTTCAGCCGCCCACACAGCGGTAGCATTGGAAGCGGCCCCCCACCAGATGCGTTCCCGCAATCCTTCCGAATAGGGTTCCAAACGCAGTAAACCAGGTGGATTCGGAAACATAGGATACGGATTAGGCTCAGCAAATCCCACACCTTTCAGCTTATCCAGGAATTCCAGTGCTTTACGGCGCCCCATATCTGCGTCACTTTCTCCTTCTGCCAGTTCATATCCAAAATAACGCCACCCGTCGATTACCTGTTCCGGCGAACCTCTGCTGATTCCTAATTGTAATCGCCCCTCCGAAATTAAGTCCGCAGCTCCGGCATCTTCTACCATATACAACGGATTTTCATAACGCATATCAATTACACCCGTTCCAATCTCTATTTTGCTGGTTTTGGCACCGATAGCCGCAAGCAAAGGAAATGGCGATCCTAACTGGGCTGCAAAATGATGTACACGAAAATAGGCGCCGTCTAAACCAATTTCTTCGGCAGCAACAGCCAGATCAATAGATTGAAGCAATGTGTCGCTGGCTGTACGGGTGCTATAAGCCGGATGATCAGACCAATGCCCGAACGATAAAAATCCTATCTTCTTCATAAATCTATTTTTGGAAGAATCGAATTTACAAATGTAAAAGTATTTGGGCGAAAACACGATTCCGGGTACTTCCTGACATACAAGTACCAGCACACAGAGGACACAATCGATAGTCACCTCTCATTGAACTTACCTCTGCAATAAAAAAGGTTTGTAAGTTTCAGCTTACAAACCTTTATGACATCTATCACTTCACGCAGTAAACTAGTGAAAATCTTTACTGTACATCTTGTTGAACAAGATAGCTGCATTAATATAATGGGCCATAAGTACTTATTTTTTATACTTATGGCCCATTTTTGATTTTTATATCCGGCCACAACTATGTAATTTTATATAGTTATGGCCGGATATAAAATTTTAGCCGGTTAGTGATTTGAAAAAATACTAAAGAGATGAAGTCACTTATAGGTCGTAAAGAGGAAAAAAAAATTCTGGAAAAGGCTTTAGCATCAAATGAAGCTGAGTTAATTGCCATTTTTGGGCGGCGACGTGTAGGTAAGACATTCCTGATAAGGGAAGTCTATAATAGTAAAATAATATTAGAGTTTTCGGGAGTTCACAACGCCACATTCAAGGAGCAGTTGGGTAATTTCAGGAATAAGTTAGCCGAAGTCATGAAGCAAGAGAGGCTACCAGAAGTACCTGTTAGTTGGACGGAAGCATTTGAGATGCTCAAAAAATATAGTGAACCATTGTTGAAAAAGGGGAAATGTATCATTTTCCTAGATGAATTTCCATGGTTGAATACTCCTAAATCAGGTTTTTTATCTGCATTCGAATATTTCTGGAACTCATGGGGCACTAAGCAAGATAATCTCATATTGACAATTTGCGGATCGGCAGCTTCGTGGATGATACAAAAAGTTGTCAACAACAAAGGAGGACTTCATAATAGGATTACGAAAAAAATCCGATTGTTACCTTTTACACTTGCTGAAACGAAAGATTATTTACAAAGCAGAAATGTTAAACTGGAACTTTATCAGATAGTTCTCCTATATATGGTGATGGGAGGAATTCCACATTATCTGAAAGAAGTGGAAGCTGGATTGAGCGCTGCGCAGAATATTGATAGACTTTGCTTTACGAAGGATGGAATATTAAAAAATGAGTTTGATAATCTGTATCAATCGTTATTTGCAGAAGCAGACAAACATATTGCAGTAGTTAAAGCATTAAATAATACCCCAGCAGGGCTAACCCGTAAAGAAATTATTGCTGCCTGTGGATTATCTAGTGGAGGAAGGGCAACATTACTCATCGATGAATTGATTGAGTCTGGTTTTATCACAAACTATATTCCATATGAGAAAAATGTAAGAGATAATATATATAAACTGAGTGATGAATATTCCCGATTCTATCTAAAGTATATTGAAAATGGTAGAGCAACCGGCATTGGAACATGGATGAAATTATCCACACAACCTACATGGAAAAGCTGGAGCGGACTTGCATTTGAAAGTATTTGTCTCAAACATACAAATGAAATAAAGGCTGCCTTAGGAATTTCAGGCGTTTATACGGAAGAGTCAATCTGGCGAAATGTGCCCGGAAAAGATGAGGACGGAACAGGAACCCAGATAGACTTATTACTGGATAGAAATGATTTCTGTATAAGTATCTGTGAGATGAAATTTTCAACTTCGGAATTTTCTATAGATAAAGCCTGTTCAATAGAATTGAAAAATAAACTCGATATATTTCAGCGGAAGACAAAAACAAAGAAGACATTATTTCTTGTGATGGTGACTACGTTTGGAGTCAAACAGAATATGTATAAACCTGGTTTGGTTCAAAATGATATTATCTTGGAAGACCTTTTTAAGTGAACAAAGAATTTATGATATTTAAGAAATTAGCCGTGTATTCGTTAATAATATTGAGTAACTGTACATCTTATGGCATTTAGGAATATTTCTGAAGACTTTCCATTTCATAGCAAAGATAAAACTGTTTGGTACTATGTGATAGATTGGAAAAATCGGACTCAAACAGACTTTTATAATGTTTCCGGGAAAAAAGATTTATTGAAGAAGCTTAAAGAAATTCTAGATAATAAGGATGAAAAAAATCATGAATTAATGGGAGTATGGAATGGAACATACGCCACTGATATTTTTAAAATCCCTATTGCAAAAGGCTACTTTGAATTAAACCAGTACTTTAACTATTAAGTAACAATATGGTATAAATAATGTAAAAGCCTTCAAATCTTTCGACTTGAAGGCTTTTACATTCTAGCGGAGAGTCAGGGATTCGAACCCCGGGACCTGTTACAGTCAACAGTTTTCAAGACTGCCGCAATCGACCGCTCTGCCAACTCTCCAGTGGGACGCAAAGGTATAAAACGGTTTTAAATTACCAAAAAAAATTTCAAAATAACTTAAAAGCCGCTATGACTTTGCTCCCTGTGGTTCCCGCTTAACGAAGATGTACGAACCAGGCCGTTTATTAATTCCTGTCTGTTGGGTCTGGGTTCATAGATTATAGCCGAATTCATCACTCTTTACCTGGTCCGTACTTCCGTTAATTATTTCCAACCGCCGCCGAGTGAACGATAGAGGTCTACCATAGCGCTCAGACGTTGACGGTCTATATCTACCTGCCCCAGTTCTGCCTGTAAGGCGCGTGACTGTGCAGTGATCACTTCGAGATAATTGGCCATACCGCTGCGGAAAAGCATCTGTGCCTGGCGTACTGCCAGCTGGCTGGTACTCACCTGCTCGCCGGCAATGTTCTGCTGGGTCTTGAGTTTCTCCAGTTTCACCAGTGCGTTGCTTACTTCTCCAACAGCATTCAGGGTAGCCTGTTTAAACTGTATCACCGCCTGCTCGCGCTGTATCTTCGCTACTTCCAGCTGTGTTTTCAGGTTACGGTGCTGGAATATAGGCTGGGTAATGCTTCCACCTACGATACCAAATAAAGAGGCAGGAAGGGTAAACCAGTCACTGGCTTTGAACGCATTGACACCTCCATTGGCAGTAATGGTCAAAGCCGGATACATGTTTCCAAGGGCAACTCCCACCTGCGCATTGGCTGCTACCACTCCCATTTCACTCGCACGTACATCAGGACGGCGGCTTACCATAGCGGCGGGTATACCTGTAGGTAAAGATTCCTTCACCGTGAAGTCATGCAACTGACGGTTACGTGTAACCGTTCCCGGTAGCTCACCCGTGAGAATGCGGATCGCATTTTCCTGTATAGCAATGCCTTGTTCCAGCTGAGGTATCAGCAATTCTGCTGTCTGACGCTGAGAGATGGCCTGTTGTACCGCCAGCTCAGTAGCTTCACCAGCCTTCTTCTGCAGGCTGATCATCTGCACAATAGTATCACTGAGAGCTACATTCTTCTTTGCGATGTTCAGTTGATTGTCGAGCATCAGCAGGTTGAAGTAACTGTTAGCCAGAGAGGCTACCAGTCCGGTTTGCACAGCATGCTGGCCTTCATATGACTGCAGGTAGGTGGCCAGCGCGGCTTCCTTCTGTCTGCGGATTTTACCCCATACGTCTATTTCCCATGACATGCCTGCACCCAGGTTGTAATCTTCAATGTGGTCACCAAAGTTGAACTGGCTCATGTTCTTGCCATTCAAACTATTCTTGGAAGGATAGTTGGTGTTCACAGTGGCAGTAGCCGTAAAAGACGGCAACCAGGCCACTTTAGCCTGCTTCAGGTACTCATGTGAAGCTTCTACCCTTTTGATAGCCAGCTGCATATCATAGTTGCCGGTGAGGGCCTTGTCAATCAGCTGTTGTAAAGTGGCGTCTTCAAAAAACTTCTTCCATTCTATATCAGCTATACTACTGGTATCTGATGGGGCTACGTTGCCGAACTGTTCTGGCAGCTCCACCGGAGGCCGCTGATAATTGCGGCCTACCCGGCATGCTGCTAACCCTACAACTAAGGACAACATTAAAAAGTAAAAGGTGTTATTTCTAGTTTTCATCTGTCTTTCTGATTCTGATAATTGTAAACGAATACAGCTGCATTAATGTACCATGGCTTCTTCCATCGCTTCGTCCGCGGTCACCGTGATTGGTTTGCGGCGGATCTTTTCCTGGATGAACTGGAAGATCACATATAACACAGGTATCACAAATACCCCTAACACTACCCCGGTAAGCATACCGCCCGCTGCACCTGTACTGATGGATCGGTTACCCAGTGCAGAAGAACCGGTTGCGCGCATCAACGGCAACAGACCTGCAATGAATGCAAAGGATGTCATCAGGATAGGACGCAGACGCAGACGCGCTGCACGGATAGCCGAAGCCACCAATCCCATACCGGCCCTTCGCCTTTGTACCGCATACTCTACGATCAGGATAGCGTTCTTCGCCAGCAACCCTATCAACATGATCAAACCTACCTGTACATAGATGTTGTTGTCGATACCAAACAGGTTGATAAAGGCAAATACACCGAAGATACCCAGCGGGATAGAAAGTATCACCGCCAGTGGCAGGATATAGCTTTCATACTGTGCTGCCAGCAGGAAGTATACGAAGATGAGACACAGTGTAAAGATGATCGTAGCCTGGTTGCCCGCGCTGATCTCTTCCTTGGTCATACCCACCCACTCATAGGTATATCCTCTTGGCAGATACTGGGCAGCTACCTCTTCTACAGCCTTGATGGCATCACCACTGCTGTAGCCCGGCTTAGCCTGACCGTTGATGGTGATAGCGTTAAAGAGGTTGTTACGCGTTACCGTCTCAGGACCATATACACGTTTCAGTGTTACCAGCGTATTCATTGGCACCATTTCTCCATGCTGGTTCTTTACGTATATACCATCCAGTGAGGAAGGCTCTTTACGGAGCGCTGCTTCCGCCTGCACAATCACACGGTAATATTTACCGAAACGGTTGAAGTCCGACGCAAACATGCTACCATAGTACACCTGCATGGTTTGCAGAATGTCGCCTACAGCAACACCCAATTGCTTGGCTTTGCGGTCGTCTATTTCCATCTCAAATTGCGGATGACCGTTGTTGAATGTAGTGAACGCAAAAGCGATTTCCTTACGCTTCATCAGTTCCCCGATGAATCCCCAGGCAGTACCACCCAGTTTATCCAGCGTGCCGCCGGTACGGTCCTGTAACACTACCTCAAAACCAGCTACGTTACTGAAACCTGGCACTGTAGGCATGTTGAACACAAAGATGTTTGCTTCCGGTATACCAGCCAGTGCGCCTTGCAACATGCCCATCAACTGGTCCATGTTTTTGATCTTACCACGTTCAGCATGCGATTTCAGTTTGATGAAACCTACGCCGGAAGTGGCACTGCTGGAGTTAGACAGGAAGTTGAAACCAGATACGCTGAGGTAAGAGCTGGTAGCCTCCAGGTTTTTAATCTTAGCTTCCACTTTTGCCACCACCTGACGTGTGCGTTCCAGTGAAGAACCGGGAGGCATGGTTACAGCATATACCGCAAACCCCTGGTCTTCCGTAGGAATAAAGCCTGACGGCGTGGTGCGCATCATCCATACAGTAGCAGCGATCACGATGACCAATCCGCCAATGGTTACCCACTTCCTTTTGATCAGGAACTGCAGTGCGTTCACATATTTGTTAGTCATGGCATTGAAACCGGTATTAAAGGCAGCAAAGAATCTCTTGCCGAAACCTTTTTCGTATACCGTCTTACCATTATGACTGTGATTAGAGTTCTCATCATGCGCATGGTTATTCTTCAATATCAGTGCACACAAAGCAGGACTCAGCGTCAATGCGTTCAGTGCGGAGATAAGGATGGCAATCGCCAACGTGAAGGCAAACTGCCTGTAGAACACACCGGCAGGGCCCTGCATGAAACCAACTGGAATGAACACAGCCGACATTACCAGCGTAATGGAGATGATCGCACCGGAGATCTCCTGCATGGAAGACAATGTCGCCGTCCGTGGATTCGCTCCCTTCTCCATCTTCGCATGCACCGCTTCCACTACCACAATGGCGTCATCCACTACGATACCAATCGCCAAAATCAATGCGAACAGCGTAAGCAGGTTAATAGAGAAGCCGAACAGCTTCATGAAGAAAAATGTACCAATAATCGCAACCGGTACAGCAATTGCCGGGATCAGGGTTGACCTGAAATCCTGCAGGAAGATGAACACTACTATGAACACCAGTATGAAAGCCTCTATCAAAGTATGTTTCACCTGATCGATAGATTCATCCAGGTATTCTTTAGTGCTATATATATTAAAGTATTCAATGCCTTTAGGGAAAGACGCTTCCGCCTTTTTCATCAGCTTGTTAATGGTCTCCTGTATCTCGTTCGCATTGGAACCAGCAGTCTGGTTGATCGCGATACCGATACCGTATTTACCATTTACACGAGTGTCACTACCATAAGTGAAAGAGCCAAATTCCACACGGGCAACATCTTTCAGACGAAGTACAGATCCATCGGCATTAGCACGGAGGATGATGTCTTCGTACTGTTCGTTCTTATTGAACTTACCCTTATACTTGATCACATACTCGAATGACTCGCCACTGCCTTCACCAAAACGACCGGGGGCCGCTTCCAGGTTCTGATCGCGGATAGCGTTCAGTACTTCCTGCGGAGACATATTGTAGGCGGTCAGCCTCTCCGGACGCAGCCAGATACGCATGGAGTAATCTTTGGCGCCGAATACGTTCGCCTGTCCTACCCCTTTCACACGCTGAATTTCAGGAATGATGTTGATCTTGGCGTAGTTCTGGAGGAACGTTTCGTTGTACTCTTCTTTATCACTCATCAGGTTCACCACCATGATCATACTGTTCTGTACTTTCTGGGTGCTGATACCCGCCTGTACCACCTCTGACGGCAGCAGACTCGTTGCTTTGGCAACGCGGTTCTGCACGTTCACAGCGGCCAGGTCCGGGTCCGTACCAAGGGTGAAGTATATATTGAGTGTCATGGAGCCGTCGTTGTTGGACTGGGAAGTCATGTATGTCATGTTTTCCACACCGTTAACGGCTTCTTCGATCGGAGTGGCTACTGAACGTGCCACTACTTCAGCGTTCGCACCAGGGTAAGAGGCTGTAACAGCCACGCTGGGTGGAGCGATTTCCGGGAACTGGCTCATCGGCAATGTTACCAGTGCCAATATACCCAGCAGTACCAGGATGATTGATATAACGGTTGCTAATACAGGCCGTTCTATGAATTTTCTAAACATACGAGCAAAAGAATTTAAGCATCACCAATTGATGACGTTTGAGGATTGGTCATTTCACGCCTTTACACTTTTTATATGGATGTAAAGACGTGAAAAAACATTCACTGAGAAGATCAGAGCGGTTTTACTTTCAGCAGGCTGTCGAGTGATATTTGCTGAGGAGCGATTACCGCGCCATCGCGCAGACGGTCAAGACCGGAGTAAACAATTCGCTGACCAGGCTTCACGCCTTTCTCAACAAAATAGTAGTTACCGCTTTTGCCGGCTATGGTGATGGGAATACCACTTACTTTATTACTATCTGCTACAACGAATACCATCACCTTATCCTGCAACTCAAATGTAGCTTCTGTAGGAATCACGATAGCCTGCGCAAACTGTTCAGGGATACGGATCTTACCGGTATTTCCTGAACGCAGCAGTCCCTGCGGATTCGGGAAAGAGGCCCTGAAACTAATGGCGCCCATGGTTTTATCAAACTGGCCTTCCATGGTTTCAATTCGTCCTTTCTCTGTGTAGATACTCTTATCCGCCAGCTGCAGTTCTACCGGAGGCAGTTGTTTCACTTTCTCAGCGATGCTGTTGCCAGATGTCTGGTTCTTGAATTTCAGGAAGTCCGCTTCACTCATAGAAAAGTAAGCATATACTTCATTCACATCAGACAGCAGGGTCAGTGGTTGTGGCTCTGAACGGCCTACCAATGCACCTGTCTTGTAAGGAATCCTTCCTATATAACCACTTACAGGAGCAGAGATCAGCGTATAGCCAACATTGATATTGGCGTTACCTACTTGTGCTTCTGCCTGTGCTACCGCAGCTTTAGCAGCCTGGTATGTAGACTGCGCAGTTTTCAGCTGCACATCAGACACTACATTATTATTTACCAGTGGAGTGATTCTGTCTACTTCTACCTGGGCTTTCTCAAGATTAGCTTTGGCAGCCAGCAGGGTAGCCCTGGCGTTGCTCAGTTGCTCACTGTAAATACGGTCGTTGATCTTGAAGAGCGGTTGACCTGCTTTTACATAAGCACCTTCATCTACAAAGATCTTATCGAGTATGCCTTCTACCTGTGGACGTATCTCCACATTAACCCGGCCTTCCAGCGTAGCGCTGAATTCACGGTAAGTAGTTGCTGGCAATGTGCTCACCTTTAACACAGGAAGCGAAGCCACCTGTGGGCCACCACTCTGGTTGGCCTGTGAAGTGCCACAACCAGACATGGCCGCCAGCACAATGACGCTATAGATGAAGCCTGCCGGCAAACTTGCAAAAATTGATCTAATTGGTTTCATACTTCTTTATTTAACATGCATATAAAAATTCACCCTGAACAGCAAAGACAATACAACTCATCTCGCCTTTGCGGCAGCTAGTTCTAGTAACAGCAATCGGGTGTGAAAATACAGGCAGCCCCTACTGCAGCTCCGGGCCACGCATAAAGTGTACAGCCTTATTTATACGTTTGAGCGCAGTAGTAAATGACTACTGTAAAAACAAAAGTTAGAAAGGTATTGCGGACCTCCGCTAAAAAACTATCATGGTTTTCAAAGTTTTTGCATGGTGTACGGGCAACACCATCCATTGATAACGACGCAAAAATAATACAATAATGTTAACGGATGTTTAAATTATTACGGGTTTAATTGTACTTTTCACGGGTAGTGCGCTGAAAAGTAGCAGGTGTTACCCCCGTATGTTTTTTGAAAAAGCGATTAAAATAAGCATCATCCTCAAAATTGAGTCTGGCTGCAATCTGCTTCACTGAATGCTCTCCCCAGTACAGGAGCCGTTTCGCCTCCATTATACGCTTCTCATCTATCACATGTTTCGCATTTCTCCCCAACAGACTTTTCACGGTATCATTCAAATGCCCTGGCGTGACAAATAGCATTTCCGCATAATCAGACACCTGTGCCTTCTGATGGAAATGCTGATCCACCAGCACTTTAAACTGACGCGCCATATTATACTGTGAGCTTTCTGCATTCAACCAGCCGGTAGGTGGCTCCGCTATCCTGCCGCACGCTATCACGAATGCATTCAATAAATTACGTATCACTGCATCCTTCCGCAGCCGGTCGCTCTCATACTCCTTCTTGATCAACCGCGCATAGCTCATCAACTCATCCATCTGCTCTTCATTCAGGGGTATTACACCCGAATTGAAAACACAACGCCAGCAACTCACCACACCCTGCATCTCCGGCACCAGGAAGTCGTTTGAAAAATAAATATTGATCAACTCTGCATCTTCCGCCATTTCATGCTGATGGACCTGGTCTGGCTCCATCAGCATGACTGCCGGTGCTGTTACTTCATATTGTTTGAAATCAATAGACTGACGTATGGTACCACTCACCAGAATATCTATACTGTATCCGTTATGGCGGTGAGGAATACCCATCTCTTCACAAACATCCTCGTTCCCCTTCATCTCACCAATATAGAAGGACGCGCCACCAATACAATCCTCCAGTCGGAACAACGGAATCTCCGCAATATTTCCTGCATTTGCAACTTCCATACTTAATACATTTAAAGATTATCAGTCTACGGTTTCTTTCGGTTTCTCCTGTACCACTACCAGGTCGCTCAACTTCACATTGATAGGAATATTCCCCAGCTGCACAATCCCACGCTTGTCACGGATCTCTATCAGCTTGCCCACCTGGCGGTTGCTCAGTATCTTCACCTGATCACCCACCTGGCACTGCTTACCTGTTTCCTCAAACTTATCGTCAATCTTCCTGGTCAGTTTCTCGTTTACCTGCTTTTCCCGACGACGGAACAGCAAAATTTCTGCCTGTTTCATCACTTTTTCCTTATCGTCACTTTTTTTCCATTCAGCCACCAGCTGCTTCAGCTTCCGCTCCATGTCTTTCAGGTATAGCAGGTCATTCTCTTTAATTTGATTCTGCAGTTTCAGGAAAGTGATCTGCTGATGCTTCTTCTCTTTGTCTGCCAAAATTTCATAGTCCCTTTTCAGCTTTTCATTCTCCTTCAGCAGTTTCTGTAATTCCTTCTCTTTCTGTTCAACTTTCTGCAAGTCCTGCTCCGCTTTGTTCAGGAGCCTGTCCAACTGAAAATGCCCTTCATCTACCAGCGTCTTGGCGCGGGCTATCAACGTAGGATTCAGACCAATACGCTCCGCAATGGAAAATGTATAAGAGCTGCCGGGCTTGCCAATCAGCAGCTTGTACATAGGCATGAGCGTCTGCTCATTAAAGCCCATGGCGCCGTTGATGATACCTCTTACCTTATTGGCCATCACCTTCAGGTTGAGGTAGTGCGTGGTCACAATACCAAAGGCATGTTTCTTCGCCAGCTCTTCCATGATCACCTCCGCGAAAGCACCGCCCAGGTTAGGATCGGAGCCGCTTCCCAGTTCGTCTATGAAGAACAGCGTTCTGCCGTTGGCATTCTCCATAAAGTACTTCATGTTCTTCAGATGCGAACTGTAGGTACTCAACTCAAACTCGAGCGATTGCGTATCACCGATATGGATCATCAGCTGTTTGAAGATGCCCAGCTGCGATGACGGATGCACCGGTACCAGCAGCCCCGATTGCAACATCAGTTGTATCAGGCCAACCGTTTTCAGCGTCACCGTTTTACCACCGGCATTAGGCCCGCTGATCACCAATATATGCGCGTCCTTATCCAGCGAAATGTTCACTGGTACCGTAGGCTTACTGTTCTTACGGTTGTATAGCAACAGCAAAGGATGATAAGCCTGCACCAGGTGCACCTGCGCATGTGGCATCAGCAACGGGTAGTTACCATCCATATCCAATGCCAGCCTGGCTTTCCCCCTGATAAAATCATAAGTGCCCAGTATCTCGTGGTATCCGTTGAGCAGACCGGAATAACTGCTCAGTGATGCCGTCATAGCTTTGAGGATGCGGTATACCTCCCGGCCTTCTTCTCTTTCGAGCGACTGCACCTCGTTATTCAGTTCGATGGTTTCTTCAGGCTCCAGGAAGGCGGTCTTACGTGTGTCCGACTCGCCATGGATAATACCTTTCACCATGCGCTTGTTCTCTGCATAGATCGCTACTACCCTGCGGCCGTTGAGGAAAGCCTCCTCCTGGTCTGCCAGGTAGTTGAGTTTCTGCAGCTTTTGCAGGATGCGGTCAAACACCCTGCGCAATTCCGTGCGCTTGCGGAACAGTGATATTCTGATCCTGGCCAGCTCCGGTGATGCATTGTCACGTACCTGTCCGGTTTCATCCAGCACCTCGTCGATGAGGGCAGTGATCTTTTTCTCGTAATGTGTGTCTTTGATCACTTCAAACAGACCCGCATATTGAATCCTGCGGTCATGGTCAAAAAAGCGTACAATAGCATGCATGCTTTCGGCCAGTTTGCGCAGTTGCAGCGCCTGTTCACCCGAGAGCACCGCTCCTTGTATAGATAAAAGGCGCAGTTCATTCTTCAGGTTTAAAATGTAATCATTCGGAAAGTGCTCCTGCAGCAGCACGAGTTGCTTGTATTCATGTGCCTGTTGCAGGGCTGTTTTTACGTAATCTATATGCGTGTGCAACCGAAGGTCGGCAGCCATTTGCTTACCCAGTTCTGTTTTGCAATGCTCTTGCAGCAATGCCTGAACTTTATCGAATTCCAACTGCATCAACGCAGATTCAGGAAAATATTTCAAGTGATAATTTTTTAAATAAAGAGTCTACAAACCAACCAGCAGGGTCTGTCAACTGTAATCAATAATAGTAAATAATAGTATATTAATTTATGGCGCTAAGAAGCGTCGCCTACAAAGTGGGCGGAGAGGCTTTAACTGGGAAAATGACTATCTCTTTTTCATCGGCGTTCTCATTAAGCTATCAAACGGTTCCGGTTACCCGGGTTACATCTGTTCCTGCTGCTGACGTTATATTAATTTTGACACCCACGGCTCCTAACGGGGCGCAAAAGAATGTTAAAGTTACTTAACTTGTTGTTCTCCTGCATCATTTATTACGTAAATTATATCGGATGCAGGCAGGTCAAATCTCATCCAAAACAGCGCAATATCGCTACAGTACAAGATTTGACACATATAATTTTTTTTATCCCTAAAGATAAAATTTATGCGAAAATATTCAATATTTATATTTTTGATCACCCTGGCGCTCCTTGCATGCGCCCAGGGCAAACAAGAAAAAGTACCCGGAGATATGGAAGTAAGTAATAATACCAAAGTAGAAAAAGCCACCTTCGGAGGCGGCTGCTTCTGGTGCACAGAAGCACAGTTTCAGTACCTTGACGGCGTTATAAAAGTGGAATCCGGCTATGCCGGCGGCAATGTACCCAATCCTACCTACGAACAGGTTTGCGAGGGCAATACCGGTCACGCCGAAGTAATACAGGTCACCTACGATCCCGCAAAGGTCAGCTACGAAGAGCTGTTGGAAGCCTTCTGGACCAGTCATGATCCTACTCAGCTGAACCGCCAGGGTAATGACGTTGGTACCCAGTACCGCTCTGTTATATTTTACCACAACCCGGAACAGAAAGAAAAAGCGGAATTCTATAAAAAGAAACTCCAGGAATCCGGCGCCTACGATAAACCCATCGTAACCGAGATTGCGCCGCTCACTACTTTCTATAAGGCGGAAAACTATCACCAGGACTATTATAACCTTAACGGCTCACAGCCCTACTGCACTTATGTGATCAAACCTAAACTGGAGAAATTCAAAAAGGTATTTAAAGATCACCTGAAGAAACAGTAATATTTTGGGATTTGGGGATTTTGGAATGTAGGAATTTATAAATGCAGCGAAGAACAATTGTTAATAAAACAGAATAACAAACTTAATCTTCGCTGCATTTATAAATTCCTACATTCCAAAATCCCCAAATCCCTAAATTCCCCAAAAAAACATTATTTTAAAGCAGCCATTAAAAACCAAAATCACGCTATAATTAATGACTGCTATTCCACAAGATGCTATTCCAACTACCTGTCCCCATTGCGGAAGTACTGAACTGATACGCACTGTGCCGGAAAAAGATCCGTTCAATATAATGATTGTCTGTAATACCTGTCATATGGTCGTATCCGGAAGCGCTGCCACCCTGCCTGCACCCGGACAGCCGCCCGTCGGTGTAGTACATGCCATCGCAGAGAAGGCACTGCAGCTGTGTCTCAACAGCGGTAAATTACAGGGCATCCGGTACTATTACGTCACGTATAATGAATTGCCCGGGGTTACGCCCATTGACCTGATGCAGGCCAAAAATGAAGTGGAAGCACTGTTACAGGCCCGCGGACTTACCAATGCGGTGAAAAAGCCCAACAGGAACGGCTGCGTCATTACGCTGATCATCCTGCTGCTCATTATCGCCAGCATCATCTATTTCTTTACCAATAGGTAAATTTTTCGGTTCTCCACCATTATCGTACCTTCGTACTGTAATAAAGTGACTTACAGTATGAATAACGGCCGCTTTCCTATCTCATTGCACATCCTCACCCTGCTGGCCAGAGCGGAGGGAACGTTACTGTCGTCAGACTACATTGCCGGCAGCATCAACATCAACCCCGTACTGGTACGGAAAGAAGTGAGCAACCTCCGTAACCACGGCCTGATAGAAAGCAAAGAAGGAAAGAATGGCGGCGCCACCCTCGCCAAACCAGCTGCCAGCATTCTGCTGTCTGATATTTACAATGCCATCAAACAATCATCCCTCCTGGGAAACAGCCGTAATCTGCCTAACCCGGATTGTGAAGTAGGCCGACAAATCAATAAACACCTGGACGATCTGTACGAAGACCTGGAGAACACCTTGTTGCATAAGCTGGGAAAGATGACCCTGGCTGATTTCAGTATCCAGTTTGACAGATAATGCGCTTCCGGACTGTATAATTCTCTTATTCAGCATATAAACTCTTTGCCGGATTGGCCAGTGCAGCCTTAATAGCATGATAACTCACTGTAAGCAGCGCCAGCGCCGCTACACCTGCACCAGTCCATACAAATACCCACACACTGATATTGATATGGTAAGCAAAGTGGTCCAGCCACTTGTACATCATCCACCACGACAACGGAAATGCCAGTACAGCCGCCATGGCCACCAGCTGCATAAAATCCTTCGATAACATTTGTACAATGTTGCCGGTTGAAGCGCCCAGCGTTTTGCGAACGCCTATTTCCTTTGTACGGCGCACTGCCATAAAAGCCGCCAGGCCAAAGAGCCCCAGGCAGGCAATGAACAATGTAAGAATAGTAAACAACATGAAGATCACTTCCTGTTTTTGTTCTGCACTATACTGCCTGGAAAAATTCTCATCCACAAAATTGTAATCGAAACCATGCTCAGGATCAAAAGCATGGTAAGTCTTCTCAATATAAGCAATGGCAGCTGGTATATCAGCCTTCCGCAATTTCACATACATGTTGTCTTCAAATTGCGGGAAAGGCGCCATTTCCAGCACCAGCGGTGTTATTTTATGTTGCAGAGAGTAAGTGTGAAAATCACGTATAACACCAACAACTACACGCTCCGTCCGGGTTCCTTCCTGGTCTGTTTTAAACTGTACCCGCTTGCCTAGCGGCTCTTTCCAGCCAAGTGCCTTTACCAGGGTTTCATTTACCAATACTGCATAATGCCGGTCTGCCACGCCCGTATCTGAAAAATTACGCCCGCGCTGTAGTGTGATGCCCATTGTTCGCAGATAGTCTGCATCTACCATATAGTTCTGTGCAACGTACGACTCCTCAGCAATACGGCCTTCCTTTTCAAAAAAGAAACCATGTCCGCCAATGTCATTCTTACCAATAGGATTACTGGCTGCCGCCACATGTGCTATCAGCGGGTTTCTCAGTAGCTGCTCTTTCAGTGCCGGCGCCTTTCTGCGTGCCTCGTCACTGTGCAGATGGAAAGACAGCACCAGGTTCTTATCGAAGCCCAGATTTTTCTGCATCACATATTTCATCTGATTATACGCCACTATCGCACTGGCGGCCAGCACCATAGCCACTACAAACTGAAACGTCACCAGCGCTTTGCGGAAGCCCGCATGGGTATTGATTCCCAGCCGGCCTTTCAGTGAGCTCACCACTTTAAAGCCCGACATAAATACAGCAGGATATATACCTGCCAGGAATCCCGCGAATAACGCCAACAATGTCATAGCGCACAACGTACGTCCCATGCCGAATTGCCAGATCTGATACTTCCCACCGGTAAAGGAACTGAAATATGGCAACGCAAGCCATACCAGCAGAAACGCCACCAGCGCCGAAAAGCAAGACAGCAGCAAAGACTCCGCCATAAACATCCTGGCGATCTCCGTTCTTCCTGATCCCAGCGTTTTCCGTACGCCCACTTCTCTCACACGGCCGGATGCCCTTGCCGTGGCAAGGTTCATGTAATTAATGCACGCAATGAGCAATATCAGGAAACCGGTAAAGAGGAATATCCGGATGTATACAATGTTGCCGTTAGGTGAGATCTCATAATCCAGGTTGGAATACAGGTGAATATCCTGCAACGGCTGTAAACTCATCTTATAGTTCACGGCGCCCATCCTCGGCTTCAGGTACCTTTCAAAAAAAGCCGGTAGCTTGCTTTCCAGCGCACTGGCCTCCACTCCTTTCCGTAGTAACATATACGTATACACGTCAAACTCCTGCCACCCGTTGGCATTATAACCAGGTGGCATTGCCCTCAATGCACTGAATGCAAAGTGAGAATTGGCGGGAAGGTCTTCCATAACAGCGGTGATGGTATAAGTCTTGCGGTCCTCCATCTGAACAGCCTTACCTACTGCCTCTGTTGCATTCGCACCCGTGAGCTTTGCCGCCAGCGAGCGTGTGAGTACCAGTCCATGCGGATCAGATAAAGCGGTGGCAGTATCACCGGCCAGCACTGAAAGGCCGAAAACATGGAAGAAGGTGCTGTCTGCGAAATACATATTATCCACCTGGAGCTTTCTGCCATTATATATTAATGCAGCGCCTCCCTCCGGCTGTATACGTGCGATCGCTTCTATTTCCGGGTAATCCTGCTTCAGCACAGCTGCAAACGGCGCAGAAGTAGAAGCCAGTTTCAGGTTCCCGCCAGACCATGTAGCATGGTTTACTGCGCGGTATATACGATTGGCATGGGGGTAAAAATTATCATAACTGCTCTCCCGTTGTACATACAATAACAGGAGCCAACAGGCTGCCAGGCCCACTGAGAGCCCCGCAATATTGATCAGGGAATAATACCTGTACCGGACCAGGTTACGCCATGCAATGAGTAGATAATTGCTGAACATCGTGCATCAGATTAAGTGAAAGAAACAATCCATCATCACCTTATCTCACTGCCGGAACGGAAGAAAAAATATGCCATTACTTCCTGCTGATCAACATTAACCTCATACACATTATAAATTAAAAACACCTGTCCGGTTATGATACAAATCTTGTCCGGTTATGCTTTCAGCAGATCCCCCTCCTGTTGCACTATGCTGTTTCCCACACTAATATCGATCGCTTTCAGTATCTCTTCTTTCATATCTTCAGTAACGCGGCTGTAGCCAAACATCTTCGCGATAAAAGGCACTGCCTCTTCGCGCTGGATAGCAACAGCATCTTTCACTACTTTTCCAAGCGCCACGCCCATCTCCTCCACGGAGATATAGTTGATCTTCCGTGCGGAGGCTGGCAAATGGCTTCGGTTACGCACTACAGGCTGCGGTAATGTTGTATGCCAGAGGAACTGGCCTTTGATCTTTATACGTTTACCCGCATCGGAATGCCTCACCGCATGCCGCAACACTTCACGGATACGTGGCCCCACGCGGGTTATACCCGCTGCTTCCACCATACGTCTGGCCAGCTCATCGAAATGTACAGGACTCTCCACGGTAACCACCTGCTCTATCCAGTCGCACAGTTTGCCTAACGGCGACAAATGAAATTCCTGGTCTTTAATATCATCAGACAATACTGCTACCTGGTATGGCGGGATTTCTTCTTCAATGGTCTCCACCACTTCGCGGGTGAGCGCCGCTGGTTCGGCAGCCGCCACTTCGTCTTCAATGGTAACAGCCGTCTTCGCCTCTTCGATCGCTGCAACTAAGCGTTGCAATTCCTTCGCGGGATTGCGGAACCAATCCGTGCTCCATACACGGTGTATCTGCCATCCGATTGCTTCCAGCATCTGCTGGCGCAATCTGTCCCGGTCGCGTGCTGAACGCGCGCTATGGTAAGCCGCGCCATCACACTCAATACCGAGAATGTACCGGCCGGGATTATCTGCATCCACAATGGCAAGATCAATATAGAAGCCTCTCGAACCAACCTGTTTTCTTACAGTATATCCAAGCGCGGTAAGCTTCTCTGCCACATTCTCTTCAAATGGGCTGTCGGCCGGAAGCCCCGTCTCCTGCGTCATGTACAGCCTGCCGTGTTGCGCAAAGTAGAGGAAGTTTTTCAATGCCTGGATGCCATAGCTCTTTGTCCTGTTCAGGTCTATATCATCCGCGGTGATGTTGGTAAATACTTCACAACGCATCTTGGCGCGGGTAATAAGTACGTTGAGCCTGCGCTCACCGCCTTCGTTATTCAATGGCCCGAAAGACATCGCTACGTAGCCTTCTTCGGTACGTCCGTAACCGATAGAGATGAAAATTACATCCCTTTCGTCCCCCTGCACATTCTCCAGGTTCTTTACAAAGAACGGCTCGTCAGCATGACCGCTGAAAAAGGATTCCAGTTCCGGAGTATTCCTTCTGCGCAACTCCAGCGCATCGGTAATAGCCTGCCGCTGCGAAGTGCTGAAGGCTACCACACCGAGGCTCAGCCCCGGATGCTTTCTCGCATGTTCCATCACCGCGTCTGCTACAATCTCCGCTTCTTTTGGATTGGTGCGGGTTTTACCACGGTCGTAGGCGGTGTCTTTGAGATGATGGAATACCAGTCCTTTGCTCTCTTTTGAACCAGGACTGGGAAATATCACCAGTTTGTTTTCATAGAACTCGTGATTGGATAATGTGATCAACGATTCATGGCGGCTACGGTAATGCCAGCGCAACATCCGTTGCGGCGCGCCCTGCGCATCGCACAGACCAAGTATGCTCTGCATATCGGCTGTCACATTCTCTTCGTCATCATTGGTATCACGGGTAAGGGAATCAAAAAAACTGGTGGGCGGCAACTGTTTGGTATCTCCCACTACAACCAGCTGACGGCCGCGGAGGATGGCCCCCAGCGCTTCTACAGGCCTTACCTGGCTGGCCTCGTCGAATATCACGAGATCAAATTCCATCGTGCCTGGCGGCAGGAAATTGGCAATAGACAACGGGCTCATCATAAACACCGGCTTAATGGCCTGTATGGCCAGACCCGCTTCCTGCATCAGTTTACGGATAGGCATATGGCGCGCTTTCTTATTGAATTCGGTGCGCAGTATATTCACCTGGCCACCGGCATCAAGCCGCGGCATCTGCTCCCAGTGACCGAGCGCTGTTCGTGCACGGTTATATTGCAGATTCAATACATCTACTTTACGGAATTGCCTGATCAGCTCCTCATGTCCTGCACGGTCAAATCTCCGTAGCGCCGGTTGTGTTTTCACTGCCGTCTCCAGCAGGTATTCATACCAGGTTTTCTGTAACGCTGTCTTCAGCAAACGCGATGCATCAGGCCAGTTGAGCGCTGGCTGAATCAGGCAGTCCAGGCCTTCCTGTGTAGCCGTTTCCGTTATATTGTTCCAGGCAATAGCATGATATATCTCAGGGAGCTTTTCTGTCCACAATGCCAGCAACTGACGGTATGCGGCAAAAGTAACAGGCTGCTGCACCTGCACCATCTCCATTTTGCGAAGCAGCCGCGTATAGTGGTCCGTAGCTGATTCCACGAGCTGCGTGATAGTCTGCGCGTCTTTCTCAGCTGCTGCTGTATCCGGCATGGTAGCCAGGTAGGTCAACACGCTTTCAGGGCAGGCGCCTTCAGCTATTCGTTTATGCATATCTGTCAGATATGCTGTCGCATCGGCTAGTGCGTCCCAGTCAGTCTGTTGTTTCTGCCAACGTACGCCGAAGAGCTGCCGCGCCAGTTCCGACTGCTCTTTCAGCTGGTTATCGTGGCGGCGGTATTCCATGATGCTGTCAATGTATTGCAGCTTTTCTTCATTATCCTTGGGGAGGCCGTTCCTGCAAAGTGCCGCCAGCTGGCGGTTGCTGCGGTTGTAAGCGCCTATCAGGAACTTATACCATTTGCCGCCATGCGCCAGCAGGTTTTGCCTGATTTCCATTACATCCTGCTCAAATGCTTCAGGGATAAGGATCTGTTCATACTCCCGGAATATGGCGGTAGTGCGGCGGCCCGCATCCAGCCATTCAGTGATGTGCTGTTGTTGCTGCAGCCATGCTTTGTTGCTGATGTCAAGCCCTTTGAGATCGGGGCGTTGCGCAAGCAAGTGGCATATCTCCGCCAGGTGGCGGCTCTGCTGCATATCCTGCGGCGGCGCGATCCCGGCCTTATTGGCAATAAGTGCAGAAGTATCTTCCAGTGCAGCCAAAGCAGCGGTAGTATCTTTTAACAGGCGGAGCAAAGCCTCCTGTTCGTGAGGTAACAATACGGTAAGTTGGCTCTCCCGGAAAGTAAGCGCGGCGGGAACGCCGGTTTCCTGCAAACATGCCTGGATACGCTGGGCCATCGCGGTAGCCTTGTTCATGCCAGCGGCATCCCAGCGGGTAATATCAGTCAGCCCGATAACAGGTAGCTCCATGCCGGCAGTCTCTTCGTTTATGCGTAACAGGTAGCCTGTCACCTGGTACACAGATAATCCGCTTTTCTCTATCTCAGTATTAATGGCATCACAATAACCGTTCAGTTCATGTTTATAACTATCCAGCAACACCACTTCTTCCTGTAACTTCTGGATAGCAGGACGCCCCAGCTCCAACACACGGCGCAGTTCCTGGTGCAGCTCTTTTTTATTGGCCTTGTGGCTGTGCAGTTCGAGGCAGGCCTCTCCCAGCTGAATATTGTCCAGCCTGCGTTTCACCACCTCCAGTGCGGCCATCTTTTCTGCAACAAACAACACCTTCTTGCCCCTGCCGATGGCATCTGCAATAATATTGGTGATCGTCTGCGACTTTCCGGTACCGGGAGGGCCCTGTATCACGAGGTTACGGCCTTCCTGTACGGCCAGCATCGCCATAATCTGTGAGCTGTCTGCATCCACTACCTGAAACAATTCATGCGCCGGTGTTTCTGTATCGATAAAAGCATTTTCGGGTGTGGGTGGCAGATTATCAGCAAAACCACCACCAAAAAGGCTCTGTATAATGGGATGTGTGAGGAGATCATTTTCCTGTTGCCATTTCGAGGTATCCAGGTCGTTGTATATCATGAACTTGCCGAAAGAGAAAAAGCCCAGCTCAATACTGTCGGGCGATACCTTCCAGGCAGGAATACCTGCGATGGCGTCTTTCACTTCAGCAAAATACCCGTCCACATCAAAATCCTCCGCCTCCGGCAGATCCGGTATCTGCACGCCAAATTCAGCTTTCATTTTGGCCTGCAATGATATGTTGGCGCCCACCTCTTCCAGTGAATATTTCAGGCGGAAACGCTCCCGCGCACTCGAACGATCCAGTTGAACTGGCACCATGATCAGCGGGGCCAGTCTTACTTCTTCACTTCCCTGCTCATACCATTCCAGCATACCAAGCGACAGATAAAGGATATTGACACCCTGCTCCTCAATGCTCATCCGCGCCGCATAATAGGTATTCAGCAAACGCGCATGCAACGTTACCTGGTTCTCATTGGTTTGCAGGCGGGTATCTGTCAGCGCATCCTTTGATGCGGAGGCAGACGGCTCATTATATTCTACAGTGGTATCATCAGTTTTCTTGTCGGGCCTTCCCAGAAAAGACATGGTTTTGCCGTCCTTTACAAGTAATTCGTAAATGGCGGCAGCAGATTCTTCAACTATATGTAACCCTTTCCCGGTAGGAGTTCTATAGTTTAACAAAGGATTTCTTAAACCCAAATCAAGCAATTCCTTGCGGGATGATTCAAGTTTGGTTAAAATGGATGCAATCATATAATTTGACAGAAATAAAACGTTGCAAATATAGCTCTATAAACGCTGCGGACGCTCCGGAAGTATATGGCCGGACAAAAGGCGTTACGGGGCGTATTGCAGGCATGCCAGCTTTCCATCCATAGTGCTCAGCAGCAGGCGGTTATCACGTGTTGGCAGTACAGCATTGACCAGACAATTGGATAGCTTATATTTCCATTTCAGCGCATGATCGTGACGGTTAATTGCATACACCACACCGGAGTGGGTAGGCACGTAAATCACGCCGTTGTATTCCACCGGTGGTGCAGGATTCAGCTCATAGCCCATCGCTACGGGCGATTGCCACAGCACCTGCATACTGTCTGCCGTGGCGGAGATGCCACACAGCGCACCTTCCATGGTCTTTACGAGCACCTCGCTACTGTCTGCCGACAGCCCCATCGACTCACGGACCCTTACCTCAGGCATCTGCCTGCGCCAGATCACAGCGCCGGTAGCACTGTTGAAAGCCGTCATGTATCGGTCCGGCGCCACGATGAACAGGCGGCCTCCCGTAGCAACTGGAAAGCAGGCGGCCGGTGAGAACATGCGGTTGGAAGTACCGTTGTTCCATTTCCAGCGAAGCGCTCCCGTGGCAGCATCCAGGGCGTAAAGGTCATTACCCCAGCTGCCGAAGTAGATGTTGCCGTTATAAAACAAGGGCTTGTCTTCCACGAAACCTTTTACGCCGTCGAAGTCCCACAGCAGCTTTCCGGTATTCAGCTGAATAGCTCTGAAGTGACCATCAGAAGATCCCGTATAGGCGATACTGTTATACACCGTTATGCTGCCAACAATTGGCTTATTCGTTTCGAAGCGCCAAAGCTCCTTGCCAGTGGCGGCATTCAGGCAGTAGATAGCATTATCGGAAGAGGCCACCACCACCTTATTATCTGCCACAGCTGGCGTGGCGTAGATCTTCCCGGCCGTCTGGAAAGTCCATTTCCGTTTGCCGGAGCCGGCGTCGAGCGCATATATCTCACCGGCGGTATTGGTAGAGATAATGAGTTGTTTATACAATGCCATACCGGAACCGATGTCACTGTTGTCTTCGTACAGCCATTTCAGTTTTACGGCCGGGAAAGAATCATTCATGGCAGCGGAAGGGCGCGGGAATACCGACTGATCGTACCAGGCAGCGTGAGAAGCTAATGCGGCTGAAGTCCATTGCCGGTTCTTTCCCACCACTGGCGTTCTCTCTTCAAAAGTAGCTTTGCTGTTAGCCATCGTCACAATGTTATACCCGCCGATACTGTCTTTTGCACGAAGATTCGAACGGCACATGATACCGGGAATATGTTCAAAATCGAATACTTTGTTGGCATGCCCATGCCCGCAAAGTATCAGCTGGATGTTGTGTTGCTTGAGGCGGTCAATGGCTTCATACCAATTATTGAGGTCCGCGTTCTGCGGGTAGTGATTGATGTAGATGATAGGAGTAACCGTGTCTTTCGCTTTCAGCTGCTGATCCAGCCACACGATATTTTCCCGTGGTACCTGGCCTGGACTCATGCGCATATTGGGACCGCAATTGGTACCAATGAACCAGTAACCATTACGCCTGAACGAAAATGTTTCCTGGCCAAATACTTTACGGAAGGTATTGCCTCCGCTCTCCGACCATTTTGTGTCATGATTACCCGGAATGATATACCAGGGCTTCTGCAGGTGATCGAGGATGCTCTTTGCCAGCTTCAGTTCTTCATCAGCGCCAAACTCCGTAATATCTCCTGAGATGACCACAAAAGCGAGATCAGGATTATTGTTGATGTCTGTTACCGTGCGTTCAAGGTCTTCGGCTGCGTTATCGCTGCCTACGTGTGTATCCGTTACCAGCGCGAATTTGAATGATTGTTGTGCCATAGCAGATGATGCGGAAATCACTGCTGCAAAGAAGAAAAGCCATTTCATTATCTGATCCAGGTTACCGTTTTTATAAAGAAGAGTTTGTCGTTTTTTTATAGTGTGATGTTTTCTCCAGCCATGAGTTGAATACAGTATAGAAAACTGCCAGGATGATAGCGCCTTTGAACATCCCCGTGAAGCCCCATGCTACCATACCTCCGATCACACCAAGAAACAACACAAGAAAAGGAAGTTTTCCGCTTTTTGCAATAAGTATCGGTTTCAGCACACCATCCATGATCACGACGGCGCCGCCGTATATCGCAAGGAAGATAGCCCATCCGGTGCTGCCTTTCGCCATCATCCAGATCACCAGCGGAATCCATACCCACAGCGGCCCTACCTGTATCAGCACCAGGAAATATACGAGGGCGGCCAGGCCCAGTGCAAAGGGAATCCCGGCAATAGTGAAGCCCAGCCAGGATACGATAGCAGCAATGAAAGCCGTACCCATTACGCCAATGGCCACACTTTTCACGGCAACACCTGCGGCATTGATCAGCGCGCGGCCGTCTTTCTCACCAAACATATGCATCATAGCCAGGTATAAGGGGTCCAGCAGCTTTTCACCGGTCACCAGGAATATGGCGGATACAATGATGCCTGCAATGAATTGCAGCGCCACGCCTATTATACCGGCTCCGGTAGTGATCACATGATGAAGGGCGCTCCTGATCTGATGTTCGTATATGCCGGCGGTCTCTTTCGGCTTCAGCTGCAGCTGTTGCCAGAAGTCGGCGATGTCGTTGCCGATGTAAGGCAGTCTCGTGATCCACGACGGCAGCGGAGGTATGCCATTCTCCCTCGCATCTGCTATCCACATGTTCACCTGTTTGAGATGCTGGTTGAATGCACCGGCGAAGTAAATAAAGGGCAACGCTATGATAGCAATAACCAGTATAGAATACAATACGGCTGCGAGTTTGCGCCTGTTGCCGAGCAGGACCGCGAAACGGTCAAACAGCTTTGCAAATGATACCGCGAAGATGATGGCAAAGGTGAATACCCCGAAGAAAACCTTCAGGACATCATAGAGCGCGTACATCAGACCCAGCAATAACAACAGTATGATAACGGTTTCGATGATACGGCGTGATGTGGTAGGAATGCGGGAACTCATAACGGACACCGGTTTAGTGATAGATCGTAAACGTTATCTACAAAGTACTAAAATATCAGGGGGATACAGAGAGATTTTTTGGACCTGGTTGATAAGTTGGAAAAGTGTCTTTTCAAAATTCTCTAACCCCTGTTCGATCAGCTTTGATAGCTATCTAATACCCCTGGCTTCCCCACTGAATGTTTTCAATGTTACTATGCTCAGTTATTGGATAATCTTCAATACGGCCCCGAATCTGCTCTTGCGGATAATGTTATCTTTAGGTATCACTTAACCTCAATTGTTATGGCAAAACAGATTTCTATCATCACCTTTACGGGCAAGCTTGGTAACCTGATTGGCTACCGGCGCAATAACCAGCATTTCCTGCGCAGCATGCCTGCCATCGTCCGGCAGACAACCGCTACCCGCAGGGCTGCGCAACGGTTTGGTATCGCCAGCAAAAAAGGAGCGCTCATCCGCAGTGCTTTCTCCGGGAAGCTGGATGTTGGTTGCGATGGCGGGCATATCAACCGGTTAACCAGCAGACTCATTCCTTCCGCCGGCAACGACACCAGCAGTATAACAGGCTTCAGGTTCAACCGCTATACAGGAACAGACCGGTTTCTCCCGCTGGCGCCCAGGCTTTCACGAAATGGCGTCCTTCACATTCCGCCGCAGTCATTACCAGCGCATAATGGCATTAGGATGCTGGAAATAAAGGTGATTGCGACCCGTATTGATTTCACAACACACCAGGTAGCGGGTACGGAAAGTGCAGTGCTCTTCGTCAAAACCGGCGGTTCCTTTGAAGGGGCGGCATGTGATGTGGATGTACCGGGTACAGGCACATTGGTAGTCATTTTACAGATAAGGGGCATGCAGGATCGTATTCCTTCCGGCAACAGGCAATATTTCGCCGCCGATATTATTGCGGTACAACCTCCGCAAATGTTATGGAAGCCCCGTCGTAAACAGTTCTCCCCGGAGTATTCCCGGTTAAAACTGCTGTCGGAAAAAATATCAGCCACAGTATCTCCACAGCCGCTTCTTCCCTGCATTCAACGGGAATAAACCCTTCCCTGTCTGACAATTGAATACCGGTGAGTAAACAGTGAACTAAAATAATCAGCAGCATATTACATACCCCAGCATCCTATCCGCAGGTTTAGTCTACGGCCTGCTTTTCTATGTGCATTCTGTACCTTTCCACTCCTTCCTTATATGCATTACTACAACGGCTTATCTTCAGGTCATTCCCAAATCAAGTCCACCTTTACTATACTGATCAGAGGGGTATCATAACAATATACCACCGGGAATACACCATTCTCATTCAACATTCCTGCAAATAGCGGATATGTCAACAGGGCATTAAAAACCCTGTAAAGAGCAACCGAAGCGCATCATTTACAGGGCCGTAATTAATATGTCTGTTGCAAATATACTAATTTTTTTAGCAAAACAAATTTTTCCTGTTACTATGTAAAAAATCATGACCGGTAATGAAAAAATTGGTACCGTTGGTCCAATTCCGGGCAATAGTTCCAAATGCGCTACCTAGCTTACAGCATGTGAATGAAAATTCGCGCATGCAACCATTCTGTTTAACGCTATCAAATCAAAAAGTATGAAGGCAAAAGCAACTATCAATCAATTTACGGCAATCAACAATGGGCTTACAAAGCAGGAGCAGCTGTCTGTCAGCGGTGGAGACACCTGGCGGAAAGATTATGCAGACGGACGCATTGTATTCTACAGTGATCAGGGTAGTGTTACCTATTATCCTGATGGAACCGTTCGCGCTATATTTTACAATAATCGTGTTGTTACCTACAAATGATGGTTTCCTGAAACATCTCACACCAGAAACAAGCATGTATTTCGTTTCTAAAACCTGTTATAAATGGAGTCCTTGTGGCTCCATTTTTTGTTTATAGCACAGTATATAACGCTAATTTTTTTAGTACCGGTTAAAGTTGAAATTATGGAACGATAATAGTAAATTGTCCTTAATTTGTGTATTCGTTAACGACCATATTATGCACCTCAAAAACCTGCAGTTCAAACATTTCAGGATATACTGTATTATAACCTTCTGCTGGGTCATTTCTTTTGCCCTGCAGTCCTGCCAGAATCAAAGCAGCCAACACAGCAACGCAGACTCTTCCCTGCAGCAGCAGGTAATGCCCAAGGATACGTTATTGGGTCGTTTATCTTCGGCGATCAACAGCCTGTCTGGTAACAGTTGGGATAGCGCAGCCATTGTGCACACATTTGCGTCAACGCCGGAACGTTATGCGCTCGACGTTGTCTCTCTTCCGCTTGATTCAACTTATAAGAAACCGGGAGCCGGAGTACTGGTCATAAAACCTGAAGCCAGAGATGTGCAACAATTCAGACTGCATATCAGTGTTCCTGATACGCTTGCCAACCAAATTACTTTTGAAGATCTCAATAGCCGGTTTGGCCAGCCAATAAAAGATTCCCTGGGCGGCATTCCCATCACGCCTCCCATCGAACCACTCACTACTTACAGAATTATTAAAGACAAAGACACAGTGCACCTGGTTGTATCCAGCACTGATCAGCTTAACTCCGAACGCGAAAGTATTTACAGTTTTTTCATCTATAAATAGCCTGTATGATTTGCCGATTAACAAAAATCCGTGAGTTTGATGCAATGGGCGGCCCCGGTAAACCTGTAAAGGGAAGTGATGGTTTTATGCGCACGCAGACACGCGCCGGCAGGTATGTAATTGCCACCATCGAAAAGCATGTGAGCAGCGACCGCTATGGTTTCTGGTCAGGGTTGCCATGGGGCACACCTATGCGTCTCTCTGCAAAAAATATTACTGAGGTAAAAGCCAGGGGAAAGTGGATTCCTCTCACTTCCGTGAACGCAAAATGGGGAACCGGCGCCCGCACTCAGGACAAGGTCACCGAGACCATCCGGGACTACTACAAGCAACTTGGCTACCACGGCTCATTTCCGGACAAATGGGTATTCAATGATTTTGGTCACAACTCTATTAAGTATTTCGTAGACACGAATCACAACTGGCGTAAAGACGGCAAGGAAGCTGTCATTGGCGATTTCGTACACACTACCCCAGGCAATGAAGCACAAACATTTCTCGGTGATACCGTGAAATTAGATCACTCACATGGATGTATACACTTAATGCCGGGTGATATGGACAACCTGACAGGTTCCGGCTATGCACAGCCAGGCACTTCGCTGGAAGTTCATCCCTACACTGACCTGCATATACCCACAGACACAACAAGAGATCCCGCAAGGCCTGGATTTGAAATTCACTTCTTCCCCGGTGTCGATAAGATGGTAATATATCAAAGCGAGGCAATGGCTTCAGTGAATGATTCTACCACCAATAAACGTCCTGCTTCCAGGGATACGCTACACCGCAACCACTGATGTCTGTGGCAGACAACAAATCAACTTTGATACATTTGAAATACAACCAAAAGGAATCGGGTACGGCAAATAGATTAAGAAAGATATGACCTGCTTTCGCATAAAAAAAAGAGGAAAACTGCTTCTGCAATTTTCCTCTTTCGTGTCCCGGATTGGATTCGAATCAATGACCTACTGCTTAGAAGGCAGTTGCCATAAGTTCTCTTAGTCATAGTGGAATCTACATTGAATGATATGTAACCGCTTTTCTTTTACGGTATAAACAAGGCGATGTTCATCATTGATGCGTCTGCTCCAAAAACCTGCCAGGTTTCCTTTCAATGGTTCCGGCTTTCCAATTCCTTTAAAGGGGGACCGTAACGTATCCTTAATCAGGTCATTAATTCGAAACAGGATTTTTTTATCTTGCGTTTGCCAATACAAGTAATCTTCCCAGGCATTGGTTTGCCAGACTAATTCCATTATTTTTCGATTAATTTATGCTTTGATGATTTTCCTTTACCCATTTCATTTATAGCATCTTCCAAACGTTTACGATTAGCCTTTGTGCTTAATAAATGTAATGTTTCCTGAATAGAATTATATTCATCCAAATCCATCACTACTACATTTTTCCCTTGCACTCTGGATACTACTACAATCTCCTTATCATCATTTACAGCATTCAGGTTTTCTGCTAAATGACTGCGGAATTCAGAATAATTTACAACACGCATAGTTATACGGCTTTAATTACGTACTAAAATACGTACTTTATTTTGAATTATCAAATCGGAATGGCCCCAAAAACAAAAAGAGGAAAACTGCTTCTGCAATTTTCCTCTTTCGTGTCCCGGATTGGATTCGAACCAATGACCTACTGCTTAGAAGGCAGTTGCTCTATCCAGCTGAGCTACCGAGACATTTTATGTGTGTTTTCCTGTTGATGTGAAATAAATACCTATATTTATCTCTCATTTTGGGAGTGCAAATTTATAGAAATTTCTCCCAATAAATCAAATTTAATTTATTTTTCTTAATTAACGACGTGAATAACGATGGATGTACAAATTGAAGCCGGTTGGAAGGACATA
>NZ_DATLKJ010000106.1:0-2405 GCF_035538455.1 Chitinophaga sp.
GCCAGGTCTGATCAGGTCAAGCATGGTCCCGGAAACTTTTGCACAGAAACCATCAAAGTCTTCCAGGTCATGAGAACCGATATTCCAGAAGCCTTCTGGCAGCACCTGTCCTTCGTTTAACATGGCGGCCATTTTAATATCGAGTAAGTATTCGATGGCGAGTAGTTTGAAACTAACGGCAAACATGATGACGCGCCCCGGGATGATTCCCTGCTCAGGATGCGTGTCCAGGCCACGCAGCGTAGCATGAAAAGGGCTGTTAGCAGCAGCAGAGAATATAATATCGAACCGGCCATCGGGAAGTACGATAATTTCTTTATCTTCTGCTGAATCATTCCGGATCATCCAGCAGCTTTCGACAAAATCGGTAAGGCCTTTAACAGGTTGTATGCTTCTTAGTTCCATGCCGCTTTTATTTATGACCAGATACAGGTACTTTCGAATTACCGCTATACGTTTAGTATTCAAAAGTACCGATTTAAAGACCTTATCTATAGGTTTTCCCAGTAAATCTGTTTATTGCATTGTTGAAAGAAGTACTATTACACAATACCAATTGAATCAGGGAGATATGCCTAAGAGAACAAAGTCCATCCCGGTAAATATTATGGCGAATGAGTTTGGTTTGGGTATCGTTATAGAGAGGTTATTTGCGAAAGATTTGCAGACGGCGGGTATTGAGGATGCAAAGCAATCACACCGGGAGGATGGTCATTCTTTCTTTTTACTGGAAAGCGGCTCGGTTTCTATGGAGATTGATTTTAAAGCGTATGACATTCAGCCGCCATGCATCGTCTACATACATCCTGATTATATCATTCGCTACTAAAGGATAGTTGTAACGCATTAGTTGCGTTAGTTGTTTCGCAGTATCTTGAATCATCTACATCAGCCGTCAGGCTTTTAAGATTTGAAATTGTTACCAGAGCCTTCCGGGAATTGCTGGATTGTAATTATACCACTGCCAAACGCCCGGTAGCGTATGCCGATCATTCCAAGAACGGAGGAGGCAATTCGCAGAAGAAACATAGAAGGCTTTTAGTAATATGTTCATTGTGGGAGCTGTAATACGCCAGCCGCGCGGATACCTTATACGATACTACTACCGTTAGTATAATAACATGGGCGTAAAGGTGGACTTGATGCGGGGATGTTGTTTAGATGGGGAGGTGTGCAGAATAGCGGTCAGGGGGTAGCTTTTTGCGGTAGGTGGCAGGTAGTGAAAAATGAGAGGCTGCTTTCAGTCGGTATGACTGAAAGTAAAGATTGGTGGTAGAGAAGCCGGATATGCAGATCAATGGCAGTTATTTTTATTCATGAGTATACAAATGTCAGGCATTGGATAGTTTATTCCCGTTGAATGAGGAGGGTAGACGGTTGTGCCGATGCCGGGGACAGTATTTCCTTTAACAGGAGTACTAATTCCGGCTGTTTCGGGGAGCGTTGTGTGTGTGGAATTTGCGATATGGATTGGGGTGGCAGTACTGCGATAATATCAGCTGCGAGGTATTTTCTGTTGCAGGAAGGAGTGCTATCGTGCATGGCTCTTATCTGGAGGGTAACCACCAGTGTTCCTTTACCTGGTATATCTACATCACATGCTGCCCCTTTAAAGGATTCTCCGGTATTTACCATGAGCACAGCGGTTTCGGTACCTACTACCTGGTGCGTAGCGAAATTGATACGGGCGGCGATCACTTTTATTTCAAGTGTGTTGAAGCCCTCGAGTAGAGGTAGTGTCTGAGGCGGAATATGCAGGATGCCATCCCGTGAAAGCCTGGGCGCCAGGGGGAGAAACCGGTTTGTTCCGGTATGCCGGTTGAACCGGAAGCCGGTGATATTTTGGGTGTCGTGGCCAGCGGAGGGAATGAGTGCGCTGGTTAGTCTGTTGATATGCCCGGTGTCGCAGCTTAGGTCCATTTGGCCGTAGAAAGCATGACGGATGAGCGCCCCTCTTTTGCTGGCCATGCCAAACCGTTGTGCGGCTTTGCGCGTAGCGGCCGTCTGCCGGACGATGGCGGGCATGCTGCGTAAGCAGTGTTGCCCGTTGCGCCTGTAACCAATCAGGTTACCCAGCCGGCCTGTGAAGGTGATGATTGAAATCTGTTTTGCCATAACAAATGATGTTTAATGTTATCTAAAGATAGCATAATCAGCAGATGTAATTATCAAGATAAGATGGAGGATTATTCAATGGTATGGCATGCCGACACCGGGAATATTCAAGGAGAGCATGGGGCCGGATACAATCCAATGCCGGTCCACCGCATTGGTAATATGTAGTTTCATTTAATTTTTTTATCACTAAATATTACGTTATGAAAAATGTCACCAACGGAAAGAAACATGCTACCTGGGGAAACCAGCTAAGCAGACAAAACCTTATGGCTATTACAGGGGGAAGC
>NZ_DATLKJ010000107.1:0-8357 GCF_035538455.1 Chitinophaga sp.
GTGAAATATCTTTTCCATTGCGGGTTACAGCACGGCGATAACAGTCCAGTTCCAGGTCGTCCACTTTATAGACGGCAGTGGGCATTACCATAGAATTGCGCCGGGACAGAGCTTTGATGCGTGCCAGCAATTCTTCGAAGTGGAAGGGTTTGGTCAGGTAATCATCGGCGCCGTTTTCAAATCCCTGTACTTTGTCGTTCAGTGTGCCGAGTGCAGTGAGCATCAGTATGGGCAGATCGCGTTTGACATGGCGTATATGCCTGCATACATCCAACCCGCTGTAATGAGGTAATACGACATCCAGTACAATAAGGTCGAAATCCTGTTGCAGCGCAATGCTACGGCCCGTTGCACCGTCGTATGCCACAGTAACATTGTAGCGGTGGGCTTCTAATCCTTTTTTAATGAATGCTGCTACTTTAGGTTCGTCTTCTATCAATAGAATATTTATCATCTGCTATCCGGTGAATCGCAAAATTATTTCATTCACCTATTGATAGCGCAGTATTAGAAGATTTTAATGTGATGGAGGAAGAAAGAAAATTTGTATCTTCATATGGTACTGTTATGATTCCTTACGTAGTAAAAATCTGTTGTTATGCCTAAGGCTATATCGGGCAGAAATGAAGAGATCACAGAAAATTACCTGAAATTTCTTGATCAGCATCTCGCCAACCTGGTGGAAGGAAGGGAGGCGGATATGTTGCACATCAACGAAATTGCGACACAGTTATTTCTTGATCCGGGGCATCTGAGTAATACGGTGAAGCTGGTAACCGGTCATCATCCCTGCTACTTTTTTGATAAAAAGATCATTGAGAAAGCAAAGCAGCTGCTGAAAGGTACGAATCTGTCTGTATCAGAGATTGCGAGAACACTGACATACGATCCATCCAATTTCAGTAAGTTTTTCAGAAAAATGACAGGACTTACTCCTGGTGATTTCAGAAAGATGCCTGTTGAAGAGATTTCTGAAAAGTTCACCATGACGAAATAATGTGTAGGCGTTAGTTTTAGCCTGCCGGCATTAGCTGAACTCTTAATATCTATTTATGCTGATCAGAATTCTCAGTACTGTTCTTATTCTTTTTGCATTGTATATGGGCATCAAACAAGGTTGGGCCATGTTGTACGGCAAGCCACAGATGCTGGAAATGTTTGGGAAGTGGAATATCGGGAAGACCGGCACGGCCGTACTGGGGGTCTTTACCATATTGGGCGCTGTACTGGTGCTGTTCCCGAAAACATTCCTGTGGGGGAACTTTATTACAGCGGCGGGTATCTTGTTTATCATTGCTTTGCATCTGAAAGATCAGGATCTGAAAGGTGTTGCTATTGAGCTACCTTTCTTCCTGTTGTCATGGCTGATCATCTATCTTCAACACCCATTAACCAGATAAAAGTATGTCAGTTAATACTTCCATTATTACGCACCCGGTTGTAAAGGCTGCCATCGATGCATTACAGCAGGGGGATAACGCCGCCTGGTCAGCTTTGTTCACTGACAATGCTGAATTATATGATGATGGCAACAAACGTGACCTCCGGTCATTCAGCCGCGACGCTGTCGGGCATGAGCGTTTCACGAGCATCGACAAAGTAGAGAACAATGGTCAGGATCTTTATGGCCGCTTTCATTCCGATCAGTGGGGGGATTTCAAAACCTATTTTAAATTTCACATTGACAGCGGCGGAAAGATAAACCGGCTTGACATCGGTCAGGCAAATTATTGAAGATCCACAGCGAATCTGTATCTTTAAGGTGATGAAATACTATACCATTCCATCACCACCGGCTCTGAAGGATATTGTACGTTTCTTCTGGGTACTTGAGAGCAATGAGCCTTACACTCACTACTCGATGGCTGATGTATGTCCCGAAATGGTATTTCATTACAACGGCCGTTTCGATGAGTTGCTGCACAACGGAGACATCACGCCTTCCTTTACTGCCGGTATTCATGGTCAGACTAATTTCACACGGCGTTTTCATATCGATGACAGCTTTGGTATTTTCGGCACTTACCTCTACCCGCATGCTATTCCGTTGTTGTTCAATATACCTGCGCCTGAGCTTACCAACCAGATGACGGACCTGCAACTGTTATTGCAGGCCGCAGGCAGCGAGCTGGAAGAGAAGATATGGAACGCCCGGAGTACAGCGCAACGCGTGAAGATCATGGAGTCGTTTATCCTGCAACGGCTGGCAAAGCACTATAAAGCGGAACCGCCGGTTTTTCAATGTATACAGTCCATTATTCACAGCAAGGGCCTGGTAACCATTAAGCAACTGGCCAGCGATCATTTCTTGTCTGAGCGCCAGTTTGAGCGGAAGTTCCGCCAGTTCTCCGGCTTCAGCCCCAAATTGTTTTCACGTATTGTACGCTTTCAGTCGACCATGGCGCAGTATGGTAATAAGGAAAAATCGCTTACTGAAATAGCGTTGGAGTGCGGGTATTATGACCAGTCGCATTTTATACATGAATTCCGGGAGTTCTCGGGAAATCACCCCAGGCACTACTTTTCAGGAGACTCTGATGCTACGAAGTGGCGCGACTAAGAATGTCGGTTTTTTCCAATTTTATGCAGACGAGCCGGAATAATTTTGGGTCATTATTTCACCCGTAACTTTTATACAGATGGAAATTCCAAAAGGTCACCAGGTAGTAATGCCCTACCTTATTATTGACAAAGGCGCCGCCGCTTTCATTGATTTTGCGAAAAAGATTTTCAATGCAGAGTTGACCTACAGCGCTCCGCGTGAAGGGGATACCACCATTATGCATGCAGAGATCAACATCGGTGGTTGTACTATTATGTTTGCGGATGCCACGCAGCAATGGACGTCTCAAACAGCTAATCTGTTTATCTATGTAGAGGATGTAGATAAAAAATATCAGCTGGCGCTTGACAGCGGCGCCACTTCAGTGATGGAGCCAGCTGACCAGCACTACGGACGCGCTTGCGGCGTAAAGGATCCATTTGGTAATGTGTGGTGGATGACGGGGATCTTGTAAAGAAATTAGCTGTTAGCTATTAGTTTTCAGCGATGATGTTGCTGGCTAAAGCTAAAGGCTAACAGCTATTTCTCTTAATTGTTTTCCGTGTATTTTTTGAAATTGTCCAGGATAGCCTGCCAGCCTGATTTCTGCATATCGGCGGGATTTGTGTCTTCCGGATCAAATGTTTCTGTTACTTTGGTGGTATTACCATCACCTGAGAAAGTGATCAGCACTTTTCTTTCATCTCCCATCGTATATGCGATCACTTTATGTTCATCTACCTGTGTATAGACTCCGCCGAAATCGAAGCTGAAGCTGCCATCTTTTGCGGCCATGGTGGTACTGAATGCACCGCCTGTGCGCAGGTCGTTGGTGGCTGCAGGTGCATGCCAATCGTCTGATGCCTGGCACCACTGTGTGATGTGTTCGGGTTGTGTCCAGTATTTCCATACTTTTTCAACAGGAGCCTGAACTGTAGTTTCTACGGTGATCGTGGTTTTGTTTGCAGTTGTCATTTTTTGATATTTATCAGTGATAATAATAAGTTAAACATATTTTTTTAAGTCCTTATCAGACGCATCAGTGTTCTGCTGTGTTGACAATGCAAACATACTTCGGAATAACTGTTCAGACAGGGGGGAATAACGACATATCGGAGGCGTTTTGCGGTTTTTCTTTATACGAGCACCGCTCCGCCATCCGCAACGATGACCTGGCCAGTGCTGAAGGGTTGCCGCATCAGGTAAAGATAGGTCGCTGCTATGTCTTCAGCTGTACGTACGCGCTTTACAATCGCCTTTCCTAGCTTCCCGGAGTACATAGGCTAGTTTTTATTGCCTGTTGCTACTGAAGGAGTCGCGGTACATCTTCCATCCTTTGGCTGTCTTTTTCCATAGTACCAGGTATTTGCCGTTATCGAACAGTTTGTTGTGTTCATCATAAGATTCCCATAAACCTTCTTCCGTAACATATTCTTTCCCGTCTCCATAGATCCGGGTAATGATGAACCGGCCGTTCCGCAGTCTGATCTCGTGATAAGCCTTCCGGAAAAAAGCTGCCGGTGCATCGGCGCCGCATATGGCAGGCATACCCGGCGCCATGATGCAACAATCTTCCGCATAACGATCTATGAAGATAGAAGAATCGCCTTTTGCGAAGGACTGGAAGTAAATGTTGTTGCTTTTTTCAATGGCGGCCCTGGCTTCTTCCAGATTGCCGTTAGTGGAGGTGTTGCAGCTGTATATAAGCATAAGCAAGACTAATAGCGTAATAGTGTGTAATATTTTCATATCGGATGTTTTATGCAAAGGAAGCACATCATTATGGCGTGGAATTGTATAAAAGGGAACAAACGGGTAACTTCGGGCAAAAGAACAGCGGCTATATCATGGTAACAGCGAATGAAGCACAACAACAGGAGCAGATGCATCAGCTGCACCAGTTCCTGCGCCAACAGGTGAATATCACTGATGAAGACTGGCGCATCTTTTCATCCCGCTTTGAATATAAAGTGTATCCGGCAGGCGCCTTTTATCTGAAAGCCGGGGAAATTGAGAACTATGTGACTTTTGTGGACAGGGGGCTTGTACGTTTTTATGTTGAAGATGCCGGTGGCAATGAAGTAACCTGTGGTTTTGGCTTTGAGGGCTGGTTCATGTGCGTTTACAGTTCTTTCTACACACGTAATCCTTCCCGGTATTATGGTGAAACCCTTACCGAAACTCATGTGTGGCGGATCCATTACAATGATATGCAAAGGGCCTTCGATCAGTTGAAGGTAGCGGAAAGAATAGGCCGGTTGGCAACAGAACAGATGCTGATGATAAAATCGGAGAGGGAGCTTTCATTTCTTATTAAGTCAGCCGAAGAGCGATATCTAGATCTGATCGGTAAAGCACCGCATCTCTTTAAGTATGTGCCTTTAAAGCACCTGGCCTCTTATATCGGTGTAACGCCGCAGGCATTAAGCCGGATCAGAAAGCGCATTTCTTAACCCAGGTTCGTTTGCCGATAGCATTTGGCAGCTAATTTTGCAGGGAACATATAAACTCACCTGACTTATGCCGGCAAAATACCTCTGGGAAACAGGCGCTGTAATCATCAGCCTGATGGGACTATTACATCTTCGCGCCACCTTATTTACTAACAAACTGTACCCGCGCAAGGAGCAACTGATTAAGGACATGGAGGAAACGCCGTTGGTGATGACAGAGCAGCTCACGATGTGGAAATCATGGATAGGTTTTAATGCTACGCATAGCAGTGGCGCGCTTTTCATCGGTATTGTGAATTATTACCTGGCGCTGAAGCATTTTGACTTTTTAAACAATAGTCATTTTCTGTTGCTGTTTACCATTGCAACTGTTACCTTTTATGTATGGGTAGCCGCGAGGTTTTGGTTTAAAGTAGTGCTTGGGCTACTTACTATTGCGTGTCTCTGCTTTATTACATCCTATATTCTGCTGCAGATTAATTAGATGTTGAACAGTTTGTTTCTCGCCAGTAGCGATGCGCCGATAACGCCTGCTTTGTTGCCAAGTCCGGATAGTTTGTATTGCGTATCGTTGTTGACGAGGCTGAGCGAGTATTTGTTGATGGCGCTGCGGAGTGGGAGAAAGATACATTCGCCGGTAGAAGCGAGTGCGCCACCGAGTATGATCAGTTCCGGATTATACAGATTAATGAGGATAGCGATGCCTTTACCTAGTTTTTCACCTATTTCTGCGATAAGTTCAATAGCGAGGGTATCGTCGTTGTTGGCGGCTTCAATGATGTCTTCCATGCGGATGTTGTGGGCGTTGTGAATGGTTTTCGTGAGGATGGAAGTTGCGCCGTTGCTAAGGCGACGTTTGAACTCGCGGGTGAGTGCCTGACCGGAGGTTTCGGTTTCCAGGCATCCTTTTTTTCCACAATGGCAGATGATCTCGTTATTGAAGAAGGGAATATGCCCGAATTCTCCGGAGAAACCTGATTTACCATAATATAGTTCGCCATTTATCATAACGCCAAGGGCGATACCATAGTCGACATTAATAAAGATCACGTCTTTTTCATCTTTTACGAGGCCGCTGCAGAACTCACCATAAGCCATAGAGCGGGAATCGTTTTCTATATATGTTTTTAAGCCCAGTTTGTTTTCAATGATGCGAGTAAGCGGTTCTTCATTAAAATAGAAATAGCTGTAGCTGTAACCCGTTTTATAGTTGATGCGGCCTGGGAGATTGATACAGATGCTGAAAATTTTCTTCGAGATGCCTTTCTGCTCTTTAATAAATTTGTTAATCAGCTTACAAAGATTATCCAGAGCGGCTTCTGTGTTGTTAAGATCATAGGGTATATTTTCCTGGAACCTGACCAGCTGCTTCTGGAAATTGAGCAATCCGATATTGATATGATCGTTTTTTACTTCCACGCCCAGGAAGAAAAGGGAATCTGATTTGAGCCCATACAGGTTTGGGCGGCGTCCTACGGCGGATTCTGTTTTACCATAGTCTTTTACCAGACCGGCTTCCGTCAGCTCGTTGATCAGTTCCGCTATTTTGGGTGCGCCTACATTGAGTATCTTGCTGAGGTCTGTGATGGTGGTATTGCCCTGGTTGGCAAACCAGGACAGCATGCTTTTTTTCAGTTGCAGGTTCTTAAATGCAACGCCGGATATTTCTTCATTGTGAAGGTCACTTAAAAACGAATTATTTCTCGCCATTGTTAATCGATGCTGGTAAATGCAGCATCCAATATAATTTTTTTTACTGAATCGGGCTATGAATGATTATCTTTTATTAATCATTTATATAGTTACATGGGTAATTAGAAAAAAAATTTATTAAATAAGTTTGTTTTGGATATAAATATTTTTAAATTTAGATGAAGAGTGAGTTTGTAATAACGAACAATGAAGCCGTTAGAATTCCACTATATGAAAAAGTATCCGGGGAAGGGTTATCCCAGCTACCAGTGTTTCCTGTAATGAAAGAGATGCCTCCCCGGATATACGTTGTGTTTGTAATTCAATGACTGTGCTGAAATGCGCCGGATCATGCGACCGTTGAAGACCTATGTATTGATGTAGTCAGCCAAATGTTAATTCGCCCGATAGTTTTCATCGTCAACGAAAATATCATCGACTGTTATTTTCTCTCAAAAAGTAATACTATGCAGAAACTCACCTGTTATGGCCTTGCAATGGCCTTCTCTACCGGTATCCTATTACATGCAATTATCAGTTGCAGCCCGGATGTCAAAAAGACTATTGAGCCGGTGAATGCTTCAACCAGCATGACGGCAGCCAGGAAGCCGGTATCACCGCTCAGTTATATGTCGGACATGGCACTGATCTACCAGGGAGGTACGCATCGTCTGCCCTGGTATAAGGACCAGCTGGCGCCGTATATCTATCGCAGTACGGCGGCAGGCGTGCAATACCTCTTTGACGGTTTTTTGTTTATTGAATTCAAAGACAACCTGGGCCACGAATATGCAGAAGGCTACGAGCCGTTGCCAGCGGGAAAAGCTGAGTGGGCCTGGCTCCTGGACCGCAACTTTGAGAAAGGCAAAGCTATCGATGCGCTGGATGGCGTATTGGATAGCCTCATCCGGCTGAATATAACGCCGAAGCGTAAACGAAAGGTGATCCTTACCTTACCGGAGCCTATCCGCAAGCTCACTGACTGGGGCGAGCTGAATGGCCGCACACTTAACTTTCAGGTAGCTGCCGACAGGATCGCTGCCTGCAAATGGTACATGGACCTGGCCGAACAGAAGTGGCAGGCCGCTGGCCTCAAGCACCTGGAGCTGGCGGGTTTTTACTGGGTGGCAGAGCAGAATACCGGCGCCGTAGAAATATTACCGGATGTTGCGGCAGACATTCACAACAGGAACCTTAAATTTTACTGGATACCTTACTATGGCGCTGCCGGTGCTGATAACTGGAAAGCAATGGGTTTTGATGTTGCTTATCAGCAACCTAATTATTTCTTTGACACGCAAACACCTTATAGCATTCTCACCGGCGCTATCAGCTTTGCGCAGCAACATAAGATGGCCCTGGAAATGGAATTTGATACACGCGTAGTTACCGACACTGCTTATAGGAGCCGCTACACCGCCTACATTGATGAGTTTCAAAAACAAGGTATCTGGAACGGCATACCGGTAGCCTATTACGAAGGTGGTCACGGATGGCTGGATATGTATAACAGTAATGACACCGCTGTGAAGAGATTATTTAACAGGCTGGCGGATATTGTAGTGAAGAGACAGTATTAATTTGTTTATGTGGTTATATAGCTATGTAGTTATTTAAAATGCAGCGGAGACCGAAAATGTTTTTAAACAAATGTTGATCTCCGCTGCATT
>NZ_DATLKJ010000108.1:0-7755 GCF_035538455.1 Chitinophaga sp.
CGCTCCCGTAATTCCAGGGGTGCGTGTGCATCCTTTACAAGCACGGCAAGCAGGAGATGCCGCCCATCCGGCAGGGTGATGATACCCGCGTCATTGGTGGCAGCCGCCCTCCCGTCAACAGTAAAGGATGAACCGGTTTTATGCGCCACCACAGTACCTGCGGGCAGCAGGCCTTTCAGTCTTTTGGCGCCGGGTCCGGAATTCACCATTATATCCATCAGGAAATGATAACTACTGTCAGACAATACCCTGCCGGTATAAAATATCTTCAGAAGATCTGTCAGCGCCACAGGCGTAACCCAGTTACGGTATTGCGGCAGCAGATCCTTGCCCACCTGCACTTGCTCGGTAGTCGCAATAGCTATATCTTTTACGCCCAGCCGATGTACATATTTATCCGCAGCAGCCGGGCCTCCCAGTATTCTCAGCAATACATCGCAGGCAGTACCATCACTTTCGGCGACGCTATAGCGCAGCAGCTCACGAAGTGATAAATTCACATTGCCGGCAGGATATTTGTCACGGATGGGGCTCCATCCTGTAGCAGGCATCAACTCCGATGGCAGTATGCGAAATTCCTGATCCAGCGTCAGTTTCCCTTTGTCTATCTGATGCAGTACTGCCATCGCGATCGGGAATTTATACACGCTCTGCATAGGATAATGAACTGTCGCATTAAGCGAATAATACGGTCCGTTTTCCAGGATACAGGCCGAAACGCCCACCACTGCTTCAATACTATCGGTAATTTCCTTTACAGCCTTGTCCAACGGCGATTGCGCCCTGGTGTGTCCAGATAGGATAGAAATAAATAAGAAAGAAAAAGATATAGTTCTTTTTAACATGATATACAACTTTTAACCGCAGTGAGCAGCAAAGATATTTACATCACCGGTGTCATTTCCGGCAAGTTTGTTATATTTTATCGAGATGAAAAATGAACGGATGTCATTTTGCGCTAAAATTTTCGCGTTCAGAATATTATTTTAGCCCCTTCAAAACTTTACAGCATTGAGCAAGCCTATTCTCGTCATAAAATTCGGGACAGCGTCTATCACCCACAGCAACGGGGATCTCGACGAAACGGTGATCGCCGGCATAGCCCGGCAGGTGGCAGAGCTGCACAAAAGCTATCACATTGTGCTGGTATCCTCTGGCGCGGTGGCCGCAGGTAAACAGTACATGAAGTCGTACAACGGCAGTATCAGCGAACGCAAGGCCGCAGCCGCCATCGGCAACCCGCTGCTGCTGAGCAAATACAGCCGCTACTTCGCACCATACGATATTGCTGTGGCGCAAAGCCTCTGTGAACGCCAGCATTTCTCCAACCGGGATCAGTTCCTCCAACTGAAACGCACCTACGAAGAACTGTGGGCGAACAATATCATTCCCATCGCCAATGAAAACGATGTGGTCAGCAGTCTTGAGCTGAAGTTCTCCGACAACGACGAACTGGCTACCCTGATAGCAGTGGGCTTTGGTGCATCATTACTGCTTTTCAGTACCTCCGTAGCTGGTGTGCTGGACAGATCAGGACAGGTAGTACCACAGATCGATGAAATCGACAAAGCAGCTCTTTCCCTTGCCGACAAAGAGAAATCTGCGTTGGGCCTCGGCGGGATGGTATCAAAACTGACTTTTGCCAGATTAGCCACCCGCATGGGCATACGGGTAGTGATCTTCGGCATACGCACAGAAGACGGAATCCTCAATGCCATTACAGGAAAAACGGGGACCTTGTGCCTCCCTCAGCCTTGCAGCATTCCCGCCCGCAGGAAATGGCTGGCAAGCGGCAGTCTTGTTACCGGCAGATTACAGATAGACAAAGGCGCAGCAGAAGCAGTACTGAAACGCCATAGCCTGTTGGCAGTAGGTATTACAGCCGTCCTGGAAAAATTTGAATGCGGAGAAGTAATAGAAATTGTCAACGAAGAACAAATAGTCATAGCCGTGGGCAGGGCAAAGATCTCCTCTGATGTGCTGGATACCAGACATAAGGTACAAAACACAGAAGTAGCCCATGCAGACGATATCGTGTTGTTATAAAAAGAAGAAACATGCAGACGATCCTACCAATGCTGGAACGCGCCAGGCAATCAATGGGGTCCATCCGTACCTTACCGGATGCGTCAAAGCAGCTGTTGTTGCAACAGCTGGCGAAATCCATTACTGAGCATATCCCGGAGATCATCCGTGAAAATGTAAAAGACCTCGAACGGATGCCGGATGAGGACCCAAAGAAAGACCGCCTGATGCTCAATGCCCTGCGGCTACGGAGTCTTGCCGCCAGCCTGGTGGATATTGCGCGCCTGCCCGATCCTGCCGGTCAGCTCGTATTGGAAAAACATCTCGACAACGGGCTGCTGGTACAGAAAAAAACGGTGCCGCTGGGTGTGGTGGGTGTTATCTACGAATCCCGCCCCAACGTAACGGTAGACGTAGCGGCGCTCTGTATACGCTCTGGCAACGCCTGTGTACTGCGTGGCGGCTCCGACGCCTTTCATACCAATACCTACCTCGTTCGGCTGATACAGGAGGCACTGCAACAATGTGGGGCTGACATCCATGCCGTACAACTGCTCCCCGCCGATCGTGCGCTGGTGATTGAAATGCTGTCCGCCGTAAAATATATCGACATCATCATTCCCCGCGGCTCACAACAGCTGATAGAATATGTACGGGAGCATTCCCGCGTACCCGTTATTGAAACCGGCGCCGGTGTGTGCCATACCTACGTGGAGAAATCTGCCAACCTGGAGCAGGCTGCAGCGATCGTTGCCAACGCAAAGATCTCCCGCCCATCCGTGTGCAATGCCCTGGATACCGTGCTGGTAGAGCATGTAGTAGCCAGCGACTTTATCTCCCTGGTGATACCGATGCTGGCAGAACATGCTGTGGAAATATATGCAGAACCGTTAGCCCATACCATCCTGAAAGAGCAGGGCTATCCCTATCTGTACGAAGCACAGCCGGAAGACTTCGGCCGCGAGTTCCTGTCGCTCAAATGTTCCTTTAAAGTAGTGCCTGATACAGAAGCCGCGCTGGCACATATCCGCGAGCATTCGTCCAGGCATTCGGAGGCCATCATTTCCCGCAATCCCTCAGTGAGTGAGCATTTCCTTAATGAAGTGGATGCCGCTGCTGTGTATGTGAATGCATCCACACGTTTTACTGACGGAGGTGTGTTTGGTCTTGGAGCCGAGATCGGCATCTCTACGCAGAAACTACATGCACGCGGCCCCTTTGCGCTGGAGAAACTGGTAACAGAGAAATGGTTTATTTATGGAAACGGACAGATAAGAGAATAAACAGCTTTCCTGACAAGTCCTAAACCCGTATCGCCTATTTAGGACTTGTCATCAATACTAAGCAATAGTAACAGCCGGATTCAGGTATACATCCTGGATTGCGTTGAGAAGCTGCACTCCTTCTGCCATCGGACGCTGGAAGGCTTTACGCCCTGATATCAGGCCAGCACCACCCGCTCTCTTATTTACTACCGCAGAACGTACAGCATCCGCCAGATCACCATCTCCTTTGGAAGCCCCACCGGAATTAATGAGCCCCATGCGCCCCATGTAACAATTAGCTACCTGATAGCGGCAAAGGTCAATTGGGTTGTTGGATGTTAGCGTGGTATAGATACGCTCATCCAGTTTTCCATAAGAAGAACTGCCGGTATTCAGCGCCTTGTAGCCGCCATTCACTTCAGGGAGTTTCTGCTTGATAATGTCAGCCTGTATGGTCACACCAAGATGATTGGCTTGCCCTGTGAGATCCGCCGCCAGATGGTAATCCACATCTTTTTTAAAGGCGTCGTTGCGCAAATAGCACCATAGTATTGTAGCCATCCCCAGTTCATGCGCAAGCTCAAAAGCCTGTGCTACCTCCACTAACTGACGGTCTGCATTTTCAGATCCGAAATAAATAGTAGCCCCCACCGCCACTGCGCCAAGATTCCAGGCTTCCTGCACGGTACCGTACATTACCTGATTGGATTGGTTAGGATACGTGAGCAGTTCATTATGATTGATCTTCACAATAAAGGGGATACGGTGCGCATAAGTACGCGATACCGCCGCAAGCACACCAAATGTCGAAGCAACTGCGTTACAACCACCTTCTATTGCCAGTTTTACAATATTCTCCGGGTCAAAATAAGCAGGGGCTTTAGCAAAGGATGCACCTGCACTATGTTCTACGCCCTGATCTACCGGAAGGATGGACATGTATCCTGTACCTCCAAGACGGCCTGAGCGAAAGAGTTGTCCCAGGCTGCGCAGTACCTGCGGGTTGCGACTGGAAGATGCATAAATGTTGTTTATGGTATCCGGTCCGGGCAGATGCAGGTAGTCTTTGGATATTGTCTTGCTTTCGTGCTGCAGAAGGACTTCGCTTTCAGTTCCGAGTAACTCGCTGATTTTTTCCAAGGATAACATATGCGATTGTTTTTGGTAAGACAATTTAAGGATTTAATTGCGGACGGGAATACTTTGATAAAGGCAAAATCACTATTTACATTATTGGCTCAGTGCGGTACTACTGCCAAAACAAAAGTGTATTATAATTTGTAATAGATTACAGTTAATAATTTACCTGCTAAAAATCGAGCCCTCAATGTTACGTAGACCTACCCCTCCCAAAAACGCTATTGAAAACCTAAAGGTATATGCATGTTTTATTACAATCCTCATTTCAATAAATTACTGTTTTGCGCAAGGAAAAGATGACAGTAATCTCAAATCTGCCAAACATGAAAAGCCACCAATTGATTCGAGCGTGTATAATAAATGGCCTGCAATAGACTACTGGCGGTCGATCAGTGATAACGGTAACTATGTAGCTTACAACATCCATAATCAGCCTGCAGGTGGTAATACAATGGTACTACAAGCCACTAAAGGCAACTGGAAAATGGAATTACAAGCAGAGCCTAATAATAATTCATTTACTTCCGGAGGTGACCGGTTTATTTTTATTTCGCACGATAGTTTAGGCATTGTTACCCCGGGGCGATCACCAGCATCATATATTCCTGATGTGATTTCATTTAAACTGCCCGCTAACGGTAATGGAGAATGGTTAGCATATCAGCTTAATGGCGCTGATAAAAAACTGACATTAAGAAATCTCAGATCAGGTAAAGAAAAATCATATTCATCTGTAAATAATTACCTGTTTAGTGAAAACGGGAATTTACTTGTGCTGCAAACAGAAAAAGATTCCACCGCTCAAACTGTGACCATAGTGACCTTGCCAGATTGCAGACAGTCAATTATCTGGCAGGGTACAGCAGCAGGTACTGTTGTCATAAATAGAGAAGGTACGCAAGTTGCATTTATTGCAGAGAATAAACCAGGAGAAAAATCGATCTGGCATTTTAAAAAAGGGACTGACAGCGCGGTGTTGATAGCAAGCAATCAATCTCCGGAAATGCGTAATGAAAAAATTCAGATAGATGATATCACCAATTTCAGTAAAGAGGGAGACAAGCTATTTTTCGGTGTCACTGATATTCGGGAACCTTTGAAGCCATTAGCAGATCCGGTAGCGCTAACTGTATGGAGTTATACAGATACCAAGCTCCAGTCAAGGCAACAAAAGGAGCTTAATGAAACAGAAAGTTACACTGCCGTTATTCATCTCCGCGACCGACGTATTGTTCGGCTTGCAATGCCAAATGAGATAATATTAAATAAGGATATCCGCAGTTATGCCATAATTCGCCATATAGAGCCTGGCGCCGAAATGACAGAGAGTGGTTGGAACACAGCCAGTATGCCTTCATACTTCCTTGTTTCAACCAGGGATGGCACACGCAAACAGATAGCAGCAGGTAATGAAGGAAGAGGAGGATACGACCTGTCCCCAGAAGAGAAATATGTGATTTATTATTGTGATAAAGGCAACTATCCCTTTTATAGTTATGAAATAGCGACAGGCATCATCAGGAACATTTCAGATAAAGCGATTACTGATTCATGGTTTAGTCGTACTCAGGATAATGATATTAATCTTCCAAGATGGATCGCCGGATGGCTGGAAAATGACGAAGCGCTTCTTATGTACGACAGCTATGATATATGGCAATTAGATCCTACAGGGAAAAAAGCACCTGTCAATCTAACCAATGGGTATGGACAGAAACATCATATACTATTTTGCCTGGGTTTGGAACATTATACCAATGAGCCAATTTCATTGAACGAAGGCATTACCTTGAATGCATTCAACCTGGACACTAAAGAGAATGGATTTTTCCGTGTCAGGATAAAGGGGAACAGTGATCCCGAACTGCTGGCTATGGGCCCCTATTTCTATCATTTCCCGGCAGGAGGTTTTACAGGCGTCAATAAAGGGGAATATCCAATCAAAGCGCGTAGTACGGATAAATACCTATTACGCAGGTGCAATGCCGAAGAATCGCCTAACTTTTTTTACACGGCAGACTTCAGACAATACACCCGTTTAAGTAACCTCAAACCGGAAAAAGATTATAATTGGTATACGACAGAACTGCATACCTGGAAAGCGTTGGATGGTAAAGAGATACAAGGCATTTTGTACAAGCCGGAGAATTTTGATCCAGGCAAAAAATATCCTGTCATATTCCATTACTATGAAAGAAAATCTAATGGTTTACATGCTTACCTTCCTCCTGAGCCGTTGAATAGTGGCTGCGCCATCAATATTCCGACCTTCGTGAGCAATGGATACCTGGTTTTCACACCTGATATTTATTATACCATGGGTGATCCCATGCAGGGCGCTTTTGATGCCGTTGCTTCGGCTGCAGGTTATATTAGCCAACTTTCATTTGTTGATTCGACCAGGATGGGATTACAGGGATGTAGCTTTGGAGGGATTGAAACCAATTATTTGGTAACACATACCAATATTTTCAAAGCAGCCTGCTCTGCCTCCGGGTTAGGTAACTTTATCAGCGATTATGGAAGTGTAGGTAGTGACGGAAGATGCCTGCAAGATATGTTTGAATATGGAGGACAAATACGCATGGGAGGAACCTTATGGCAAATTCCTGACCTCTATATTAAAAACTCAGCCATCTTCAATGCAGACAAAGTAACCACGCCTTTTTTATTAATGCATACCACCAAAGATGGCGTGTGTAATTTTTCTCAGGCAATTGAATTATTCACGGCCTTGCGAAGGCTAAGAAAAAAAGCATGGTTATTGGAATACACAAATGGGAACCACGGCATATGGGGAAAATCAGGCTACGACTTCAGTATTCGTATGCAACAATTCTTTGACCATTACCTGAAAAATAAGCCGGCGCCTAAATGGATGACCCAAGGAATCCCAGCAAAAATGAAGGGTGTGCTTAACGGTCTTGAACTGGATCACTATGCATTATAGACAACATCGTAAAGTCATGTAAAAGGGAAATAATTTCCTTTTACATGACTTCACAAACATTAACTATTATTTTAAGTACTTATGAGTGACTAAATACATTAATTACGATTTTCATACAGTCTTTATTATGTAGATTGTAGGGCAAGGTGCTGTGGTAGGAGCTGTACTTAATCTTACGGTAAATGCATTTGGAACTCTAGGTCCAGTAGTTTCAAAAAGTACAGCGGTTGCTAAACTACAATGCCAATTTCGTGTATTAGTCATATAAAAAACATGGGGGTATCTGTTGGCCTTAAATGCCAATGCTCCGGCTGTAGCAACCAATACAATCATTGCTGCCAAAGCTATTTTCGCTTTTTTCATAAGTAAACTGCT
>NZ_DATLKJ010000109.1:0-30675 GCF_035538455.1 Chitinophaga sp.
ATACATCTTTCAGCTGCACTGCTTCACCGGCATGTACAGACAATTCACTGGCAGCCCGTGCAGCCTCCACCCATGCGGCGCCTGGCATCAGCGGGACTGCGCGGAAGCGATGGTCATTCAGATAAAAAAGCGAGGTATCAAATGTGCTCTCAAATTGTTGCGTACCTAATATAGAAATATTGCGATGCAATAACGGATGTAAGGCAACATGTGTATTTTGCCTGTTGTCCTTTACCTGTTCTATCCAGTACCTGTCTTTTGCGAAGGGGTAAAGTGGCCCGCTGATACGGCGTGGTGCAGGTGATGTACCTGCATAAAGCTGGCGCCAGTCAATGACAGCGCCCTTCACCCAGGCAGCTGCGAATGTTGCCATCTCTTTTACAACAGGTGTCTGCACCGGTGTATCGTCGTCTGAAGCATGATGGAACCAGACATCAGTTGCCGGAGCGGCAGAAAGGAAAGCTTGTAATTGCTGTAACAGCTGCGATACGCTGTGTGTCTTCACCGCCAGCCGGTTTGCAAAGGCCTCCCGGCCGGTTTGCAGCGTATACGCGAGGTTGTATAAAAATCCCGGCAATGCGCGGAGCAGTTCATCTTCCTCCCGCTGTAACCAGGCAATGGTATCCCGCGCATACTGTTCCAATGCAGCCGTTGTGCGGGCCGACAATACGATCAGCACCGGGTCAGTATATGCGACCTGCAAGGTGGTGATATGTTCCTGTAACACCAGATGACTGTTTGCGCCACCGGCTCCAAATGAACTGATACCGGCGGTGAGCGGATAAAGCACAGCCGTGCCGCCTTCCTGTATAGATACCTGATCCCAGGACGTTAATGTTCTTTGTACGTAGAAAGGCGTTTCTTCAAACCTGATATGCGGATTTAATCTGGCTGAATGAATGGAAGGTACCAGCTGCCGGTATTTTAGCTGCAACAACACTTTGGTAACGCTGGCAATGCCCGCGGCAGACTCCAGGTGGCCGATATTGGATTTAACGGCACCGGTGGCACATGACTGTGCTTTAATGCCGGAACCGGCCAGTGCCTGCACCAATCCTGCCATTTCAATCGGGTCACCGAGGGATGTACCGGTACCATGCGCTTCGATATAATTCAATGCCTGTAGCGGTACGCCTGCGTGTAGCCATGCACGTGAGATTACTTCCGTTTGCGCCACCGGGTTAGGTACAGTGTAGCCGTTTGTTTTGCCACCGTGGTTAATGGCATTCCCTTTTATTACGGCATAGATATGATCACCATCTCTTTCAGCGGCGGCTCTTGATTTCAGCAGCACTGCCCCCACTCCTTCGCCCGGAACATAACCGTCGCCGCCTGCTCCGAAGGTCCGGCACTTCCCTTCACTGGATGCAAATTTTCCCTGGCTCAGGTACAGGTATTTGGCGGGATGCAGATTGAGGTTCACACCACCAGCCAATGCCATCTCAGATTCGCCGCTGCGGATACTCTCACAGGCCAGGTGAATGGTGGTAAGTGAAGAGGAACACATGCTGTCTACCGCCATACTGGGGCCTTTAAAATTGAAAAAGTAAGAAACCCTGTTCGCTACGGAAGCGTATGAAAATCCGGGTGTCACCATGTTGCCTTTGCTGTTCTCCTCTGCTCCCAACAACTGGTATTGCGAATACATCAATCCTACATACACGCCAACTGCTTTTCCCCATAGCTGCTTCTTTGTGTATCCGGCGTCTTCCAGCGTATGCCAGATGGTCTGCAGGAACAAGCGTTCCTGCGGATCCATCTGGGCAGCCTCTTTCGGCGTGATGTTAAAAAACAATGGATCAAACTTGTCGATGTCCCGCAGAAAACCACCCCATTTGCTGTAAGTGGAACCGTCCGCATGTTTGTCAGGATTGAAATATTTATCAGCAGGCCAGCGCTCTGCGGGTATCTCGCTGATGCAATCTTTTCCTGCCTTCAGCTGTTGCCAGAATTCACTCAGATCGGCTGCCATCGGGTAACGCCCAGCTACGCCGATAATAGCGATATCATGATCAGCAAACAATTCAGTTGCAGGTAGTCCCGGAGTTAAAGGAGCCGTAACCGCCACCTGCTCTTGTTTTTCCGGTGCCGGAACATCCAGTAATGCAGCAGCATGGGTGGCAAGATATTCCGCTACTTCCTGCAAGGTCTGGTATTCGTAAAACAATGTCTTCGGTAACTCCCCCAGTTTTATTTCGAGGCGGCGGATCAGGTTAATAGCCATTACGGAATCCAGGCCATACTTTTCCATAGGAAGATCAGCCCGGATCTTTGCCGGCGGAATATTGATCTCCTCTTCCAGCGCAGTAATCAGCAATTGCAGTGCATGCTTGTAAGTACTTCCCTCGGCAGCAGGTGTGTTACTATCTTCCAAAGCGCCGCCAGATACAGGCTCCCGGTACTGATGCAGTAATACTTTTGCTTCATCAGCCGTCAGTTTCCCGGCCTTAACATTCAGCAGTAATTGTTTTATTTCAGCAGCATGTGATTTATTCATAAATATTGTTGATGAGGGTTTCTAATTGTGACAGCTGTAGTGCGTCACCATCCCATTCTTCGAGTAAGGCGGCTGCGCGATCCAGCAACGCGCCGTCATTATCAGCAACTGACCTGATGTTCTTTATGCTGAACGTATGCATCGACACCACCAGTTCACCGGCACTGTTCAACACATCTATATTGTACTGCTTCAACTGGCGTGTATTTTTATGATCGGGTTCCTGCCACAAATGAGCATATATTTCATGTCCCGCTGTAGCGCCAGTGAAAGTGATCTTATTGAAATGATAGGGAAGCAATGTATCTGTTGCATCGGTTTCCATGGCGATCACCAGCTGCAACGCACCATCCAGCAACGCAGGATGCACGGGATAGCTGCCGGGCTGTATGCCCTGCTGCAACGCGAGCTTCGCAAAAGCCTGCCCGTCACCCGTCTGCAATGATTGCAGACACCTGAAGGCGGGGCCGTATTGTAACCCCTTCAGACTGAAGAGCCGGTAACATTGTTCTATATCTGCCTTGTGGGGACAAACCGCCGCAAGCTGACGTATATCCCTTATCGTTACTGTCAGCGGGGATGGCATGAGTACGCCGGTAACATACAGCGCTATTGCTCCTCCTTCCCCGCTGCTGATATCGAAATGCTGACTGCCGTCAGACTGGGACATTATTTTTGTGGAAAGCGTAACGGGTGCAGTAACGATCACCGGCTTCAACAGTGAACAGGCGAGTATCTCTGCCTGCGGCCGGCCGGATAAGCGCTGACCGGCAGCTCTGGCCATTTCAATCATCACCGCAGCCGGAAGTATTTTATTCCCATGAAACAGGTGATCAGTCAGAAAGTATTCATCACCGCGGAGTACCGTTTCTGTCTCATGGTCTGAGAGATCATCAGTAAGCAACGGATGTAACGCGGGTGTTGCATCAGGCAGCCAATAACGCTCCCGCTCAAAAGGATAACCCGGCAACGATATACGGCGGGGCAGCACTCCATCATACAACGCAGTCCAGTCTGGCGTGTAACCGTTTACGTAGGCATCGCGTAAGAGCAGCAGACTGTTGATATAACTTGCAGGAGAAGAGAGCTGATGACGGATATTTTCTGTCATTCCGTTTATAGCTGCGGCCGAAGTTACCATATTGGAAGAAGATACCCTGCCCTGTAACTGTTGCAGGAGCTCCCCTGCAGAACGGGCCACAAATGCAGTTCTGTGGGTAAAGTGCTCCCTTCCTGTTTGTAAGGTATAGGCAACGGCAGCAATATCTGCATCAACCTCCTGGTATTGCAGCCAACGCAACAGGTCCTCCTGCTTTCTTTTCAGCGCGACGGCAGTTTCGGCAGACAATGGCACCAGGCAGGCAGGCAGAGAAACAGCAGGCTGGTAAAGATCATCAGGCGCCTCCTCCAACACAAGATGTGAATTGGTACCGCTGAAACCGAAGCTGCTGATAGCAGAACGCCTGGGGCCATCCGGCTGTTTCGGCCAGGGATGCAGCTTATCCACCACATAAAAAGGACTGCTAACAAAATCTATATAATCGTTCGCCTGATGAAAATGCAGGGAAGGTGGCAACTGCTGGTGTTTCAGCGCCATCAGCAGCTTAATAACACCGCTTACGCCCGCCGCAGATGCCGTGTGTCCGATGTTGGTTTTTACAGACCCAATCCCGCAGAACTGCTGACGGTCTGTATATTTCCTGAATGCATTTGTCAGCGCTTCCACTTCCACCGGATCACCCAGGCGGGTACCCGTGCCATGCGCTTCCACATAACTGATAGTAGCCGGGTCAATACCATACTGCTGATATACTTCCAGTTCTACCGCTGTTTGTGCAAGCGAACTCGGGGCAGTGATCCCATTGGTACGGCCATCCTGGTTCACAGCAGATCCACGGATAACGGCATACACCGGATCTCCATCGCGGCGCGCTGCATCCAGCGGCTTCAATAACAGTACGCCCACTGCTTCTCCCGGCCCAAAACCATTTGCACTGTTATCAAACGTCTTGCTGCGGCCATCAGGAGAAAACATATTACCATTGCTGGCAACAATGTAGTAGTCCGGGTCAGTGCTGATAAAGATACCTCCCGCCAGCGCCATCTCGCACTCTCCCAGCCGCAGACTCTGACAAGCGGTATGTATGGCGACCAGCGACGATGAACAGGCTGTATTCACCGCAATAGCAGGGCCTTTAAGATCCAGGAAATAGGAAATGCGTGAAGCGATCACCGATGCCTCATTACCCCAGAACGACTGCGCCTGTTTAGTAACACCTTGCTTACTCATCTTCAGCAGATAATCACTCGCCCCGCAGCCAGCGTATACACCGCATCGTTTACCCGCAAGCGTAGCACGGCTGTAGCCTGCATCTTCCAGCGCATGATAAGCCTCCTCCAGGAATAACCGCTGATGCGGGTCCATCAAGGCAGCCTCGCTCGCCGCAATGTTAAAGAACATGGCATCAAACTTATCGATGTCGTCAAGAAACGCGCCCCAGCGGCAATACGTCTTATCCAGCTTCGCAGGGTCCGGATCATAAAACTGATGATTGTTCCAGCGGTCAGCAGGCGTTTCATGCACAGTATCTACGCCGTCGACCAGGTTATTCCAGAAGGCATGCACATCTGCCGCACCGGGAAACCTGCCCGCCATGCCGATCACAGCGATCTCCCGCTGCAAAGGTGATTTATCAGGCGCCTCCCCGGCCGGTGATGACACAGCTACCGACGGCATGCTGACAACAATACGCCCGATCGTATTACGGTCCTGCTTCACCTGGTAGGCTTCCTTCACCGCAGAGAACGGGAAGATGCGATGCATGAACGGCCTGACCTTCCCACTGCGCAGGTAAGTAGCCATCGTATCCAGGTAAGCCAGTCTTTTATCCGGATGTTGCAGGAAAAATTTCTTGACATTCAGGCTGATAAAAACCTGGTTACTGATCAGGTGTCCGAGATGAAGCGGTCCTGAAGCCTGAAGACCAAACACTGCCAGTTCCACGTAGCGGCCCTCTGGCGCCAGTATATTTAAACTCGGTTGTATCGTCTCAACAGAAATAGTATTGATCACTACATCTACTCCATATCCCCCCGTAAGTGATAATATCCTGTCAGCAAAATTGCCGGTAGCATAGTTGATAATATGTGCTACGCCCACGTCTTGCAGGAAGCGTGCTTTCTCAGCAGTGCTTACCGTAGCATACACCTCTGCTCCTGCCTGTTGCGCCAGTTGCACGGCCATCAATCCGTTTGTCCCGGCAGCACCATGAATCAGCACCTTATCACCCGGCTTTACCTGCGCTCTTTCCAGTGCCATGTACATAGACACAAATGCCACCGGTATGCCTGCCGCTTCTTCAAAAGTAATATTGGAAGGCTTCTTCACCACAAATGTCTCATCGGTATTTACTACAGCTCCCTGTCCTCCCATCTTCACAGTAGTAAGCCCCATCACTTCATCGCCACGTTTCAGCCGTTTTACATTCTTCCCCGTCTGCAATACAATCCCCGCCATTTCCGCACCAGGCACAAAAGGATAATCAGGCATCACCGGGTATAACCCTCTCAATAAAAGGAAATCAGAAAAATTAACAGGAAAGGCCTTCACCAGTATCTGTACTTCATCGTCTCCCGGCGCCGCAGGATGCAGGTTTACAATTTCAATACCGGTAATGCTGCCAGGTCTCTTCAGCCACACGCCTTTATAAGGATGCGTATCATCTGCTTTCGCTGTTGCATCATTATCATCCGCAACAACAGCCGCTTCCTTCGAAACAGGTGGCGCCACCGGAAAATTGTCTTCTAACGTTAACGGTTGCACGCTTTCTATATCCAGGTTAAAAGTATCTGCCTCATTGAAGAAGCTATCCAGGTCATGGTTAACCACTACCGGCGCAGCCACAGGGATCTCTTGCTGCAGCTGTGGTTCCGGCTGCCGGATACCTGCCATTACAGGCGGTGCAACCGGTTCTTCCGCGGGATATTGTATCCTGCTGCCAAATGATTCGTAGATGTAACTACTCAATGTATTAACGGTAGGATAATCAAAGACAATGATCGTTTTCAGTACGATACCCAAAGCCTGGTTTAACCGGTTGATCAGCTCCACGCCAATAATGGAATCAAGGCCAAGTGTTGAAAACGGCTTTGTCCATCCGATTTCCGAAGTAGCCGTGTTAAGCACGGCCGACAGGCTTTCCAGCACCTGTTGCCTGATGAACGCTTGTGATTTTTCGGGGGACATGTTAAATAGGTTTTATAAATAGAATAGCTTTATCCGTTCTGTGCAATAATGCTGATACTTCCGCCATTAGCGGCAATAACAACTTCCGTCAGGGAAATGGCAGTGATCACCTGGTGCAACAATCCGTCAGCACCAGGTATCCTGATATGATGGAAACCGGATTGCTCCAGTATTTTCTCCCATCCGGCGGCAGATAACAACGCACTGTTTCCAATGCGATGCTCCTTATCTTCGTTCCTCCACCACGCTTCCTCCAAAGCATCTGTGTAATAGTGGAACTCTCTCACTGTTACCGTCTCTGTAATCACAATGCAACCACCGGGCTTCAGCAACTGCCGCATGTATTCCAGCGACTGCCTGATGTAGCGGGTGGAATGCAATACCTGCGTACAGATGATAAGATCATAGTATCCGGCTGTAAACCCCTGCGATCCAGGATCTTCATCCGGAAGCAGCTGCACAAACCGTGCAAACGGATAGGCTGCCCCGTAACGGTCCTGCAATTCCCTGAGCTGTTGTTCCGTAGTGCCTGTATAGACATATTCCACACGGAAAGGCAGCATCTGTAGTTTTTGCAGCAACTGCTGTGGGAAGATGCCGTTATCTCCGCCGAGATCCAGAATCCTGGCGCTTTCCGATTGCCAGGATTCTTCCTGTTGATACAGCAGATCTTTGATGCGCTCCGCCGCCTGTATTTCAATTTGTGCGGCGCGAAGCTGCCTGCCTGCTCCCAGTATGGGTTTTACAGGCGTGTTGCCGCTTAATATATGTTGAAGGTTAGTAAGACATTCCCATACTGTATACAGCGTATCTCTCACTACAGGATACCTGGCTGCAATCTGCTGCCTGATACTTTCCAATTTTGCAACCTCCTGCTCTATGGCCGCCACATTGAGTTCCCGCCGGATAGCCGCCACACCGTTCTTTATTTTTATAAGGCCTGCCTTTTCCAGTATCAGCAACCACGCTGTAAGCGGTTGCCGGTACACCGGCCGGATACCTGAGCGCGTGAACCATCCGTTAATTTCGTATAGGGTTTCCTGTTGTACAAACAATCCCATCTCTCTCAACGACTTCCATAACAACAGCCTTCCCATTTTCTCTACATACCTGACGGCATCTTTAATACCGCCTGCAGCAACGGTTTCCGGCTCACGGCATCCCATCTTTTCCAACACCGTCTTTTCCGCTTTAATAGCCAGCACCTGTGGCAAAGCACTGCCCAGTATCCTCCCAATGGTAGTGATACCTTCTCTGGTGCCGATAGGGAAAATACCCTGCAGCTCCAGCTGCTTCCTGTAGTATGCACCCGACACCACTCCTACGCTCCCCCAGTACCCCCAGTTGATCACCTTTACCGGATATGCCGTTTGCGCCCCAAGCCAGCGGGCATACGCATCCTCAAAGGTGGAAGCCGCTGCATAATTGCTCTGCCCCATAGAACCAGTGTAAGACTGTGCGGAAGAAAAGAAAAGGAAAAAGTCCAGCGGCTCCGTCATGAAACATTTACCCAGCAGATAACCACCTTTTACTTTTGGATCAAGTACCCTGCGGAGACTCTCTTCTTCCATCAGGTCGATAATATTGTCGCGAAGCGATAACGCCGTATGTACAACTCCGTTAATCCGTCCGAAATGCGCTATAGCCCTGGATACAGACGTATTGATACTGCTTTCATCCGTAATATCCGTTGACAGATAGAGCACATCTCCTCCCATCCTGCGGATCTCTGCCACCGTCTCTTCCTGTTCTGCAGTAAGTTGCACGCTGCGGCCAAGCCATACTAACCGCGCCTGTACCGTCTGTGCGAGGTACCTGCTGAATGCCATACCAATGCCACCCCCGCCGCCTGCCAGCAGGTATACCCCTTTCTCACGGTAAGGCGGCTTGTCTGATCCTTGCGGTGTAACGGGCCGCAATAGTTGCTCATATCTCGCCGTGGGCGTCAGCTTCACCTCATTCCCTTCCGGATGACCTGGTTCACGGAAAAGTGCTTTCGCCACTTCCCGGATATTCCCCAACGGTGCCGCCGGATGAATCTCCACGCTGATATTACTGAGGGCGATGTGACGGTATTCTTTTGCCATTGATTTGGTAAATCCATGCAACATAGCGCCAAAAGGCACTCCTAATGGCCCACCCGAAGACAACAGGTTTACATCCACCACCTTGAAGGCAGTCATGGATTGCAGGCGGTCAAGATCATTCCAGATTTTTATGAGCCGGAATAATGCGATAATGGTATGATGATAAACATGTTCCAGCAACTGCGACGAAGAGGAGACGGCACCGGTTGCTGACAGCGGACCATTTATGAAGTACACCGTATCCGCCGCGCCGGCACCCGCTATACAGGCACGCAATAATTCACCGTCGGCCGGGTCCACCATCAAAGCGCCGTTCATTCGTGGTTCAGCAGGATGACAGAGTTGAAGGTATTTCACGGAACCTTCTGCATACATTCTTCCCACTTCTTTCTCTAACCCCATCGTCTGCCCCACATAAACGATCAGCACTCCTGATGAATAAGCCGCTTTCTTTTCAGCAACCAAAGCTGCCGCCTGCCAGTAAGGTTCATAGAATCGCAGATCAGATCCTGATTTCCACCCGCGGATGCTGACATCCTCCAACACGGCTGCTACTATTCCCTTCTCACTTCGCAATACCACATCAAATACCTGTTCACCTTTCTTCTTCACATGGATATACATCACATCAGACAAAGGCGCAAAGAGCGTTATCTTCTCAACAGAAAACGGCAACTTCAGCAACTCTTCACCGGTGATGAACCTGGCACTGGTCAGCGACATACACTGCAATGCCGCATCCATGAGATAAGGCGATAATTCAAATGATGATGCCCGCAGCGCCTTTGCTACCGGCGCTGCCAGCGCTAACGCCTCTCCGTTACCAATCCAGACAGTGTTGATGCTCCGGAAACTTTCACCATATTCGAATGTGTTCTTAGCAAAGACATCGTATATTTTTTCTCCCGGTAAAACAACGGATGCCTGCTGCTGTAATCCCTTCCAGTGCTCCTCCACCGGCAATTCCCGGCTATCCGTGAAATGCGTATAGGCGATAAAGTGCTGCGTATGCTCTCCGCTGGAAATCCGGCAACAGTATCCGTCTTTCTGCTTCTCCATGCGTGTAAACGCCATTATCTCTTGTTCTTTCATCACCAATGGCGACAACCATACCACCCGGGTAATACTAAACACACGGTCCGGATGCAGTATCGCCATGGCGCCGCACAGCATCTCCAGGTAAGCAGCTCCCGGCAACAGGCACTCGTTATTTACCTGGTGTTCTTTTATCAGCGTATCCTCCGCCTTAAAAACATACTCAAATACCACTACCTGGTCATTGCTCACCGCAACGTGCTGTTTACCGCACAGCCGTTGTTTTAACACCGGCGTTTCTTTTACAACTGGCGAGGCCACCGGCGCCCAGTGGCGCTGCTTTTCAAAGGGATAAACAGGCAAAGCTATCCTTCCTGGATTTGTGTCAGGGTATAAATAGGACCAATTAATAGCAGCGCCGCTCAGCCAGTATTTAGCCAGGCTATGCAGATCACGCGCCTCCAGTGATGCCTTAATCACCAACTGGGATATATCTTCTCTTGTTTCATCTTCATCCAGTATAGCAAAAGATAATACTGGCGAATGCTTTTCACCGTCCAGGAATCTGCGGAACGATTGTAAGAGCGCAGTTGTATCCGCTGCTACAATGGCCAGGCGCACCGCCATCTCCTCACGGCCATGATGCAACGTAAATGCAATCCGGTCCAACGCGGCGACAGTCGCAACTTCCGGGCCCGGTCCCGCCAAATCCAGCACCTCCGCCAGGCAGGTAAGCGCTGAGAGCTCGTGAGTAGGGATATTCCGGTTGAAAGTATCTGCTATCAGTTCGCCCAGCTTTAACTGATGCACGCCATCCAGGCCGTATTCTGATAACGGTTGATACAGGTCAATGTCTTCCGGCGACACATGCAGGTAAGCTGCCACACTGGCTCTCAGCTGATCCGCAGTTTCACTGTTACCGGATGCGCCCGATGCCGATGGCTTCAGCCATGTAATAAAATCAGTTACATATTGTTTCAACGCAGCTTCGCTCCCCGCAGACAGTACCACCAGCTGAGGCAGCATGCTACCGCTCTTCTGCGCCGGTATGTATTCTTCAACAACGAGATGCGCATTCACACCGCCGAAACCAAATGAACTAAGTGCCGCCCTCCGGGGAATCTCATTCCCGGATGCATCACGTAACCTCTTCCAGTCCTGCTTTTCACGGACAATATAGAAAGGCGTATGCTCCAGTTGTATATAAGGGTTCTGTTCTTTCTGATGAATCGTAGCCGGTAATAACCCATGCTTCATACCAAGCAGCAATTTGAAAAGTCCTGCTATACCAGCACCTGATTCCAGGTGGCCAATATTCGTTTTTACCGATCCGATCCCACAGTAGTTTTCAGGCAATGCTTTACCGGATTTTCTCGCCAGTTCACGGAAAGCTTTTTTCAAACCATTGATCTCTATCGGATCTCCCAGGCTGGTGCCTGTTCCATGTGCTTCCACATAAGTGATCGTGGCAGGATCTACTTTGGCTTCTTCCATCGCACGCATGATCAATTCAGCCTGCGCATTCGGATTGGGAGCAGTCATCGTGTTTACACGCCCGCCGTGATTGACCGCGCTGCCACGGATGACCGCATAGATATGATCACCGTCAGCTTCAGCCCTGCTTAATGATTTCAATATCACCGCACCGGCGCCCTCTCCTCTCACGTAGCCATTGGCACTGGCATCAAAGGTCTTGCAACGTCCGTCAGGGCTTAGCATCCCCGCTTTTGCAAAGGAGATATAGATCGTAGGACTAAGCAGGAAGTTAACGCCGCCGGCAACCGCCATATCGCAACTGCCGCAGCGGATGGCTTCAATGGCGCTACGGATAGCCACCAGGGAACCGGAACACGCAGTATCTATAGGAAAGCTCGGCCCGGTGAGATTCAGCAGGTAAGATACCCTGTTGGCAAGAATAGCATGGAACATGCCCGTAGTGGTATATGCTTCCACCGGTATATGGCTGTTCTTCAGCAGTTCATAATAGTCATGGGTAGCCACGCCTACGTATAGCCCTGTACGGTAGTCGTGCAGCTGGGAAGGCTTATAGCCCGCATCTTCCAGTGCATGATACACCACCTGAAGGAAAACACGCTGCTGCGGGTCCATCAATGCAGCTTCACGCGGCGAGATACCGAAGAACTTTGCATCGAATTTATCAATGTCGGGGATAAAGCCACCCCACCGGCTGTCGGTCTTATTCTCTTCTTTCGCCGGATCACCATCGTACTCCCGCCAGTTCCAACGGTCAGCAGGTATCTCTGTAACCAGGTCGTCCCCATTGAGCAGGTGTTCCCAGAATACCGCCAGGTTTTCCGACTGTGGCAATACCCCCGCCATACCAATAATCGCTACAGGCTCCTGTAAATTCGTTACCGGGGGCATTGCGGCAGTGGTAATATTTTCCTGCACAACAGCTGTGGGTTTTGCTTCAACAACCTTTCCATGCACCGTCATTACTTCTTCTGTATACTCATCCAGCAGATGCTGAGAAAGACTGGCAGCTGTAGAGTATTCGAAGAATATAGCAGGTGTAATCTCCACCTGGTAATACTGATTCAGCTGATTGGCCAGTCGCGTGAATGCGATAGAATCCAGTCCGTAATTGCTGAGATCATACTTCGGGTTGATTCTCTCAGCAGACATCTTCGCAATATCTGCTACACATGCGATAACAGCAGCTTGCAATTGATCCGGTATTCCTGCTGCAACCGTTCCCGGAAATGCCGCTACAGCAAGGGGTGCAGCAACAGTAGCAGCCGGCCGGAAATAAGCAGACAGGTCTTCTGCAAAACTTTCCCTTAGATAAGCCCCCAGTGATGCAATATCCGGATACTCAAAAAATACAGCGGGTGTTATATCGATACCAAAGAGATGATTGATGCTGTTGGATAATTTGGTGAACGCCACAGAATCGAAACCATACCCTGTGAGATCGTAATTCACATGGAGTCTGCCTGGTTCCATCTTTTGTATGCCTGCTGCCGTTTCCCGTAATATCTGTTGTAAAGCGCCATGCCAGTCTGTTGAAGTGACAGGCACAGACGCCGCAACAGTGACTGTCTTCTTCGGTTGATCTTCCCTGTTCAGCAACTGTGTGATCCGCTCCGCATTTCCTTCCGCATACATCAGTTGCGGAATAGCTGCGCCCAGCGCCGTTTCCAATACGCTTATGCCGCTTGCAGTGCTGATCGGCGTAATGCCCATGAACGACTGCATCCAGGCCAGCGTTTCTTCATGCACCTGCATACCGCCTTCTTTCCACAAGGGCCAGTTAACAGATACTGTTCTTCCCTGCCGCAATCCCTTTGTACGCAACCGTTCCCGGTACAAGGCATACGTATCCATGAAAGCATTGGCGTAGCCATAGTCTGCCTGCCCGGCACTACCCATAACGGCAGCAGTCGAAGAAAACAGCATGCAAAATGATAACGGGGAATCTTTCAACGCTTTATCGAGATATTGTAATCCCAATAGTTTCGGTGCAAGTACACTCCGGATCTGGGCAAGGGTTTTATTTGCAATAAATGCATCTGCCAATACGCCTGCTGCATGTATCAATCCTGTAACAGCGCCATACTCAGTATGAATCCTTGCCACCATTTCCTGTACTGCAGCGGGTTGTGTAATATCGCAGGCGTGATATCGGATGTTTTCTTTCAGCAGGTTCTCCGGAACAGGTCTGCGTCCTGTAAGTACAACCGTTACATCCGGGTATTGCGCAAAGTAACGCGCAAAGATCTGCCCTAAGCCACCTGCGCCACCGGTGATGAGTATAACTCCTTTGTGTTGCGCACGCAACGCCGGCGGGGTCAGGGAAACAGGACTTGTAAACAACAGAAAACGTTCGTCCTTGTCGTATCGCACCTGCCTGATCTTTCCGGGAAACGACTGTATCTCATTAGTCAGTATCTCCGGTAACTTAGCTACAGCAGCCGATCCGGCCGTTATTCCAATGGTACAGAACCTGGCATCACTGTATTCCAATGCAGCAGATCTCAGCAGGCCAGACACAGGACTGTAGTAGTCTATACCAGCTGCATCTTCTTCATAGACATAGAACAGCGCCAGTTGCTTATACTGCGGCATAAAGGCTTGCAGCAGATACAATACAGCATAACAGCCCCGTTCCAGGAAAGGATGATCCAATCCCGCTTGCAGCGTTTCATGATCCCCCCGGAACTTTGACCAGTAATGCAGTACCGTGATAGATGGCGACGGATTCACAAGCTGCTTCAACAACTGCAGGTAGTCTGCCATGTTGAGCGGATTGATTTCATACACCTCCGGAGCCAGCTCCCGGAAAGCATTTCCCGGTTTTATCAACACCAGGGAGGTACCCGCCCGGAGTTGCTGCCTGTAATGCGTATATAACTGTTCGTCTGTGTCAAACAATAAGACAGTACCTGCCGGTAACGATGCAGCCTGCAGCTGCAAGGACGCCGGTTGCCACACCGGCTGATAAAAGTATCCGGTTGCCTTTTCTTTACCGGGCAACTCATAGGGTCTTAATACGAAGTCCTTTATCCGCACCAGCAGCCGGCCTTCGCCGTTTATAATATGTACCTGGTACTTGTTGACCTTCCCGGCCGCCGCTGTTTTATCAGCATGTACATATGCGTAACAACGGGAAGGTATCGCATCCAGTATTTCTATCTCGCCTATCGTAAACGGGATATTCAACTGCTGCAATTCCCGGCGGTTATCCAACAGCCGCAGGGCTGTTTGCAACGCGGAGTCCATCATCGCAGGATGCAGGTTGTAACGGTGATAATCCGTTTGCAGATGCGCAGGCAGCTCTAGCACAGACAAGGCTTCTTCTTCACCAAAGCGCGCCTGTCGCACCGCCTGGAAACTCTTCCCTAGTCTTAGCCCCAGGTTGTACAGCCGCGGATAAAAGACAGCGCCGTCAATTGTTTTCTGACAACGGCCGGCAATGCTGTTGATGTCGAAAGCAGTGGCGCCGGCTGATGCGGGCTGCTGATCAGCCGGAATAATTTTTCCCTGACCGTGGATAGTAATCCTGTCGTGCGAAAGCTGCGAGCTGACTTTGTAATCCCACCCGTTTTTTACTTTAGTGAAATCAATCAGCACTGTGGTAGTATCCGTAACAGATACAATACTTGCAGGCCATACATTGTTTTTCACGGATGCCACCTTCACACCTGCGGCCAGTTCAAAAGCAGCGCGCGCCATTTCAATATAGCCTACTGCAGGAAAGATGCGATCCTCCCCTACATAGTGATCATCCAGGTAGAAGGCCTTGTCTTCCAGTACTGCCTTGCAGGTATAAGATGTTGCTTCCGATTTTTCTACGGTGATGTGGAAAGGATGACCGGCTGCCACCTTTTCCTGCTGCAGCTTTTCAGCTGGCAACTCCCCGAACCAATAACTTTCTGCAGCAAAAGGATACAATGGCAGGTCTATCCGGCGGGATTGGGGGTGCCGGGAAGGCGCATGGAGCGCCTCCCATGGAACGGCGACACCTGATACCCACAACGTGGCCAGCAAATGCAGGTTCCTCTCCCTGCAATGCTGTAATATACTTTCCTGATCCGTGGCTGTTCCCTCTTGTTCCAGTCGCTTTCTTGTTTTCCCGGATCGGATATTATTCTCCCGGCGATTTATACTTTCAACCGGATAGGCTTTCATTTGCTGTAATAAGTCGCCGGCATTTTCTGCTACATAAGCCAACCGCTCTTCCAATGGCTCCCGGCCTGTCTGCAGTGACCACGCCCAATCTGCCAGGGAAAAATCGGCTGTCTCGTGTAGCCGTTCCAGTTGTGTCCGCAACAAAGCATGATAGCGTTCGAGTCCTTCTTTATCTTTTGCAGATATAACTATCAGCTGCGGTGTATTGACAACCACAGGCACTTCAGCCGGCGGTGCGGTATATTCTTCTACGATGATGTGGGCATTGGCGCCTCCTGCGCCGAAAGCGCTGATACCAGCCCTCCGTGGATATGATGACGGTAACACGTCCCATTCGCCGGCATGCTGCTGTATCCGGAAAGGCGTACCGGTAAGATCCAGTTTAGGATTCAGCACAGCAGTATGTAACGAAGGCGCCAGCTGACGGTGTTTCAGCTGCAACAGCACTTTGGTGAGCCCCGCCATACCCGCAGCGGCTTCCAGGTGGCCGATATTGGATTTCACCGATCCTACAGCGCAGCCTCCGGGATGCCCCTGAAATGCCTTCAGCAGTCCGCTCATCTCCACGGGATCACCCAACGCTGTACCCGTTCCGTGCGCCTCTATGTAACTGATAGAAGCGATGGGAATACCCGCCTCCTTAATGGCTGCTGCAATCAGGTCTGCCTGCGCATTAGGGTTAGGCACCGTAAAGCCATTGGTACGGCCTCCATGATTAACAGCCGTTCCCTTGATCACGCCATAGATCTTATCATTGTCTCTCAACGCGGCCGCCAGTGGCTTGAGCAATACCGCCCCTGCGCCCTCTCCCGGCACAAAGCCATCAGCATCCTGTCCGAAAGCGCTGCATTGCCCGCGCGGAGAGAGCATCTTCATCTGGCACAGCCAGGCGTACTTTGAAGGATGTAAGTAAAGGTTTACAGCGCCAGCTATAGCCATTTCACATTCCCCCTGCCGGAGGCTGCGGCAGGCCAGATGAATGGCAGTGAGCGAAGAAGCACACGCGGTATCAACCGGCATGCTGGGGCCCTTCAGATCGAATAGATAGGAAATTCTGTTCGCCAGTGTCCAGGGCAATGCATTGGGTATTTCAGGATTCCCCTTCTCCCATTCCACCGGCCCCAACAGGTTATAAGTGTAAGTAGTAATGCCCGCAAAGACACCCACATTACAGGAAGCACGCTCATTTCTTAATGCCGCAATACGGGCCGGCGGGTACTGCGCATCTTCCAGCGTATGCCACACCGTTTCGATGAAAATGCGTTCCTGTGGGTCCATCAGCGCGGCTTCCCGCGGAGATACACTGAAAAACAACGGATCAAATTTATCCACGTCTTTCAGGAAGGCGCCCCATTTCGCATATACGTCACCGTTATTGAAAGCAGCAACACCTTCCCGGTAATGCACCCGGTAGTCCCATCGCTCACCCGGAATTTCTGTTACGCTCTCCCGGCCGCTGCGCAGGTTTTCCCAGAACTGTTCCAGGCTGGCAGCACCTGGATATCTGCCATGCAAACCAATGATGGCAATATCCTGTACCTGGCCTGCTTCTTCAGTAAGCGTACGGGGCTTTGTCACTTCTTCATGCTTCTCAATAACAATGGCGGCAGGTACAGATACTGTTTCAGCAGGCAGCTCCCGCTGCTGATGATGCCGGAGCTGCGAAGCGTAGGCCTTTGACAAATGCGCCGCCAGCTCCTGCAAAGAGCTGTGCTCAAACAACAATGTCTTGGAAACACTGCCCAGCAATGCTTCCAGTTTATCGTTAAAATGATTGATGATAATAGAGTCTACGCCCAGTTCCTGGAAACGGCTGTCATCTTCAAGAGAAAGCGGATTTACATGCAGCAGGTCTCCGAAAATATTCCGCACGAGCAATACCGCCGCGAGATATAAATCTTCAGACACCGGCAATACAGCATCAACGGTAACCTGCTGCGGTGGATCAATCCAGCTACGCAATCTTTCCAGGTCCCCTTTCACGCACAACAACGCATCTTGCCGCAAAGTAAAAAGCTGATCCAGGAAAAGACGTGCATCTTCTCCGGAAGCTGCCTCAAAACCATTGCCCGGGTCCAGCACAGAAACGGCTCCCTGCGTAATTTTCATGCCACCGGTTTCCATCAGGGGCCACAACAGCGCATAACTGTTACCAGAGCGCTCACCGGCAGCAAGACGCCTGTTCCGCCAGGCAGCAAAGTGAGTGAGGAAACTGTTGGCATAGGCGTAATCGGTCTGTCCATAATTGCCAGTCACCGCTACCACAGATGAATACAGCAGGAAGAAATCCAGCTGGTCATGCTTCGTATATTCGTCGAGGTGAATGGCTCCCTTTACCTTGACAGCCGCCACCTCCCCGAAGGAGGCTATGCTTTTCTGCCTGAACATACTGTCGCGGAGAATACCAGCGCAATGGAAAATGCCATTAAGCATGCCGTATCTTTTTCTGATGGCATCCACCAATGCTGCAGTGGCTATTTCATCCGCTACGTCTGCCTGGATATAATGTATATTGGCATGGCCCGTAATATCCTTTGCGGACCGCCCGCATATAATAACGTGTACGCCTGTACGCTGTACAAGGCGTATAGCCAGCTCCCAACCTAGTTGTCCGGCTCCTCCTGTAATCAGGTAAACGCCGTTATCACGGATCTGCTGATCGAAGTGATGATGCCCCTGCGCCGCTTGCACTTCGCGCCAGCCATAGCTGTAACGCTGCCCGTCTTTACGGTAATGTACCAACCGGGGGTTCTTACTGCCATGATGAATCTCCTGCTGCAATACGCGCACCAGACTGGCGTCATCGATACCGGCAGCTATACCAATGATGTTTACCTGCACATCTTTCTGCTCCAGCAGCAGCGACGAGCCGCATGCCATCAATGCGTCATAGCCCGCCGTTCCGTTATCATCCTGCATCCGGTAAACAAAGAAGACAGGCAACAGCGCCTTTAGCGGCCGTGCTGCCAGGGATTGCAGGAATATCAAAAACAGGCGGACTTGTTCTGCCGGGTATACAGCTGCTCCAACGGCCGGCATATATACCAGACCCGATGGTATATCAGCAGACGCGGGATAATAATGCTGCGCGGTCAGCCGTATCACATCTCCCGATACCGGCCTGTAATCTTGTCCCTCCGCCAGCGCCCAGGTGAGCGGATATGATCCGCCAACCGTTGTTAATGGCTGGTGGCGCCATTCCTGGCAGGCATATAAAATATTCTTTGCCTGCTCTGGCGCCACAGGTTCCGGTGATAATGTCTTATTCACCCAGAACTGCTCCGGTATAAAAGCGTACCCCGGCAAAGGCACTTTACCGAATGTGCCCTGTGGATACAAATGGTTCCAGTTAATATCATAGCCATCCGTCCAGAGTGATGTCAGCACACTTACCCAGTTCTCCATATCCAGCGTCACTTCACGGATCGCTCCCTTCCTGCTACCAGGGCTGCCAACACTGATCCACTGAAAGCCTTCGGGTAACTGCCTGGTAACAGTACGCGCGTTGTTCAGCACAACATCTGCCGTATCGGGTTGCAACAATCCTCCGTAGGATTTCTTCCCCGGCTCATTGAGCCTCGCTTCCAGCTCCTGCCTGATCTCCTCAAATGCCGGCTGGTCATCCAGCAGCAACGATACAGTCTGTTCTTTGTTCAGCATGCGGTCACGCAACAGGCAGATCATCGTATACCAATGATCATCCGGTATCTTGTCCTGTAAGTCCCATTTGGCAAACAGGCGATAAAAAGTATATAGCAACAGTAATAACAACAAGCGCCCTTCGCGACTGCTGTTACTGCCGGTTTCTTCTTTCTTTAACAGGTCTTTTACAGATAATCCCCTCGCTGCAAGCAACGGCTCCCATTCGTCTGTAAGCCGGATAAATGTATGCTGACCTTGCAGCAGCACACGTGCCTTTCCGGCATATGCTGCCAGTATAGCCGGCGATGCGGTCAGATGCTGTAATAATCCCGGCAGATAACCCGCAGATAACCTGAACGGATATACGAATTGCTCAACCGCCGCATCATAAAAAGGGATAACAGGCCTGCGGCCAGACAATGTGTCCAGCGGCCCTGGCTGTAATAATGCAGTAACGGCATTTTCCACCGGTATCACTTCTGCACAGACAGCTGCCAGCAGTAAGGCGCCCTCCCCTTCGCCGGCGGAGATCAGGTCAACTGGCAGCCCTGCTTGTTTCAGGCACTGACAAACAGCATAACCTGTCATAAACCGGTAAAGCGGGATATATACACGCTCCCACAGCCCTTGCTGAAAACCGGCATACAGCTTTTTACCCAGTCTCGGCGACCCCGCCAGCATCGATAGCGTATGAACAGTTTGCCGGAACAATTCCAGCCGTTCCCAAAGTACTGCCACTGCCTGAAACCCTTCCGCCTGAAGCTGCCCCGTCAGCAAGGCGCAGGAGCCGGGTTTATGCGCAGCCGTCCTTGCATTCATCAACAGCTGTGGGATGTCTGTATGGTGGTTCACCACGCCTCCCAGCCGCCAGGGATAATGTTCCCGCCCTGTGGCCAGTGACGCACTGCTGTCAGCCAGTGACGGTACGGCAACATGTTTCCATTTCTCAGCGATCGACAAAAGGCTTTCCTTACTTTTCGCAGATAAGAGGAAGGGAAATACTTTATCCGGATATTGCGCCGGTGTATGTTGCCGGTATTCTTCCACAATTACGTGCGCATTAGCACCGCCCATCCCGAATGAGCTGATACCGGCACGCAGCGGTGCGCCATTACGCTTCCAGTCAGCAACCTGCTTCGCAACAATGAAAGGCGACCGGTCAAAATCTATCAATGGATTAAGCTCCCCGATATTGCAGGTAGGTACAATCTGCGCGTGCTTCATCATCATCAGTACCTTAATCAGGCCCGCCACACCTGCCGCAGCTTCAAGGTGACCAATGTTTGTTTTTACCGCCCCGATATGGCAGAATTGTTTACGGTCAGTAAGCGTCCGGAAAGCCCTGCTCAGCGCCTCCACTTCTATCGGGTCACCGAGGGATGTTCCCGTACCATGTGCTTCCACATAGGTGATCGTTTCCGCTGATATACCGGCATCTTTGCAGGCTGTCAGGATCAGCTGCTCCTGCGCGGCAACACTAGGCGCCGTAACGGAAGCCGTCCTGCCCACATGATTCACCGCAGAGCCTTTGATAACCCCGTAAATATGATTACCGGATGCAACGGCATCATCCAGTCTTTGCAGCAATACCAGGCCGATGCCTTCTCCCGGCACATATCCGTTCGCATCTTTGTCAAATGTTTTGCATTGCCCGTCAGGACTCAGCATTCTCGCTTTCGAAAAGGAGATATATTTCCATGGATGCAGGCAGAGATTAACGCCACCCACTAATGCATAATCCGCTTCACCTCTCTGCAATGACGCCTTTGCTTCGTGTAATGCCACCAGTGAAGAAGCGCAGGCATTATCAATGGCCAGGCTTTTACCGCGGAAACCCAGGAAATGACTCAGCCGGTTCGCCAGCATACACTCGTAGTTACCCAAGGTGGAGTAACCTTCTGTTTCTACCTGCGGACCAGCCACTTCATTCATATAATCGATGGTCATCACTCCGATGAAGACCGCTGTCTGCAGCGCTCTCAAACGAGCCATCGGAATCGCCGCATCTTCAATACAATGAACGGCCTCCTGCAATAACAGCCGCTGCTGTGGGTCCATCAAAGCCGCCTCGCGCGGAGAGATCCCGAAAAAGCGGTTATCAAAGCCGGTAACATCGTCCAGCAATCCACACCATTTAGAGATGCTTTTATTCACCGCTCCAGCTTCCGGGGAATAATATTTTTCAATATCCCAGCGGCTGCGCGGGATCTCCCGTATCGCATTCTTCCCCTGCTGCAGGTTACTGAAAAAGGTAGCATAGTCAGGGGCATCCGGGAAACGGCACGAAATGCCGACAACGGCAATATCAGGAGTTGGCACAGGTGGTGCCTGCTTCACCTGATTGTTCTTTAGTAAGCGTCTGATGAAATTCATACTTGACCGGCAGGTTTATTTATGAGGGAAAAGACTATGTAATCGTTCTTGCAGGAAAACAACGGCAGCATCCATCAGCTCCTTACCTATCACCGCCACCCGCCTGTTGGACCAGTTCTCCAGTTCAGTGCCTTTCACCCATTGATTAAATGCACCCATGGCAGCACTGCTGTATACCTGGTAATCCACCTTCCTTTCTTCAAGGCCACGGATAGGAAATTCCTGGCATTCTCTCAGATACCATTTGAAGATGAGCGCCATCTTTTCCTTCGGATTGCTCTCCGCCCTTGCAAGCGCTGGCATGTCTGCATCAGAATAAGTATTTCTGATGTCACTGTAGATGGCGGAAAAACTCTTCTTCAGGTATTCCTGTTGCAATTGTTCCTGTGTCGACCTGTCAATTTCTTCGATGGCATTATGCCTTCGGTAGAGGTCATATAATTTGCTGGCCCGTGCCGGGAAGAAGAATCCTTTCTTCAGCACCTGTACTTTTGCACCCAGCTCAAACATATCTTCTGCAGGCGCATAGCCAGTATCCTGTGGTTCTGCAGCCGCCAGTATTTTCTTGATATAGTCGCTGACCTGCGCCTCCTGCGTGCATTGATTGATAGAACCCGTCAGTATAAAATCAGCGCCCAGTAAAAACATGGATGCCGCCATAGCCGGCGTACCAATGCCACCCGCAATACCTATACAAACAGTTTTCGTATACCCGTATTGCCGGGCATAATGCTGGCGCTCCTGCAATACAAAAGGCAAACTGGCGTAACTAAGCCCTTTATCATTACGCCATGCAGTATCCACTTCCAAGCATATATCATCCGCTACGGGCAAACGAGCCGCTAACGCGGCTTCCACAGCTGTAATGACACCCTGTTCCTGCAGGCTTTGCAACATGCGCGTGGGAGGCGGCTGCAGGAACAACCGGGCAGTTTCAATACTCCCGGCCTTCGCCAGTATACAGTTACGGATCAGTATCTTCCCGTTGCTGTCTTCGGATAATCCTTTCGCACGGTAACGCACCAACGCAGGCGTAAGGTGGACGTATCCGCCCGCCTCCACATGATGAACGCCATATCGCAGATAGAGATCCACCAGCCGTTCTTCCAGTGCAGGAAAGCTGAAGCTCGGTGTCAGGTTCATACCATAAGGCTGTCCTGATTCCAAAGTGGATTGAATCTGCTGAATGGCAGATTCCACTTTTTGTAACGTCAGCCCGGACGTACCATAAAAGCTCAGGAATCCGGCAGCAGCCATCCTGCATACTAATGTCTCAGAAGAGATGCCGCCATGCATGCTGCCCGCCACATACGCATACTGCACCCCATGTTCTTTCCTGAATACCTCACTTCCCAGGCTTCTGCCATCCACCACAGGCGTTACGTTATCTGTCGTTATCGTTGTAGTTGCCGGATCAACTATATCAACATTCTTCACCACCCGCTCCAGGATATAATCAGGTATCGCATGTTGCTGGATACGCGTCTGCATTTTCGTCAATACATTTCCCGGCCCTACTTCCACAAACTCTTCCACCCCCAGTGCCCGCAGGTATTGCATACTGTCGAGCCACATAACCGGACTGGATAACTGTTTTGTAAGGAGCTGATGTATTTCTTCATCTTTATAAAGCGCAGCGGTTGCATTGGATACTACCGGCGCTTGCAGCGCAGCGAAACGGAATGTCTGCAGGAAATCCGTAAACGTATGCTGCGCCTCCCGCATATAACGGGAATGGAATGCAGCACTGACATTCAACGGAACAAATGAAACCTGGTCTTGCCCTTTATATTGTTCAAGGAACAATTTACGTGCATGATCAATGTCAGTCGTTTTACCTGATATGACTGTCTGCGTAGGTACGTTGAAGTTAGCCACATCAATAGTGCTGAGATTGTTCAGCGCAAGGAATTTCGTGATGTCTGCCGCTGCAAGGCCAAGTATGGCAGCCATTCCGCCGCCAGATTCAGCGGCCATCAGCATGCCCCGTCGTTGTACCAGCCTGACGCCCGTCTCGAGATCAAAAGCACCGGCGGCAAATAACGCATTGTATTCACCCAGGCTGTGTCCTGCAAAATAATCAGGCACGTAACCAGTCTCCTCTTTCAGCTTGAGATAAGATAAAGCATTCACAACAAACAGTGCCGGTTGTGTATAATCTGTCCGGTTTAACAGTCGCCGGGAATTTTCAAGGCATAGTTCCTTTATTGAATATCCCAATACCCTGTCTGCAATGGCAGTGAGTTCAGGGAAGCGATCAAACAAATGCTCCCCCATTCCTTTTACCTGCGACCCCTGTCCGGGAAATATATAAGCCTTTTTCTTTGTTCCGTTTCTTCCTGCCATATGCGGATTATTTGAGGGTTTATGTCTTCGTATCAAATCAAGATTATATGCGCCCCTGTTAAAAGGAGTGATAAGCGGATAAGCAACAGACCGGCTGTTCTTTGCAAGATTCTGTTTGGTGAATCCCGCCATCGTACCGGATGGACCTATATCGATATAAACAAGTCCGTCTTCTTCCTGTTTTTCCAGGGTGTGAATAGCCTTATTAAATAATATCGGACTCCTTACAACATCCCAGAAATAATATGGTGGTACTATTCCCTGGATATTACCATCCAGACAGGAAACCATGGGCATTCCCGGCTGTTTCCACCGCTTTACATCCAGGTATTTTTTACTTCGCGCTTCAATAGCATCCAGTTGTGAGGAATGAAAAGCGTAAGCAACAGGAATATATTGGTAAGCAATTTTGTGTTGCTTCAGGTAATCTTCCGCCAACGCGAGATGATGTTTCCACCCTGCTATCACAAAATGCTGCGGATAATTAATAGCAGCAAGCTCACTGTTTTCATACAAAGCAGGCTCGCAATGATACAGGCTGTTATTATGAAGAACTGCCATCATCCCCCCCTCTCCTTCCTTCAATGAATCGGCTACCAGCACAGCTTTATCCCATACCATCCTCACGCCTTCTTCCAATGACATTACGCCGGAAAATGTAGCAGATACAAACTCTCCCAGACTTGCACCTACCAGGTAATCCGGGTAAATACCCTCTTCCGTCAGCGCCCGTGCCAATGCGTACTGTATTGCAAAAATAGCCGGATGGCTATAGTTGATCTGAATGAATGGTGTAGCGTAACCGCGCCCCGGATCATAAACATGCCGTAATAAAGAAACACCGGCTACAGATTTAAAAATCGTATCTATCTTCAACATCCATTTCCTGAAAGGCGTATAGTGATCAAACAAATCCTTGCCCATATTATAGTACTGTGATCCCTGCCCCGAAAACATAAATACATTCTTCATTTACTGCTATTTTCCTTTTGAGACTTAATCAGGAAACAAGCTTCCCACCCCGCATGTGGGCTACATGCAGCGAGTAATGCAGGGAGAGAAGAGAACTACCAACAAGTTCTTTATGCAACTAAAGTTGTTGAGATTGTTAAGGCAACATGATCAGGCTGTCATAGCGTAAAAATTGAAGGACAGTGTATAAACACCATGCTATCAAAACTATACCAGGAAGCCAGGTTTAAGCTTTTTGGGAGATGATGTAAAACGCATTAAAAATTGAACATTTATTGCTGAACGACCAGTCAAACAGGATTGCAAGGATTTCCATCTAAAAACAGCGTTTCAGCGGATAATGGCACAGTTCATAGCTTCTAGCAGGTAGGCCCCATCTCTATAAAATACTACGTTCACTTTTAATGCGATTGTGATTAGTTCAATAAAGTGATTTTACGTTTACGATTAACTAAAGTGAATACCCAGTCGCTAAAATAAATAAAAAAATTGTATTAACAAACTTTGAAAACAAATAAAGACAATACTCTGAAATATTGATGAATAAAGGAATACATAAAGTAAATAAAGATTTTAAGGTGTTTTTAATTAAAAAAAAATATGACTGCATAGTCGCTTCATTATTGTCACTTATACATTTATTTACACAGGCAAAATCCTGACCATTTCTGACAGGATTTAATCTCATCATTTGAAAGCAGACCGGCCCGCCAGTCGGGGAGCATGGCAAATGCCGGCCTGTTGGGGTTAAATCTGGCGAAGTTGTCTACAGTTGTTAAAAATTGTCGAGTGCTTTTTCATACGCCACTTTTGCGACCAGCAGGTCATACACCACTTTAACATAATTCTGCTCGGCTGTATTCAGCGATCTCTCCGTGTCCAGTAAATCATTGTATTCAAAAGATCCAAGCGAATACTGTCTTCGCTGGTTTTCATAGATCGTGCCCGACAATGCATAATTACTCTTCATAATCTGCAGGTTTCTTTCTGCATTACGGAGGGTCGCCTCACTTTGCTGTATCTCGTACGCGATGTCTGTTTGCCGCTGCAGAAGATTCAACTCCGTCTGCCGGATACGTTGCTGGTATTCCCTGATCTGATGGGCATTCTTGATATGGTCGGTAATCGGTAGGCTAAAGGTCACCCCCACATAACTGAACGGCGACCACCACCTGGAACGTCCATACTCAAACTTCTCGTACAGGAATTGCTGAGAATAATTAGCGATCAATGATACAGTTGGCAATACGCTTTCTTTTGCTTTCTTCAGCTGCAGCTTATTGTCATACTGTTGAAAAAGCAACTGTCTTACTTCCGTGCGGTTATCAGGAGAAGCTGTCGTGGAAGTGTTGCTGATAACGGCTGTTCCGATAGTATCCGTCAATGTCACCGCAGTAGCTGCAGGCAGATTCATTTCATACTTCAGCTGATCAAGCGCGATCCTGTAATGCTGGCGCGCTATCTCCGTTTGTATCCTGCTGTTGTTATAATCCAGCGCTGCGCGCAGATGATCATTTTCCAACAGCGTCCCCTGCCTGAACTTTCCCTCCGCGATTTCCGCATATTCTTTATAACGTTGTTCATTGTCGCCGGCAATCTTTTGTTGCAGGTCTTTCAGCAGTACATTGAGGTAGGCTTCGGTTACCTTCACTTTAATATCAATTTCCGCCTGCCTGTTGCGTTCTTTCTGCCACTCCAGGTTGTTCTTTGCAATATTGATGTTGGAACGTATAGCGGGTCTGTAAATAGCCTGGTTGAGGTCCAGCCCCAGAATGGTGACGCTTTTGGCGCCGAGCGCCAGCAACGTGGGCTCAGTAAGGCCGCCGAAACCCGCAGGGATATACGTAGCCTGCAACTGTGCATTATAACGTATAGTGCCATTACCTGTAACAACAGGTATCCATTCTTTTTTTGCGCGGCCAATGGTGTTGACTGCCATTAAAACATTATACTGGTTGGCCTGCAGGTCATACCTGTTTTTCAGTGCCGTATCCACGGCCTGTTGCAGGCTGTAGGCTCCCGGTGATATCTGCTGTGCCGCTACGGCAATGGATGCCATCATCAACAGGAAAATAAGACTCATTTTCATACTTCTGCTTTTTAAATGGATTAATGTCCCATCATTTCGCCACCACTGTTCTCTCCCTTTTTATAGCGGATCAATAAAATCACCGGCACACAAAAGAGAATAACCACTCCCACCATTATAAAACCGTGGTTATATCCCAGCAACAGCTGCTGTTGGGTAACCGCTCCGTCCATCATTGCGTAAGCAGCCATAGTAGCGTCCTCCGTGCCATAACCCGCACCATGGAAAAGCTGGGTGAGACCGGTGATGCTCTCAGTACTGATAGGATCATAGGGACTGATATGTTCCACCATATTGCTTCTGATGTAGGCATTTTCATTACTGAGATAGATGTTGATCAACGCTACACCCAACGCTCCCCCCAACTGCCGCAGCATATTGGACAACCCAACCGCCTGCGCAAGATCTTTCCCCGTAAGACCAGCTACCGCCAGCCCCAGCACCGGAATAATCATCATCACAGCGCCAATACCGCGTAGCATAAATGGCCAGAAGAGGTCATGAGAGCCGGAATCCGGGGAAGAGAATGACAACAGCGCCAGGTACAGCACTGTCAGGAACAAACCGGTCAGGATAATGATCTTGGGATTTACGCCGGCATCCATCGCTTTCTTCGCCGCAATCATGCCCACCAGCACGATCAACGAACCAGGTATCATGAACGCGCCGGTTTTCGTAGCAGTCCATCCCAGTGATACCTGTACAAACAACGGAAAGATGAACAGCGTACCCGTCATGATCAGTCCGATCACCAGATTCATCAGACTCCCCATGGCAAGATTGAAATTTCTGTACAGGCGAAGGTTTACAGCCGGGTAATCAATACTGAATTCACGGATAACAAACAGGAGAAGGCCGATCATTGCTAATATAAAAAACGTAGTGATCTCACTGCTTTCAAACCAATCTTTAATCACCCCCTCCTCCAGCACATACTGCAGCGAGCCGATACCAATTATCAGAAAAAGAATACCCCACCAATCCATCCTCGGCTTCTCCACCCCCTGCATATTTTCTACATACTTCCACGACAGGTACGAACCCACCACACCAATTGGTACATTGATGAAGAATATCCAGTGCCACGAAAAATTATCCGTAATAACACCGCCTAATACCGGTCCGAATGACGGACCAATAATAGCACCCAATCCAAAAATAGTAAGCCCCGTTGTCCGTTTCTCTGGAGGAAATGCATCCATGATAATGCTCTGCGCGGTAGACAGGATACCACCGCCGCCCAGCCCCTGGACAAAACGCCAGAACACCAGCACCCACAGGCTCCCTGATATACCACACATCACAGAGGCAAAGGTGAACAGCGCCACCGAACCCGTGAAATACGCCTTCCTGCCAAACAGGTTGGAAAACATACCCGACAACGGAATTACAATTACATTCGCAATGCTGTATGACGTCACCACCCACGCAATCTCTGTAACCGTAGCGCCTATATTCCCGCTGATCTCACGCAGCGCCACATTCACCACCGTAGTGTCTATCAGTTCCAGCACAGCACAGGATACTGCGGTAATGATAAGTATCCATTTAGCGATACCTGAAGGATAAACAACAGGTTGTTCTGTTTGTGCTTCCATGTTATTTGATATGTACTTTTACAAAAACACTCATTCCTATAAACAAACCGGTCGGTTTGTTATTACCATCAAAAAAATGCTCCAGCCTGATGCGCAGAGGTACGCGTTGGGTGATTTTGATAAAATTACCAGTGGAATTATCCGGTGGCAGCAGCGAAAATTTAGCGCCGGTTGCACCGCCGAAAGACTCTACACTGCCTTCTAATTTCAGGTCAGGGTATGCATCCACCTTGATCTCTACCGGCTGCCCAGGACGTATCTTCTTCAGTTGTGTTTCCTTAAAATTGGCAGACACCCATATATTGTGTGTATCAATCACTGCACAGAGCGTCTGCCCGGTTGCAACATATTGTCCTTTGTTCACCGCTCTCTTTGTAACAATGCCATCAAACGGAGAAATAATTACCGTATGTTCCAGGTCTTCCCGGGCAATGATCAATTCCGCCTCCCGCTGCTTCACCAGCGTGCGGGCAACGCCCGCACGACTCTGTTCTGTTTTGGCAGAAGCTTTCAGCCCGAGAGATGTATACAGCGATGATTGCTGCCTGTGTATAGCTTCTTCATAAGAAGCCTTTGCCACCAGCAACCTCGTCTTCACCGACTCATACTGTTGTTGTGTTATCCCTTTTATCTCCAGCAACGCATTGGCACGACGCATATCCTGATCTGCCTTATCATAATTGGCACGGGCCGACGCTACCTGCTCCAGACCCGATAAAGACGTTTTTGTTCCTGCCTCCGCATTCAGTGAGCTGACCGCCGCACTGTTGTTACTCACCTGCACGCCGGCACCTGCATTCTCCAACGCAGCCTCCGCCTCCTGCACCCTCGCAGCATAAACCGTATTATTAAAACGCATCAGCGTGTCCCCTTTTCTGACATACTGGTTATCCGTAAAATAAATGGAATCAACATACGCGTTTACACTGGCACGTACAGGACTGATATTACCATCTAACTGTGCGTTATCTGTGGTAACATAACCAGCATTCTTCAGCCAGAAATAAATGCTGACGCCAAGTACCGCAACCAATACAAGGCCCAGAATCACCCATTTGACGGGCTTCTTTTTCTTCTCTGATTGTTCTTGTTGCATGATTTTGTATTTTAGGGTAAATAAACCGACCAACCGGTATGTAAAGATAGGACAATCCCCCGGATCTGCAAATAAACTTTAAGACGCGATAACTTGTTCTATTGTCTGGCCAGTCATCAGATTGACATCCACAGTATTGGAAATTAAAAAATATATGTACTTTTATAAACCAAATGGTTGGTATTATGAATGATTCAAGAGAACATATCCTGTTTACATCCTTAAAATTATTCCTCCAGAACAGCTTTAAAGATGTAACCATGAAACAGATCGTAGAACAAAGCGGGCTTTCCAAAGGCGCGTTTTATCATTACTTCACCAGCAAAGAACAAGTGTTTGAAGAAGCGCTCAAATACTTCTACCCCGATATGGTCATCAACGACCTCATCGGGCTTCCGGAAGGAAGCCTCAAACTGTTCTACAAAGAGGTACTGCGCAAACTGGAAGAAAACAAGAAACGATCTGCCAAACTCCTGTCCGGCAACGAAGATCAACCCTTCAACGCCAACTACTACTATCTCATCTTCGATGCGGTCAAAATACTGCCGCACTTCAAAGAAAAACTCTTCCAGCAACAAAAAGAAGAAATAAAAATATGGGTGAGCCGCGTATACCAGGCCAGACTCAGCGGAGAAATCAAATCCCCCCTCTCCGACCTCCAGATCGCAAAAATGTTCATCTATATGGGAGACGGTGTAGGAATCAGCATGATCATGGAAGAAAACACCAATAAAATAAAAAGTGAACTGAAATCATTGTGGGATGGGCTTTATGATTCTATTAAAGCCTGATCTCTGGTCTCCGTTGCAGATTGGCCCCCTGCAAATTGATTTTCGTCGCTGCCGGCAATGCGCTGAAATGCCGGAATAATATCATTTTTGGTTTTATTAATATTTTTTTAGCAATTCCTCTATTTCTCTCCCTGATTATTCCCGAATCGTTTTAACTTACTATGCATAGAGGATGAGAGCGTCTGTTGTTCCACGATACAAGCCTTAAATTATTACTTCAGCTGGGTTGTTATTTTTATTTTCATAATCAG
>NZ_DATLKJ010000110.1:0-58360 GCF_035538455.1 Chitinophaga sp.
TCACTACCGGGTTAAAGTTAGCGTTACTGGCCGGGTTATTCATATAGAGCGGTTGATTGGCCGCCGTAGTCTGCGTAGCATTGTTCAGCTCCGAAGCATAATCTGTCCAGCCATTGATAGCGGTGTTATCAGCGGTACTGGAAGTACCTGCGTCAGCGCGCAGCCAGAGGGAAGTACCTACTACTCCACCAGGTGTTTTGATGGGCGCGCCGAAAGTGAAGTACTGACCATTGGTTAAATCCACCGCAGCGGAATAATGTTTAACGCCGTTGAGTGTTGTAGCTGTTACCGGAATGAACTGGTCTGTTCCGTCGAAGGTAGCATCGTTACTGATGATCAGATAAGTTTGTGCGGCATTCGGTAATGCATCATAAGGTACAGCTACCTGTACTTTACCAATGGTACCGGTTTCCTGTACCCTCCATACTCTTCCCATGCGGTAGTTGGCCACAGGATGGCCTGTCAGCGGTGTTTTAAAGAGACCGCTGCCGGCATTGTCGCCCCATACCATGTAAGATTTATCGGCAGTGAAGGCATTAGTATTATCCAGGTTTGTTTCAGACAGGCTGTTGAGGCCGATGGCCAGCTGCAAGCCACTGTCTGTATTGCGGGATTGTTTCTGGTTAAGGTCTTCCGCATCATCACGGCCGATACCTGTGATATAATTTTTATACCCGCTGTTGGCTGCGGCATCCCATATGGTACTGCCATCGGTAGCCAGGTAGTTGGTAGCTCCGCTGTTCAATGAGATACCATATTTGATACCCATGTACGTATTCACACGTTGCTGCTCATTTGGTGTGAGCGCTTTAGTGTATACGATCAGGTCGCCCATGCGGCCGTTATAGGAGGAAGCATTTGACCAACCCAACTGGAAGGCGCTGCTGTTACCGGTGAATATGCTGTTATTGTTACCGTTGGCGACATTCAATCCATTCTTGTAAATAGATTGCTTGTTGGCAGCCAGACTGATGTCGCTGGTTGTTGACCAGAGAACGACCTGATTATTGACATTGCCTGCATTGTAGGACAGACGATTGTTGACATAAGGAGGATCCCAGTAAACAACATTATCTCCCCAGGTGGCATGCAATGTAAACTGGGTACCTGTTCCAGCAGGTTCTGTAAAGACAACGGTATTAATGTTAGCCGCCTGGCTGCCGGCATAGAACGCTGCTGCTCCATTGTAAGTACCGGTCTTCAGGAGAGAGCCGCCTGTCATTGCATGCGGCGCACCGTTAAACCTCACCACGGGGTTAAAGTTTATATTGGCGGCAGCATTGTTAAAATAGAGCGGCTGATTGGCAGGCGTAGCCTGGGATAAGTTATTTCCGTTAGGACTGTAGTCGTTCCATGCACTAACCGGCGTATTATCTGTAGTAGTGGACGTAGCAATATCTGCGCGCAACCATACCAGGTTAGCGCTGCTTACACCACCCGGATATTTCACCGGTGCGCCGAAGGTGAAGTATACACCATTAGGCAACAGATTGGTATTGAGCGTAACTGTTTTATCTGCATTCAGCGGCAGTTCCTGGCTGATCGTAGCAAACGTAGGATCTGTACTGATCAGCAGGTATACTTTAGTGCCGGTTGCATTAGCTTTCAGTGTGATCTGTTGATCTGTCCAGTTGGTTTTACCTACTTTCCATACACGGGGTAAACGGCGGGTAGCATTTGTACCGCTTACAACAGTCGTGTAGGTAGTAGCCGACAAGCCATTATCTCCAAATACAAAGAAGGATTTATCGTTGGTGATGTTGTTGGTATTCTGTTCGTTGGTAAGCGGGATGCTGTTACCCAGAGAGAGGGTTACATAACCGGTATCTACGCTGAGCGATTGTTTTGTATTCAGTGCAGTGGCGTCATCTCTTCCGATACCTGTTATACGTGATCTGTAAATAGCGTCCGCGGTCCAGTATTTCGAACCATCGGCGGCCAGGTAATCAGTAGCGCCGTTGTTGATGGTAATACCATATTTAAGACCAAGGTAGGATTCCACTGATTGACGTTCCACATCTGACAGCACGCGGTTGTATGCGATCACTTCCGCCATTTTACCATTCCAGTAAAGTCCTCTGGCAGCTATGGTACGGTTACCGATAGAAATAAAATTAGCGGTGAGTGGTTTTAAATTAACTGTTCCCTGCGCGTCGAGTTTGTAATTTTCAAACACCCTTACACCATTGGGCGTATTATTATTCTGGACACCGCTAAAGATATAGGATCTACCAGACTCGAAAGCATTAGTACCGGTTACGGCAACTATTGCTGCGGCATTCTGCAGGTATTGCAGTTTTCCGGAGACGATCCTGAATTCCATTCCCTGTGGCGACCCCACATCGCCGCTACTGATGATGTCTCCTGCCACATCGTAGGCAGTGCTGCTGCCTACCGCAAAAAGGGTAGCTGTGGCCGGATCAACGCGGGTAGTGGTAATATCGAGATAATCGTCTACCCCATCGAATGCGAGGCCGTAATTAAAGTTGAAAGCTTTTGCGTCTGTGATTGCCTGGCTACCCACCACATTTTGCAATGCGTCGTTGCCGAGGTTACTATAGTCATTCCATTTGCTGCCACCGGACATGCCATCGTCTGCACGCAGCCAGAAAGAAACGCCATTGTTTACGCCATTTGGTCCGGTGATATTCTTCGCAAAAGTGAAGTAGGCGCCATCGGGCAGCAGGCTGCTGTTAATGGTAACGGAGCTGTCGCCACTCAATACATAAGCGGCATCTCCGGCGCCGAAGGTATTGTCTGTGCTGACAAGCAGGTAGGTGCGTGCGGTACCGCCGGATAATCTGAAAGTGATATTCTGATCAGCCCAGTTATTTTTCTGTGTTTTGAAAATGCGGGTCATGCGGCTGTTGACGTTACTGATACCTGTAACCGGCGTCAGGTAAGCGATAGCGCCGGCATCATCACCGAAAGTGAGGAAAGAAACATCGTTGGTGATAGTTGTTGTATTGGCTTTATTGGAAGCCGCAATCGTTGCACCAGCAGCGATAGTCACGATACCAGTGTCAGCACTTATGGATTGTTTCTGCAACAGCATGCCTTTGTCGTCACGACCGATACCCGTGATATGTTTGGTATAAGCACCACCGGCAGTTGCTTTCCACATAGTGGTAGTTCCGTCACTGGCGATGTAATCCACCGGTGCGTCTATGCCGAGCGTAAGGCCATATCGTAGCGCCATATAGGATTGTACCTGCTGGCGCTCTACAGCACTGAGCTTGCGGGAATATAATATGACTTCAGGTATGTCGCCATTGAAGGCGGTATTATGGCCTGCTCCGATATAATCCTTTGCGTTGGCCGGAGAGAGGAAATTCACTGTATTGACGTTAGTTGTCGCCAATACTTTACCATCCACACCGGCTGCCCAGTCGTTGGTAGCGCTCCAGATATTCAGCAGGTGTGCGTTGCGCACATTTACACCGGCCGGGTAAGGGAAGTTCCTGCGGCTCGTCGCAGTGCCGAAATAAGTAAATTGATTATTGGTAGTGAAAGTATAAAATGCAGCACCGCCGGCAAACGTTCCACCAAACTCAAAAGGATACATGGCGGTAGCAGAAGTATTGTCGACGTTTGATGTTTGTATCGAGAATATTTCACCCGCAGTAAAGCTATTCGCTATCTCTGGTTGCAGTACAAAATAATTGCCATTGAAACCGATGCCGGGGTTGAAGTTAAAAGAAGCCTCCTTCCAGGGCAGAGCGCCTGCGTTGACAGTCCAGGTGCGGCGAGATGCGCTCAGCTCTTTCCATTGTGTAACGCTCGTGCCACCTGCTACCGCGCTGTCAGCCCTTGCCCATACTTCCAGCCCTGCTGCCACACCAGCCGGTGCAGCCTGCGTGTTGGCGAAAGTAAAGTAGGCGCCGTCGGGCAGCAGATCGCTGCTCAGTGTAAGCTGCCCGTTATCATCCAGCACATATGATTTATCGCCTGCTCCAAAAGTTTCATCGTTGCTCACCAACAGGTAGTTCGTGCTGTTTCCTCCTGTCAGTGCCAGCCTGATGGAGCTGCTGGCCCAGTTGGTACGATCTATTTTATAGATACGTCCCATGCGCTGGGTAACATTGCCCAACCCCGTAACACCTTGTGTGTAGGTAGCCGGTTGTCCATTATCGCTGAAAGTAAAGAAGGAAAGATCATTGGTTACATTGGCGGTATTCTCTACGTTGGAAGCTGTCAGGTTGTTACCCACGCCAATAGTTACGTTGGCGCCATCCAGCTGTGACAAGCTTTGCTTCTGAAGCAAAGTGCCATTATCATCTCTTCCGATACCAGTAATGCGTTCACCATAACCGGTATTTTTAGAGACAGCCCACATGCGGGTAGTGGCATCGCTGGCGAGATAATCGGTAGCGGCGCCTGCGGCAGTTCTCAAAGTGAGGGCATACTTCAGCGCAAGGTAACTATTCACCTGCGTGCGCTCGGTAGCATTTAACTGCCTGTTATACAGGATCACCTCAGATATGCTTCCATTAAAGACGGCGTTATGTCCGGCGCCGATGGCGGAGTTCAGCCCGGCCCCTCTACCGAAGGTAACCGGAAAGGTAGTACTGCTACCTATTGTTTTGCCATCGAAGTTCAGCGCCCAGCTACCCGGAGCGCTCCAGTTATTTAATATATGCGCCCGCTGAATATTAATGCTGCCCAGCGAATAACCAGGCCGCGTGTTTGTACCAAAGTGCGTATAGTGTGATCCGTTATAAACATAGAACTGTGTGGTCAGCGTGGCGGGATCACCTCCAAACTCAAACGGGAAGCTTGCGGTAGTAGAAGTAGCCGGCAGGTTAGAATACTGCACAGAAAATATTTCACCGGCTGTATAGCTCTCTGTAAACTTTGGTACGCTGAAATAGTTTGCTCCCAGGAAGGCGGCAGCAGGATTATAGTTAACAGCGCTCTTTGTCCAGTCAAGGGGTATATTGGCAATACCTGGCAACCATTCTCTCTGCACAGCCTGATCTTCCCATTTGAGGATGCTGCCGTCCACCACTGTTGTACCTGCATCCGCTTTTACCCATGTCTGCAAATTAGCAGCTACACCACCAGGGAAACGTTGTTTTCTGCCGAAGGTAAAGTAAGCGCCATTCGCCAGGTCAGCCCCCGTAAGTGTAACCGTTCCGGTGCTGCTCAGTTTCAGTTCTTTGGTAACCGTACCGAAAACGGGGTCTGTGCTGATGAGCAGGTAATTATCTCCGGCGCCATTTTTCAGCTGTAATGTTACCTGCTGCGCATTATCCCAGGATGCCGTTTTCTGTATACGCCAGACACGCACCATACGTTGTGTGGCGTTCGAACTGGAGACAGCTGTAAAGTAGTTAGTGGAACCCCCATTATCACTAAACGCAAGGAATGATTTATCCTGCGTGAAGTTGTTGGTATTGGCGGCGTTGGAAGCAGCGATGATACTTCCCAGTGCAATGGTTACGATACCGGTGTCCTGGCTCAGGGATTGTTTCTGATTCAGCATACTGCAATCCTCACGACCAATGCCGGTGATGCGTATGCCATAACCTGCGTTGGCGGCAGCCGTCCATATTTGTACGGTGCCATCGCTGTTAATATAATCTGTTGCCCCTGCATTGAGTGTAAGACCGTATTTCAATGCCATGTAAGATTCAAGGCGCTGCATTTCGGCGGGCGAGAGATCACGGTTATAGATGAATACTTCCGGGATCAGTACCTTGGAGTATTCGGAGTAAGCGGCACCACCCACATCTAATGTCCATACAGTTCCATCTGACGTCGGGCCATTTTTCAGCAGGGCGCCATTGCCTTTAAATTCATAGGCCCCACTGGCATTTCTTTTAAAGGAATAAAGCTTGTCTTTCGCCGTTACCGCGTTGCCGGTGTTCAGCCAGCCTTCCACATACAAGCGGTTTTCCATCCCTGCATGCCATCCCATTAATTTATTGCTGTTGGAGCTGGTAAATACGCGGCCGGTCTGACTGCCTTCCAGCTGCCCCATCCCCATAATGGAATAAGCACCGGACACGGCAGCCGAAGCAGGTACCTGGTGGGCATCATTACCATCATAATAAATGGCAGGGTTGAAATTCACCATGCCAGTGGTATTATCCGGATCGCCAATAACCGTCATGTGATTTGCGTTGCCGGAAATATCCCCCCAGTTCACACCGTTCACTGCCTGGTCTGCCCGGTACCATGCGACTACACCGCTGTTCACACAGGCTGGCCCTTTGAAGGTCATCGGGATGCTATTACCAAATTCTGAGGTACCGCAATTATTAGCAGGGATACGCAGCGTGGCTGTCCAGAAACCAAGACCGGTAGCACCGGGACCGGCATTGTATGTAATTGTTTGTGTTGATGTACCAGCAGACAATCCCGTTAAGCTCGTAACATAATATTGCCCGCTCGTTTTGTTTGTAGCGGGATCATTGGCATATATATCTACTGTGTATTGCGCGCCGGCTGTTATATTCGGTATCGTCAGCTGCAACTGATACTGTCCACCTCCCAGCGCGGTTGAAGCAACCAACACCGGCGTCTTGCCGCCGGCAGCAGTATAAGTACAGTTCCCGGCGGGCAATGAGATACCCGGACCAGTATTATTATAGATGGAGTTGTTGGTGATGACGACCTTGTTAGGCGAATCATTATTGATACCTGCCCCACCATTATTATGTATCACACAGCCATCCACCTGCGCATCCGTCACACCTGCACCGCCGTAAAACCAGACGGCGTGGTTGATATTATTCACCAGGGTATCGCCCTTCAGGTCTACATCTGTTACTGCATTCGCACCGTTTACTACAATGCCTGACCGCTCCTGGTTATAGAAAGATGAATTGATAATATCGACATTACTTCTGGCGGCATTACTGTAAAACTCCATACCATCACCGTTACGGGTGAAGGTCGAATTGCCCACCTGGAAATTGGTAGCTGCTGCGAGTATATAAATACCATCAACATCAAATTCATTAAAAGTAACATTGTCGATATTGACGGCAGTAGCTGCTGCATAAAATGCAATACCCGCATCCGCATCGTCTGTGTTAGAGAGCTTATCTCCATTCAGTATTGAATTGGTGCAGGTAAAACCGTTCACCGTGCTTTCAAACCTGATAAAGCCATTTCCTCCGTAAAGCCCCGGCACATTGTTCCCGATCACAGCCTTATTGATCTTTATATTGCTGGCACCCCCATTGAACCAGATGGCATGAATATCATTTTCATTTATATTAATGGTATCGAGTGTAATGTTATCCGTTGTATTGTCGAAGCGAATTGCATAATCTCCATCATCATCGGCTCCAATCACATTCATATCCACCGTTGTCCTGTTAATATCAAAATTAGTCGCGGGGTAATCGCAATAGATACCCAGTGATACGCCGCTCCACAAACTATCTATGGTCACATTTCTGAACATCACATTATTTGCCGTCTCCACAGCGCCGGCAGTGTTATCAAACATCACCGCATTCTGGAAGCCGCTGATATTACTGTTGGTCAGCGTAAATCCGTTTACGCCCGCATCCCTGAACACAAGCCCTTCGCCGCCACGCACGTTGCCAGCGGTACTCAGCTGGATATTGTCCATCACGAGGTTGGTCTGCGTACCACCTGTAAAATAAAAAGCCCGCCCAATGTGTGGAGAAGCGGTGCTTACCGGCTCCACATCAGTGGAATAAATATTTCTCACCGTGAGATCTGTAGTTGCACCCTGCACTCTCATGAATGAATTCAGGAAGTTACCGACCGTACTGAAAGAGCGTATATTCTCGACCGTTATACCCGTCCTGTTCGGAAGAATATCTACATTGATGTCCCCGTTATTCTGCACGGTAAAATTCCGGATGGTTACACTGTCCGCATTGATCACAAAGGGATTAATGACGGAATTGGTGCCTGTGGAATATAACGTGATCTTGTTCTGCCCGTCGATGGTCAGCTTTTTGGTTGTAATAACCGGCATAGTAGAGGCCAGCGTAATCTGTCCGTGCACGTTAAACACGATCTGGTGCGGACCGGCTCCAGCTGCGTTTGCATCGAGGATTGCCTGTCTGAAAGATCCGGGGCCCGTATCGTTGGTGTTAGTGACGGGGAAGCTGTTCGCAGTTGCAGCGACGGTCATCAGCATGCCGAACAATGCCAGCAACAGACCTTTACAGCCTTTGCTGAAAAATCTTGAATCGGGATTCATAACATTATTTAAGAGGGACATCATGCAATAAGCTTTGGGTAATAAGGGGCCGGGGCCATCACGCTATGCGTAACGGACCAGGAAAGATTCTTTAGGGAACCTTTACATGCTCACGGATAAAAATTGGTTGCTTGTTAAAACCGATAGACAACTTGTCTCAGTCAATGCCGATCAAATACAGGCAGCATTACACGTCTCATCGTTGACGGGATTTGTACAGCATAAGATAGTAAAGCCCGCACGGTGCGGTAATCGCGTAAAATTTCTCCATCGAAAAGCGTTAAGTTTACAAAAAGGATACGGGTGTTATCAGTTTGTCCTAAGTCTTAAGATTGTTCACATGACTCAATGGAACAAACCTCGAAACGAAAGTAGATAAACTAAATCTGCACTCCTGTCATTATCATTCAATGCACCTGTAGTATTTACACTACACAAATATTCATGCCTGACATGCGGTAGTTTGAACAGATATACATTAAAGCAGTGCGGATTCCTCTCCGGTTGTCCCAACGTAGCGTGTAATTTCTCCCAACTGTGCTGTTTTTCAATTGTTCTGACTGACACCGGCGTTTCAAAATAGTGGAAGGCAGAAGATAGTAAGGTAGTAGTGCAATTGACATAGTGTAGTCAGAAAACTACAAACATTATGCATATACGAAGAAAAAAGCATTACTTTAGCGGTGATAAATCACTATGCCATCCTTGACCCTAACCTGGAAAGGAAAATGATAAATGTATTAATAGCAGATGACCATTCGATAGTACGACTTGGTATGAAACAAATTATCTGCTCGCTACCTGGTGCTATGCTTGTTACTGAAGCAAAAACTTTTGATGAAGCCATTTCTCATCTCGAATCCCGGCCTTTCAACCTGCTGATATTGGATATTAATATGCCGGGAGGCAATAACCGTCAAATGATAGATGCCGTGAAACTCCGGCAGCCTGGTATCAGGATTCTGGTTTTTTCCGCGCACGATGAAATACTGTATGCTCTTAACTATCTTCAGGCAGGCGCAGACGGATATATCGAAAAAAATTCTCCGGATGAAGACTTCAGAACAGCCATTAATACTGTTCTTACCGGCGAAAAGTATATCAGTAAAGCAGTCCGGGATCAACTGATCGGTAAATTTACAGGGCAGCAGGAACGTCACGCCAATCCTTTCATTGGTCTTTCTGCACGGGAGCTTGAAGTCATGAACCTGCTTACCAAAGGAATTCCTTTGATAAAAATTGCGGAGATGCTTCATTTGCAGCTAACGACGGTGAGCACCTACAAAACGCGCATCTTTGAAAAAGTAGGTGTAAAAAATGTGATCGCGCTAATTGAAAAAGCGCAGCTATACCAGGTGTCTACTCATTATTGAAATAAAGCAGCAGGGAAATCCTGGTGCCAACAGAGGTACCAGGAGCGGCAAACAATCTGCCGTTGATTACAGTGAGCAACTCCATTACCAGGATCAGCCCTATTCCCGTGCCTTCGGAATGCCCGGCGGTATCATTGTCTGTGCGGTTGATCCAGTCTCTTATTACCGGTGGCATGCCATAGCCGGTATCCGACACATGTATTATCAAACTGCGCTCGTTTCTTTCAGTGGTTACCTCAATAACACCGTTGGCGGTATATTTCACGGCATTGTCCAACAGGTTATGTAAAACAACGGCAAGTAACAGCTTGTTAATGACCACTGTTGTTCCTGGCAGAATATTATTGATGATCTGTACTTCCTTTGAATCTGATACCGGCTTGAAGATCTCCATTTTTTCTTCTATCAACTGGAACAGATCTACGGTTTCTTTGGAAAACTCGCCGGTCAGGAAGGATGTGCGCATGTAGTGTATCAGGTTGTCCACCAGGTGATGCATGCGATAGAGGCTATCATAAGTGACGGTTTTTATTTCCTCTTCCTGTAATCTGCCGGATAATGCTTCATTTTTTTTATTGACACGAAGTAAAAATTTCAGCGGCGTTTTAATATCATGGGTAATGGCGGTAAGAAGACGCTTATGCATTAAACTTTGTCTGCGCAGCTGTTGATCGGATTCCCGGAGTATGGTCATTGTTTCCTCCAGTTTACGGGTACGGCTTCCTACATTTATTTCCAACAGCCTGTTCTGACGCTGGATATGCCTGACACGTATTTTGTAAAGCGCCATTATCAGGCATATCAAAGCGAACAGCACCACCAGGCGGAACCATCCTTTTTCATAAAAAGCGTCCTGTACAAGAATCGTGATTACCTTTTCGATATACTGATCTCTTCCAAATCCTTTCAGCTTGCGGATACGGATGCGATAATGCCCCGATGGCAAGGACGACAATGTGATCGTTCTGTCGCTGTTTACAGGCAGCCATATCTGTTCTCCACGCCAATCGTCTTTTTCCAGGCAGTAATAAAAATACAGGTTCCTGGCATCTCCGAAGTAGGGTGAGCTCACATGCAGGCGGAAAGTTTTAAAATTATTCGGCAGCTCGAAGCGTTCAGCTGCTTCCGTCAGTTTCAGGTCACGTTCTACCCAGTCTACAAATATTTCCTTATCCGGCATTTCCATCCGGATAGCAGCCGGTGTAAACTGTACAAGGCCGTCTAGTGATGGAAGCGAAATATCACCGTCATCAAATTGAAAGGCACATGGTTCGCAGCCACCATTGAACTCGTTTGAATTAAATCCCTGGTCTTTCCCGAAATAATAATAGAATACGTCGTGTTGCTTTCCGTCTGCAAAATCAAGGGCATCTTGTCTCCTGACACTAAATAAGCCTTTGTTGGTTGTCAGCCATAAATAACCGTTGCTATCTTCAGTAATACAATGAGTGGTAGACATATACCGCTGACCATCCAGCGGCAGAGATACCAACCGTTCATTCCGGTAAAGAAAGACACCGCGGTTATAAGTAGTAATCCAAACTTCTCCCTGTTTTGGAACATAGATGCTTCTGATATTCCCTTGTTCCAGGCCTCTGATGGTATCTGTATGTCCCGATGGCAGATGTACCCTGTATAGTCCATTGACAGTGCCTACCCATAAACCCCCAGGGCTTTGTCCTTCTTTGATGTAGGTAACATCGTTTAATGCAGCAGGCAGAAACCGGAGCGTCTGATCCGGATCAGCCGTTTTTATGTAGTACAATCCACGATACTTTCCACCAACCCATACATTCCCCTCCCGGTCGGTGTATGTCTGGCCAATGAGGAAAGGCAGTTCAACTTTGCGTAAAACCTTACTGAAATCAGGCGATATACCAATCAACATCCTGCCATATCGCCCCCAATATCTTCCTTGTTGATCACGGGCCAATGTATATTTCTCCAGCGGACTTTCCCTGTTGAGTGACAAAGGCAGCCACCGGTATTGTCCATTCCGGTTAAAAGCGATCCCGGATGCTGTTACTACCGTATTTCCGGGAAAGGGCGCCTGTGCATAGAATACTTCCATTCCGGCAACATCAGACTTATGCACCTCAAATTGTTGTCTGGTACAAACATAGAGCCCCTTTGTGGAGCTGCCCAGAAAAACCCGTCTGTTCAGCTGATCATAATAGATCGAAGTAATATAGGTCTGGTGAAAATCAAAGTCCCGCAGCACCATATCACTACGTATACCTCCCTGTTCTGGCTGTAGTATATAACAGTTGCCGTTCGTATATACAAAAACCTGGCGTGCTGCCAGGTTCCAGAACAATTCGATTCTGCAAGTATTGAATGCAGGATCAGATAACAACGCTCCGGTAAGCGATACTTTTACCGGTCGGTCTCTTTCCCACCCTAGCAACTTTCCATCCCTGTTCAGGTAGAAAAGCTGATTGCCGCAAACAAACAAACGCAACAGATCAAGCTGAGGCTGGATGATGCGGTATTCCACTTTTCCCCGCTTTACTAAAGAGATCGTATCATTATGTACTGAAAAATAACTGTCTGTACCCTGCGGCATTACAATGGGACGGATTTTTGCAAAATGCGCTGCATAATCATCGGGCCATCCCCTGATGGGATAGTAATCGTCCTTGCGGTCCTTGTACTGCTGGTATTTATATCCCGGCAGCTCTTTTCCTATATGCGTTACCGTACTTCCTGTTACCGTTAATATTTCCCCGATATCCGTTTCCACAGCAATGGCGGTGTCATTGGGATAGACTCTCGCCATCCGGCTGCTTTTCAGGTCGGGTAGGTTATTGCTGCCAAAGTTGAGAAAATAGCTACCGTCAAACCTTGCCAGTCCGTTTTCTGTGGGCAGCCACAGAAATCCATTCCTGTCCGGCACAATGCCTTTAACGCTGTTTTGCGGCAGGCCGTCATCATCCGTAAAGTGTTTGATGAAATAATGCGCAGTTGTGTCTTCCGAGGGATTGAACACTGCAGGCATAAAATTCAATAAAGTTAGGTTGAGGAAAAGCGTAATGTTCATCTTTGATATAAAGGCATGGTCAACATATCGACAGGACTATACAGCACCCTATCACCTGTCATGTTTTCTATAGCGTAGGTAAAGATATAAAAATAATAGTTCGCCGCGCCTTGTAAATCAACTGGCGGTAATACAGTGCCAGAGTGCACCATACCGGAGCAAGGGGGTTATATGCAGAAAAATATCATATAGGCGTAAGTGTTACGATGTTAATAGACGGGGTCTCTTATTTCTTTCGGTGCAATTCTTCCGACTGCATTTAATTCATATAATCCTACATATCTATCGACGATATTGAATTTGGGATGTCCCACAAAGGCCCCAATATCAATTGAGCATCTCAAAAAATATACCTTTCCCGGTTGAAAATCTATTGACACCTCATCAGGCCCTTCCGTCCGTGCGGATAACCTGGCAGGTCCCGTTTTATAAATTTTGATAAAGAATTTGGAATTATTCTTTACACGGCAAATAACCGAATCTTCCAGCTTTACATTATATGAAATAATAGTACCTAAAGCAGATGCAGGACGATATACACATAATAATGAATAAGAGGCAGTATCAGAAAGCATTGATTTCATAGCTGAGTCTAAGGCCTGGCTCCTGCGGGCTTCCAGACCGGGAATATCAGGATGACGATAAATTTCTCCATACAGGCGGTAGCAGGTACTTAACCCGTCAGGGGCTAACAATTCGGTGATCTTAATAACGTTGCCGCCTGCCTTTATGGCTTTGGCTTTTGCCTGTACAATAGTGCTATCATAACTACAATTGGTTTTAAATCCGCCGTCGGTAACTTTTACCTTGCCAATCTTCCTCGCGCCATCCGGCAGCATATCATCTTTAGCAATAACAAATACACCTGTAGTGTCCGTAAAATTTTTAGCATTAACCTGTATGTTAATACTGCATATAAACAATAATACAATGATCGATTTTAGGTATAGTGTCATGCGCGCAAAGATTGAATCGCCGAAGCATTCGTATTTTTTCTCCGGAGGCGCAATATTAGGAAATTAAGACTGAAAAAAAGCCGGAATGTTATTCCCTCCGTAGGAATTTTCCGGATAATCCTGTTTTAAGAGTTGGAGAAGAAATCAATAGCCATCAATAAAAGACCGGTCTTTTACAATATATACCTATAGGTTCTCCGCAAGAAAAGAGTTCCGGGATAATAAAGCTGATATTACATTAAGCATCAATAATCCGTTTAACGAAAAGCTTGTTCAATACAGCTATGCAATACCTATGCGCAGAAAGAAAAGAGAGTAAGCGACCTGTTAGCTTTTACACCCGTTTTCTATATGCTCTCATCGCAAAGAAGTAAGTCACAATTGTAATTCCGAGGCACCATGCGAGCGCCACCCATATTTCCTTACCAACAGGCTGATTTGATAACAGCGCGCGGATGGTTTCCACAATAGCCGTTACGGGCTGGTTTTCGGCAAACGCACGGACACCCGATGGCATTGTTTTAGTAGGCACGAATGCCGAGCTGATTAAGGGTAGGAAGTGAATCGGGTAAGCAATGGCGGCGGCCCCATCTATTGATTTTGCGGACAATCCGGCAATTGCCGCAATCCATGTCAGGCTCAATGTAAAGAGCGAGATGATACCGGCAACCGCAAGCCATGACAGCACACCCGCCGAAGAACGAAAGCCCATGATGAGTGCGACGAGAATAATCACCGTCAGTGAAATCACATTAGAAAACAACGAAGTCAGTACGTGACCCCACAGTGCCGCAGAGCGCGCGATCGACATGGAACTGAAGCGCTCGAATATTCCCCGCTGTACATCGTTAAAGAGGCGGTAAGACACATAGCCAACGCTATTGGCAACGGCAACCAGCAATATGCCGGGCAACAGGTAATTGACATAATTATCTGAGCCGGACTGAATAGCGCCGCCCAACACATATACAAACAGCAGCATCATCGCAATAGGCATGATGGTAACTGTAATGATGGTATCCATACTACGGAATACATGACGCATAGAGCGTCCGAGCATAACACTCAGGTCTGTGAAATAGTAGTTCTTTATCGTTTCCATTATTTTTTTCTTTTTTTGTTGATGCCTGTAAAAAATATATCGTCCAATATATCCATCGCCGTTAGGACCGCCGTGCTAAATGCATGTACAAACAGCAGCAGCAGTACAACCGGTATGATAACTACCACGAGGATGGCATTCATACTGTGAAGAATATGGCGCAGGGAACGGCCTAACAAAATACCTGTGTTCCTGCCGAAGGGATCCCTGATAGTTTCCATTTACCTTTCCTCCTTTTCACCAACGATCGCAAGAAATATTTCCTCCAGCGTTGGCTGTTTTTCAATGTATTCTACGGTTGCGGGCGGGAACAGTTTTTTCAGTTCTTCGAGTGTTCCGTTCACGATGATCTTCCCTTTATGAAGAATGGCAATGTTATCGGCGAGCTGTTCAGCCTCCTCAAGGTACTGGGTGGTCAGGAATACCGTTGTGCCACTACCGGCAAGTTCTTTGACAATCTTCCAGACCTCAATACGCGCTTCAGGGTCAAGCCCGGTTGTTGGTTCGTCGAGGAAAATAAGCTGTGACTTTCCGACAAGGCTCATGGCAATGTCGAGCCGGCGGCGCATACCACCTGAATAAGTAGAAGCCCTGCGGTCAGCCGCATCGACGAGGCCAAAGCGTTGAAGCAAATCGGTTGCGACCTGATGCGGATTATTAAGATGGCGCAGCCTGGCTATCATAACAAGGTTTTCCCTGCCAGTCAGTATCTCATCCACTGCGGCAAATTGCCCGGTCAGGCTAATCGACTGCCGCACCTTATCTGGCCTTGATACCACATCGAATCCGTTTACGATTGCACTGCCGCTGTCCTGTTGCAGCAGCGTGGTGAGGATCTTGACTATCGTTGTCTTGCCTGCGCCGTTGGAGCCCAGCAGCGCGAAAATGCTGCCTGCTTTTACCTGAAAATCTACTCCCGTCAATACCGGGACGTTTTTATAGGACTTTTGCAGCCCCTCTACCGAGATGGCCATTTCATTTTGCGACATGGTTATTATTTTATGCTGTTAACAATGTGATACCACTTACATCTGCTTTCCCGTTCTTCAGGAATTCGTAGGTCATCCGGTCTGTCTGGCAGTCAACAAACCGGATCTTTTTCAGCGTCTTGCATTTGAAGAAGGTGTTGAGCAGTATAGAATTCTGGAATGTCACCCTGGAGAATGCACAATTGTCAAAATAGCAGTCTTCCAATGTGCCTTCGAAAACGGTATCAGCAATGGAGGTGGCATTAAAGGAAGTGCCATTCAATATGGCATTTACCACCGTATTCTTATCAAGGGAACTGGAATTGAACACTGCGCCGGTAAGATCTGCATTGGAGAAATCGCAGTTTTTAATATGGCTGCCGGAGAATTCCGCTTTTTCCAGTGTACAGTTTGTGAAGAGATCGTTTGCTAAGTGACTGTTCTGAAAATGACTGCCGCTTATATCGGAGCTGGAAAAATCACAGTTCTCTACGTGGTTACCTTTAAGGAGAAGTCCCGACATGGCAGCGCCAATAAATTTGCAGCGCTGCATATTGGAGGAACTGAATTTCTCATGGAGATTCTTCAATCCGGAGAAATCCGCGTCCACCCAGTTCCCGCGCGACATATCCCAACCGGGCTTATTATCACGTTTGGGAGATGCCAATTCGTCCGGCTGCTTCGCCAAGGGCTCATTGGTTACCATTTCAGAAGTTGCGGACGGGAAGTTTTCTGAAAAGTAATTAAGATCCACCCCCAGGATTTCGGCGAGCCGGTTAAAAGTAATGATGTCCGGAATGGATTCCCCCCGCTCCCATTTGCCAACTGCCTGCGGACTGATAAACAGCAATTGAGCAAGTTGTGCCTGAGACATATTGATCTCTTTTCGTGCTTTGGCAATTTTATCGCCAATGATCTTTGTATCCATTGTTAATGACTTTTTGTTTTATTTTTTCGACGATACAAAGATATTGAGGTTCATTACCACTCTCCGTATAAGTGCCGCTCCTGTTAGTTGTAATCACGCTACTTGCTGTTGTTTTTTGACAACTACCGGTAGTATATGCCGGGATTCAGGGATTTTGCGGGTTCAGAGATCAGACCAACTGCCAGTTGTGGTTGCCGAAGGGGTCTATATTGTCCTTATTTTGCCGCCATCACTTCCACCTCCAGTTTCCACTTTGTTTCCAGCAGCGTGCAACAGATTACAGTTGAAGCGGGTTGATGTGTTTTCATGTATTTCATTCTTAACCGCACATTGGCTTCATCAAATGACGGGTCGGACAGGTACGTCCGGATGGAAATAACATCCTGGTAGTCCATTTCGGCAGATCTCAGAATTGTTCCGATATGTTGCCAGATAAGTTCGCCCTGTTCTTCAAATGATTCGGGCATCGTTTGCCCATCTGATAAATAGCCATTGAGCCCGCTTATAATCAATAGTCTTGAATTGTCTCTCACTTCAATTGCGTGGCTATAGTTACGATACGGAGGGAACAGATCCTTAGGATTGTGTTTAATGATCATACCATTTTATTTAGCGGCTCTGATTTAGATAAGATAACCAAAAATAACAAAAGCCGCTGTTAAGGCGGCTTGTGTATTCCGGCGATCCCACCGGGCTTATATTAAGTTCTTAATAGGAATATTCCCAGTGAAAAGTCAGCTTTTCCAGCAGCTGCTTATTATGTGAGCCGGAGATGTTAATCAGTCTGGCATTCAGGCCATCGGCCAGGTCTGCAGAAAAGGGGGTACGTTTCCTTTTACCGGCGCCAATGGTACGTCCTTTTTGTGTCGTAAACCAGATTCCCTGGATATGTTTGTACATATACCCATATACACTGCTGATGTATTCATCTCTGGCCAGCTCCAATTTGATAAACTTCGAAGAAGTCTTGCCCGCTTTTACGTCCGGTTTGCTTTCATATCCCAATGTAAGGCCAGTTAAGGTGTCTTTATCATCGTACCATAAGGTAATATTTGTAATACGGACGCTGTCCAGACCGGAAAATGGGACCGTGTTGGAAATACCGCCAAATTCGCCGACAGCCCTTCTTATCTTTTGGGGTACATATTTTTCTGTCACGCCAGGATTAAAGTACTTCCAGGTCTTTGTCTGGTCCATTAACTCGTCCAGCTCAGACCCGTACTGTTCCCTGATCTGATTCCGGCGCTGCAATACCGCATTTTGGGCGGTGGGCATATAAGCTCCTTTTTCAGGTTCTACAGAGGGGTAAAAAGTCATTGACCAGTTATCAAAAGCATCTTTAGCGGTGCAGGCAGGGTTATATAAATCAGTGGATTCCTCAGGATCCCTGATAAGTGCCATGCGTGATTTTAAAAGAGTGGCCCGGTGTTTCGTCACTTCCTTGGTGAGCTTTTCTATGCAATCGAGTAAATCTTTTAAATGCTGTTTGGCATTATCTTCTGTTGGTTTGTACCCGAATACTTCCTCATAATCTGTTACCAGTTTATGATGCAAGGCGATCGTGACGGTACCGAATCCAACCAGATAAGGAAGTACCGATGCCTTTTTATTTAAGAAGTGTGGCCGTCTTCCTTCTGCGTATGTTAAAGTGGAAATCAGCTTTGCTCCTTTCTCTGCCGTACCGTTGGATAAGCCATCAAATGTTTTTGCATTGGATAATACACCTGTGAGGTCATCCCGTAATTCCTCTATCTGCTTTTGTTCTAATAGTTCGAGGATACGGATATCGATATAACTTTTCAATTGATCCCATAAGTTCGCTAGTGTGTTATTGGAGGTCCAGAAAAAGCCGATGACAGCGCTTATGCCTCCTACGTCAGGTATTTTACTGATTAATGCCAACAACACGGTACGTAATGTTTCAGTGGCTTCGCTATAGGATATTGGGCTTTCGGCTGCCGGGTCTCCTATAACGGGCATTAACTTAAATAACTGGTTATCGGTTCCTGACAACTGTATTTGCTCCACCCTGGTAGCATCCTCCTTCCGGGCATAAACGACGTCTATAAATTTATTACTGTGCAGTGCCCTGATGCGGTAATATCCATCGGCAACCGGATCGAGATGAAACTGAAGGTTTGCTTTATCTGGTTCCCAATGCCATTGGATTAACTCAGCTCCATCAGCCGGGGAAGCATTGTTTACTGCTATATAGCGGTCTTTGCCCGGCAAAATCCAGTAAAAATGTGATCCTTCTACCAAGGTGAATTTCTGATTTTCATTATCCGGATCTAAGGTCATTTGCGTCAATCTGCAACCCAGGGAAGTATTGGCAAAACCAAGGGCTTTTCCACTGTGCTTAGCGATCAGGTAGTAACGTTGATTGGGTAAGTTTTTAAATGCCATTAAATCTGGTTTTAAGGGTATAAGGGATTGATTTTCTATCAGTTCTGTCCAAAATCCACCTTAAATCAGGCGTATGAGGGAGCTGGTGCGTATAGTTTTACGCACGCTTTCCCAAAGATGATAAATTAGTTTGTAATATCATACGGGGAAATGCCCGGCTGGGTAGGTCTTTGGATGTATTGTACAGGAAGGAACGGCGTATAACTGCCTGTATAGTATAGGAATACCGAAGTAAATACGGACATGATGTGGACTTGAGGTGGACTTGATGCGGGTACAACCCGCGGATGTGCAGTTGCAGTAAGGCATATCAAACCGGTTGAACCTACCCGTTAAGGCCAGGTTTGCAGATATCTCCTTATCCGATTGCGCTGGTATGATATAAAGTTTTCCGGTATGAAATCCCCCATGATGCGAGTTCGTCAATAACGGTTCCCAGAGATTTACCCAGTTCCGTGATTTCGTATTCTACTGAAATGGGTTTAGTATTCAGTACGGTCCTGGTTATTAAATTATTCACCTCCAGGTCCAGCAGTTCCTTAGAAAGCATTTTGGTACCAATACCGTCCACTTCCCGCTGAAGATCCATGAATCTCATCTTCCCCTGATGTAAAAGAGTACCCAGTATGTGCAGCTTCCATTTGCCTGAAAGCAATTCCAATGCGTCTTTTATTCCTGTTATCTTGGTTTTACAGTCGGCCTTTTTTCCCATATTATTTTCATTTTTCTACCTATGTAAAGTTAATGATAAATGGGCCACTTCCCTGTTGGATATTAGTTTCCTGTTGGGAAGGGATAGTTTTTCAGGCTGTCAAAGGGGGTAGCTTCGTGGCCGGATTCAGTAAAAATATAGTTATAACAGTAAGTAAATATTCATCATGAAAAAAGTAGGCGTAATTGGAGCTACGGGGAAGTCCGGCTCACTCATCGTAAAAGAACTTGTAGAAAACAACTTTGATGTTACCGCTATCGTAAGAAACATAGATAAAGCAAAACATCTGCATGTAGCTATCCTGCATAAAGATCTCTTTGAGCTAGGCTACGATGACATAAAAGATTTTGATGTGGTGATCAACGCATTTAATGCTCCCATCGGGGAAGAAGCGCTTCATCAGTCTAACCTGCAACACCTTTCTGATATACTAAAAGATCAACCCGCTCCGCAATTATATATGCTGGGCGGTGCAGGCTCATTGTTTCTTGACGATTCACGGTCCAAACGCGTGGTAGAACTGGAAGGGCTTCCTCCTTTCATTATACCCACTGCCCAGAATGAGGTAAAGGCTTACGACAAGCTGGTAACAAGAAATGATTTTAACTGGATTTATTTTTGTCCGCCTTTAAACCTGGACCCGGAGGGTGAAACCACCGGTAAATTCATGGTCTCCGGGGATATACTGACAATGGATCTGAAGGGTAACAGCTATATCTCTTATGGTGATTATGCAAAAGGGGTTGTTGATGTATTGTTGAATCAACCCGGTACTAATCACACAACGATCTCTATTGTTGGTCAATAACCAACTTTAACTGATCTGCCCTGATCAGTATTTTTCACAAACAAGGCCCAATAAAGTAACCTGCCATCCGCAGTTCCTTTTATTGGGCCTTTCCTCTTCTCACGCTAAAATAATAGTTTCCAAAAAGGTGTTCTTTTAAAAAGATACCGGCTTTCCTGGAGATATTCATCCATGATACGCGGCTTTCTTGCAATTAAGTTGGTGATAGTATCATAGCCTGGTTCCGGAATTTTAATAGCCAGATCATCCAGTTCTACAATATGGTTAGCTAACCATTCGGGCAATTTTGCCTTGTTTGTTAACTGATTAAATAATTCCGCTGGTGTGATATCCACGTAGTCAACCTTACGGCCTGTTATGCGGGATAGCTTTGCGGCCATTTCTATATTACTGATGGCCTGCGGGCCTGCAAGTATGACTGAGCGTTCTCTCAACTCCTCCGTTGCTAATAAAAGATTCACCGCCACTGTGGCTACGTCACGGCAGTCAATATAATTCCGCGCAGCGTCACCCAAAGCCCCGTAAATTTTACCGAAGTGCCGGATCGTAAATGTATTCCGTTCCCAATTCTGCATAAACGCATAGGGTCTTAAACAACAGAAGTCATCGAAACTACGTGAAAGATAATCATCTATTTTACTATGCCATTGGCTGACTTCCACTTTTGCCGGTGCATGAACTACCGGTGCTGACAATTTAACGATTCGCTTTACACCACAGCATTTGGCGGCGTCAATGATATTAATTTCATATTCCACCTGATTGGGAGATGTTGCCGTCAAAAGGAACAATGCATCAGCCCCGAAGCAAGCTTCCTTGAGTTGGCTGCCTGCATTCAAATCGGCACTTACGTACGTTATATTCGATGAGCGGCTGCCTGCTGATATTGGATAAGGACGCTCAGGGTTTCTCAGCACTCCTCTAGTCATACAGTCGCGTTCACTTAGTTGTTGCATCACCTCTGTTCCTACAGTGCCTGTACATCCAAAAACAACGATCGTTGGTTTATTTCTTTTCATTTTTATAATCTTTCACTAGTTGACGGATTGTTAATATTGCAGCTCCCAAGAAAGCAGAAAACGTTATATTAAACCGTTCTGATGGAAGTTTGAGTATAGATACACATAAGGCTCCTATACCAGTCATTAACAGGATGACAAGCAGGGCTCTTATCCTCTTTTTCTGTACCAGGATCCGTCCCAGGTCTAATTGCCAAAGTATGATAAAGCTGAACACTGTTGATAACAAGGAAGACAACCCTATCGTCGAATAACTTGCCTGCATAAGATCTGTTTGCTGAAGAAGAAAACCAGCTATAAAAGACATCAAAGCAGGGAATACATATGCGGGAACGACCGCCATGACAAAGGAGTGCAGGTTGTAAGTTGAAGCAAGATCTTTTTTATTTTCCATTGAGCATTATTGTGGTGTTTTAGAACCGGAAAGTATTGTCTTCAAAAAAGCTTACCGGATTTTTATTTATCTCTGCCGATACGATAAGTCAGTGCAGCCTTTCCGTAAGCCATATTAGAAATAGAGAAATCATTCACCGTTTTCTGGTTGGTATCGAACAGTTCATAACGATTAAAAAGGCCTACCCCTCCCTGTACCTGGAACCAGATATTGCCTATCAAACGTTGTTGCAACTGCAGGCCAGCATGAATAGTGGAGAATTGGGCGTAATCGACTTCTTTCCCATTATACCCCCGGTAGTTTTTCATCTTAAACCGGGTCCAGTCTATAGAGCCAGCCAGACCTACCTGTGTGTTTCTATTTACGTTATAAAGTACATTCAACCTCGGCCAATAGAACTGAGCCAACCATTTATTGTTGGTGCTCCGGTAATCAATTGATATTCCCGGGGTGATCAAAGTCTCTCCAAAGGAATACATAATATGCACCCCAAATCCGATTTCGAGATTCGACGCTGTACCAAATTTCTTCGACACGCCTAGTATTCCGTCCAGTATCAGATTGTTAAAAGAAACAGATCTCCTGGATTCTGAAGCAAGGGTTGGCATTACAATCGCCAAAACGGACCACTTATCTGAAATAGGATGCCGGATAATTATTACTGATTTTATTTCATGGATTCTCCCAACCTGGTTTGAATCGCCGTCCGTCTTGTTATCATAATTGAAGTCCATCAAGCGGTAGCTCAGGTTACTAAAAATGCTTGTCCTTCCGATTTTAAAAGGAGGCACAGGTAGCCATGCATCGTAGGTATTCAGTTGGAACTTATTCCCTGACATGGAACTTTCTGAAGGCAGATCCTTAAACGTAGCTTTACTATGACCAGTAACAGCCATACCGCCAACATCCTGAATAATCTGGCTGTAGCTGGTATTAGAGAAGAGAAGAGAAAAGAAGGCGACCAAACAAAGGCACGACCATTTGGTCATCACTTTATACTTACTGTTTTGGAGATTACGCCCTATACCGCAGTTATTAACAACTATTAATGTTTTCATTTTCTTTGAATCTAGTGATACAAAGGTGGATTGAAAACAAGGATAGCTTTAAAACGAAACCACGCTTTACCCGGACAAATCTTGCATAAAGGCCATCCGGTACGCTGAGGGAGTTACACCGGTTACCTTCTTAAAGAGACGTCCAAAATAGCTGGGATCTCCGTAATTAAGCTCAAAAGCAATCTCTGAAATGCCTTTGGTAAGGTCTTGCAAAAGCAGCTGGCTTTGCAGGATACATACTTTATTGATCCATTCCTTTGGGCTTTCACCGATTGTTTCCTTTATACACCGGTGGAGATAATTTTCAGAAACAAATAGCTCACCCGCATAAAATGAGATCGTTTTATGTTTCAGGTAATGTTTGTAGACGAGTTCTTTAAACCTGAAGGTAACTTCGGCGCTTCGGTTTATACCTTTGTTCAGCTCTTTACTGGAGGTAAATATTTTCTGTAACCCAGCCTGCAAAAGAGAATAACAGACGCCAAGATTGGGATTGGGGTAATAAATTTCAACGCTCAGCAGTTCAAATAACGAGGTTAGCCATGCGCTGTTCTCTTCCGATAAATGAATGACTTTATTCACGGAAAACAGCTTAATTAATTCCTGCCTGGATAGCAATTGATTGAGGGCCTTGTCTTCAAATAGAATAATGTGTCCGGCAGCATCCGGACTCACTTCCTTTAAGGACGTGACATTCCCTTGCCGGACAAATAAGATCTCCTGTTCTTTTATCGAGACTAAATCGGCATCTACCTGCTGCTTAGCGCGTCCCCTGGTGATATGTACGATGAAATTAAATTCAGGCCGATGCAGTGGCGTAGGTACTTTGATGAAGCCTGAAGTTTTCTCTATATCATGCACCTGAACGGGGGTTTTTAAGATCGTAAAGTCGGCTGACATCTCCGACATAAACCGTCCTCTGAAATCTGTCGGGGTGATTCTCTTTATTTTAGTCATCGCACAAAACTAATGGTATATGGTGATCTGCAAAAATTATCAGCCATTACGTAATTATGAATAAACAATGACATCAAATGTAGTGGTAGATGGAAATCTTATTACCGGTCAGCATCCTTTTAGTTCCAGGGAAATGGCAAAAGTAGTTACCAGAGCGCTCGAAAAATAGAAGGGCCCGTACCTAACGTGTCTTTGATACGCAATGCAAAAGATGTAAGTTTTGCTTACTTTGTCCACAAAAATTCTTAACTTAGAATAAGATATATAGCCCCATCCCTCCGACTTTACCGTTGTCACCACTGACACTATTTATTTTTTAAAATTCAGAAAATAATTTTTATGAAAAAGATTCCCATTTTCGTAGTGGTTGCTTTTTTAGTAGCCTGTACTTCCGGCACCAACAAGCCAACAACAGAAGCAGTAAAGACATCCGAATCCGGTTCGGCAAAACAGGAAAGCCTGACATATCCTTACACGGCGGATTATTCTTCGGATTTTGAGATCGGTGATGCAAAAAATGTGCAGACACTTCTTGAATTGTATAAGAACTGGGACAACAACACACTTGACAATTCAAAGAGTTCATTTGCAGAAACTGACACTATGTTTTTTTCCGATGGGAATATGTTTGCCGGCAGCAGGGACAGTCTTTTTGTTGTTGCTAAGATGATGAGAGGACAGATGGGCAATGTCGTGGATTCTATTCATGCCTTTATACCACTCAGAAGTAAGGATAGAAAAGAAGATTGGGTAGTGATATGGGCCAGAGAGATTTCAACAGATGCCAAAGGAAACAGGACAGGTAAAGAACTGCAGGAAACATGGCGGTTTGATAAAAACGGGAAAATAAATTTGATGTATCAATACCAGCAGCTACCTCCTAAAATGTCGCCACCAGTAGCGAAAAAGTAACGTATATTTTTAATCGGGCTTAAAAGAATGACCGGGCAACTATCTAACACACCGGGGCTTCGTTTAAGCCCCTACGAACGAGATTCCAGTATTGAAAATACCAGATACACCGTATGCAGATAATACGAGTAAATTACTTATTGCCATTATCTCTTTAAGGAAGCGTTACAAAATAAAGAACCGGATATTAAAGTTGTTGGATGAAAAAAGTCTTCAAATCTATGAGTTGAAGGCTTTTTGTGTCTAAATTTACGGTCATGAACAACTTCTGGGAGAAAGTGACCTTGTATCATCCGCTGTCGGCTGAAAGCCGGCAAGCATGGGGGAATATCATTACCAGCCGCACCTACAAGCGTCATGAAACGTTGGTGGCAGAAGGCCAGGTGCCGCGGCTGGTGGCCTATGTAGAGAAGGGATTATTCTCGCAGTACTATACAGCGCCAAATGGAGATGTGGTTATCAAACGTTTTTTTCCGGAAACATTTTTAGCGGCGTCAGTGAGTGCGATGTTGACCCAAAGCCCCAGCCAGTTTACGATCCGGGCACTGGAAAATACCACTGTGTTAGAATATCATTTCGATGAATTTAAGAAACTGACAACACTTTATCCTGATGTGGCTGCACTGTACATCCGTTACCTGGAGATACATTGGATTATAGAGAAAGAGCCGATGGAAATATCGTTGCGCTATGATACTGCCAAAAGCCGTTATACTGCTTTCCTGGAACAATTCCCGGCGCTGGAACACCGCTTAAAGCAGCACGAGATCGCTTCCTATCTCGGTATTACACCTACACAACTGAGCCGCATACGTGCTGAGCTATAGTTTTTTTGAAATGTCAACATTTGTAAATGTTTTTTAGTTTGGCCTGCAGGAATTTTGTCTTCATAAAATGAAACTTATGAAGAAGATAGACTATCTGGAAGACCAGCTCGCCAACAAGGCCACCATACATCATCCTGGCGAAGGAGAGCGGCTGGAGATGGGAGATGCATCCTTTGTTTTTAAAGTGACCAGTGAAATGTCGAACAGTCACCTGGGCGTATATGAGATCACCCTACCACCACATACCATCGGCGCCAGGTTGCATTACCACCGTTTTATGGATGAAACCTTCCTTGTAAGCAAAGGTATACTTACTGTATATGCCGGAGAAGATACGCATCACCTGGCCCCCGGATCGGTGGTATATGTACCACGTTTCACTCCACACGGTTTTGCCAATGATACGGATGAACAGGTAGTATTTACGCTCATTTTCAATCCGTCGGAGAAAAGAGAAGGCTTTTTCCGCGGTCTGGTGGATATCCTCAGTGAACAGCCTGTTGACCCGGCCAAATATCTGAAGTTGTATAACAAGTACGACAGCTTCCCGGTAGATGTTAATAATATGTTACCGGTAAAGTGAACAGTCCTTTCTTAAAGCACGGACGCTTATTATATCATCCCTCTGTGTAAAAAAACAAAAAAAATTCTCCTAATTGCTTAATTTAGTAAGCAAATCGAGCATCCAGTGAGCAATGAAAATGTTCTGTTGAGGAAACTGCAGCAGGGGGATACAGGAGCATTTATAACATTATACAACCAATATCACCCGTCGCTGTACAAGTATGTTCTTCACTTTGTCAACATTCCCGATCTGGCGGAAGATATACTACAGGAAGTATTCGTCAAGATCTGGGAGATAAGGGAGCGGATAAATCCTGAGCTGTCGTTCAGTGGTTACCTTTACCGTATTACACGTAATCTGGTATTCAAATTACTGAAGAAGATCGTTGCCGATGAAAATCTCCGGACGCAGGCCATGCGGGAGCTTCACCGGCAAACGGAAGATGCGGACTCCCGGTTGCAGTGGAAACAGTATGAATCATTACTGCGGGAGGCTGTTGCGCAGCTGCCGCCTCAACGACAGAGAATTTTCCGCCTATGCCGGGAAGAGAGCAAAAGCTATGAAGAAGTGGCCATGGAACTGGGTATTTCCAGGAATACCGTTAAAGAACATATGGTGCTGGCGATGAAAAGCATCCGGTTTTTCTTTTATAACCATGCCGACGGTGGGTTAACGTTATTATTGTTTTCTGCGCTGGTATTGGGAAGTTCTAACAGTCGTTAAAAAAATTTTTCAGTACCACCCACCCTATTTTCTTTTTCCGGGATAGTATATATATGCCCGTGGAAAAGAACAATGAATATTATCAATTTTTATTACGGCGCTGGCAGGAGCGCCTGTGCACTCCCCAGGAAGCCCTGGAGCTGATGGATTACCTTCAGCAGGAGGCAGCTAACCGCACGCTTCTGCATGAAATGCGGGCTGCTTTCGGACAGGTAGCTCCCGATGCTGCACCCGACTCAGATGAGCGGGGCGACCGGGTAAGGGAAGCACTGCTAAAGCAAATCACTACTCCCGTCATTCCCATTCAAAACCGTTCCCGGTACAGGGGCTGGTTCAGGCCCGCCGTCGCTGCAGCGGTACTGGCGGCCTTGTTGCTTTCCACCGCCTGGTTAGTGACACATCATCAACAGGTTAATAAAGCTCCCGCCGCCACTATCGCTTCTCATCCGAATGATATTGCACCAGGGAAAAATAAAGCAGTACTCACACTGGCCAACGGTGAAAAAATTGTACTCGACAGCACAGGTATACAACAACTGGCACAACAAGGCAACAGTACCATCATGAGCCAAGGCGGCCAACTGGTATATGTAAAAAACAACGCAGGCAATACAACGCCTGTTTATAACACGCTCACTACAGGTCCTGGCGAAACATATCCGCTGGTACTGGCCGATGGCAGCCGGATCTGGCTCAATGCGGCATCATCCCTCCGTTTCCCCGCTGCCTTTGCCGATAATGAACGCCTGATAGAATTAGCCGGCGAAGCCTATTTTGAAATTGCACATGACGCACACCGTCCCTTCAAAGTAAAGGTGAACAATATGACAGTAGATGTATTGGGTACTCATTTCAACATCAATTCCTATCCCGACGAAGCGACTATCAACACCACACTACTGGAAGGCGCCGTAAAAATAAGCAGTAGCGGGAGTAGCCTTCAACTGGCTCCCGGTGAACAGTCACAGGTAAACACCAGTGGAAATATAAAAAAGGTAACAGGTGTGAATACAGACGAAATTATCTCCTGGAAAGAAGGGTATTTCCAATTCGACAATACTGATCTGACCAGCGTATTGCGGCAGTTTTCCCATTGGTATAATGTGGAAATCGTGTACGAAGGGAATGTACGACAGCGGAAATTCTTTGGCATGGTAAGCCGCAACAGTTCATTGATGAATGTATTAAAAATGTTGAATGCAAATGATATTTCTTTCCGGCTTGAGGGGAAAAAACTTATAGTTCAGAAATCAGCAGACTCGTATTAAAAAATAGCGTCCAGTAACATCAACCAAACCGTTTATTTCAATCAAAACTCAGCAGAAGTATGCAAGCAAGTATTATTGCCTGTTGCCGGCATAATAAGCGCCGGCTTCCAACCAAACATCTGAAGGTATTCAACCTTCTGACTATGTTCTGCCTCGCTGCCGGTGCGCAGGTAAGCCAGGCCAGAACCCCGGACCAGACGGTGAGTCTTTCATTAAAAAATGCCTCTGCCAAAGAGGTGTTCCGGGAAATCAACAAGCAAACCGGGCTCAATATCCTTACCGATGAAGCCGTACTGGCCAAAAGCAGTAAAACCACGCTGGTTGTAAACAACATGCCGGTAAACGATGCGCTGAACCTCTTTATGCGTGATCAACCGCTCTCCTTTTCTATCGAAAACGGCGCTATCATCGTAAAGAGCAGACCTGTTGCACAACCGTCCAACACTCCCCCGCCCCCTGTGGAGATTCATGGTGTGGTCACCACCAATAGTGGACAACCACTGCCCGGCGCTACTATAACGGTAAAAGGGAGCAAACTGGGAACGGTGAGCAAACCGGATGGTACTTTTTCGATCAATGCCAATCCTGGCGAAACACTGGAGATCACCATGGTAGGGTTCAAATCTTTCTCTGTTAAATTCGATGGAAAAAATGCTACGCTGAAAGTAGTAATGGAAGCAGAGGTATCCAACCTCACCGATGTAGTGGTAGTAGGTTATGGTACCACAAAGAAAAAAGATCTTACCGGTTCTGTCAGTTCCATATCAAGTGATCAGATGAATGCAGGCGGCGTTACCAGCAATGCTGCACAGGCTATTCAGGGCCGTGCTGCCGGCGTACAGGTAAGCCAATCGAATGCTGCTCCGGGCGGACAAACCATCGTTCGTATCCGTGGCGGTAATTCCATCAAATCCACCAATGAACCGTTATACGTGGTAGACGGCTTCCCTTCTGAAACGGGAAAAGATATTAATCCAAACGATATTGACGATATCCAGATCCTGAAAGATGCCTCCTCCACAGCGATTTATGGAGCCCGCGGCGCCAATGGCGTAGTTATGATTACTACCAAGAGAGGTAAATCGGGCAAGCCCAATATTCAATACGATGGCTACTACGGTACTCAGCGTATCACAAAAGAATACGACAAAATGAATGGGCTGGACAATATGAAAGTAACCAACGCCAAGGCCAACGAAAAAGGACAGCCGGACGTTTATTCAGCAGCAGATCTTGCCAGCGGCAGGAACAACGACTGGTTCAAACTGGCTACCCGGCCCGGTGTGGTGCAAAGTCACAACCTGAGTGTCAGCGGAGGTAATACCACTGATCGTGTTGCCTTATCTGCCAACTATTTTAACCAGGAGGGCGCCCTGAGGAATACTGATTTCAACCGGTACTCGGTTCGCCTGAACTACGATAAACAATTTACCCCCCGTTTCAAAACCGGTGCGAGTATTTACGGCTCTCATGCATACACCAATTTTAAAACCTATGATGGTAACATCGTACCCTCCAATGTAATGTATGGCGTGCTTACCGCATCTCCGGCTATACCTGCATATAATGACGACGGTACTTATGCCCGCTTTAAAGGGCGGGACAATCCCCTTGCCTGGCTGATGGCGCCGACCAATGACCGTTTTGAAAATAAAATGAACATCAATGCATTCCTTGACTTCCAGATCATTGAAGGGCTTAACTTCCGGGTGAACGGCGGCACAGAATATTTCACGACCAAAGAAGGAACATACCTTCCACGTGACCTGGTGGATGGTGAAAAAGTAGGTGGCAAAGCAAGTGTTACCGATATTTCCGTTTCCCGCAATCTCGTTGAAGCATATTTTACTTACAAAAAAACGTTCAACAATATACACGCCGTTAACTTAGTAGCCGGGGTTTCTTATCAGTCCGACAGAGGTGAAAGACATTATTCACTTGTACAAAAATTCAGTACAGATGTATTTCTGTATCATAATCTCGAAGCTGGTACGGAAAGATTGTCCAGCACCAGTCTGACCATACCCGTAAAAATGGCTTCTGTTTATGGCCGTCTGAACTATTCCCTGAAAGACAAATACCTTGCAACATTTACGCTGCGTCGCGATGGTTCTTCCCGTTTTGGCGGCAATAACCGGTTCGGTTATTTCCCTTCCGGATCTGTTGCATGGAGAGCCAGTGAAGAAGACTTCATCAAGGATCTGCATGTCTTTTCTAATCTGAAAATAAGAGGAGGTTACGGTGTTACCGGTAATGACAGGATCGGAGATTACATTTACATGGCGCTTTATGGTCCTACGAATGTATCCCTGGGAACAGGTAGTGACAGCTATGGCGGAATAGTTACCACACGCCTTGCCAACCCTGACCTGCAATGGGAAAGTACCGCTCAACTCGATATAGGTATTGATATGGGCTTCTTCAATAATCGTGTTAATGCCACTATTGACTATTACAGGAAAAAAACCAATAAGCTGATCTTCGATCTTCCCATAGGAGACTGGAACGGATTCCCCACCCAGACCGTAAATGCCGGTAGTATAGAGAACAAAGGGATTGAGCTTTCCATTAACACGGAGAATATCCGCAAAGGATCTTTCAGCTGGAATACCACACTTAACATCGCTTATAATAAACAGACCTGTCTTGACCTCGGTGGCAGACCGTATGTTATCACACAAACTGCCAACTTATATGGCGGCCGTGGCATGGATTTTACCAAACTGGCTCCGGGACAGGAACTTAGTACTTTTTATGGATACGTTTATGATGGTGTGATTAAAGCAGGAGAATCCTATAAGGCACAACCGTCTTCCAAACCCGGCGATCCGAAATTCAAGGATATCAGCGGCCCGGATGGCAAACCTGATGGAGTTATTGACGCTAATGACCGCACCTATCTCGGTCATGCTAACCCGCATTACATCTATGGCATCAACAACAATTTTACTTACAAGGGATTTGAGCTGAACATCTTCCTGCAAGGAGCACTGGACTATAGCCTGTACAACGCCACTGCGCTGGTACTTGAATCCGGCCCCGGTAGTGCAGCATTGAACAGATGGACTACGACCAATGACAACACCAGTATTCCCCGGGATGGCTACGCCATACCTTATGGGGGCCTGATGAACTCCCGTTTCGTGGAAAATGCGTCTTACCTGCGTTGCAAGATGTTGACACTTGGCTACAATATACCGGTTGCCAAAACATTCCTGAAAGCCTTGCAAGGCGTTAAGGTCTATGGCTCCGTACAGAATTTATTTACCATCACTAAATATACAGGATCAGATCCGGAAGTAAACAGCAACCTGAATAGCGGAGGCAGTAACGCGAACCTGTCGTCCGGACTGGACTACACTGCGTTTCCGGCCTATCGTACTTACACTGTCGGTCTCAAATTAAACTTCTAACCTGTAATTTTCTGAACGTATGAAATACACATATATTGCATTAACCGCCTTGCTGCTTGGTGCTACTTCCTGTAAGAAAATGGTGGAGCCTAAAGTTTACAGCTACCTTACAGACGATAATGCCTTCCTTACACTCAGCGATGCAAAAGCTGCTGTAAACGGCGTTTACGCGAGATTAAAACAGCCCAGCGGCAGATCCGACGCGTGGATGTATTATGCCGGCTTCCAGGTAACGATTTCTGATCTTACAACAGACATAGGTCACGCCAGCTCTGGCGGTGACGTAGGGCTTATGTCCGACTGCCAGTGGGCGCCCGCCAACACTTACCTTGCGTTTGCGTGGCAACATCAATACAAACTGGTAACAGACGCCAATATTGCCATGTATCACATTCCGAAAATCAATATCCTTACCGATGCGCAGAAAAACCAGTTCCTGGCTGAACTGCGCTTCCTGCGGGCACTCGGATATGTGGATCTCACCGATGCTTTTGGGCCGGTCATTCTGGTAACTGACGAAACCGTTGCCAAGAACCAGGTAACGCCTCAATATGAAGTTCCGGTTCCAGTGACGCCAGTATCAGAAATAAACAAACTGATCATCAGCGACCTGGAATTTGCTGCTAAAAATCTGCCTGTTAACTATGTCAACAATCCAATTTACGGCAGCAACGATATAGGCCGTGCAACAAAAGGCGCTGCGCTATCCTTATTGTGCAAACTGTATATGCGGGAACATGAATGGCAGAAAGCACTTGATCTCACCAATGAAGTCATGAAACTGGGTTATGCCCTTTATCCTTCTTATGCCGATCTTTTTGCTGAAAGAAACAAGTGGTGTGTAGAAAGCATTTTCAGTGCACTCGCAGACCCTCTGAACGATGCCGTGGAGATCATGAATCACTTCGGTCCGATCAACAATCCGCAGGTTAGAGACAGGTGGCAATACTTCGCTGTCACCTGGTACTTCTGGAATACGTTTGAAGCCAACGATGACCGCAAACAAATGTTCTACTACGATTACGTGGGTACAGATGGCCTTCATTATATGCAGGCTCCTGCCGGCCAGACGCAGCCTCCGGCAAATTTCTACTACATGGCAGATGTAGCTACCACCAAGTTTGCAGATCCGCATGGCTCCACTACCTACTATGACGGACATGTTTTTCCTATTCTCCGTTATGCAGATATTCTTCTTTCCAGGGCTGAAATATTGAATGAGCTCAATGGCCCTACCCAGGAAGCCATCGATCTCGTCAACCAGGTAAAAGGCCGTTCTCATGCTACCCTTCTGGGGGCAGCCGGAACTTTTACGAAAGACAAACTCCGCGACGCCATCCTGCAGGAACGCGGCTGGGAGTTTTTCTTCGAGTGTAAACGCAGGCAAGACCTCATTCGTATGGGCAAATATGAAAGCGTGGTAAATGCCTATCTCACCGCTGTAAAGAAAGTTCCGTCTATCCAGATTGCCAGGGATAAATACTTTCCGTATCCCCAGGCTCAGGTTGACCTGAACCAGCATCTCAACAACGGCGACCGCCGTCACTAAAGAGAATAATTATTTTATTGCGGATGATCCAACATTGCCCATGAATAAAGGAAACAAAATACAACACAGGCTGCCATTGATATCAATGGCAGCCGCGTTGCTGCTGATTATCCAGGCTTGTAGCAGGAATGGCGGCAGCATTACTGAAATCATCCTCGCGCCACAGGGTCAGAATGCGCTGAAAGTAAAAGTCGGTGTTCATTGTACCGATACGCTGGACGCTGTTGTGGAATATTGGCTGAAAGGCCGCGAACAATCCCGCTTTACTACCCCGGTATCAGCGCATCAGCGCAATCATAGCATCGTGCTTACCAACCTGCAACCCGCCAGTAATTATGAATACCGCATCCTCACCGGACATGGTAAAAACCTGGCGCACAGCAAAGTGTACGATTTCAAAACGCAGGATCTTCCCATCTGGATGAAAGATAACTTCCGGGTCATGTGCCCGGATAGCAACCAGGTACCAGCTTCCTTCAGAGCAGGCTACGTCATGGTTTCCCGTCGTGATGATCCGGGTGTACTGATGCTGATTAATGCGAAAGGCGATATTGTATGGTACCACCAGGTAAACGGATCAGGATTTAAAGTGGCAAATTTCACCGATCATAATACCTTTCTCACGCTCTTAGGGGGTCCTGCGTATGAAACCAGCTATGGTGATGAGATAATGGAAATCTCACTGACCGGCGATACCCTGCTTGATCTCAAAAAAGGGCAACAGGATTTTAAGCAAACCATTCACCATGAAATTTTACTGAATCCGGCCAACCAGCTGGTGACCCTCTGCGTGGAAGAGAGAATCTATGATCTGAGCAGCAAAGGAGGCCGTAAACAGGATACCGTTAAAGGTGACGGTATCCTTGTGCTGGACCGGCGAGGTAAACAAGTGTGGAAATGGACTGTTTTTGATGTTCTCAATCCGTTAGATGATAAAAATATCCTGAAAGATAAACAGGATTGGATGCATGCCAATTGCATTGCATTTGACAAGGATGGTAACTATCTGGTATCTTTTTACAACAATGGACAGATATGGAAGATAGATACCCACACCGGCAAACGCCTGTGGACACTGGGCAAGGGAGGTGATTTTAAAATGCCTGTTTCTGCACAGTTTGACCAGGCCCACGGTATCCACATCAATCAACCGGGGCACCTGATGTTCTTTGATAATGGTGTTAGCAAAAAAATTTCCAGGACACTCTCCTTTAAACTGGATGAAAATCAAAAACAGGTACAGGTAATGATCGATAGCAAACTGCCACCTGAAAATTATAATGAAAGGATGGGCAGCAGTTATCTTGTTAATGACTCTGTTCTGCTGCAATGCGCCACCAAGCGGAATACTGTTATACTCACTAATACCGACGGCAGGTTCCTCTGGTTACTACGAACTGCCATGACATCGTACAGGGCCACCTTTATCCCTGCCGAAAAAGTGGCACCCTTCATAACGCGGCCAGGTTATGAAAATTAATTATTCACACAAAAACACATCGCATGAGAAATTTAATAGCAGTGATTGGGTTGACGACCATAACAGGGTTGGTGATTATCTCCTCCTGCGAATCTGCTGTGGAAGGAAAAACCAATACCAACACAACTGTTCTTGCTGATACAGAAATTTATGTAGCTATCGATACCTCACTTATACCGAATGACCGCTTTGGAGAATCCGTACGCTATGGCAGGGAACTGATGGTAAACACAGCCCGTTATATCGGGCCCAATGGCAGTGCCGGGAAATTCCTGGGAAATAAAATGAACTGCACGAACTGCCATCAGGATGCAGGTACCAAACAATTTTCTTTCAACCTCATGTCTTCACATGATCATTACCCTCAATACCGCGGCAGAGAAGGGAAAGTCTTAACACTGGCCGAAAGAATCAACAACTGTGTTACTCGTCCTCACAACGGCAAACCTCTGCCGCTCGACAGTAAAGAAATGGTCGCCTTTCTCTCCTATCTGAAATGGATCAACAGCTTTGTCCCTAAAGACAAACCATTCAAAGGCAATAAAAATATGCATCTGAGTCTGCCGGATATAGCCGCCAACCCGGAAAGGGGACAAATACTTTACCAGGAAAACTGTTCCCGCTGTCATGGCGCCGATGGTAACGGGCAATGGAACAATGATAAAAGCACCTATACATATCCGCCGCTGTGGGGCAGCGAATCGTACCAGCCAGGATCCAGTATGCATCGCATCATTAAACAGGCAGAGTGGTTAAAACACAACATGCCATACGATAAGACGGGCAGCGGCAAACCATTCCTTTCAGATAAAGATGCGTTGGATATTGCAGCATTCGTAAACAATGACAGAATTCACCCGAGGCCTAATCCTAAAAGTTTCGATTATCCACACATAACGGAAAAAGCCATCGATTATGATCATGGACCATTCCCCGATACTTTTTCTGTGGCCCAACATAAATTCGGACCATACCAGCCTATCATCGATTACTGGAAATCCAAAGGATGGAAACCAGTTATGTGATGAGGAGAATGCTAGTCCGACATCTATTTACAATACGCTACCGCTAAAACAGAAAAGCCTTGCAGAATTTGATTCTACAAGGCTTGAGTTATTTTAGCATACCTGTTTCACTCTTCTCTGTAATGCACATGATACAAAACCTGCACCTTCTGATGTTTGAAGTGCAAGATTGCGCTGAAGAACCGCATTAAATTGTAAGCAGTCCTTACACAAATAAAATTATAACACTCTTGATCACAGCTCAGATAAATATACAGCTTACTTTGATCGATATATCCTGTTTAGCATTGCCGGTTTCATGGGGGACAGGATAACAGCTTTCAGTTACGCTACAGCGCATATACATTAATTAAGACTTTGCAGATTTTACCCCATCCAAAGGCACAATCGATTTTATAATAAAATTTTCACAAAGCTGGGCCTAGCATCCGGCGATGCTTGTGCAGCAAAGAATAAAGTTATATTCATAGTAAAAAGCATACTGCTATTAAGGCACCAATACAAATTTTATTACCCCTGCCCCCTATTTCTTTCGGGTTAATTTCTGAGCATAAGTAGGTAATTTTTGACAACCCTCTCCTTATAAAATTCACTTAATTTGTACCTAGCTACAACTGATTGAAACAATGAAAAAATAATCTATACGATTATCTGTCGAGTATATCCACTTCCGCGTGAACATAGTAAGCCATAGCAGATAATGCTGGCACCGGGCTGTTCTTTGGTAATACCTATGGTAATCATATAGATTGATGTAATATTTTGTATATCCAGTTTCCGCAGTGACCCAAACAAAGTATATCCTAATACGTCATTTATGAATGAGCTTACGGAAAGAGAACTTATTATCCGGATAAAATCGGGTGACGGGGCAGCTTTCGCTATGCTGTACAATCAATACTATGCAGCTATTTTCCTGAATGTATTTAAGCTGGTAGGCGACAGGGAAGATGCTATGGACGTTGTCCAGGATGTTTTCATCATATTGTGGCAAAACCGCAGTTCCCTCAATGCGGAAGTCTCTCCAAAGGGTTTTTTATATGTTATCAGCCACAACCGAAGCCACGATTTTCTCAGAAGTAAAACCCGGAGCAGAGCAGCTATGTATGACCTTGCAGATCACTTTTTGCAGGAGAGTTTTATTAATGATGCCCATATTGACCTCTCGGAATTGCAACCAGTCATAAATCAACTTTCTCCTAAGCTAAAGCGGGTACTTGAGCTCTGCAGGCTGGAAGAAAAGACCTACCATGAAGCCTCTCTCGAGCTTGGCATTTCCAGGTATACCGTAAATGAATATCTCAAAAAAGCCATTGTCATTCTCCGCAAGAACATTGTGCGAAAAACTGAAAGGAAATAATTTTTGTTATGTCAACCCCCTCATTTTATTTATCTCAACGTATTTATTATTACCGGGCATTTAATACTCTTTACACTATAGGTTAAGTGAACAACTAAGAACTTAAGACAGTATTAGAACGGTGAACAGTAAAACGTTGGGGAATGTTGGGAACGTCCGGTTGTTCAACCAGCATGCTGAATGATATGGATTCTTGTTCTGGACGATAACAAACCTACATCATAGTATACAGGTGCGAAGATTGTTATGTCAGGAAAATAGTATTGGGCAAACCTATCGTGAGTAAAACACATTCGTTTCCTATAAAAATTATGGGAATACGATGGTTAGTATTTTTGGTCCAAATGGGATACCATAGCTGACGGCAGCGGCATTTGCAGGAATCCTCAATTGAAACTACGTGGATTTAGTTTCGTATTTAGAATTCCCTGCAACTGCCGTTCCCTCAGTTATGGAATGATGATATATCAATCCGGTACTGTGCTTTGCAGATAGTATTGTTTCAGCTTTCATCCAAGGCAGGTTGGATTAGCAGTGAGTGGATGGTCTGCCGTATGCAGCGTCATTGAACTGAATAGTGTATGTGGATAACTAGCAGAGCATATATTATTATGTATGATAACCTACGCTGACATTCCATAAATCCAAAGCTGTATTGTAGATGCACTGTTGTACCGGGTTCTCTGATAAAATACAATAAATCAGAAACCCGGCAGGCAGTTCTCTGATATAGTCTGATTAATTAATTTCTGATAGTACAAACAATGCCATGTATTCACGAACGATTCAACAGGGGACACTTTAACAGCTGTCCTCATTTTAATTAATGCCAAGTGATCAATGATCATAACAGGTTGCAGGTGTAGTATTAATGTATAATGCAGAACGATGGTCTTATTTTTCCCTATAGTACCTCCTGAAACATTGGATAGCTTACCTAACTAAAACAAGTTAATTTTTATAAACAATGGGGTAATATTCGAAAAGCCCTCCCCATTCTCATTGGGTAAATTTGTTGTATCAACCTTAATTAATTTCCCTCTCTCATTCAACCATTGGGTAATTTATTCATTTTCCTATAGTGGCGAAGGAAAAGACCTGTCTTGCCATCAGGCGACACGAACTGTCGAAAATATAGATCAGGTAACTATAAAGATATCTTTCAGTATAAAAAGTAACAATGATTAAATGCACACTTTTTCTTAATTAAAACAATACCCATAATAGAAAATAAATAAGATAACACTAAATACCAGAAGAGATCATGTGGGTCAATCCCCTATCTATGCATAATACGATTACTGTGCCACCTGGTTACAGCAGCAAAAGTGGACAACCTACACTGTAAACGCCAAAATATAACACGTATGAATCAAAACATTCCCCGCAAGACCGGAAACCGGTTTTTGCCTATGAAATTGCTATTTCTTGCATTCATAGCAATTTTACAAGTGAATGCCAATGCGTTCACAACATCACCCAAAATAGGATTGCCATCCATCCCGGTTGAATTAAAAGGGCGTGTCGTCAACGAGAACGGTGAGCCCATTGCGAGAGCATCTATTCAGATTAAAGGTACTGACAAAGGTACCCAGAGCAATGATGACGGGAACTTCACATTGACTTACAATAATAGCGACAAGACAACACTTTTGGTTAGCGCTGTGGGTTACGCCAATGTAGAAATTGCACTTACTAGTCAAGCCAATCAACGAACACTTACTGTAACATTGCGCAAGACCGCAAGTGAATTGAATGAAGTGATAGTTGCCGCTTATGGCACAACGAAGAAGAGTGCATATTCCGGGGCTGCAACAGTAGTATTGGGTGAAAAGATCCAGAAAATTCAATCATCCAACGTAAGCCAGGCACTTCAGGGTATGAGTCCCGGGGTTCAGGTATTAAATACAAATGGTCAGCCTGGTTCTAATGGAACTATCCTGATCCGTGGTCTGAGCTCTATGCAAAATAACACTGATCCTTTAATCATTCTGGATGGTATGCCTTATTCAGGGGGCCTTAGTGCGATCAACCCAATGGATATCCAGTCTTTTACTATATTGAAAGATGCTGCGGCTACTTCCCTGTATGGCTCAAGGGCTGCTAACGGCGTGGTCGTTATCACCACTAAAAAAGGTGGGGCAGTTCCACAGATCAACCTCCGCTCAAACTTTGGCTACTCCGATTTTGCGGTGCGGTTTCCTGACAAGGTAAGCGCTGTCCAATTGTTTGAACTGGGTTGGGAAGCACTTAGGAATGGTAAACTGGATGAGGGACTTTCTCCCGCCGCTGCTGCTCAATTTGCTACTGATAACGTCACGCTACGCTTTTTCCAGCAAGCACGTCAAAGTGCGTTCGATGATCCAAAGCCAATAGGCCTGGATGGTAAAATCAAACCAGGGGTAAAGCAACGGTTCTCAGGCGACTGGTTTGGTGAAATGTTCCGTCAATCATTACGCCAGGAATATAGCCTCGATTTCAGTGGCAGCGCCGGACAGGAACAAAAAACACAGTATTACTTATCAGCTTCTTACCTGAAAGATAATGGCAACATGCTGGTACAGAAATTCAACAGGATATCAGCGCGTGCTAATATCACTTCAGACGTAAAAAAGTGGCTGAAAGTAGGAACCAGTCTGGCCTATACCAGCTCCTTCAGCCAAAATCCTTTTGTGGGAACACGTTTTATCCGTGTAATGCCAGAGGTATACCCTGTATATGTTTGGGATTATGCAGCCGGGCAATACCAAAGAGATAATAATGGTAAGCTGATCCCAGACTTTGGGGATACTACGAGAACAGAGTGGAGAGGCTGGAACACACGTTTCATCGGTGATTTCCAAAACGGGGAAAACTGGGATTTCTCAGGCAATCAGTACGATCTGTTCACCACCCGTAGCTTCGTTGAAGTTAAAATATTACCGGCACTGGTTTTCCGTTCTTCTATCAGCACTGATCTGGGTACAAGCGCCTTCCAAACTTACTCTTCCTCTACTATTGGCGGTGCAAGGGGTAACGGAGGCAGCGCTTACCGTAGCTTTAGCAGGCAGTTCTCTTACACCATCAATAACCTGTTGACGTATGACAAAATCTTCGGTGAACATCACCTGAATATACTGGCTGGTCAGGAAGCCTACAAACTCCGCTATATTTCAGCTAATGCCACCAAAAGAGGTTTCCCGATACCTGGTATTTATGAGATGGGGGCTGCATCAACACTGGTGAGCTCAGGTTCGGATGAAGACAACTATCGTTTATCCAGCTATCTGTCGAAAGTAGAATATAGCTTTATGAACCGTTACTTTCTGACGGGTAGCTTCCGGACAGACGGTTCTTCCAGGTTCCACCCCGAAAAAAGATGGGGTAAACTCTGGTCAGCAGGCGCCTCCTGGAGATTTAGCGATGAAGATTTTCTGAAAACTGTTTCATGGTTAAGCAATGCCAGATTGCGTGCCACCTACGGTACTACCGGTAACGACAACGTTGGTTATTATGCTTACCAGGGCTTGTATGCTACTGGTTACAACTTCCTGGACCTCGCCGGCGTTTTACGCTCAAGACTCCCGACCCCCAACCTAAAATGGGAAAGCAACAGCCAGGTGGATTTCGGCATTGACGTCACCTTATTCAATAATGTAAATATTACCATAGACTGGTTCAACCGTAAATCCAAGGACCTCATCTTTTACAAACCGCTGCCACCATCAACCGGCAATGGCGGTATCGATGAAAACATCGGGGACGTTAAAAACTATGGATGGGAGTTTAGTGTAAATGCCAATATTATCAATACCAAGTCTTTCAGATGGAATGTTGACGCGAACGCATCCAGTTATAAAAACAAGATTGTGCGCCTGCCTCAGAAAGAAATTTACAATGGCCGTTACAAATGGACAGAAGGTGTATCCCGCTATGAATTCTATGGCCCGCTTTGGGCGGGTGTAAACCCAGAGACCGGCAACAATAGCTGGTGGAAAACTGAAGCTGACGGAAAACTTGTAAGAACAGAAGTATATGCAGATGTAAATAAGGTTGACCAGATGAGATACCTGGGAAGCTCTATTCCTGATTGGTTTGGGAGTATTACCAATACTTTTAACTACAAAGGCATTGACCTGTCTGTTATGCTCTATTTTAGCCTTGGGGGTAAAATGTACGATTCTGATTATACAGAAGGTGTAAGATGGAGAAGAGGCTTTAATCTGAGCAAACAGATTCTGGACCGATGGACCCCTGAAAACAAGAACACCAACATTCCAAGAATATCCGAGTTTACTCAGTCAAACGTCTCCGTATACTCAAGTCAATATTTGTTTAACAATACTTTTGCACGTTTGCGTAACCTCAATATAGGATATACAGTCCCTGCAGCAGTTACTAAACGTTTACATATTAGTGCTTTCCGTATGTATGTACAAGGGACTAACCTGTTCACATGGGGTGCTGCGGCCCGCAGAGGCACGGACCCTGAAACCGCTATCAACGGTGCGGTTGGGGACGGTGCTAATGGCTCAGGAGCTGCACCTACTTTCAAAAGTTATTCTGTTGGCTTGCAAGTAACCCTTTAGTAAACGCCGTAAAACTTACAATCATGGTAAAAAAACAAAATACGCTCTATATACTGATGGCAGTGGCTATGCTTATTACAAGCTGTAGTAAGGAGTTCCTGGAAACTAACCCCACTACACAGGTTTCTGATCAGAACCTGTTTAAATCACTAGATGGTGCTCAAACATTACTTAACGGTACCTATCGTTATCTGACTTCAAAAAGTACTGTTGTCGAAACGAGTGGTATCATCAGTTGGCAGAATGGACTCGATGCCGCAGCCAAAGATATCATTGTTTTTGAGGCACAAGGTTATATGCAGGCGTATTACAACCACTTCATCCTGGCCTCCACCCGGGCAGACGGAACACTGTCATTTAACATGTGGCAATACTTCTTTACCCTGTCGGGCAATGCCAATGAAATTTTGGCCAACATAGACAAGATAGACGGTGACGCAACAGGAAAAACGCAGATCAAATCGCAGGCACTAGCGATCAGGGCATGGTCATATTTTTACCTGGCCAGACTGTTTTCACAAACCTATGCCATAGCAAAAGATCTTCCTTGTGTGCCTTACTACGACAAACCTGGCACTATTGGTAAACCACGTGAAAAAGTGTCTGTGATCTATCAGCACATTGTAGACGATTTGAAAGCAGCTATTCCGGGGCTTGCAGGGTTTAGCCGTAAATACAAAAATCAGATCAACCAGCAGGTAGCCCAGGGCATTTTGGCTGAAGTATACCTGACTATGGAAGATTGGGCCAATGCCGCCGCTACCGCCAGACTGGCCCGAACTGGTTTCCCCATCATGACGGGTGATCAATACAAAGCAGGTTTTAACGATTGGGGCAATGCTGAGTGGATGTGGGGGCAGCACCAGACCATTGATGCAACATTTGGCAATGTTCCCTCTTTTACTTTGTGGGCAAATAAATCAAGGGGCCTTCGCTGGAGCTATGACACTTATTGTGTAAATGACCAATTTAAAAACCTGTTCTCTGCTACTGATGCGCGTAACCAGTTTTGGAAAAGAACAGATTATAACCTTTGGACCTCTGATAAATTCCGCGATAATGCCACTGGTACCGGAGATGTGCTCATGATGCGTGCTTCAGAAATGTTGTTGATAGAAGCAGAAGCCCTTGCAAGACAAGGTGGCCAGGATGCCGCAGCCCAGGCGCTGTTATGGGAACTACAGGACAAAAGAGGAGCAACAAGAATTACCTCTACCGGAGCGGCACTTGTAAGTGATATTTTGGTGGAACGGAGAAAAGAGCTGTATGGAGAAGGTTTTGCCTGGTTCGACCTGATACGTACTGGTCAGGGTTTAGTTCGCACCGGTGACCATCCTCGTATTATCAATCTTCCCGCCCGTTCATGGCGGCTAATATTCCAGTTACCTACGGCCGAATTCACCACCAACACCAGCATAACATCAGCAGATCAGAATCCGTATGATGGTGTTTATTAAATAGTGCTTTCGGAACATGTTATATAAAGAGGTGGACTTCCAGACCTCGGGTATTAAAACTTCAATATTGCACCAGCTTCCGGGTTGGTGCAATTCTTTTTCTGGCCCTATAAAGAAATATTCCGGAAATGCCCGTTTCCGGAGAGGTTGTTCCTGGTAACTTCCATAACCGGAACTTACCAGGAACAATATAAAAAGTGGGATGAACATTCAACGGAGCAGCGCATTTTCGCTCCTAAGCAATACAATAAGCAGTGACAACAGTACTAAAGCGACGCCAAGCATCCATTTTCCCTGTTCTACCTCCTCTTTTGCCCAAAGCTGCACTTGTTGAATAAAGTCCATAGTGATATTCATATCTCAGAAGTAGTGACTCCAAATTTTTGTTTGAATGCAAAATAAAAATGGGATAGGTTCTCAAACCCCAGATCAAGGTAAAAATCTGCAGGCTTTTGCTGCTTATGTTTAATAAGATAGTGGGCTTCATCCAAACGCCTCTCCATCAACCATCGCATGGGAGACTTCCTGAATGTTCGTTCAAAATCCCGTTTAAAAGTCGACAGGCTGCGACCGGTAAGTTTTGCATAAGACGCTACCGGGACATTGAACATATAGTTTTGATTCATGAACTCTTCCAGGTCTATTTTATAAGGTTCGGAAAAATCGAACAACAGATTTTTAAAATCCGGATTACTTTGAAGCAGTAATTCTACAGCTTCCCTGATCTTTAATGCAGCTAGCCTGGGTGTCGCTTCTTTTGTCTTGTTGATATAGGGACCCAGAGAAAGAAAATAAGACCGCAGGTAATCATCCGGCTCGAAGAAAAGCTTCTGGTTTCCCCGGTAGGGAGTATCAACTACGATCTTATTCTCCATAGCGTATTGCTGTAATGTTTCTTTATCGAGGGTTATTGAAACGAACTGGTATTTACCAAATTTATCAGGATATTTAATGCTTCGAATAAGCTGGTTCTTCCTGACCAGCACTATGGTGTTCTCTGTAACTACGGCATTTCCCTTTGCATAGAACGCATGTGTTTCTCCGGACAGTTGAAAGCCCAGGAAATGTTCTGGTATAAATTCTTCATCGCTCCTGTATTTTTCAAAAGCACAGGAATAGACAAGTTTACCAAAGATGATTTCATTACATTCGGCCATATACAAATATCTAAAAAATCAGGCAATCGCCGCGACCCCGGCCATTGCAACTTCCCTATCCTGCTCTGGGGTTCCTCCAGAAGAACCAATAGCACCGATCGTTTTGCCTTCTTTATTCTTTATTACTACGCCTCCGGCTATTGTCAAAAGCCCCCCATTGGCATTTGTCATCCCTTGGGCATGTAGTTCTGCATCCGCAATGATAATTCCCATCACATCGCTGTCTACTCCAAACATGGCAGCCGTTCTTGCTTTCTTCATAGCAAAATCAACGACACCATATACGCTGTCCAGCCGTGCAAACGATACCAAGTGGCCTCCATTATCCACAATACTTATACTTACAGGTATGTTAAGGGCATTTGCTTTTGCGACAGCCGCTTCGAGCACCTTTACTGCATCTTTATAGGTTATGTTCATTTAGTTCTTTTTAGAAATGAAGGAAAAGCTTATCCTAGCTTTTAACGGTCCAGGCTTCGGTTTGGAGCTGCTTTACGAAATCCTCAGTTTCCTTTGGATGTACATTCCGGAAATTGCAATTATCATCCAGAGCAACATCTACAATACAATCGGCCATAGATTGGGGATCCAGCTGATTAGCCAGTGCCTCAGCAACCCCGTCAAATGCTGAAGATGGAGTAAAATTAATTTCAGGATCATACCAGCGGAAGATGGAGTCGGCACCTCTGTCATTAAATCCGGTACCAAACATACCTGGGTTACAAGTAGCGACTTTAATATTGAAAGGGGCCAACTCTGTTTTCAATCCTTCCGCAATGGCTTCCAGTGCGTGTTTTGAAGAACAGTACGCTGCGACGTAAGGTACTGTCCAGAGCCCTCCCATGGAAGATGTAAACACAATTTTACCTGATTTTTTCCCGACAAACTTCTTAATGAATCCTTGAGCCAGCTCCAAAGCACCGAATACATTTGTCTCAAACATCGAGCGGATCAGGTCTACCGGCTGCTCGGCAATAGGCCCCCCCTGCATGATACCGGCATTACTGATCAGGATGTCAATGTCGTATTTCTTATGTGCATTGGCCCTATCCAGAGGATCGGTTATATCAAGCTTATCAACAATAAGGTTGATTCCTTTTTCCTTCGACTCTTTTATAAGATCACTCATTTGCGGATATACCTGTGTGGTCGCAATTACTTTATGACCCTTCCTGGCTAAGTCAAATGCAGCGATTTTCCCAAAACCGCTTGCAGCTCCTGTAATTAAGATCGTCTTGCTCATTTTTATCTTGTTTAAAAGTATAGCGCAAAATTCTTCGATAAGCAATTATTTTACGTTGCCAGGAAGTCCAATTTTATATTGCTCAAAAGTTCATTAAAGTTATATCCACTGCTTATAGGTAACATTGTTAAAAGTCTTGTAAGCACATTTAAAGAGAATATTTTATTATCTATATTTAAAGTCCATTCAATGGAATTGAAATAGTAGTATGACTTATATTATGCAGTACTTTAATAACTTAGGCATAGGCGAATTACAGTTAGGAAAATCATTAGAGCAAATTAATCCCTTGAATCAGTTTGGCCCCAGTGATCGAGATAACCTAATCCCTGGTCCAGACGGAGATGCATGGTTTAAATATATGGGGGAAATTACGGGACTATCGGACGGCAAAAGCCTGAGTTTTCCCGCAGAATCAATTTATCTCGCTGTAAATCCTGTGAAAAAAGTAAACAGGATATGGATATATCCTAAAACAGAAGTCATTGGAGTAAGTATTGAAAACCTACTATCTAATGTCTACGGTAATCCTATGATTTCTTCCGGTGGTATGGCAGAAATTGGAGGCACAACAAGTTATACTAACTATTTCTATGTTTCAAAGGATAAGGTAATTCAAGTTGCGTATCATAAAGTTTTCGATGTTGAAAGTATTGGTCCGGAACATATATCGTTTAGATTTATAAATGATGATGATGCGTTCAAATACAATCTAACCTATCGGACTTGGAAAAAGTATATGTAAGAAAGGTCGGGATTTCCCGGCCTTTTTCTATGCCTCTCTTAGTTGATAAAAAACTGGTGTCACCGCATCGTTAATTTCATCATCATCTAAATCAGCCAAATAAGTTTCAGTTGTCGCATAATTTTCATGCCCCAAACTTTCCTGAATTATTGACGGATTTACCCCACTTTTCTTCAGCAACTGTGCAAAGGTATGCCGGGAGGTATGGAAAGTCATTGGTCCGGTAATCCCTAACAGTTCGCCAATCCTTTTAAGATAGAAATTAATATTATAGTTGGCTTCATCAATAGCATAGTACAACTCCTTCTTGGTTGTACATTCCTTTTTTAACAGGGGGAAAAGATATGCCCCGCCTGAATGCCAATATTTTTCAATAATTCTGGCTAATTTTGGGTGTATCTTGATGCTTCGAAGATCGCGGCTTTTATTCATTCGATAATCAAGATATGCAGGGTCTATAGTATCCCTTTTTAGCGTTGCCACATTTGCAAACCTCATACCTTGAGAATAAACAGCGAATAAATACATTTCACGTGCTAAATCGAGCATCCCTGATAGCTCCATGTTTTCAAGCCTTGTTAACTGATCTATGTTTAGTTTTAATTTTCTGGTCTTCTCACGTTTAACAGTTACCAGTTTAAAAGGGTTGACAGGGTTAATTTCCTTTGGCCATGTTTTCTGTGCTGTAGTGTAAGCCGTAGACAGAAACCGTAATTTCCTATTTACTGTATTCGGTTTGTTTTTATGAACGTTTTTGAAACAATCGACTATTTTTTCAACGTCATTCAGACCAATATCATTTAAGGGCTTATCTTTCCCTAAACATTCTGTAACCTGAGATTTCAAAGATAACTGTTTATAATACTGGTTTATTTCATCGTTTTGAGAATGCCGTTCAGCAATTTTTTTCAAGATTTCACCTATTGTATGCCCCCCTGTTGGCTGATCCGAAAGCAGATATTCAAAATTAAATTCCTTTTCTCCAAAACAAGCCGAGTTAATTTCTCCTGTATTTTGGTGCGTTCAGATTCGATTATTGTATTAATCAGTACTGAATCGGGGTGTTTTCGAACCCAGCCATTTAAGCCCTCCTTAAACTGTAATTCCGTTACTGAATACCCGACATATTTATATCGTGTTTTATTCTTTTCAGTAACTCTTATGCATATTGGGAAAGTACCGTCTTGCTTTTTACGGTGTGTTTTTAGGATTACGCTAATTGTCGCCATAGCACTATATTCTATCGTTAAAATTGTAAATGTTGATGGTAAATAAATTTGTAAATGTAATTAGAAGAATAGGGGCTGTTGGAGGGTGTCAAGAGGTGTCAAAGTAATTAGGCTGAGTAGCCACCAATAAGGAAAAGCCGCTATGATAGCGGCTTTTAGCGTAAGTATCCAGTGATCCCTATGGTACGAAACTCGAACCTTTTTATATTTGATCTTCGGGCACTAGCTGAAATTTCCTGAGTAACTTAGTTACACAGTCGACTAAACTCCACAGTATCCATTGAAGATACACTCGTCCGTGGTGATAAAGTCAACCGTGTAAAGCCATCTTAATAAAAAGCTTGATTTGCATAGAGATTAATATTTTTAGCTAATTTTTTTATATTTTTGCCTAAAACACAAAGAATTTTGGCTATTAAGGAGTTAAACAGGATAAGAGTTGTATTAGCAGAGTTAAACAAGAAAAATAAATGGCTCGCTGATAAGCTTGGTAAGAATCAGGCTACTGTTTCTCAATGGTGCAATAATGCAAGGCAACCATCAGTTGAAACATTGTTTGAGATCGCTGAAGTTCTCGATGTTAATGTAAGAAAGCTCCTAGTTCCTTCAAAAATCGATGAATAAGTCCCAATAAACGTCTCAATAATAACAAGAAAAATAAACACAAAGCCAATTAAATTATAATATTATAATTAAGCACCCAATAAAAATTGAGTTAGAAAATAAAATTAGTATAAGTGAATACGGACATTATAAAATATACTTTCTCCGGGCATGATTCCTTTCAATGCCGACAGCTTTGGCTAAAAAAGGGCTATGACTTCATACAAAAAAAAGAGTCTTTCAATGATGAAGAGGCTGTGGTAAAGTTGGGGGTCGGTAAGAATATGGTCTCAGCCATCCGCTACTGGATGAAAGCATTTAACATTATAGACAACAAAGACCAAGTGACTGAATTTGGAACAAGATTATTTGACGAGGAAAATGGCTACGATCCATACTTAGAGGATGAAGCCAGTCTTTGGCTACTGCATTATCAACTAGTCAAAACAGAATTGGCTTCTATTTACAATATTATCTTTAATGAATTTAGAAAGGAGAAAATACTTTTTACCAAAGAAACTTTCTTAAATTATTTAAAAAGAATCCAAGAAGCAAATCCAGAATTAATTTTCAATGAAAACACCGTTGCGAAAGATTTCAACGTTTTTGTAAATATGTATAAAAACGACAGTCAGAATAACGATGTGGAGGATAGCTTTTCTGGAATCCTTTCAGAAATTGGGCTGCTTAAAGCAATCGGAAAGGGCAAGGATGAACAATTCCAAATTGAAAACAACGAAAGAGATAATTTGCCCGAAGCAGTTGTACTATTTTCAATTCTAGATAATCCAAATTATGGTAATTCTATCAGTTTAAATTCATTGGAATTTGACCACAATAGCCCAGGGTCTATTTTCGGATTAAATCGCTTGGGATTGACAAACAAGATCACTGACATTATTAGTCAAAATAAAAGTATAACGTTCACTGATCATGCAGGGATCAAAGAACTTCAATTTAAGAACAAAGCAAATCCATATTCAATTTTAGATAAATATTATGGCAAATAATTTCACTACATCGGTAAATATCCTTAGGGACACAGAAAGGGACTTAAATTACATCCCTACTCCCAATGCAGGGCAAGTTGTTAGCCAAATTGTGAACGACTTTAAGAAGGGTATTCGCTCATTTAATATTATTGGTACTTATGGAACAGGAAAGTCTTCCTTTCTTTTAGCTCTTGAACAAAGTATCAAAGGAAAGAAACGCTATTTCGAAGCTAATTTTATTACTAATCCTAAAGTAGACTTCGTAAAGATTGTTGGTTCATATACTTCAATAGTAGAGCAATTTTCTGACATATTCGAAGTAAACACAAATAAAAATAAGCATGAAAATATTTTATCGGAAATTTTCAATCGCTACCATTCACTAGGTAAAAGCAATGGAATTTTGCTTCTATTTCTAGATGAATTTGGGAAATTTTTAGAATATGCAAGCAAGCATAATCCTGAAAATGAATTATATTTCATTCAACAATTAGCGGAGTTTTGCAACAATCCTAAATACAATATTGTCTTAATTACAACTGTCCATCAAAGCTTTGAATCATATGCCTATTCATTAAGCAGTACCCAAAAACAAGAATGGGTAAAAGTAAAAGGTCGTTTCCGTGAAATTACATTCAATGAACCAGTCGAACAACTTCTATATCTGGCGTCTGAATATGTTGCTGAAAATGTTGCAATCCAACCGACCAGCTCAACAATTGAGCAATGTCTAAATTTATCTGTTGCTACCAAGGCCTTCAATTTTAACAAAGATTTCCTAAACAAGATTGCAACCAAGCTTTATCCGCTTGATATGCTTGCAGCAAATACGCTTACACTTTCTCTCCAACGTTATGGACAGAATGAAAGATCGTTGTTTACCTTCCTTGAATCAACTGACCATACAGGCTTAACAAAATTTAACCAACGAGAGAATCAATTTTACAATCTGAGTTGCGTATATGACTATTTAAATTTCAATTTTTACTCATTTCTCACTTCAAAATATAATCCTGATTTTTCTGCTTGGAGCTCTATACGTTCGGCAATAGAAAATGTGGAAAGAACATTTGATGCTTCTATAAATGACTACATAAAAGCAGTTAAAACTATTGGTCTATTAAACATTTTCTCTGCCAGTGGATCTATAATAGACGATCGTTTTTTAAGCAATTATCTTACAATTGCTAGTGGCGTCTCAAACGGTACTACTATCATCAAAAATCTCGAAACTAAAAATATAATCCGTTTCAGGTCCCACAGCAAGCGCTACATTTTGTTTGAAGGTACGGATTTAGACATTCAGACTGCACTGATTGAGGCGGGAAATAAAATTTCCGAAGTTGGAGATGTTACACTATTGCTAAGTAAATACTTTCAATTCTCACCTGTATTTGCAAAGTTATACTCATACGAGAAGGGAACACCAAGATTTTTTGAATTCAAAATATCAGAATATCCTATTACAAAAGAAATCCCCAAAGGAGAAAATGATGGATTCGTAAATCTAATCTTCAATAGTAAGATTAAAGTCACTGACGTTTTGGAGGCATCGAAAACTCAAAAGGAAGCAATTATTTACTGCTTTTTCAAAAATTCTACAGAAATAAAAAACCTACTGTTTGAGATTGAAAAAATCCAAAAAGTAATTGAGGAAAACGGAGACGACAAAGTTGCTAAACGAGAATTAGAGAATATCGTTGACGCACAGATTCGCTTACTTAACCATTACATTTCCGATAGCATTTATACAGGAAGCAAAGATGTAAAATGGTTTTTTAAAGGCGAAGAAAAAAAGATTTCCAATAAAAGGGATTTTAACAAATTGCTTTCGCAAGTTTGCAGCATTATTTACGATGCGACACCTGTTTTTAAAAACGAATTGGTCAATAAACATCGTATTTCATCTTCTATTCATACCGCCAAAAAGAACTACTTTAAAGCACTAGTGAATAATTGGGATGAAGAAAATTTAGGATTTGATGAATCTAAATTTCCACCTGAAAAAACCATCTTTTTATCTCTATTGAAAGAAAATGGTATTTCACCAGTTCGAGAAAATAGATTTGAGGTTGTTGCTATTGACAAAAACTCCACTTTTAATAGGCTTTGGAAGGTTTCCGAAAAATTTCTAGAGAATTCCAAGTCAGAGCAAAAGCCAATCTCTGAATTTGTCGAAATTTTGAATAAACGACCTTTTAAGTTAAAACAAGGCCTGATTGATTTTTGGATACCAACGTTTCTTTTTCTCAAACGTGATGACTTTGCAATTTTCAACGAAAATGTCTATATCCCACAGTTGTCGGAAGAGAATCTTGAGTTGATTATTAAATATCCAAATGATTACTCTATAAAAACATTTGATATTGAGGGAGTCAAACTCGACATTTTCAATAGTTATCGAACATTTCTCAATCAATCAACCGAGCTCAAATTTGATAATAACTCGTTCATTGAAACGATAAAACCATTTATTGTATTTTACAGACAGTTACCAGAATATTCGAAACAAACCAAACGACTGTCCGCCGCGGCATTAAAAGTGCGCCAAGCAATAGCAAAGAGTAAGGATCCAGAAGTTACATTTTTTGAAGCATTTCCCAACGCGTTAAACTTCTCCCTTAACACTTTACAAAAAGACAAGTCAAAATTACAAGGCTATGCAGTAAACCTTCAAAATGCCGTTCGTTAGTTACGTACCGCCTACGACGAGTTAGTAAAAAGATTCGAAGAATTTATTTGCAATGAATTCGTAGGAAAAGTAGTGGAGTTTGAAGAGTATAAAAACAGCTTGCAAAGTCGATTCTCCAAGCTAAAAAAACATTTGCTTTTATCTAATCAAAAGACATTCATACAGCGTATTGACTCTCCTTTGGACGATAAAAAAGCATGGCTAAATTCTTTAGCACAAACTATCACCAGCAGAACACTCGAGATGTTTACGGATGAGGACGAGATGTTACTGTATGAAAAGTTTAGAGCAATGATATTGGAGCTTGATAGTTTAACAACTATTTCAAAAACCGATATTGATGAGAAAAATGAAGATGTTATTGGAGTAAAGATTGATACATTCTTTAGTACTATCAATCCCAAAATTGTAAGAGTACCCAAAAATAAGGGGCAAGAAATTGAACAATTAAAAACTGCAATGAAAAAGAAACTTGGCAATGACAGAACATCAAACATTGCAGCTGTATTAAACCTTTTAAAAGAGTTATTGCAATGAGTTTAACAAGGCATGTGCTCGGCATTTCCGGCGGCAAAGACAGCGCCGCATTGGCGATTTATATCAAGACAAAATATCCATCATTAAATATTGAATTCTATTCATGTGATACAGGAAAAGAATTAGACGAAACGTACCAGCTTATTAAAAACCTTGAGGTGTTCTTAGGTGTAAAAATCAACCTATTGCAAGCAGCAAAAAGAAGTTCCGAAGACCCTTTTGATCATTTCCTCAAAATGTATGGAGGTTTTCTACCTTCATCCAATTCCCGCTGGTGTACTAAAAAATTGAAGCTGGAGCCCTTTGAGCAATACGTCGGTACCGATCCAGTGGTTTCCTATGTGGGTATCCGGGGAGATGAAGACCGAGAAGGTTATATATCCACAAAGAAGAATATACAATCAATCTTCCCCTTTAGGAAGAACATCTGGAGTGAAGACGTAGTTGCCAAAGTATTATCCAACCAAAATATGGAGCTAGTTTGGGCCTTTTCCAGAGATATCAACTTTGGTCGGTTCCAGGATAAAGTAGAACAGATCCTTACGAAGAAAATAGAGCCTTCTTTTACACAAGCGCAGAAACTGAATGCTCTACTGGATGCTGATGTAAAGGGCTTTAATCATTTGGTTTTTGCTTTTCTAAAAACTACCGATTATCCGTTGGCTAACGAAGCATCATTCCCATTGCTAGACAATGAAGATGTTCTAATAAGAAATGATATTTTTAGGATTTTGCAGGAAAGTGGCGTAGGTGTTCCCGCTTACTATAACAAAGTTGATTTTGGTATCGATGGCAAAACCGGTCAATATGCACGGAGTCGCTCCGGATGCTATTTCTGCTTCTTTCAGCAAAAAATTGAATGGATTTGGCTGTATGAGCAACATCCTGATCTGTACAAAAAGGCTATGGAGTATGAAAAAGACGGTTATACTTGGAGCCAAGGAGAAAGCCTGCAAGAGTTGATTGAACCTGAAAGGGTAAAAAGAATTAAAACCGAATACTTAAAAAGAATGGAGAGGAGTGCATTAAAACCCCAATCACCTTATCTGATTGATATTTTAGAAGAGGCAGAGGGGATAGGGTGTGCAAGCTGCTTTATTTAAACTATAAATTGGTATGGCAATTAACTTAGAAATTGATGGAGGAAGGCTTCTTTACGGACTAAGTCGTATAGGTTATACAACTTCATCAGCTATATGCGATATAATAGACAACTCTATTAGGGCTAATGCAAAATTAGTACACCTATTAATTGTAAAAGATCGTAAAGACTTTTCAGATGCAAAAAAGAATAACGTTAAGGAGTATTTAATAGTTGACAACGGTGACGGCATGAACCGCGATCAAATTATTAATGCACTGAAACTTGGCTCTTCAGATCAATATTACGAACAACATTCATTATCTAAGTTTGGATTAGGATTAAAATCCGCAGCATTCTCGCAAGGAGATACTCTTGAAATAATCAGTTCGGATGGCAGTGGATTTACTAAGTTTCAGGTCTCCTTGCCAACAACAATGCGAACGAAATCCTATACGGCAGAGGAAAAGGAAATAGACATATCTGACAACGAAATTATTTCTAAATACCTAGCCGAAGGGAAGGGAACAATAATAAGGATTGGAGATATTCGAAAAAACAATCATCCAAGTGTAAGAAACACGATAGAGGAACTCAATACCAAAGCAGGTGTTATCTATTACTTTTTTATCCAAGAGAAAGGAGTCAAAATTTTCATTTCTGACAAGGAAGTAAACGCTATTGATCCTTTATTTATAGATGAGGCTAATGAAAATGGGAATTTAGACGAGAATTCCTGGGATGGTACAGAGGTTAAATGGATAGAAAAGAAAAAAGAAATCACACTAGATAATGAGTTAGGTATTACTGCTGAAATTGAAATTACCCAATTACCGTATCCACCTATCTTCCGGATAAAGCATTTAGGCGAAGCCAAAGACGCTGAGATTCGAAAAAAATATTTGATTGAATCTGGCAATTATGGGTTTTATGTTTATAGAAATAATAGGTTAATTTCCTGGGCGTCCCATCTAAATGGAATAATTCCATACGATCAATACTTTTATGCTTTTAGAAGCAGGATTTCAATTAATAATGAAGCCGATGACTTCTTCAATATTGATGTAAAGAAGTCAACTCTGACGTTGTCAGAAGAAGCTTGGAAGGTGATAAGTGATGTTACCCGAGAAGCAAGAAATAAAAGCAAGAATGCCTGGCTTAATGCAGGTCGGATTCGCAGTGAGATCATAAACAAGGACCCAAATGAAATCGCGAACAAACTGCTTAGTGAATATGAGCAAATAGAAATCCTCCCTGGTGATACTCTTCCCTCAGAAGAGGAGGTTGAGAAAAGGCTTGAGCTAATCACTAAAGATATGGCGACCAAAGTGAGACTTATCGTAAAAATGATGAAAGAAGATAAGGGCGAAGATGTTGGTACCTTTGAAGATATCACTAAGGAAGAAAAGGAAGAGGCTGTTAAGGGAGAAATTAATCCGCAATTATCCAAAATATTCAGAGTAAGCTCTGTAACTGATAACTTACTTTGGGAACCATACTACGATACAGACTTGGGAAATTGTGTCAGGATAAATAAGCTTCACCGGTTTGCCCTTTATATATATGAAAACAACGAAAAAAACCAGGATTTGCAAATAACGTTTGATTTATTGTTATTGCAGCTGGCTGATTCTGAGTACTATGCATATAAGAATATAACGGATTTCGAATATGAAGAAATTAAAAAAGTTTTATGGGATTTTAGACGAATTACCTCAGAGTTTCTTGCCCATATGGTTCGTAAGCTGGAAAATGAATTACCACCAAATTATACCACTGAACGCGGTTCATGATTCAAACAAACGTCTATAATGTCCATAATGGTATGGATACGGCATATATTTATATATGGGTTTCAAAACTACACACCATTATATATATTGGAATGACAAACAATTCGTCTGGTCCAATTGGAAGGGCGCATGGTCATTTCAACTCACAGGGAACGTTTAGGAAGAGATTTTTAGAGCAAAGAGGCGTTGGGATAGAGAAAATTCATGATATGATATTATTAAGTTTTCCTCTTCCGAAAAAACGTTTGTATACAAGCGAAGAAAGTTCTTATAGAGAATCAGTTGAGTATTTGGTTCAAAAGGAGCTTCAACTTCGCAGAGGTAAACTTAGCCCGAGCTACGACATAGTTTCATGGCACGATCGATTTCCAAGAAGAACATCGAACTCAGAAGTAATAAGGGTTGCAGCGGATATCGTTCAAAAGTTTGAGAATAACTACAATACGTTATAATAATTAGATCATGCACAATAATGCTATCACATACCTTGACAATAATGCTACTACCAAAGTTGACAAAAGGGTATTAGATGCAATGCTACCCTTTCTGATTGACAATTATGCCAATCCTCACAGCACTCATTATTTTGGAAATGAGGCAAACAAAACGGTAGAGCAAGCAAGAAAGCAAGTAGCTGATTTAATCTGCGCAGATAGCAATGAGATTATTTTCACGAGTGGAGCAACAGAAGCTATAAATATTGCACTGAAAGGAGCCGCCGCATTGAATGCGCGCAAAGGCAACCACATAATAACTGTAGCGACAGAGCATCATGCCGTTTTAGATACCTGCAAGCACCTTGAAAGAGAGGGTTTTGAAGTTACCTATCTAGATGTTGACAATACAGGCATTATTGATCTAGCTAAATTACAAGCATTATTACGCCCAGAGACTATCCTTGTTTGCATTATGTATGTAAATAATGAGACAGGTGTAACACAACCAATACAAGACATTTCTTCGATTGTCCGTAAAACTCAGGCCCTTTTCTTTTCTGATGTAACACAGGCAGTGGGTAAAATGGACATCAATGTTGACGTCCTCGATGTTGATTTTCTATGCATCAGCGGACATAAGATCTATGGTCCTAAAGGCATCGGGGCTTTATATGTAAAAAATGGAATTAAGGTCCCTACATATACGCATGGAGGAGGTCAAGAGAAAGGCCTACGAAGCGGAACCCTAAACGTTCCCGGCATTATAGCACTAGGAGTAGCATGCGAACTTTGCAAAACGAGAATGAAAGAAGATGTCAACCGAATAAGCCTATTGCGTCAAAAACTAGAAGGTGGCTTATTACAAATACCTGGCACCTCAGTGAATGGGAATATAGATAACAGGGCTTGTAATGTCACCAATATATGCTTTAAAGGGCATGATGCAAATATCTTGATAGGCAGAATGAAAAACATAGCAGTGTCCAATGGATCTGCATGCGCATCTGCGATAATGAGGCCTTCGCACGTACTCATTGCTATGGGTTTAAGTGATGAAGATGCATTTTCCTCTATAAGATTTTCATTGGGCAGGTTCAATACAGAAAGCGAAATAGAGGTGGTCATTAAGAGTATTTCTCAATTGATCAAAAATGACTCGCGATATGCTTAAATCCTGCAACTGGTCAATAGACAGAGACTATAAAACCGGAACTGAAGACGAACCCCTACAATTTTATCTTGAGGGCTTAGCTAACAGTTCCGAGTTCCATTTATTGCTTGGGTATTTTAGTTCAGCAGCAATCAATTTATTATCTGTTGGTTTTGCCACTTTTATCAGCAAGGGCGGAAAGATGAGAATGGTTATAAATCATCTCCTTTCTGAGAAAGATAAAGAGGTAGTTGAAAAGGGCCTGAATTCAAACAACATCAATAGAGTTTTTGACTTAACTGATGTTGTTTCACTTGGAAAAGTGTTAGATGAATATAATATTCATTTTTTTGAATGTTTAGCGTACCTAATTGCCGCAAAGCGCATTGAGATCAAAATTATCAAACCGAAGAATAGCAGAGGAATCGCGCACTACAAATCAGGAGTCTTCAGTGATGGCGAAAATAAGGTTGGTTACAAGGCATCTTGCAATTTTACTCTATATGGATTGTCAGAAAACCTCGAAGAATTGGAGGCGTTTTTAAGTTGGGAAAATGGGCGATCCAACAAACTTATCAAGAAACAATTAAAGATTATCGATGCTTATTTTTCGGAGACAGATAACGATGTAGAGTATTTGGCTGTTGAAGATATTGAGGTGGCAATTCGTGATAAATTCGGCAATAAAAGTCTGAATGAATTAATCGTTCAGGAAGAGGAATTAGTGAGAAGGAAAACAAGCCTGATATCAAACCAAAGATTGAAGCAAACAATTGTTAAGCTTCACAACGATATTGACAAAATTATTAGAAGCCCAAAATTCCCAGGCCACCAGGGGGCGAGGGATTATCAGATTCAAGCCTATGAGAGTTGGCTAAGGAATGGTCAAAAAGGCATATTTGCGATGGCAACCGGAACGGGAAAAACAATTACTTCCTTAAACTGCTTATTAAATGAATACCATAAAAGTGAAAACAAAATCTATCATGCTCTGATCCTTGTGCCCACAATTACCTTGGTTGAGCAATGGGAGAAGGAAGCAAGGACATTAAACTTCCAAGAGGTATACAAAATATCTTCAAAAATTGACTGGCAAGGCACAGTTAGTACACTCGTTTCTACTGCTAAACGTATTCCTGTTTCCTTCATTATTATTTGCACGTATGCCTCTTTTGTTAAAGAAAAGTTTCAAAGTTTAGTACAATATCTACCCGAAGATACTATTTTCATTGCTGATGAAGGGCATAACCTAGCCTCCCCAACAGTAGCCGAAAGATTAACTGAATTTCACCTGCCAAGAAGGATCGGATTGTCTGCAACGCCAAAGCGAATCTACGATTTAGAAGGTACTGTTAAAATGGAAGAGTTTTTTTCCGATAAGGAACCGTATACATTTTCTTTCTCCATGGATAAGGCTATTCGAGACAAAATACTATGTCAATATTACTATTATCCTCACATTATTAGAATGACCGATGAGGAAATGACAGATTATTCCGAAATCAGTAATCAATTGGCAAAAATATATCGGTATGGTCAGGCGACTCCCGAAAAACAAGGCGTAATTGAACGTCTACTCTTAAAGCGAAAGCGAATTATTCATAAAGCATAGCATAAGTTACCTGTAACAGTTGATATATTA